>NZ_CP071701.1:0-185428 GCF_042192375.1 Pseudophaeobacter sp. TrK17
TCATACCTCAAAGGCCTCCGGTTCCATCTCCTGCCAAAAGGCGATGATGGCGCTGGCATTCAGAGCCGACCGCCAGCCATGAGCGCGAAAGTTCTCCCGCTCAAGATCGTCGTCAAGACCCGCTATGAACAGCTGTCTGTCGGCATCGCGTTGGGTAGGGTTTCGCCGCGAAACCAGCTCCTCTACCAAATCAAGCCGACGCGCGCGCTCTTCCCGCTCCGCCTGTCGGGCAGCATAATCGGCCTCTTCCCTGGCCCGCTCCTGATCACGCCGCCGCGCCGCCGCAATTGCCTCTAGACTGGGTTCTGGTTTTACCGTGGCTTGCTTCGACTGGTAATCATCGCGCAAAGCCGCCGAAAGATAGCCAACCGAGCTTTTGACCTCGGCCTGCTCTTCCATCAGCGACAGCTTCTGTTTCACATAATCCTCGCCGTGTTCGGTGATCCATTGGCGCGCCAAACGGTCAGAGACCCCCTGCCCGCGCAGCGCCTTATAGGTCGCCAGATTACGCATGCCGTCGCTGTCATCAATCTGGAACATCGCCATCTGTGGGTTTGATTTGATCAGGAAGCGAATCTCGGTCACCGCCCTGCCCTTTTTCTGAAACTCCGGTGTGATGATGATGTCGGAGCTTTTGTTGACCTCCGCCACCGCCGGTTTGATAATTTTGGCGTTCAAATGCTTAAAGCTCTCGTAGTAGCTAGAGCCATCCACGCCCATCAGCTTGCGAAAAGTCTCTAAGCTCCACCATCCGGTCGAGCGGGTGCGCACAAAACGGTAGCAATTCTCATAAAGCGCCAGCCCGTGGCCTGAGCTAAAATTGCGCTGGATATGTACATTGATCAGTGCATAGATTTTGGGGTCGTGCAGCTTTTGCGCCAGAGCCGGCGAATAGGCATATTCACAAACGCCGTTCTTCAGCTTGGCAAAAGACAGCAAAGAGGAGACACCCCATTCCTGCCGACCTTTGTCATCCAGCATATCCCATTCGGCGACGGTTTCCGCAAGCGCCCGCAGGCTGGCGCGCAGGGTGTCAAAATCATTTGAGTTATAGCCAACGATGGTCGCCAGAGTGCGCGCGTCAATTGTATGGCTTTGCGCCGTGGTCAGCGCGTCATAGGCATTGAGCAGCAGCACATTGGAGAGCTTGCGCTGCAGCAGGCTGAGCTTGCCACTGATATGGATCGCGGCCACATTCTTTTTCACGGTTTCGCGGCGCAACGCGCCGGATAGGGAATCCATGTCGATCTGGGAATCGCTCATACCATTTGCCTGCTCGATTTTTCCAACACCATGGCATATAAGGTACCCAACTATCAATCACACTTAGGTTCCTGAACCCCTACGTTTAAGGTACCCAAATACAGGACCCTCTTGACTCAATCCAACCCGAGGCGAACACCATCGCGACTCACCAATGGCAAAAACAGCCGCTACACGCCTCTTGAACTTAGACCCGGAGCAGAGTCCGTTTAGAGCCTAATACCCCACTGGAGAGCCTAATACGCCCCTGATGCCGATCCTGAGAATCGGTGTCGCTCATCCCGCGCCAGGGCACCCATAATCCTGCTAATGGGTACCTTTGAACCTGCTTATTGGTACCTTTCATCCTGTCTTCAGGCACCCAAGACCACTTAAGCCCTTGAAGATATGTACCTTATTTTGAGCAAAGATTCTAAAATCCCTAAAAGAAATAAACCTATGTTGTGCCTAAGCTTCTAATTTCATGAGGTTTCGTCGCGAAACCTGCGGATTTATCACGGCCAAGAGAAAACAGCAGAAGAATGCTGGAATGATCGCAGGATGTCCGCTAGTTTCTCTGACATGCGCCAAAAAGGCGAACATGATACGAGGCACCGACATGAGCAAACAATCCTCACCTCCCCTGCCCCCCTATCTCAATTTGGACCCAGAGGCCGCCGCAAAGAAGCTCCCTGATCCTATTGGCACCGCCCGATTTGCCAAGGCTGCGGCTTTTTGCGGGAAAGGTCGGGAAGATCTGGCGCGACGGGGATACGCCCCCGATGGTCAGAAACGATTGCGCAAATTCTCCACTTGGGAAATCACAAAATATCTGATCCCGGTAGCACCCGCGCATCTGCGCCGGGTGCTTAAGGCAAATCCTGATCTGCCCCAGGGCGAAGGCGAAGGCGGCTCCAAATGGTTCACGCTGGAGGAAGTGCTTGCGTTGCGGCAGCACTTTGACAATGAGGGGGTCAACACTAAAGAGTATGTTCCGTACCGTCCAAAAGGGTTGCCCGCAAAAGTTGTATCTGTGGCGAATTTTAAGGGAGGGGTAGGAAAGACTTCGACCGCCGCACACCTTGCAATGTCCTCTGCTTTGGACGGCTATAAGGTGCTGGTTATCGACTTAGACAGCCAAGGATCCATGACCTCGATCATGGGGGGCAAGGTTGCGGATGAATGGCAAACCGTCTTCCCGCTGGTGGCGAAGGACTACGCCAAAGCGGTCACCGCTGAGAACGAAGTGCGCGCCGCCGCTGGCCAACCAGAAATCCCGCTGGATGAGACGTTGCAAGAAGCGCTGAAGACCACACCGCAGGACGTTATCCAGAAAACCCACTGGCCCAATATTGATCTGATCGGGGCGCAGCTGAACCTCTATTGGGCGGAATTCCAGATCCCGGTCTGGCGCATGGGGTTGCGCAGTTGGCCGCTGTGGGACGGGCTGACCAATTTTCTGCAGGATGAAAGCATTCTTGATGAATACGACGTGATCTTTCTCGATACCCCGCCCGCGCTTGGCTATCTGACCATCAATGCGCTGGCTGCGGCTGACATTCTGCTGGTTCCCCTGGGGGCATCCTATCTGGAGTTCGACTCGACCGGGCGTTTCTTTGACATGCTTTACACCACCTTTGCCTCAATTGAGGACGGTGAAAATTCCGCACAGCGCGCGGCGGGGTTACCTGAAATAAAGTTCGAATGGGATGTAGTACGAGCCATTGTCACCCGGTTTGATGCGAGTCAGCAAACCGATATGGCCAATGTGATCCAAGCCTATTTTGGGGACTTTATGAATGCCTACCGGCAGGACTATACGGCCTTGGTTGGTCAGGCGGGGGAGCAGGTGAACGGCATCTACGAGGCCGATTACCGTGATTTCAACCGCGACACCTATGTGCGGGGGCGGGAAACCTTTGATCGCACCTATGCGGAATTCAAGGAACTGTTGATCGGCTGCTGGTGGCGCGATGCAAATATGGGAGACGAACAGAATGGCTAAACGCAGAAGACTGATCGCCCCGGATGCCAGCGAGCTGCAAGAGCTGGAGGAGGGTTTCGCGACGAAACCTTCGGCCAATCCGTTTGAGACCAAATCCGCGGTGCCGCCGATTGCCCAGGTCGCAGCCGAGGCGGCCAGCCTCAACAGTATGGCCGGGGTCACTGACCGGGTGGCACTGGCGCGGGATCAGGGCGACGCTGCCCGCTGGCGCGAGGCTGAAAAGGACGGCCTGATTGTGCAGATCCTGGCCGTTGCGGACATCGACCAGGATTTCATCCGCCGTGACCGTCTGGTCGAAGACGCCGAAGCCATGGCGGAGTTGCAGGCATCAATCAAGGAAAACGGCTTGCGGGCGCCTATTGAGGTGGCCAAGACGGAAACCGGCTATGGGTTGATCTCTGGCTTTCGCAGACTGCAGGCCTATCGCGCGCTTGCAACAGGGGACGCGGGCTTTGCCCAGATCCCGGCCTTTGTGCGCGAGGCCGACGCGGGGCAGGCGGCCTATGTTTCGATGGTGGAAGAAAACGAGGTGCGCGCCAACCTCAGCCATTATGAACGCGGGCGCATTGCGGTGTTGGCAAAGGGACAAGAGGTCTTCCCCAGCATCGAGGCTGCGGTGGACGCGCTGTTTGCGGCGGCCTCCAAGGCAAAACGATCCAAGGTGCGCAGCTTTGCCCTGGTGCATGAGGCCCTGGGCGATCTGTTGCAGTTCCCAACCGGGCTGACGGAAAAGGCGGGGCTTGCCCTGGCTACCGCGCTGCGGGATGGGCGCCAAACCCAGTTGCGCGCGGCCCTGGCAGAGGCAGATGTCCAGGACGCCAAATCCGAATGGGCCCTGCTGCAGAAGACACTAAAGGAGGCAAGCACAGCGCCGCGTGACAGGTCTCGCGGCGGGCGTCCGCAGGAAATCACCCGGCTGCCAAGCCGCGATCTGCCCAAAGGTGGCGCGCTGAGTGCCGAGGTGTCTGCTGACGGGCTGCGGATCGAGCTGAAGGGTAGGGTGATCAATGCCGATACGGCAGAGCAGATCCTGAAACTGATCGCCCGCCAGATTGGCTAAGGCCATAGGACGGCTTTAAACCCGGGGCTGCTATTTCTGGTAGTAGTCCCGGAACCAGGCGACAAAGCGATCTATGCCGTCGCGGAAATTGGTCTGTGGCTGATAGCCGGTCAGCTTTTTCAGCAATGTGGCATCGGCCCAGGTCGCGGGCACATCGCCGATCTGCATTTCCATGTAATTGCGAATGGCCTTTTTCCCGAGGCTGGTTTCAATGGCGTCGATGAAATCCAGCAGGCGCACTTTCTCGGAATTGCCGATATTGACCACCCGGTAGGGCGCCACCGGAGATAGGCTGTCGCCTTCCGCAATCTCTTCCTTGCTGGCGGGGCGCTGGGGCACCACGTCGATCAGCAGGCGGATACCGCGCACCAGATCGTCGATATAGGTGAAATCGCGGTACATCTCACCGTGGTTGTAGATGTCGATGGGGCGCTCTTCGAGGATGGCATCGGCAAATTTGTAAAAGGCCAGATCCGGCCGCCCCCAGGGGCCATAGACGGTAAAGAACCTAAACATTGTGGTGGGCAGGTCCCAGAGATGCGCATAGGAATGGCCCATGCTCTCATTGGCCTTTTTGCTGGCGGCATAGATGGTGAGCGGCGCGTCGGTGTGATCCAGCTCGGTAAAGGGCATCACATCATTGCCACCATAAACCGAAGAGGAGGAGGCCATCAGCAGATGGTCGACCTTCAAACGGCGAGCGGCCTCCATCACGTTGAAGGTGCCCATGACGTTGGTTTCCAGATAAGATCTAGGGTTTTCAAGGCTGTAGCGCACACCTGCCTGCCCAGCGAGGTGAATGATCACCTGAGGCGCAAATTCATCCGCCATGGCGTCAAACGCCTCCGCGTCTTCCAGCATTGCTTCGGTGGCCGAAAAATTGGGGTGCTGCAACAACATGGCATGGCGGCGCTGTTTCAGGGAGACATCGTAGTATTCGGTCATGCCGTCAAAGCCATGCACGCGAAAGCCTTCGTCCAGCAGCAGTTTGGCAAGGTGAAAACCGATGAAGCCGGCGGTGCCGGTAACAAGAACGCGTTTCATGTGATGTCTTTAAGTCCTGCGTTCGGGTCGCCAAAGGGGCTGCCCTGGTGATGATGGCGCTGCTATACCACGGCGGACCGCCCTGCGCGAGGGGGCAGGGCGGTCCGATCACACTAGTTTGAAGCCAATGATTTTATTGAACTATCCGGAAAACACCGGGGCGCTTTACCGGTGCTTTCCTGCCAGCGGCCGATTGAACGGCGGGTTTTGAAGCCAACCAACCCATCGGCGCCGCCCACATCATGGCCCAGGGCCTCCAGCCCGCGCTGCATCGCCGCCACGTCGGAGCGGTAGAGCTTGTCGATACCCTGCCAGCGGGCAGTGAAATCGCCAACCCCGTATTGGATACGGTCGCCAACATGGCCGACAAACAGCGCATAGAGATCGCTTTTGTTGTAGTCCTTCAGCACGTAGAAATTTGGCGTGACGATAAAGGCAGGTCCATAGCGCCCGGCGGGCATCATCAAAAATCCCTCGCCTGCGCGTTCCGCCGCCGGGAAGGGGCGGCCAGACACCCGGGTGATGCCCAAGGCTTCCCAGTCGGCAATGCTGCGGCCCTGATCCGGGCCTTCCAGACTACACGAGAGCGCAGGCGGGACCTTTACCTCAAAGCCCCAGTCGCGCCCTTTTTGCCAGCCATGTTCCGCCAGGAAATGTCCAATGGACATCAGCGTGTCGGCCTCGGAATCCCAAATATCGGCGTGGGTGTCGCCATTGCCGTCGCGGGCATATTTCAGGAAGTTGCTTGGCATAAACTGGGGCTGCCCCAGGGCGCCGGCCCAGCTGCTTTTCATGCTTGCCGCGTTGACATGGCCAGCCTGGGCGATTTGCAGCGCCGCGATGAGTTCTGCGGTGAAATAGTCTGCGCGGGTGCTCATAAAGGCCTTGGTGCCCAGAACCCGGAACACATTATGGGGGATTTTTGCGCGCCCGTGGGCGCTTTCGCGGCCCCAGATGGCAATTAGGATCCGCCCCGGCACCCCGGTTTCAGCCTCGACTTGGGCAAGGGTTTTGGCATGGGTCTGCAGCATTTTGCGACCCATGGAGGTTGCTCCTGCCAGCCCGCCCGGGCTGAAATATTTGGCGGGGACGCCAAATTCGGCCTGACGTTGCTGTTTTGGCACCTGGGGTGTGCTGCCGGGGGGCACCAGATCGGGCAGATCCCAGTTTAGCGTCACCCCGGAAAACGCGGCTTTAAAGGTCTTGCGGCCGACGCCTGCCGCCTTTGCCTCGGGCCAGATCTCTTGCTGTAGCCAGTCCTGAAACTGACGCTCCACCTTGGCGCGGTTGAGGGCCGCGGCGGGCAGGGGCAGCAGCCAAAGCACGGCGAGCAAAACAAGAAAACGACTGAACATGATGTAGGCTCCGGCGTGCAAAAGAGGATGTGCACCTGCCAGCCTAGCGGGGTTTGGCAAAAATGCCAGCCAGGCCTGGGCGGGTTTCAGCGCAGTTAGGGCACCGCAAACGTAATAACAAAGCAGGCACCGCTGTCGCAGGGCTGCAGGGATATATCGCCGCCATGGACGCTCAGCATATTGCGCAGGATTGTCAGCCCCATGCCGGTGCCGCCTTGGACGCGTTTGGTGGTGAAAAACGGGTCAAAAACCTGTGCAGCATTGCCGGGGGAGATGCCTTTGCCATCGTCGGTAATCCTGAGCTCCACACCTGAAGACAGGGCCTGAGCCGCAATGACAGCCCCTTGCGCCCCCTGTTCGCGGGCGTTGTTCAGCAGATGGGTGAGGATGATCTGTAATCCGCTTGCTCCGATGGGTAGCGCCAGATCGTGGCCCGCAAGCGCCAGTTGCAGATCGGCAAATTCGGCCTGAAGCCAGGTATTAACCGCGCTGAGGCTGCTGCTGCCCTGGTGGTTTATTTCACGGGCGCGGGCAACTTCGCGCAGGGCGGTGAGCTGGTCTTCGATCTGGCGCGCGGCTCCGTCGATCTGGGTCAGCAGCTTTTGGTCTTCGCAGGGCAGGGCGGCGCCGTCTTCGATCAGCTCTGTCGCGGCACGAATGGCGGAAACCGGGGTTTTGATCTCATGGCTGACGTGGTCGGTAAAGCTGCGGATGGTCATTTCCCGGTTGCGCAGGTGATCGGCCATGTCGATCACGTTTTGGGCCATCTCATGCAGCTCGGCAGTGCCGGAATGATATGGTGGATCAACGGGTTGGCCCTGTTTGCTGCGCACTTCAGCGGTATAGGCGTTGAGGGCGCGAATGGGGGAAAGCAGTAGTCGCACCAGCAGCCAGCCGAGAAAGGCAGTCGCGAGGAGAATCAGGGTGCCCAGCAGCGCCGCCGCATTGCGAAAGCCAATTTCCGGCCCCAGATAGCGCAGCGCCACCAAACCGATCAGCGACAGAACCAGCGTGCCTGCTAGCCCACCGCCCAGCACCAGCGCCAGCGAGGGGCGCCACTTTTTCACCAGTTTCCCAGGCGTCAAATTATCGGGCATCAGCGCAGTGCCCTGAGCCGGATGCCAACGGCGTGGACGGTCTCGACCAGATCAATGCCCCCGGCCTGTTCCAGTTTGGCGCGCAGATTGCGCAGATGGCTATCCAGGGTGCGATCCGAGACCTGACTGCCAGCCCCCCAGATCTGGGTGATCAGCTCGGCGCGGCTGCGAATGCGGCTGGGGTCTTGCAGGAGCAACAGCAAAATGCCCTGTTCACGGGCGGTCAGTGATATGTCTTGCCCGGCGATCTGGCAGCGATGTGCCTGTGGATCAAGGCAAAGATCCCCGTGGGTCAAAACTGTCGGAGCCTGGGTTTTCTGGCTGCGTTTCAGGATAGTGCGGATACGGGCCACCAGTTCGCGCGGGCTAAAGGGTTTGGTGACATAATCATCGGCGCCCAGTTCCAGCCCCAGAATGCAGTCGACCTCGTCGTCGCGGGCGGTGAGAAACAGGATCGGGACCTCGGATCGTTGCCGAATGCGGCGGCAGACCTCAAACCCGTCCAGCTCTGGCAGGCCAATGTCCAGCACGATGAAATCCGGCAGCTCGCGGCTGGCATGCAGCAGCGCCTCTTGCCCATCGGCAGCGGTTACCACCTGCCAGCCCGCGCGTTCCAGCGCGATGCGCACCAGATCGCGCAGGCGGGGGTCGTCATCGACCAGTAGAATCTTCATCGGGTTTTGCCTTACCTGCGCTTACGCCGTCAAAATCTAGCCCAGCATAGGAACTTATCCGCCAGGAGCGAAAGCCCCATTCGCGCCAGTTGTCACCCTCAGAAGGCTGCTGCCAGCAGCTGTGGTAGCCGGATGGGATGCGCAAGGTTGGATCCGCTTGCAGTGCGGCGTGGATGCCACTGGTTGCAGTCGGTCCAAGAGTACAGAGGTAATACAAATCCAGCATTTTTGTTGATTTCATAGTCAGGTTCTGGGCGGCAATCAGGCTGGCAAAGTTGATAAAGGCACAGATATACAGTGTCACCAGCCCCAGGCCGGTACAGCGCAGCAAAAGCCAGCGGTTGGAGCGCGCCTTGAGGATCTGCCAAGCGGTCAGCAGCAGTCCCACCACCACCAGCCCAATCCAGATCATCGCATAAAGCCGCAGATAGGTGAGACCAAAGCTCGCCATATAGAGGTCCAGTCGCAAGACCGAGCTCAGGCCGAGCAGGGCGTTCTGGCCAAGCCAGAGCATCATCAGCGGTTTCAGGCTGGCATGGCTTCCCAGATAGGGCCGCGCCGCGAGGGCAAACCCCCCGGCCAGCATGGCAGTGATCAACAGCGGATAGGCGCCGCGATGGGCATATGTCGCCAGCGTCATGCCCTCTGGCAGCTCCGCTCCACCAATGAGAATGGAGAGATCCATCAGGCTTTGCACCCCGAGGATTAGATTAAACACCACCAGGGCGCGCAGCACTGATCCGGCATTGAGCCCAAAGCTCCCTCCCCGGCGGCGAGCGGGCGTATCGGCTTTTGCTTTAGGCGCTTCGCCTTGTGGTGTGGGCACGAGAAAGGGCCAGGTCATCAGCGCCGTGCCGCTCCAGAACAACACCCGGAGCAGCAGCGGTATGATATCCAGATCAAAACTCAAAAGGTCTACCAGACCCTGTTCCAGCAGCGGATTGGCCTGCAGCAGCAGGGTGATCAGCACCAGGGCACCGCCCAGCGGAAAGCTCCAGTTTCGCAAATGTTTTGACAGGGAGGAGGCGGCCTTTTTGTCGTTGTTGTCTTGGCGGGTCTTTGGTTTGGCCACTGGGGCGTTCTGGTGCAGGCTGTGCACCAGCGCGCGCAGGCCGGATAAGGGCAGGGCGCGCGCTAGGTGCAGCGCGGCCGCTGGTATTGCCGCCAGGCGGGCCTTGGATGGCTGATGTATCCAGGCGACGGCGGTGATCAGGCCAAACAGCTGAAACCCCAGGGATAGAGCCTGATCATGCTCGATCACCGGCAGGCTGGTGAGCAGCAAAAACAGCAGCGCTGGTTTGCTGTGGGCCTTGTCCGGGGTGTTTACCAGCAAGGCGGCGCCAAACAGCGCCCAACTGAACAGGGCGATAGACAGCCCCGGCGCATAGCCCCAGAATAGCCAGTCCGCCAACGCCACCAGAACCACCAGCGCCAGCATCGCGCTGCCGCCCTTGCGGCCCAGATCTGTCCAGTTGCGCGGCGGCTTTGGGGCGACGGGATCCGGCTGTTCTGCGCTATCGCAGCTCAACCACCAGCCATCTTGTTGCAAAGACGCGGGCACCCCGCGCACGATGTATTCACCTGTCATCTTCTGTTCCCTCTGTCTCATTTTATCGTTGAAAGGACAGGGCAAGGGATGCCACAGGCGCCGCGCAGCGCTTGCGCAAGAGATGTGCAGGATCTGTGCAGATTAGTAACCCCACTTCGGCGGGGAGGCGCCCAGCGGTGGCCACTGTGCCTGTGCCAGGATTGCAAGCGGGATGAGATGCGCTAGGGTAAAAGAAAACAGCGAGCAGTGATGATGAGTTTTTCCAAGACGACAACGACCCAAATTTCCCGACGGAGTTTTGGCTTTGGCTTTGCCGCCTTTGGGCTGGTGGCCTGCGGCAATGTTACCTCGGCGGATCAGCGTGGCGTGCAGGGCAGCACGCCGCTGGCAAAACCTGGATTGCCCGCCGACCTGCGGCCCACTCCTAATGCCGGCTATGACGCCTGGGTGGATGGGTTTTACAGCCGCGCCCAGGCCCAGGGCATATCCGAGGCAACCCTGCGAGCCGGGTTTCGCAATGCCGGCTATCTGCCCGGGGTGGTGAAACGCGATCGCAACCAGACCGAATTCAAACGCACCCTCGAGGATTACCTGTCGATCGCCGTCTCAGACGAGCGGGTCAGCAAGGGCCGCGCCGCCTATCAGCGGCATCGCAAAACCCTGCTGGCGTTAGAAGCAAAATACGGCGTTGACGCATCCATCATTGCGGCGATCTGGGGACTGGAGAGCTTTTACGGTGAACGGCGCGGTGATGTGCCGGTGGTTTCGGCCACCTCGACACTGGCCTATGACGGACGCCGTGGGGCATTTTTTGAAAAGCAGCTGATCGCGGCGCTGAAAATCCTGCAAAACGGCGATATCACTGCCAACAGGATGACCGGTAGCTGGGCCGGGGCCATGGGTCATACCCAGTTCATTCCCACGTCGTACCAGGCTTTTGCGGTGGATTTCACCGGGGACGGGCGGCGTGACATCTGGTCTGAGGACCCAACAGATGCGCTGGCGTCGACCGCGGCCTATCTGCAACGCAATGGCTGGACACGCGGCACGCGTTGGGGGCGTGAAGTCACCGGCGCGGCAGCTGCTGGCGCCTTGCAGCCACAGCCGGGCGGGCCAAGCTTTGCGGTGACGGGCAATTTCAAGGCGATCAAACGCTACAATAACTCGGATGCCTATGCCATTGGCGTCGGCCATCTGGCAGACCGCATCGCCGGGGGAGCGCCTTTGCGCGGTACATTCCCACCGGATGCCAATGGGCTGACCAAGGATGACCGGGTTGCGTTGCAAAAATGTCTGACTGCCAAGGGCTTTGACACCGATGGGGCCGACGGAATTTTGGGCCCCAAAAGCCAGGCCGCGATCAGCGCTTATCAGTCCAGCATTGGCCAGCCCGCCACCGGCACCCCGTCACAGGAATTGCTGCGCGGGCTAAAATAACGCCTTTGTAGACCGGATGTCGTGGGGCAGGGGCTGATCTTGGTCTGTTTGTCAGCATCCAGGGCGCCGGTCTACGGCGCCTGATGCATGCCCCGTGGTCAGGCCCGTTGTCAGGCCGGTGGACCTCGCGCAACTGTGCTGCCGCGCGCAGAGCAAAGGTTCAGGGGCCAAACAGGACGATTCTTGGCGATTCTTGCTTTGGCGCCCTGATGTGCATCTGGGTTGCAGGGGAGCTTTGCGGCTCACCTTACGTTAGGGCAAGGTGTCGCACCGTTTTTTAAGCCATGGCGGTCAAGAGCTTAGGGACTGCGGTACAGTTTCACTATGGCGATTTGAATTCCACATATTGAAATTGTAGCGGCGCAGGTCTATACCCAGCATCACTGTGCGACCCCGCACCCTCCAGGCCGCTGCGAGTCGTCCTTGGGTGTCCAGGGGGCAGGGGGGCTCAGTTCCAGGAGGATTCATAGGGAGGGGACCTGCGTGCAGACCCGAATTCACGAGACGCTACAGGCGGCAGCCGCTGCAAAACCCGACGCTCTGGCGATGATCGACTACGCGGATGGCAAGTACACCTGGTCCGATCTGGTTGAGGCCACGGCCGAGGCCAAGGAGGTGCTCCTGGAGCATGGCGTAAAACCCGGTGATCGTGTGGTCATGGTGTTTGAGAATTGCCTGGCGGTTTGCGCCTTTCTTTTTGCTACCAGCCAGCTGGATGCGACGGCTGTACCGCTGAATGCGCGGCTCACCCATGCTGAACTGGACCGGATGATCACCCATAGTGATCCAAGTGTTGTTGTGTTCTGTAAGGACGCGTCCGAATCTGCGGTGATCCATGGCAAGGCTTTTTCCGCTAAGACCGCCATGGGCAGCTTTGGCACCGTAGCGATTTTCCAGCGGCGCTGTAGCCAGTCGGAGCCTAGTTTCGAGGATGGCTCCGAACAGGTGGCGCTGCTGCTCTATACCTCTGGGACCACAGGCGTGCCAAAGGCGGCGATGCTCACCCACTTCAACCTGCTCTGTGCGGCGGCGGCCTCGGCCAAGGTGCGCGGCATCGAGGATGGCGATATGACCTATTTGGCGCTGCCGCTGTCGCACATCTTTGGCTTGGTTACCCTGCTTTCGGTTTGTACGGCGCAGGGGGCGCTGCGGTTGGAGGCCCGGTTCTCGGTTGAGCGGCTCTACAAGGCGCTGCAAACGGATGTGACCCTGCTGCCGGCGGTGCCGCAGATGCATGCGCATCTGTTTCACTATGCAATGGCACAAAACGAGCCGCGCTATAAGGCGGGTTTGCTGCGTTTTGTCTCCTCTGGTGGGGCGCCGCTGGACCCGACCTGGAAGCGGGAGGCCGAGGCTTTTTATGGCATTCCACTGCAAAACGGCTACGGGCTGACCGAAAGCTCCGCCGGGGTCTGTGCCACCACCAGCCCCTTTGGGGACCCGGATGTAAGCGTCGGCCATCCCATGCTCGACAGCACATTCCAGCTCGATTTTGATACCGAAGGCGCTGCGCCCGCCGAGGGGATCGGCGAGATCCTGGTGGGTGGTCCGCAGATCATGAAGGGCTATTTCCGCGACCCCGAGCAAAGCGCCAAGGTGCTGACTGCAGACGGCTTCTTCCGAACGGGCGATTTGGGGAGGTTTGATGAGGACGGGCGCCTGCATATTGCGGGCCGGTCAAAAGAGCTGATCATTCGATCCGGGTTCAACGTCTACCCCGCCGAAATCGAAGGCGCGTTGACGGATCATCCCGAGGTCATCATGGCCGGGGTGGTCGGCAGGCAGGTCTCTGGCAACGAAGAGGTGCTGGCCTTTGTCAAAGTCGCTACGGCCTGCAGCTTGAATGAGGCGGATCTGTCGGACTTTGTGAAGGACAGATTGGCGCCCTACAAGCGGCCAACCCGGATCATTCTGGCACCGGATTTGCCTGCGGCTCCGACGGGCAAGATCCTTAAGGGCAAGCTGATTAGTACCTTTGCGGATGAATTGATGCGCGAGACCGCTGTTTAAGTAAAAATTCTACTATACGGAATGTTGTTCTGTATGATAGGCAGCCGGGAAACCTAATCTCGGGGAGGAGATTCTGACTATGAGTTTTGTAAACACCACATTGGCAGCGGCAGCGGTTGCGCTGTCTTTTGGCACCGTTGCAGCGGCGCAGACCACGATCTTTTACGGCCACAGCGGCCCGGCGCGGGGCACGGTTCCGGCGGCGTTGAAATGGTTTGATGGCCGTATTGGTGAACTCTCTGAGGGTGATCTGAAACTGGATGTGCAATGGGGCGGCGCCCTGTTCAAAGCCTCGGCGTCGGTGCAGTCGATTGGCAATGGTGTTGCGGATGCCGGTTCGGTGATCTCGGCCTATTTCCAGAAAGAAATGGCGGCCTATTCCTTGGCGGATCTGCCTCTGGGCGGCCCCAACCCTTGGGTTGGTCTACGCGCCACCGACCATTTGATGCGCAGCATGCCCCAGATCACCGAAAATCTGGCACGTCAGAACCTGGTCTATATCGGCACCTTTACTGCGTCTGATGTGAACGTCGCCTGCAAAGGCGCCGAGATCAACTCGATCCAGGATATCGCTGGCCTCAAAGTGCGGGGCGCTGGTGTCTACGGCAAAGTCTTTGGGGAGCTGGGCGCCACCATGGTGAACCTCAGCGTTTATGAGGCCTATCAAGGGCTTGATACCGGGCTGATCGACTGTACCCAGGGCTATTCCTATATTGTTCCGGCGTTGAAATGGCACGAGGTCATCGACAGCTACACCGTGCTGAACTGGGGCCAGATCGGCGGCTATGGCATGTTCATGAACAAGCAAAGCTATGACGCGCTGAGCGACGCGCAAAAGGCGGTCCTGACCCAGGCGGGCACCGAACTGGCGGATAAGTTCGCGCAGATCGTCATTGGTGCCAACAGCAAGGCTCTGGATGCGATGCGGGCCGATGCCTATGACCGTCCGGTCAAGGTGCTGGAAGTCTCGGCTGAGGAGCGCGCGGCGCTGAACACCGCCACCGAACCTTTCCTGGATGACTGGAAAGAAAATGCCGTCAGCGTTGGTCTGGATCCAGAGAAAATGATCGAGGTCTATACCCAGGCGGTGGCGGAATACACCGCCGAGTTTGAGGCCGAAGGCTATCCTTGGGAGCGCAACTAAGCCGCGCTACTGGTGCTGAGGCACTGACCTGAAACACCAACCTGACACACCGGGGCAGGGAAGGACCTGCCCTGGTGTGTCAGACCGGCTGTTTCAAAATTTCAAAGCGAGCAGGGAGGCGCGACATGCTGGACCGGATCGAAAAACTCTTTATCGACGTGGCAACGGCGGCGATCATTCTATTGGCCTTGATGATCTTTGCCGATGTGATTGCGCTGAACCTGTTCAACGCCTCGGTGCCGGATGCGGTGATCATCGTGCGCGAGCTGATGGTGCTGGCAATCATCATGCCTCTGGCAGCTGCCACCACCCAGCGGGCTCATATCTCGGTTGAGTTTCTGACCAATATGCTGCCGCCCAAACTGGTGGAGTATTTTGTGATCTTTGGCACCCTGTTTGGTGTCTTTGCCCTGTCTCCGCTGATCTATTCGGGCGTCAAAGAGCTGATGCATCAGATCAATACCGGCAGCGCCTTCTACGGTGATCTCAACCTGCCGCAATGGCCTGGACGGTTGGCCTTTGTCATTGGCATTTCGCTGTGCTGGCTGCGTTTGCTGGTCATGGCTGTGGGGGATATCCGGACCGTCTGGCGCGGTGAAACCCTCCACTTTGAGCCCACAGGCCACTGAGCAGGGTGCGAACTGTCCCCTTTGCGTGTCGGCAGTGACGGTCGACGCGCCGCGTAGAACACTTCAATTTCGGGAATAGACTTTATGGATCCGGCAACGATTGGATTACTGGCCTTTGGCCTGATGCTGGTATTGTTGGCGATGCGGGTGCCGATTGCCTTTGCATTGATTGGGGTTGCCACATTGGCCGCCTTTACCATCTTTGCCTTCAGAACTGGCACCTTCATGCCTGAGCGGGCCATTCGGGCCACCTCGTCGCTGGTGTTTTCAAACTCCTTTGATCTGGTGCATAGCTTTGATCTGTCGATGATCCCGCTGTTTGTGGCGCTTGGCAATATTGCCTATCGCGCTGGTATCACCACCGCTGTCTATAACTCGGCCAAGGTCTGGCTGGTGCGCCAGCGCGGCGGGTTGGCGGTGGCCTCGGTCATGGGCTGTGGCGGGTTTTCCGCCATCACCGGGTCCAGTCTTGCCTGTGCCTCCACCATGGGTAAGATCTGCACCCCTGAAATGCTGCGTCTGGGCTATGATCCGCGTCTGGCCACGGCCAGCGTGGCGGCGGGCGGGACCCTGGGGTCGCTCATTCCTCCCAGTATCCTGTTCATTATCTACGCCATCTTTACCGAGACTTCGGTGAGTAAGCTGTTCCTGGCAGGTGTTTTGCCGGGTCTGTTGACGCTGGCGGGGTTTGTGCTGGTGATCTGGGTCTGGATCCGGGTCAATCCCAAACTGGTCCCCGAACAGGGCGCCGCCGCCAGCTGGAGCGAGAAAATGGCAGCCGCGCGCGAAGCCTGGCCGGCGGGGCTGATCTTTGCAATCATCGTGGTTGGCATTTATGGTGGCTTTTTCACCGCCACAGCAGCGGCGGCGGTCAGTGTTGTCATCACCACCATGATTGGCTTTGCGCAAAATCGCCTGACCCTGCAGGGCCTGTGGGAAGCGGTGCGCGAGACCTGCGTGCAGACCTCAGCCATCTTCATTGTGGCTGCCGGCGCCAAGATCTTTGTGGCCGCGATTGCCCTGACTGGGATGGCACCGGCGCTGGTGCAGACGGTGGCGGATGCACAGCTTTCGCCGATGGTGCTGCTGATCTGCATCTGTTGCGTGTACCTGATGCTGGGCATGTTTCTTGATCCGATTGGCATCATGGTGCTGACCCTGCCGCTGGTGGTGCCACTGGTGGAATCCTACGGCATGAACCTGATCTGGTTTGGCGTCGTGGTGGTGAAGCTGCTGGAGATTGGCCTGATTACACCGCCGGTGGGTCTGAATGTCTTTGTGCTGTCCAATGTGGTTGGCAAAGCGGCGCCAATTGGCACGGTATTTGCAGGCATCTGGCGGTTCTTGTGCGTGGATGTGGTGGTTTTGGCGCTGATTGTGGGCTTTCCGTCGATTTCTTTGGTGTTGTCTATGACGGCAAGGTGAACAGGCTTTTTCATTTGCAAGAAATTCTATACGTTGGAATTCCTAACCACCGCTAGGACGATAGGCGATGCCAGATCTGAAAGACGACAAGCGATTTGCCAATACCCTGGCGCGCGGGCTCAATGTTTTGCGGGCTTTTGGGCCTAATGACGATGGGCTTGGCAATCTGGAGATTTCAGAGCGCACCGGTCTGCCGCGGTCAACTGTTTCGCGGCTGACCTTTACCCTCTGTGCGCTGGGGTATCTGACCCATGGCCGTCACCATGACAAATACCGGCTGGGGCCTGCGGCCCTGGCGCTTGGCAATATCGCCGGGGCGTCCTTTGGGTTTGTCGAAACGGCGAGCCCGATCATGCAAAAGCTGGCCGATGCCACCAAGACGCTGATTGGGGTGGCGATCCAGGATGATGGCAAGATGCTGATCGTCAAAACCTGGCGCCCGCGCAATTCAACCACCACCTGGCTCAATGTAGGGTATCGCATGCCGATGCTGCGCTCCTCTTCGGGAGCGGCCTTTCTGGGCGCATTAGGGCGCAGCGAAATGGAAAAACAGACAGGCGCCATGTCACCCGAGGATCAGGCCCTTTATCAGGATTTTGGCGCAGAGGCGCAGTCGAGCCTGCTGAGTGACGGCTATGCTTTTGTGCGCGGTGAGCAGCGGTTCAACACTTCGATCAACGCCATTGCCACCCCCTATCGTCCGTCAGAGTTTGGCGAGCCTGTGGTGTTTCTCAGCGGCGCCAAAAAAACCGACCTGACAGATAACCTGATTACCGAAAGCCTGGGCCCGGCGCTGGTGACAGCGGTGCAGGAGTTGCTGCATATCACTGGGCGGCGCTTTCCGATCCTGTCCGAAGACTAAGCATCCAAAGATCGCGTGTCAGATCAGAGCACCGGGCGGGGCACAGGTGGCTGGCCTTCGGCCCCGTGGGACAAAAGGCCAGGGTGTTTTAGCCGACAATCATCTGCTTGAGTTGCAGCGCTTCATATTCCAACTCATTCAGGCGGTAGTTTACCACATCGCCAATGGTCAGCATGCCAAATAGCTTGCCATCCTCAACCACGGGCATGTGGCGGAAACGACCCTCGTTCATGCGGCGCAGGACAGTGACCAGAACATCAGAAGGGGTGCAGGTTTCCACCTTGGCGGTCATGTTCTCACCCACGGTCTGTGGCAGGGTTTGCCCCGGTGTTTCCGCCAGCTTACGCACGATGTCGCGCTCTGACAGAATGCCCTCCAGCTGGCCATCTGTTCCAGTGACAAGCAGGGCACCAATGCGACGGTCGCGCAACACCGAGACAGCGGTGCTGAGCGTATCGGAGGACGAGATCGTATAGGTGGTGCCGCCCTTTTTGCTGATCAGCTGTTCGACTGTTGCTGTCTCATGCGAGATATTGCTTTCAACGGACTGGCTGTGGCTTGTCTTTTTGGCCTGATCCCCGCGACTGGGGGACTGATACGAACTTGGCATGTTGAAATGCTCCCTGTTGTTGCTGCGCCTGGTTGTCTATTGGTCCTGTGCTGTGTCATGCAGATCGACAGACGATATGCCTTAGGGCAGCTTAGACGACAAATTGCCTTTGGGGGAATACCTTGCTTGCCTCGCAGATCACACTGACGCCGCTGAGCGCCACGATTTTGATTTTTCTGGCGGTGCTGGCGGGCAACCGCTATCGCCGGGTCTGGAAGGCTGAGGGGCCGCGCTGGCAGTTGTGGCTGTTTGGCTTGATTGCGGCGGCGGCGCTGCTGGCACTGGGTTTTGTCCCGATGGCGCCGGGCTGAACGGCGCATCGGGCACAACAAAAGGGCGACCGATTGGGCCGCCCGCGTATCTCATGCCTTAGATCTGATGTCTGTTTGAAGGCTCAGTTGCCGGTCTGACCATCTGCGCGCATCTCGGCTTCCATCTGTTCGACCATTTTGCGGGCGCGTTTGCACTGCAGCTTGTCGCGCAGCGGGCTGTTGGGATCGATGTCCTTGCTGCAGACCACACATTTGTCAGCGCCGGAAATGGCGTTCAAGCCACCGCAGCTGCCCTTGATGGTTTTGCCCATCAGCAGAACGCCCAGTGACATGCCCAGCATGATCAGTGCCAAAAGCCCAAAGGTAAAAAGGAATGTGGCCATCAAGATCTGCCCTTATTGCTTGGCTTGCAGTTTGGAAAACTGCGAGCTGGTGGTGGTTGCGAACCCTGTCTCACCGGAATCGGCTCGGCGTGCAATGAACAAAACCGCGAGGCCTTCGGTTTCGGCGATCTTGAGCCCGCGGTCCTGACCCAGTGCCAGCAGCGCGGTGGCCCAGCCATCGGCCATCATGGCGTTTTCTGCCAGCACCGTCACCGAGGCGGTGCCATGGGTGATGGGGCGGCCGGTGACACCGTCAATGATGTGGGAATAGCGGATGCCATCCTGTTCAAAATAGTTGCGGTAATCCCCCGAGGTGGCCATGCCAAGCCCCGAGACATCGACAATTTCCTCAATGGTCTGGCTGGCGGCATCGGGGCGTTCGATGCCAATGCGCCAGGCTTCGCCATTGGGATTCAGCCCGGCGGTGACCAGATCGCCGCCAATTTCCACCATATAGTCGGTGATACCAGCCTCGGCCAAAACGGCGGCAACCTGATCGACGCCGTAGCCTTTGGCAATGGCGGCCAGATAGACCGAGGTCTGCGGCAGGCTTTTGCGCAGGGTCAGGGGATCCTGAGACAGCGACAGGATTTTGGCCTGCCCGACCTGTTGCATGGCTGCGGCAATGGCCGTTTCTGTGGGCACCGGGCTGTCGGGGGTGCGGGCACCAAAGCCCCAGATCTCAATCAGGGGGCCAAGGGTCACATCAAACAAGCCCTCGCTTTTCTGGTGGATCGCATTTGCCGCCGCCACAACGTTGGCCAGTTCGGACGAGATCGCAATGGGATCGGTGGAGGGCTCTGCGTTGAACCGGGAAATCTCGGAGTTTGGATCCCAGTTTGACATCTGGCTGTTCACTTTGGTTAGTGCCGCGGTGATGCTGGTTTGCAGCGCATCCGACGACAGATCCGCCGTTTTGTCGATTGCCACGATGGTGTAGGTTGTGCCCATGGTCTCGCCGCTGAAGGTCAGCGTGACGGGATCTGATTTGCAGGCTGCTACAAAAAACATCATAGCGACAAGAAAGAGACGTGCCATTTATCCACCTACCCTTGAAACGCCCTTCTATTGTACGCTATTCGCGGCCCTGTCAATCAAGGTTGGATATGGTCTGAAATGGTACGGAAACGCGCTTTTTCATTTTTCCCGGTGGGAACTTGGCCCAGATCAGACTATTTGCAGGTCGAATCCGAACAAACGGCCCAGAGATGTTGGTTCTGACCGACAGCACAAGAAGAAGAGATAGAGTTGCGGCATTACAAGCTACGAAAAGGACTCGAACTTCCGGTAGCGGGCGCCCCCGCGCAGGAAATTCACGATGGTCCCGCAGTCAGGACCGTTGCCTTGCTGGGCAGCGACTACCTAGGTTTGAAACCCCGTCTCGCGGTGCAGGAAGGCGATGTGATCGCCGCCGGCGCCCCGGTCTTTGCCCATAAGGATACGCCTGATGTGCAGGTGGTCTCACCTGTGTCGGGTCGGGTCAAAGCGGTGAACCGTGGCGCCCGCCGGGTGCTGGTCAGCGTCGAGATCGAAGTGGACGCCACTGCGGCAGAGCCCGTCGATTTCTCATCGGTGGGAGATGTCTCTACCGCTGAAGGCCTGGCAGAACGTCTGTGTGCGGCGGGTCTGTGGACCTCGTTCCGCACCCGGCCCTATTCCAAGGTGCCCGCATCCGATAGCCGCCCGGCGGCGATCTATGTGACGGCGATGGAATCAGAACCCCTGGCAGCGGATGCCAGCGTCATTATCAATCAGGCGGCGGATGACTTTGCGGCGGGGCTCAAGGCCATTGCCATGCTGAGCGAAGGCAACACCTATCTTTGCCAATCTGGCGATGCGTCTATCCCCAGCGCCGATGGGGTTGAGGTTGTTGGCTTTGACGGACCGCATCCTGCGGGTCTGGCTGGCACCCATATGCATTTCATCGAGCCCCCCACCTCCACCAAAACCGTCTGGAGCATTGGCTATCAGGATGTGATTGCCATTGGCCGCTTGCTGAACACCGGTCGCATCAGTGGCGAACGCATTGTTGCCCTGTCGGGACCGCTGGTGAGCAAGCCACGTCTGGTGCGGACCACTGTTGGTGCCTCGATGGCGGATCTGCTGGCCGGTGAGCTGGACAGCTCGGTGGCGCCACGGGTGATTTCCGGGTCGATCCTGTCGGGTCGTGCGGGCCAGGGGGCCGATGGCTATCTGGGCCGCTACGCGCGTCAGATCACCGTGATCGAAGAAGATCACAAACAGATCCCCATGGGCTGGATTCGCCCGATGGCGAGCAAATATGCGGTGCAGCCAGTGCTGGGATCGCTGTTCTCGAACAAGCTCTACGCGCTGACATCGAACCTCAATGGCGGACGTCGCGCCATGGTGCCCACCGGCACCTTTGAGCAGCTGATGCCGCAGGACTATCTGCCAACGCAGCTTTTGCGTGCGCTTTTGGTAATGGATACCGACCAGGCCCAGGCGCTGGGAGCGCTGGAACTGGACGAAGAAGATCTCGGGCTGGTCGGCTTTGCCTGCCCGGCAAAATACGAATACGGACTGGCGCTGCGCGACAGTCTGACGAAGATCGAAAAGGAGGGATAGTCTCTTGGGTCTCCGTAACTTTTTTGACCGCATCGAGCCGAACTTTACCAAGGGCGGCAAGTGGGAGAAACTGTTCCCCATCTATGAGATGGTGGAAAGCTTCCTCTACACACCAAAGACGGTCACCACCGCAGCGCCTCATGCGCGGTCGTATATCGATATGAAGCGGATCATGACCTATGTGGTCATCGCAACGATCCCCTGCATTCTGTTTGGTCTGTATAACACCGGCCTGCAGGTCAACACCGCGCTTGGCGCCTACGAGGCCACGGGCTGGCGCGTCGCCGTGCTGGAATTCCTTGGCATTGGCTTTGACCCCAGCAATCCGCTGGTCAATATGGCGCATGGTCTGCTGTATTTCCTGCCGATCTATATCACCACACTGGTGGTTGGCGGCATCTGGGAAGTGATCTTTGCCACGGTGCGCGGCCATGAGGTCAACGAAGGCTTCCTGGTGACCTCGATGCTTTATGCCCTGATTGTGCCGGCCAGCATTCCGCTGTGGCAGGTGGCCTTGGGCATTTCATTTGGCGTTGTGATCGGCAAAGAGGTCTTTGGCGGCACGGGTAAGAACTTCCTCAACCCGGCACTGACCGGGCGGGCCTTTCTGTATTTTGCCTATCCGGCCTATATGTCCGGTGACAGCATCTGGACGCCTGTTGACGGGTTTTCCGGCGCCACTGCGCTGTCGGTGTCTGCCTCTTCCGGGTTTGACCAGCTGGCGGCCAACGGGGTTGAGTGGATGGATGCCTTTATCGGCACTATTCAGGGCTCCTTTGGGGAAACCTCAACCCTAGCTTGCCTGATCGGTCTGGCCTTCCTCTTGGTGACCAAGATCGCCAACTGGCGTCTGATCATTGGTTGCATGGCGGGCATGGTGGGTTTCTCGCTGCTGCTGAATGCGATTGGGTCTGACAGCAATCCGATGTTTGCAATGCCCTGGTACTGGCATCTGGTCACCGGTGGTTTTGCCTTTGGCATGGTCTTTATGGTCACCGAGCCGGTTTCGGCCAGCCACACCAATATGGGTCGCTATATCTATGGCGCGCTGATTGGCTTCATGGTGGTGATGATCCGGGTGATCAACCCGGCCTTCCCCGAAGGCATGATGCTGGCCATCCTGTTCGGCAACGTCTTTGCGCCGCTGATCGACTACTTTGTCGTGCAGGCCAATATCAAACGGAGAGCGAAGCGTCATGTCTGAGCAAACCAAAAAAGGCGCGATCCAGCGCTTCCTTGAGGCCTCGCCTGATTCAACCGGCAAAACCCTGTTTGTCGCTGTGGCGCTCTGCCTCTGTGCCTCGATGATCGTTTCGGCGGCGGCGGTGGCTCTGCGCCCGACGCAGGAAGCCAACAAGCTGAAAGACAAGCAGATCAACATTCTGCAGGTCGCGGGCCTGTATCAGCCCGGCGTGAATGTGACAGAGGCCTTTGGCGCCTCCTTTGAACCGCATGTTCTGGAGCTGGCCACTGGCCGGTTTACCGAGGACTTCGATGTGGCGACTTTTGATGACCGCGCCGCGGCGGATGATCCGGCGACCTCGATTGCGTTGGAGGATGATCCGGCCTCGATCGGGCGGCAGTCCAAATACATGACCGTCTACCTGCTGAAGGATGACGCGGGTGAGATCGACAAGGTGATCCTGCCGCTGCATGGCTATGGTCTGTGGTCGACGCTCTATGGCTTTATCGCGGTGGAAGAAAACGGCAATGACATCTTTGGCCTGCAGTTCTACAGCCACGCCGAAACCCCCGGTCTGGGCGCCGAGGTGGACAACCCCCGCTGGAAGGCCCTGTGGAAGGGCAAACAGCTGACGGATGAGGCGGGTGAGCTGCAAATCACCGTGGCCAAAACCGCGCCCGCCGCTGGCAAAGAGTTCCATGTGGACGCCCTGTCCGGTGCAACGCTGACCTCGGCTGGTGTCGACAATCTGGTGCGTTTCTGGATGGGCGAAACCGGGTATGCGCCGTTCCTTGCCAATCTCAAAGCAGGAGATATCTGATGTCCCAGACACGTAGGGAAATGCTGCTCGACCCATTGGTCGACAATAACCCGATCACCCTGCAGGTGCTTGGCATCTGTTCCGCCCTGGCGGTGACCTCCTCGCTCAAGGTGGCGCTGGTGATGACCCTCGCGGTGACGCTGGTGACGGCGTTTTCGTCCATGTTCATTTCGGTGCTGCGCAACCAGATCCCCAGCTCGATCCGCATTATCGTGCAGATGGTGATTATCGCGTCCTTGGTGATCCTGGTGGATCAGGTGCTCAAGGCCTATGCCTTTGAGATCTCCAAAACCCTGTCGGTTTTTGTGGGTCTGATCATCACCAACTGTATCGTCATGGGCCGCGCCGAAGCCTTTGCCATGAAGAACCCGCCGGTGGCCTCCTTTATCGACGGCATCGGCAACGGTTTGGGCTATGGTCTGATCCTGATGCTGGTCGGCTTTTTCCGCGAGCTGTTTGGCTCTGGCTCGCTGTTTGGGGTCACCATTCTGGAAACCGTGAACAACGGTGGCTGGTATGTGCCAAACGGGATGCTGTTGCTGCCGCCTTCGGCCTTTTTCATCATCGGTCTTTTGATCTGGGCCTTCCGCACCTGGAAGCCGGAACAGGTGGAAGAGCGTGAACATAAAATTCAAGTCGTAGAGGCCCACTGATGGAAGCGCTCCTCTCTCTCGCGGTCAAGGCGATCTTTGTTGAGAACCTGGCCCTCTCTTTCTTTCTCGGCATGTGTACCTTCATCGCCGTTTCCAAGAAAATCTCCACCGCCATTGGTCTGGGGATTTCGGTGATGATCGTGCAGGCCATTACCGTGCCGGCCAACAACCTGATCCTGACCTACCTGCTGGCGCCTGGCGCCCTGGGCTGGGCCGGATTTCCCGATGTGGATCTGACCTTTCTGGGGCTGATCTCCTATATCGGCGTCATCGCGGCGCTGGTGCAGATCCTAGAGATGGTTTTGGATAAATACTTTCCGCCGCTTTACAACGCGCTGGGGATTTTCCTGCCACTGATCACCGTGAATTGCGCCATCCTGGGGGGCTCGCTCTTCATGGTAGAACGCGACTACGGCTTTGCCGAGGCGGCGACCTATGGCATCTCCTCCGGGTTTGGCTGGGCACTGGCGATCACTGCCATGGCCGGTGTGCGCGAAAAGCTGAAGTATTCTGACATTCCTGATGGTCTGCAGGGTCTTGGCATTACCTTCATCACTGCGGGACTGATGGCTATGGCCTTCATGTCCTTCAGTGGCGTGAAACTGTAAGGGGCTGGCACAATGGCTACTTTTGGACTTGGCATTGTCCTTTTTACCCTGATCGTTCTGGCGCTGGTCAGCATCATCATCGCGGCCCGTTCCAAGCTGGTTTCCACCGGCAATGTGAACATCACCATCAACGGCGAGAAAACCATCTCAGTCCCTGCCGGCGGTAAGCTGCTGCAAACCCTGGCGGCGGAAAAACTGTTTGTGCCTTCGGCCTGTGGCGGTGGTGGCACCTGTGCCCAGTGTCGGGTGCGGGTGCATTCCGGTGGCGGGTCGATCCTGCCAACCGAGGAAGGCCATATCACCAAGCGTGAGGCCGGTTGTGGTGACCGTCTGTCCTGTCAGGTTGCGGTCAAGCAGGACATGGAAGTGGAAGTGCCCGAAGAGGTCTTTGGCGTCAAAAAGTGGGAATGCACCGTGCGTTCCAATGAAAACGTCGCCACCTTTATCAAGGCGCTTATTCTGGATCTGCCCGAAGGCGAGGATGTGAATTTCCGCGCGGGGGGCTACATCCAGATCGAAGCCCCGGCCCATGCGCTGAAGTACACCGACTTTGACATCGAAGAAGACTACCGCGCCGATTGGGATCGCTTTAACCTCTGGCAGTATGAATCGGTTGTGTCTGAACCGGTTGAGCGCGCCTATTCCATGGCCAACTACCCGGATGAAAAGGGCATGATCATGCTCAATGTCCGGGTTGCCTCGCCGCCCCCCGGGTCTGAGGGCATCCCAGCGGGCATGATGTCGAGCTACATCTTCAACCTCAAGCCCGGCGACAAGGTCACCATCTCTGGTCCCTTTGGCGAATTCTTTGCCCGCGACACGCAAAAAGAGATGGTCTTTATCGGCGGCGGTGCCGGTATGGCGCCCATGCGCAGCCATATCTTTGACCAGCTCAAACGGCTGGAAAACCGCGATCGCAAGATCAGCTTCTGGTACGGCGCACGCTCCAAGAAAGAGATGTTCTTTGTTGAGGACTTCGACACTCTGGCAGCAGAGTTTGACAACTTTGATTGGCACGTGGCCCTGTCGGATGCGATGCCAGAAGATGAATGGACCGGCCACACCGGGTTTATCCATAACGTGCTGTTTGAAGAGTACCTGAAAAACCACCCGGCGCCGGAAGACTGCGAGTTCTACATGTGTGGTCCGCCGATCATGAACCAATCGGTGATCAACATGCTGCTCGACCTTGGTGTCGACCGTGAAGACATCATGCTGGATGATTTTGGCGGCTAAGCTGCTCTGAAAAGATCGAAAAAGCGGCTCCCGTATCGGGGGCCGTTTTTGTTTGGCGATGGGGGTAAGGCCGGGGCCCTAGGGTAAATCAGGGGCTGATTTGCCTAGCGCCTTGCGCGCCAGATCCAGAAAGGCCGCGTGCTCTTGTGGTGTCAGCGCTTGCAGCATTTCTCCCTGCATCTGTTCCACCAGCGGCAGAACCTCTTCAAATAGCCCCTGGCCTTTTTCGGTGAGCCGCACTTCGCGGGCGCGCCGGTCGCGCGCGCTGACGCTGCGGGTGACATAGCCTTTTTGATCCAGCCGGTCGATCACCCCGCCAATGGTGGCCCGGTCATAGGCGATCTTGGCCGCAACGCCCGCCTGGTCGATGCCGGGGCAGGAGGCAATGGCATCCATGGCCGCAAACTGAACCGGTGTCAGGTCGTAGCCGGTCGCCTGCATCTGTTTTGCAAAGATATGGGTGGAGACCTGGTTCAGCCTGCGGATCAGGTGGCCCGCCATATTCTGTACTCGCATCGCCTGTTCCTTCTGCTCTCAAGCGCTCTTTCCTGTGTAATACAGCTGAGGTCCGGATGATAGGAAGTGTACATACTAATTTCTTGACTCAATATAGTAAGCATAGATACTAATTGCAGCGACAGCCCCAGCGGCGTGGGTTCACATTGAAGGAGCATGGCAATGCAGTTTTACAAAGAAGGCTTTCGAGGCGGCAATCCGGATGTAAAACCCACAGCAGCTGATCTGCGCGCGCGGGGGGCCTATGAGGCGCTGCCGGACCGGGTCGATGTGCTGATTGCCGGCTGCGGTCCGGCGGGGCTGTGTCTGGCGGCGCAGTTGGCGCAGGCGCCCGAAATCAAAACCATGATTGTAGATCCCAAACCCGGTCCCATCGAAAAGGGACAGGCCGATGGGGTCAATACCCGCACCATGGAGATGTTTCAGGCCTTTGGCTTTGCCGAAACGGTCAAGCGGGAAAGCTACTGGGTGAACCAGACGGCATTTTGGTCACCGGACCCCAAGAACCCGGCGCATATCAGCTGTATTGGCCGGGTGCAGGATGTGCCAGAGGGCTCTTCGGAGATGCCACACACGCTGATTAACCAGGCGCGGGTGCATGAATTGTTCCTGGAGGTGATGAAAAACGCCCCAACCCGGCTGGAACCGGATTATTCTTGGGCGGTCTGCGATCTCGAGATAGACCCTACGACCAGCGATCATCCGGTTACGGTTACGCTGGAAAACACCGGCATCAACGCCGGTGAGACCAAAACGGTCCGGGCCAACTATGTGGTGGGCTGTGATGGGGCGCGCTCGAAGGTGCGCAGTGCGATTGGGGGCGAGCTGCACGGGGATGCAGCCCATCAGGCCTGGGGCGTGATGGACATTCTGGCCAATACCGACTTTCCGGATGTGCGGCAGAAATGCCTGATCACCTCGGCGACAGAGGGCAATATCCTGATCCTGCCCCGCGAGGGCGGCTATCTGTTTCGCATGTATGTGGAGCTGGACAAGCTGAACCCGGATGAACGTGTTTCCAGCCGTAACTTTACCGCCGATCACATGATCGAAGCGGCGAACAGGATCATGCAGCCCTACAGTATCGACGTGAAAGAGGTGGTCTGGTGGTCCATTTACGAGATTGGCCACCGGCTGACCGACCGGTTTGATGATGTGCCTGCGGGGCAGGACCGGAACCCACGGGTCTTTACCGCCGGGGATGCCTGCCACACCCATAGCCCCAAGGCCGGGCAGGGGATGAACGTCTCGATGCAGGACAGTTTCAACCTCGGCTGGAAACTGATGCAGGTCTTTAAGGGGCGCTCGGATCCCAGCCTTCTGCGCAGCTACTCGGCTGAACGTTGGGTCGAGGCAAAGCGGCTGATCGAGACGGATCACCAATGGGCGCGGATCATGTCGGCTCCGGCCGGAGAGTCCGAGCTCGACAGTGGCGACATGCCACGGTTTCAGAAACAGTTCGTCGAGAACCTGGAGTTCACCGGCGGGTTGGCGGTGAAATATGATGCCTCAGCGCTGACAGGGCATGAGACTCATCAGGATCTGGCAACGGGGTTTGAGATTGGGCGGCGCTTTCACTCTGCTCCGGTGGTTCGGGTGGCTGATGCCATGCAGATGCAGCTGGGCCACGTGGCGGAGGCCGATGGCCGCTGGCGGATCTATGCCTTTGCCGGTCAGGATAGCGCCGCAGGGTCCGATCTGTATCGGCTGTGTGAGTGGTTGATGAATGACCCTGACTCGGCTGCGCAAAAGTACCGCCGCCCGGAGGAGGACATTGATGCAGTGATCGACCTGCGCGCCATCTTCCAGCAGGGCTTTGATGCGCTACTGGACCAGCAGATTCCCGAGATCCTGAAACCCTGCACGGGCAAGCTGGGCCTGCAGGACCACGAGAAGATCTTTTGTGTCGATCACAAAGACGCCGGGGATATATTCGAGATGCGTGGCGTTGATCGCGAGGCGGGCTGCATGGTTGTGGTGCGGCCAGATCAGTATGTCGCCCATGTGCTGCCGCTTGATGCCCATGCCCAGCTGAGCAGCTTCTTTGATGGGGTGTTCCGCTCCCCCAGCACTTAGTCTGGGCGCGTCCCGTCGGCTGTTCAGGTTGAGCTCCCAGTTAGAGGCTCTTCTCAATGTTTGACTATAATGGTTATGATATATAATCATTATGGAGACTCACGTTGAGTACAGGGAGCGTTTGACCCTTAGGGGGTTCACTGGGAGGCGAATAAATGCGGATTGACGGACAAATTGCGTTAGTGACAGGTGGCGGCAGTGGTCTTGGGGCGGCGACGGCGCGGCTGTTGGCGGGGCAGGGGGCCAAGGTGGCGATCCTGGATTTTGATCTCACCCGGGCTCAAGCGGTCGCCGCTGAAATTGGCGGCGTTGCGGTGCAGGCGGATGTCAGCGATGAGGCGGCGGTAAGTGCTGCCATGGACAGCGCTATAGATCAGTTGGGCGGCGTACCCCGGATTGCGATCAGCTGTGCCGGCGTTGGCATGGCGGCGCGGATTGTCGGGCGCGAAGGCAAACTGTCCTTTGACGTGTTTGAAAAGACCCTGCGGGTCAATTTGTTTGGCACTTACAATGTGATGAGCCACGCGGCGCGCCGTATGGCCGAGCTGGAGCCGCTGGGTGATGGCGAACGCGGCGTGGTGATCAATACCGCATCTGTTGCCTTTGAAGATGGTCAACTGGGGCAGGCCGCCTATGCGGCGTCAAAAGGGGCTATTGCCTCCATGTGTCTGCCTGCCGCGCGAGAGTTTGCCCAGTCCGGCATTCGCGTCATGGCCATCGCACCGGGGCTGTTTCAGACCCCGATGATGGAGGGGCTGCCGCCGGAAATCGCCGAAAAGATCACCGCAAATATTCCCTTCCCCGCGCGTTTGGGGGACCCGGAAGAATTTGCCCTTTTGGCCCAGCAGATCATTTCGAACCCGTTTTTGAACGGGACCACAATTCGTCTGGACGGTGCCGTGCGCCTGCCGCCACGCTGAGGAAACGACAATGAGCGACCCAATTCTGAAGATCGAGATCGCCGATACGATCGCGACGCTGACCATGAACCGCCCCGACAAGCGCAACGCCATGTGTGAAGAGCTGCTGATGGCCCTGGACGCATTCTTTTCCGCGCCGCCCAAAGAGGTGCGGGTGGTGATTCTGACTGGTACTGCGGGCCATTTCTGCTCGGGGCTGGATCTGTCGGAACATGTTCACCGCTCCGCCGAAGAGAACCTGTATCACTCGCGCCACTGGCATGCGGTGATGGAGAAAATCCAGTTCGGCGGGCTTGCCGTGGTCTCGGCCATCTTTGGCGCAGCCATCGGCGGCGGGCTGGAGCTTGCCTCATCGACCCATGTGCGTATCGCCGAAGACTCGACAATTTTCCAACTGCCCGAAGGGCGACGGGGCATTTTTGTCGGCGGTGGCGCAACGGCGCGTGTTGGTCGCTTGTTAGGGCCGGATCGCATGACCGAAATGATGCTGACGGGTCGCAAATACAATGCCGCAGAAGGCCTGGCTTTGGGGCTGACCCATTATGCCGTGGGCGAGGGTGAAGCCCTGCCACTGGCGCAGCAGCTTGCAGGTAAGATTGCCCGCAATGCGCCGCTGTCCAACTATCTGATGATCCAGTCGATTGCGCGGATCAATGACATGTCGCAAAGCGACGGATTGTTCACGGAATCCCTGGCCGCTGCCCTGTCCCAGACAACCCCCGACGCCGAAGAAGGCCTGAAGGCCTTTCTTGAAAAACGCGCGCCAAAGTTTCGGTGAGGATATGAAAAAGCTTGAAGGAAAAGCGAGCGGATCCTCCGATGTGGTTACATCGGACGTGACCCATGTCAGCGATGCCACCCTACGTCAGTTCATGGGCTATCACATGAAGCGGGCGTTCAACATCATTCAGAGCGATCTGGGGCGCACGCTCAAACCCTTTGATTTGCGGATGTTGACCTATACGGCGCTGGTTCTGATTGTGGACAACCCCGGTCTGCGGCAGTCGCAGCTGGCGGATGCCATGGATGTGGAACGCCCCAATCTGGTGGTGATCATCGACGAGCTGGAGCGTCGCGAGCTGATTGTTCGCGACCGGGTCCCAACGGACCGGCGCGCCTATGCCCTGAAGGTGACGCTCACCGGGCGGCAGCTGTATGAGAAAGCCGTGGCTGCGGTTACCGCCCACGAAGAGCAGCTTTTACAGCAGCTTGACGGTGATACGCGTCAGATCGTTATCGCCGCATTGAAAACAATCGAGACCAATAGAGGGAAAGCTTAGCTTATGAAACGCACGTCGCAATTTCTCAGTCACTCGATTTCCCGTGAAGACCGCGCCGATGGCGCCATTTTGTTGCGCTCGACCCATGGCCTGGGGCCAGTTGTCGACAAGACTTCTGATTGGTTGCACCGCTGGGCCAAGGAGGCACCGGATCGGGTGTTCCTGGCAGAGCGCAGCGGTGCCGGCTGGCGCGAGGAAAGTTATAGCACCACGTTGCAAAAGGTGCGGCAGATCGCACAGTCGCTGCTGGCACGGGGGATGGGCGCAGATACGCCGATCCTGATCATGTCCGGCAATGGGGTGGATCACGGGCTTTTGGCCCTGGCGGCACAGTATGTCGGTGTGCCGGTGGCCCCGGTGGCTGAACAATATTCGCTGATTCACGGCGCCCATGGGCGGTTGCGTCAGGCGATCGAGCTGCTGCAACCGACCATGGCCTATGTGGTGGATGCGGATCAGTATGGCGAGGCCCTGAAGCTGGACGCCCTGGAAGGTGTCGAGATCGTCGCCAGCCGTCCTGGCAGCATTGAAACGGTCACGACATTTGATGCCTTGTTGCAGGGTGATGCCAGCGTTGACCTGTATGCAGCCAATGGGCAGGTCGGCCCGGATACCGTGGCAAAGATCCTGATGACTTCGGGCTCAACCTCGGCGCCCAAAGGGGTGCTGACGACCCATCGGATGATGTGCGTCAACCAGACCCAACTGGCTGACGGGCTGCCGTTTTTACGTGATCGCCCCCCTCGGGTGGTGGACTGGCTGCCGTGGAACCATGTCTTTGGCGGCTCGCATAACTTCAACATGATGCTGGCCAACGGCGGCAGCTTTTACATCGATGACGGCAAGCCGGTCAAAGGCCTGTTTGACCGTACGCTGGAAAACCTGTCGATGGTGACAGGCAGCCTGGTGTTCAACGTGCCGGTTGGCTTTGCCATGCTGCGCGACGCGCTGGAAAAGGACGCGGCTTTGCGTCAGCGGTTCTTTGAAAACCTGGATCTGCTGTTCTACGCCGGGGCCTCGCTGCCGCAGGATGTTTGGCAAAGCTTTGAGAAGATGGCGGTAGAGATCAAAGGCGAAGTGCCGTTGATGACATCCTCCTGGGGGCTGACCGAAACCGCCCCCGCCACCATGATGCAGCAAGAGCCCATTGGCCGGTCTGGTGTTGTTGGGGTGCCGATGAACGGTGTCACCGCCAAGCTGATCCCGGATGCCGACATGCGCTGCGAAGTGCGGGTCAAAGGCCCCAATATCATGCCGGGCTATTATCAAGATCCGCAAAAGACCAAAGAAGCCTTTGATAACGAAGGCTATTTCATCACCGGCGACGCCATGGTTTTTGTCGATCCTGACGATGTGAACAAGGGCATGAAGTTTGACGGACGTATTTCCGAAGACTTCAAACTGCTGACTGGGACCTGGGTGCGCGCGGCAGGGCTGCGGATCGAAATGCTCGCCTGCCTGGCACCGCTGGCAGCGGATCTGGTGATCACCGGGCAGGATCGCGATGAAATTGGTTTGATGATCTTCCCGGACCGGGATGCGCTGGTAGCGGCTGGGTTCACACTGGAAGAGGAAGGCGGCGTTCTGACCTGCCCGAAACTTCTGTCAGAGATCCATCACCGCCTGAACGAACGTTCAGGTCGTGTGTCTGGCTCATCGACGCGGGTGGCGCGGGCGATTGTGCTGGCAGAGCCTGCCTCACTGACCGAGGGTGAAGTCACTGCCAAGGGCAACCTGAATTTCCGCAAGGTGCTGACGGGTCGCGCCAATCTGCTGAAACGGCTTTATGATGACGCGGATAGCGGCATCGCAAAACTCTAAAGGAAACAAAATGGTAGATATTTCCAAAGTCCGTGCAATCGACTTTCATACCCATGCTGAAGAATCCTGTGGTTGCCATGCGGATGACGGCTATGACGAATTGCAAAGCACCATGGCCAAGTATTTTGGCGCCCCATGGCAGCACCCGCCCACCATTCCCGAAACTGCCGCACATTACCGCAAGCAAAACATCGCGGCGGTGATTTTTCCGGTCGATGCCGAACGCGAGACTGGCTATCGCCGGTATTCCAACGATGAGGTGATCGAGCTGGTCAAGCAGAACGATGACGTGCTGATCCCCTTTGCCTCGATTGACCCCTGGAAGGGTAAGATGGCGGTGCGCGAAGCCCGCCGCCTGATCGAGGAACACGGCATCAAGGGCTTTAAATTCCACCCCACCATGCAGGGGTTCTACCCCAATGATCGCATGGCCTACCCGTTCTATGAGGTGCTGGCCGAGCACGGCTGTATCGCCCTGTTTCACACCGGCCAGACCGGTGTTGGCTCGGGCATGCCCGGTGGCAATGGCATGCGGCTGAAATACTCCAACCCTATGTATATGGATGATGTGGCGGTTGATTTCCCGGATATGAAAATCATCCTGGCCCACCCCTCCTTCCCCTGGCAGGAAGAGGCGCTATCGGTGGCCCAGCATAAGCCAAATGTCTATATCGACCTGTCGGGCTGGTCGCCGAAATACTTCCCGCCAATCCTGGTGCGCTACTGCAATTCGATCTTGAAGAAGAAGGTGTTGTTTGGCTCGGACTGGCCGATGATCAGCCCCGAGCGCTGGCTGAACGCCTTTGAGCAGATCGACATCAAGGACGAGCTGCGCGAAGACATCATCAAAAACAACGGCGCACGGCTGTTGGGATTGATGTAAATGACAGTTCCAATCCCGGCGCTCGCAGCGCTGGGATTGGTCGGTCTTTGTCGGTGATCGTGACCCCTTATTTTGGTTCAGGTCGATGATCCGCGTGCGCGTGCTTATGACGCTTGGCCAAAGAAATCAGACACTTACAGGCTGTCAGGGATCGTCAAGTTGTTGCCGTATATTAAAAAATTGGCGGTTTACTCCAGTTCAAGCCGCGAGCTCAATGGCGCATCCAGCCCATTCACAAAATGCGTCTGCCCGTTTCCGGCGGAAAGTTGTTGCGGTCATTGTATGGCGGCGAGGGCGGAACAGGTTCGCGGTTTCATCATGGACAGCGAGAAACCTCTGCGCTTGGCGGGCGGATTTGAACCGGCCCAGGATCTTCTCTCGTTTCCGTGTCAGCCTGTGCGACCCTTCGCAGCCTTTGTGCGCTCGATGGTCCATGGCCAACCCAAGCTTGCGTAGGACGGCACTGTAGCTGGGCAGCTTGTCGGTTATGATGACACGCGGCATGCCCCAGCGGGCGAGCAGCCTGGAGATAATCCGCTTGGCAGCGCGGGCATTTCGGCGGGTTTGCACCAGAAGATCGAGTATTTCACCGTTGCTGTCGACAGCGCGCCAAGGCCAATGTTTCTTGCCCCGGATCGTGATCACCACTTCGTCCAAATGCCATTTGTCGGTGGGCTGCCTGCGTGCCGCTCGGACACGCTTCGCTATCTGCGCCCCGAATTTTCCGGCCCATGCCCGGATGGTTTCATAGCTTACAGTGTCACCGCGCTCGGCAAGGAGGTCCTCAACGTCCCGCAAGCTGAGCGCAAAGCGGTGGTATGCCCAAACAGCGTAGGAAACGATGGACCGTGGGAAGCGGTAGCCTTGTAAGCGGGTTGGGAGGTTTGGCTGATCATCGGCACTTGCTACAATCAGTCAGCTGGATGGGCAACGACTTGACGATCGCACGGGTTCAGTTCGAACTGATTGAGAACACGAGATAGGGTCATGTCGTGGGTGCGATCACTTGAGGTTTTGCCCCTGCAAAGTCGGGAACGGGCGCTCACTCCTCCGAGCACGACAGGGAAACTGGGTAAAAATGCGCAGATCTGATCCGGCCCTCATGTAACGATTTCTGAGCTCCATTGCTTTGCCGTGGGCGCGGCCATGCCCAGCAGGTCGACCGCCCGTGCCGCGATTTGGCCAACGACTTCCGCAACCTCTTTGGGTTTCAAATAGAAGGCTGGGACTGGCGGTAGAATTATTGTGCCTTGCTCGGTGGCTGCTGTCATATTTCTGAGATGAGCAAGCGTTAGCGGCGCTTCCCTCGCCAAAAGGATGAGACGACGACGTTCCTTGAGTTGGACACTGGCCGCACGGGTCAGCAGATTGTCATCCAAACCATTTGCGATTGCTGCCAGCGAACGCATGGAACAGGGTGCGACTATCATACCACAAACCGGCACCGAGCCCGAGGCAATGCTGGCGCCTATATTGTCGATGGCGTGGGTACGCGTGACCAGAGCTTTGAGGGTTTCATGAGCATCTGGCCCACATTCTTCTCGCAGGGTGCGTGTGGCGGCGTTGCTCGTGACCAAGTCAATTTCCACACCAAGATCATTCAACTGGCGCGCGACCGACAGACCCAATGCTGCGCCTGATGCACCGGAGATACCCAAAATGACGCGGGACACACTCATGACTTCAACTCCGGCATCAACCGCGAAATCAAGTCTGCAGCAAATGTCGCATCATTGTCGGATATCTTCATAACGTCGCCCCAGTCCCGGCTGGTTTCACCGTCGATTTTGGTGGTGGCATCAATGCCCATCTTTCCGGCAAGGCCCGGCTGCGGTGACGCGAAATCCAGATAGTCCATCGGCGTATTTTCCACCAGCATCACGTCGCGGACGGGGTCCATGCGCGTGGCCATTACCCAAGCAATGTCATCCCAATTCCTTGGATCTATATCGGCGTCCACAACCACGATCATCTTGGTGTAACTGAACTGCGGCAACATCCCCCACAGCGCCATCATCACCCGGCGCGCCTGACCCGGATACCGCTTGTGAATGCTGACAACCGCGATCCTGTAAGAACAAGCGGCAGGGGGCAACCAAAGATCGCGGATTTCCGGGATCTGGGACTGAATCGTTGGCAGGGCCAATCGGTTGAACACCCCGCCGATGATTGCCGGTTCATCGGGCGGACGCCCTGTGTAGGTGGATAGATAGATTGGGTCTTTGCGGTGGGTGATGGCCGTGACATTCATGACCGGAAAGGGCTCGGCGGGGTTGTAGTATCCAGTATGATCCCCGAACGGCCCCTCGGGGGCAGTCTCGGACGGTGACACCCACCCTTCAAGAATGATTTCGGCGTTGGCAGGCACCATAAGGGGTATGGTTCTGGCCTGAACAAGCTGCGGACGCAGGCCGTTCAGAGCGCCGGCGAATGTCAGTTCGGAAACGGTTTCCGGCAAAGGCAGAGCGGCAGAAAGCAACGTCGCCGGATCGGCGCCAAGTACGATGGCAACCGGTGTTTTTTCACCTTGTCTTGCCCAGCTCTTGTGATGCGCTGCCCCTCCGCGATGGGGCAACCAACGCATGATCAACCTGTCACGGTCCAGAACCTGCGCCCGATAGACACCCGCATTATAGGCGGCAATATCCTGGGTCACGCTTGTGTATGGACGGGTCAACACAACCGGCCAGGTGATCAGCGAACCAACGTCGCCCGGCCAATGGGTTTGCACGGGAATGACCCCAAGGTCGACCTGCGCCCCGTCCAGAGCGACCTGCTGCACTGGCGCCGATTTCACGACCTTCGGGCGAGTTGCCATGGCCGCCTTCAGCATAGGCCAACGTGATAGGGCATCCCGAAACCCGTCGGGGGGGGCGGGCGATTTCAGGGCTGCAAGAAATGTCCCCAGATCATCGAGTTCATCGCAGGTAACACCCAAACCTGCAGCGACACGTTCTGCGGTTCCGAACAGGTTGACAACGACTGGCATTTTTGCGGCCGACCCGTCTGCGTTCGCCGGATGGTCAAAGCGCAGCACAGGGCCGTTCGCCTCTAGAACCGCGCGATGCACAGCGGTCATCTGGTGGCGTAGGGATACCGGATCGGTCAGGGCCTTAAGTTGACCCGCCTGCAAACACCAATCCAGAAAACTGCGCAAATCGGGGTATGATGGCAGGCTACGAATGGGACTTCTCCGAATGGGTGATTTGGAGAGCGCCTAGCAGCAATGAAGCGGCAAGAAATTGACGATCGTCAATTAATCACAATTCACAACCCTTTAAGAAGGCCCGACGAAGACCCCCGTTTGCGACACCGAAAAAGGATCCAGTCGTGCCTCAATCCCAAACGCCTATCCCAAGGTTTCCGACCCTGATTGCGCTTGCCTTGCGTGTGATGCCGTTGGCCCCGTTGTCCCTCTCGCTAACCGCCTACGCAAAGGCCGTAGCCCGCCGCCACCCAGGACTGTTCCGGCGACTCGGTGAATATGATCACACACTTTTCATTCTTGACCCGACTGATTTGCCGTTTGTCATTTGTCTCGACCCGAATGGGGGGAGGCCGCGCGTGTCTGTTGTCCGCCGAAATGCCGAAGGTGATGCGCGAATTGCAGGGCCTCTAGCCGCGTTATTGGGGTTGGTGCATGGGGCGTTTGATGGTGATGCCCTGTTCTTTTCGCGCGATCTGGTGGTCGAGGGCGACACGGCTGCAGCCTTGGCTCTGCGCAACGCTGTCGATGACGCCGAACTGGACCTTTCACAGGAAATGTCCCGCATATCCGGCCCGCTTGCCGGTGCGGTGAACCATGTGCTGGCGATCGTCGAGCGCAATACTGGTGTCTGCTTGGCTCGGTCAGAGGATTCAGAGGCATGGTAATGGAAATCGTTTGTCCCGCAGGGACACCAGCGGCCCTGCGTGCAGCAGTAAAAGCTGGTGCGCACACGGTATATTGCGGTTTCAACGACGAAACCAACGCCCGTAATTTTCCAGGTTTGAACTTTGACCGCTCAGAGATGCGTGAAGGGGTGGCGTTTGCACATTCACATGGGGCAAAAGTTCTGGTGGCGATCAATACCTTTCCGCGTGCAGGCGACGAAGCGCTTTGGCACAGAGCTGTGTCTGACGCCGGGGACGTAGGGGCCAACGCCGTCATTCTGGCTGATCCGGGGCTGTTGGATTATGCCGCACGCCGACATCCTGAATTGCGGCGTCATCTGTCGGTTCAGGCCGCTGCAGCAAACGCGGATATCATCAACTTTTACGCCCAAGCCTTTGACGTAAAGCGGGTTGTTCTGCCCCGCGTGTTGTCGGTTCCCGAGATTGCAGCGATCAACGCCGAAACAGATGTCGAAACTGAGGTTTTCGTCTTTGGCGGCTTGTGTGTCATGGCCGAGGGGCGCTGTTCGCTGTCGTCCTATGCAACCGGAAAATCACCCAATATGAACGGCGTTTGTTCGCCTGCCAGCCATGTGGACTACCTTGAAAACGACGGCGTTCTGGATGCCCGTCTGGGGGATTACATCATCCACCGGGTCGGCAGTGGCGAGGCTGCGCCTTACCCGACGCTGTGCAAGGGGTGCTTTCAGGCAGGCGAAGAAACTGGACATCTGTTCGAGGACCCGGTGAGCCTGAATGCTGGGCAGCTCATCCCGCAACTCCAAAAAGCTGGCGTTACCGCGCTCAAGATCGAAGGTCGCCAGCGATCAAAATCATACGTCGCGCAAGTCGTGAGAAATTTCCGAAACGCGGTGGATGCACTAAAGGCCGGACAGCCGATCCCCGAAGGCATGTTGGCAAACCTGTCCGAAGGGCAGGCCACGACCACCGGCGCCTATAAGAAAACCTGGAGGTAGCATGATGGACCTGACCATTGGCGCAAATCAGTTCTTTTGGCCAGCAGAACGCTGGACCGCGCTCTATGATGAACTGGCCGATGCGCCAGTTGACCGCGTGGTCTTGGGCGAGATGGTCTGTTCCAAAAGGCTGCCGTTCTATCAGGATCGCCTACTTGATGCGGCCACGACATTGCTGGATGCGGGCAAAGAAATCGCCCTGACCAGCCTGGCCTTGGTGACCCTCAAACGCGAGCGCAAGCTCACGGCTGAACTGGTCGAGATGGGGCTCGAGATCGAGGTGAACGACTTGACCACACTTGCCTATTTGCCTGAAGTTGCGACCTTTTCCGTCGGCCCGCTGGTGAATGTCTACAATGAAACGACCGTAGCATGGCTCGCGTCGAAAGGTGCCAAGCGGATATGCTTGCCACCCGAATTGCCGCTGGAATCGGTTCAGATCCTTGCACAGGCGGGGGCCGACCGTGGCGTCGCAATCGAGGTTTGGGGGCATGGGCGCGTGCCACTTGCGATTTCTGGACGCTGCTATCACGCGCGGCTGCATGGGCGCACCAAAGACAATTGCCAGTTTGCTTGCGAGGATGATCCCGATGGTCTGGAGGTTCGCACTCTTGATGATGAGCCCTTTCTGGCGATGAACGGCGTGCAAACCCTGTCCGACACATACGCTTGCGCTGTTCACCAAATTGACGCGCTGCGCGACGTGGGTGTTGCGGCATTGCGCCTCTCACCACAGTTCACAGGGTTTGTCGCACTTTGTGGCCTGTATCGAAAACGGCTGGATGGTGAACTGACCAACGCGGCGTTGGTCGATGCGATTACAAAAAGAGATTGCGCCACCCGGTTATCCGATGGCTTTCTATTGGGGAATGCCGGTGTTGCATGGTCGGGTGGCAACAACCGTGCTGATCAAGGCGGGTAACAGAATGAAGATCGCGTATGTCAGTTCAGATAAGCAGGGGGAAACTGACCTGTTGTTAACGGCTGTTGCAGAGCAGCTGTCAAAAGATGGTTGTTCACTTTCCGGTGTCGTCAAGGAAATGAATTACGCCAGCAGCTTTGAAAACGGCTGTGATATGAAAGTGCGCGTTTTGCCCGATGGTCCGGTTATCAAGATTACCCAAGATCTTGGCGCAGGGTCAGGCGCTTGCCGACTTGATCCCGGTGCCATCGCAAATGCGGTTTCCAATGTGGAAACTGGCCCGCTTGCTCAGGCTGACCTGTTCATACTCAACAAATTCGGCCCCGAAGAGATGGCAGGCCGTGGATTCGTCTCTGCGATCGGATCAGCGGCCAGCTTTGGCGTGCCCGTTCTGGTTGGAGTCTCGCGTCCGAATATCCCGGCTTTTGTGGCGTTTTCCGACGAGCTGGCGCAAGCGCTCCCGCCGGACTTTGATGCGATCCTGAACTGGAGTCGCGCAGAGATCTGATGGGCCTTACCCTGCGCCTTTCGGCACAGGAAGCGCGCCTGTCTTGTAGGGCGTCCAGTCCTCGATTTCTGGATAGAACTGCTTTCTCCATGCGCGGACTTTGGGGTTGAATATCCGTCGCCACAGTGGCGGGATCATCGCCAGCGCCGTCATTGGCGGATAGCCTGTGGGCAGCATCGGCACTTGCGATTTGTCGTAGACCTGCAACAGCGGATAGCGGCGCATCGGGTGAACATGGTGATCGGCATGGCGTTGAAGATTGATCAACAACAAGCCGGATACCCGATGCGCTGAATCCCACGAATGGTGCGGCTTGACCGGTTCATATGCCCCATCCCCAAGGTATTTTCGGGTCAGGCCGTAGTGCTCGACGTAATTGGTAAGTTCAAGCTGCCAGATGGCAACAATCGCCTGAAACGCGAACAAACCGACCCCAGTCCAGCCACCTATCGCAAAGGCGAGGGCAAGGAATACGGTTTGCAGGGCAAGGTATTTCCAAATCGGATTGGACAGATACAAAGGCGACCTGTTGCGGCGTGCAAGCATCGCCTTTTCCGCCCGCCACGCTGAACCGAAACCGGTCAGCAAAATGCGAAAGAATGCGCGGTGAAACCCTTCGTTGTAGCGGGCCGTGACCGTGTCCCGTGGCGTGCCGACATAGGGATGATGCACCAAGAGGTGCTCGGTCCGGAAGTGCCCGTAAAGCACAAGCGCCAGGAGTAGATCGCCAAGATTGCGTTCGACCCGGTTGGGTTTGTGCATCAGCTCGTGGGCGTAAACAATGCCGACGATACCAGTGGTGACGCCAATCCCTAACATGATGCCAAGGGTTTCCAACGTTGAATGCGGGTTGCCATGCGTCAAATACCAAAGCGTGCCAAACACCAGCAGGACCTGTATGGGGAACCAGATCCACGTCAGCAGGCGGAACCAGAACAATTCGGAATCCAGGGTGTCGGGGTCGGGGTTGGTTAGGTTCTTGCCCAGAACGATGTCCAGCATGGGCATCAGGACCCATCCGTAAAACGGGATCAGAAGAATGGTCCAGCCGCCTTGCAACACGGCCAGAATGACCAGTGGAACAAAGGTCATGGTTATCCAATAGGGCCAGGCCTGTGGCGCGCTCTGCTTGGATGACGTTTGGGTGCTGTTGGTCATTGGGTCGTGTCCTTTTCGAGTATATCGGTCCGGGGTGTCAGCCGCAGGCGAATGCCGTTCTTTGATCTGACGGTCAGTTGAGCGACGGGCACCGGCTCATCGCCCTCAACGACGTCAAATCGATAGGCCCGTACCAGCAGCGACAGCAAAAGCGGCCCTTCTGCCATTGCAAAAGCCGATCCCGGGCAAACCCGTGCGCCCGCAGAGAAGGGGATATAAGCACTGCGCAAGCATTCCCTGCCGTTTGCTGTTTCGAACCGACCGGGGTCAAATTCATCGGGTCGCTCCCACAGCCGCACGTGGCGGTGCAGGTGCCACGGGCTCAGGATCACCTGCGAGCCGCGCCGAATGCTGCGGTCGCGAAACTGCTCTGGGCGCCCGGCCTCGCGCACATACATCGGCACTGGGGGGTAAAGTCGCATGGCTTCGCGGAACACCGATCTGGAAGCACGCAGTTTCGAAAGGGCCGAGAAATAAATCTTGTCCGGTTCAAGGGCAATTGCGGCCTCAACGGCGAGTTTGTGCTGCCATTCCGGATAGCGGGCCAGTAGATAGAGTGCCCATGCCAGTGCTGCGGCCGAGGTCTCGTGTCCGGCGAGAAAAAAGATCGCGACCTGATCAATCATTTCGTCGGTTTCGAAAACCCGTCCCGTTTCTGGATCGGGGGTGGTCATAATCTTGGTGGCAAGGTCATCGGGCGCAGAACCTTCGGCAATGGCCTTGGCCCGCGCATGGGTCAACTGCCCGATCAAGTCACGAATGGTGCGCGCGGTCATTCGGGTTTCGCGCGAGTGAAACCGCGGGAGCCACCGCGGCAAAGGCAGAATGGCGGTGATATTTGCCACAGGCTGGGCGGCCTGATGGGCGCGAAAGGCTTCAAATGCGGCATTGGTGATCTCATGTTCGATCGGCACCGAAAACAACGTGCGAAAGATCACATCCATCGCGACATGGCTGGTCTGCGCCTCGATCTCGACGGGGGACCCATCGGCCAGCGGCTTTAGACGTTCGACCGCCGCCACACCGCTATCCCACATCGCTGGAAACACCGTGCGCAGACGTCCGCCTTCGAATGCGGGGTCGATGATCCGGCGTTGGTGTTCCCACAATGCGCCGTTCGAAATGAAGACAGACTCGCCCAGCAGCGGTTTCAACCCCACCCGAACCCGTTCGGATTTCGGGAAGTCCATTGGCCGCTTTTTCAGCACCAAATCGACAAGTTCGGGATCATTGCACAGATAGGACCGAAAGAAAGGCGTGCGCATTTCCGCCATCCACGCGCGATAGAGATGCGCGGGTTGCGCAGACAGGATGTCTTTCTTGAATAACTTGAAGTACGCCAGAAGCGAGACCTTGCCTTTGCGCGCCTCAGGTTTGGGAGGGATTGAAGGTGTCGTACCGGCCTGTTGATCAGACACTTGGACTCTCCGCCAAATTGCAACAAGGTTATAAGTGAAAGGTACTCTTCGCGCATAAGCGGTAAGCTGCTATTGACGATCGTCAAATTTCCATAAAAATATGCTGTTTCCAACCTGTCGAGGGTTAGTCGCGTTGGTCGCATCGACTGGACAACATATCCAAACTAGGGTGTGAGAAACCGCAATACTCCACTGAATGATTACGAAACAGCAAATGCCAAACGACGACATCTTTAACCACCCTTGTGGAAAATGCGCCCACTATGAAGCGAGTGTCTGGCAGCCCGTTGATCGGTCTGGGATTTCTGTTCTGACGAAAGGGTTTTCACGTAAGGACTTTGGTGAAGGCGAAGCCGTTTTTGAGCAGGACGACCAAAACCGCGGAGTGTTTTGTGTTTCCAAGGGGCTCATTGGACTACGCACGCTTCAGGCTGACGGCACATCGACGCTTTTGCGCCTCGCCTCGCCCGGAGAGATCATCGGGTTTCGATCATTCCTTGGCAGTGGGCGCCACCAAACTGAGGCGCGCGCGCTGGTCCCGTCGCGGGTTTGCATCGTCGCGCACCGTGATGCGGACCGCGTGGTGCAAGGCAATCCTTCCGTGTTGGCAAAGTTGGCGTCGCGATGTATTTCCGAAATTGATCGCAACCACGCGCGGATCATTGCATCCTCGACGACCTCCAACAAAAAGCGGCTTGCTGACTTGTTGCTGCGGCTCATGAACGACCACGGAGAACCAATTGGCGATCAATTGTGCATGCATCTGCCCTTGTCCCGTTCAGATCTTGCCAGCCTGATCGGTGTTCAACCGGAAACGATGTCGCGTTTGGTCAAGCGGCTTGAAAAAGACGGGTTCTTTGCGATTTCCGGACGGGACGTACGAATTCCGATCACTCAACCGAAGTTGCGAACGGCACGTGCACAATAGCTTGATTTTGTGATCTAACGGGATGATAGATCGTTTCGGCACGCGCCTTGATGTCCGCCACGAGTTCGGCGTCGGTTTGAACATCATTTCCGGCCAAGACTTCGGCTTTGATATGTGTCGCCAAGGCAGGTGCCGCCATAACGCGACGGGCCAACTTCAGGCCATCTAGAAGGACCAATACGTCGTCGGGATGGCTTAGGTAGTTTGCCTCTATCTCTGCGTGTCTCTAGCGTTCAATCTTGCGTCGTTCTGTGATACTCAGTTATGTATAGACGGCTCCCATACCGGTTCCTCGCGTTAGATAAGCTATTATTTTCTAACAAGATTCGCATTTTGGGGGTAGCGCGCATCGTTCAATTATGAGGAAACCAACGCGTAGCAGAATTATGCAAAGCAGATCGTTCCCAACGATTGAGATATGCAATGTGTTGGCGCTAGTATCACTCAAGCTACTTCCTGTTCAGGTTGCAATGCAATCGCCAGCCACTCAAGAATTGGCTCATCAGATGGAACCAGATGAACAGCGTCAGGGCCCGCGAATTCTTTGAACGCTGCCAGATTGAGAGCGTTGACCCCCACGAGAACTGGAATTTCAAGCTCTAGTGCTGTGGCAATGATGGTTCTGAAGCCGCGACCATCGGCTTCATGCTTGCCGAACTTGTTGATGATCAAGAGGTCCACATTTGGATCAAGTTGCGCCTCCGCCAGGCCGACGGCAGTCTCCAATGCAGCAGGGTCCAGCCTGCATCCCTTAGAGCCCAATCCAAGATCTTGTGAAATGCGCAGAACCGGACCGTCTGGCAAGACCTGAACATCCATGTCGCACGGGCCATTTGCACGATCCGTATTGATCTGAACTGTGCCGCATGTTGTGTAGCCTTGCGAAGCGAGCGTGTCGGCCAGCCGTGAAAGCAGAAGGTCGGTATCGCCGCTGCCTGGAGCCATTGTGTAAGCGATCTTCATATCTTGTTGTCCTCGTCCTTCAAAAAGGGTGAAACTCCACCAATGCACCACAGGGCAATTCCTCGGTGCCGGCAGGAATGAAAAGCAAGCCGTCCATTTCAGGAAGCAGTGACACCCTACCCGAATGAGTTGCCTCCGCGAATTCAGCGATCTCTCGTCCCGCGCTATCAAAGCCCGTCAGGCGCGCCAGCCGTAGCTCACATCGTCCCGGTTTATGATGAAGCGTATGTTGCAAGACCACATGCCGTCGGCGGACGGGCCTCTGCGCTTCTCCGCTGAGGGACCTGCAAAGGGCTGAACCGAAGATTTGCCACGTCACGAAAGCAGACAGTGGATTACCGGGCAGTCCAAGCCAGACCGCTCGCCCAACATGTCCAAACGACACTGGCTTGCCGGGCTTTAACGCGACGCCGCTAAAGGCAATTTTGGCGAAAAGCCCAGCCAAGGCTGGCTTCACATGGTCTTCTTCGCCGACTGATATGCCACCAGTCGTAACGATCAGGTCCACCTCTTGCGACAGAGCGTCCAGTTGTGCGCGCAGCGCGGGGAGCGTGTCGAATGCAACTTGGACGCTGCACAGCTCAATGTCAGGTGTCGCCAGCGCGGTGCAGAGCATCGGCGTATTCACATCCCATATCGCAGCGGCGCCCCTCGCCTCACCTTGCTGGGCGACCTCATCGCCGGTGACTACGAGGGCTACGCGGATGCGTCGTGTGACGCACACCTCGGCGTGTCCGGCGGCCGCGCAGGCCGCGATGTCTCGCGGAGTGAGGAGGCGTCCCGCTGGAGCGATCGTCTTTCCCCTCGCCATGTCTTCGCCGACGCGGCGAACATGAGCGCCCCGTTTGACGGCATCGTGCAAACGGACATGGGTGTCAGTGCACAAAACCTGTTCCTGCATCACGACAGCGTTTGCACCGTCTGGAAGAGGTGCGCCTGTAAAGATCTGTATCGTACTCCCGTGCTTGAGCGTGTTGCTCGGGACATGCCCTGCTGCAACGCGCCCTACGACTGTCAATTCCCACGGCCCTTCACCAGATAGGTCGCCCGTATTGATTGCGTACCCGTCCATGGCGGCATTATCAAAAGGCGGAACCATTCCAAGCGACTGCACAGGTTTTGCAAGCACCCGCCCTACGGCTTGCGCTAGCGGGACATGCTCGGTTTCAGGAACAGCCTTTGTCAGGCGCGCAATCCGAGCCAACCCCTCATCAATACTGATCAGTGGATCCTGATGCTCGAGATCGTCACACCCGCAACCGCTGCTTTCGATCTTTTGGATGACGGTCATTGCGCGGCCTCCGCCTGAAAATGGCCCGGCCCAACTGTGCAATCCAGATCGCGAAGCCGTCCGTCTTTCAGGCCATAGATCAGCCCATGGACACGGATGCTGACGCGTTTCCGCCAGGCCCGTTGAAGAATGGGCGTCTCAGTTACCCGGCGGACGCCCTCCACCACATTCAATTCCGCGAGCTTGTCTCTGCGTGCCTCGTCATCGCCCTGTTGTGCCAAATCGACGGCATAGGCTCGGGCAAGACGCCGGATCGGTTCAAGCCAGTGGTCCGCCAAGCCGTGGGGTAGGTCTTCGGTCGCCGCCTTGACCCCGCCGCACCCATAGTGACCGCATACGATGATCTCGCGGATCTTGAGCGCATCTACGGCAAACTCCAGCGCCGAAAGCATATTCATATCCGACGAATGGATAACATTTGCCACGTTGCGGTGCACAAACACCTCGCCTGGATCGAGGCCGGCGACGACATTGGCAGGCACCCGGCTGTCAGAACAGCCGATCCAGAAGAATTCAGGCAATTGCCGTGTTGCCAGACGCGCAAAATAGCCGGGTTCTTCTGTGTTTTTCTGTTCAGACCATTTCACGTTACGGTCAAGAAGGTCATTCAGCATGTCTCATTCTCCGAGCGTTGGTGTTAGACTGCGGCGCTCCAGCATGTGCCTTCTCATTGTGTTCAGGTCCGCGTCGGTTAGTCTCGCCCGGGCGATCGGAAGGATGACCGCGTTTTCGAGGATCAAGTGGCGGCGCGCATGATGGGAGAAATCCGTCATTCGCTCGCAACCCGATTGGGAGGGCCGCGAGTTAGGTTTATCGAGACCTCTGATGATCGCGACAATCGCCGGCGCGTCGGCGATGGCATGGTCATGATCAGATTGAAGCTTGTCGATCACCTTGTCGATTTCATCTTCCGGCTCACAGCGTTTCAGCATCATCGGAAACAGATCAATTTCTTCATCAGCCAGATGTTGCGGCAGTTCCGCTTCCAGAAAGGTGAGGACTTGGTCGATCTCTGCGCGTTCCATGGATGCAGAGGCGACAATCCGATCGATCACAGCGCAGACCTCCCGTTCGCGCATATGATTTTCGGCGATGAAGTCTAGTGGATTGTCCAAGTTGGAAACATCTGCAGCCTCACCTCTTGCCGTTCTCAAGAGTCGTTCAGGTACTTTTCCCATCGTCCTCTCCTCCCAGTTAGACCATGCTCAGGTCTGCCCCCTCGATATCTGAGGCTTCGACCAATTGAGTGATGAAGGTACGGGACTGCCGCGCCCAAGCTGCTTTCTCCATTGCTTCGGAAATTTTCACGCGAACGGCTTCGAATGGCAGCACTTGCCCCAACGCAACCGCATCCATTCGGATGATGTGATAGCCATGGCGGGTAAGAACCGGCTCTGTCGAAATCTCGCCTTCAGCAAGGTGACGCAGGGCAGCCTCGAACTCAGGAACGGTGTCGTTCGGGCCAAGTTGGCCGAGCGTCCCGCATGAAGTCTTAGACCCGCAATCGCTCTCGCGTGCGGCCAGTGCCGCGAAACTCTTTGGTTCACCCAGCACCAAGGCAAGCAGCTCCTTGGCTCGGATGAGCGCTTTGGCGCGTGCTGCCTCGTCCCGTGGATCGCAGGCGCACAGGATATGGGATACTTCCCAAAGCGGCGGTGTTCGAAAGCGCGTCGGATCTTTTTTCCATTCGGATGCGATATCCTCCTGGGTTGGGGAAACAACATCGATTGCCTCCTCTAGGAGGCCCCTGATCAGGGCCTCCTCTTCTGTTTCAAACCGCCCCGGGCCGACCTCATTGGGTTTTGCCTCGACGCTGCGGGATCGCGCTTCTTGCAACAACAAGGTGCGGATTGCGACGGCATTGGCCGCCTTGCGCCAAGCGATACCAGGTTTGCCTTTCGGCGCGTCCTGGTTCTGCGTCTCCGCAGCAACCAGGGCGTGGGGAACATGCTCGCCGTTGACGACCAGCTCTGGAAAGAGTGCTGCGTTCATTTGCTTTACTCCGCCAGTGTCGCTTTGGTATCGGCACGCTTGGGCAGCGCTTTTTGACGGCGCGAGCGCACGATCTGATAGCCAGGCCGCAAAAGGTACCGGAACGGTGCTGCAAAGCCCGAAACCAGGTGAACTAACCGCGAGAAGGGGAAGAGCGCCGTGATGATTAAGCCAAGGAAGATGTGCAACTTGTAGAGCCAATGAACGTCTACCACTGTGACCCATGCATTGATGTTCCAGGTGACGATGCTCTGCGACCAGTTCATGAAACGCACCATCTCGGAGCCGTCCATGTGTTGCAGCGTCTGCGTGATTGTCAGCAGACCAATGGCCAGTTGCAGCCAGATCAACACCATGATGGTGATATCCATCGTGCTGGAGGTAGCGCGAATGCGCGGTTCTGTCAGACGACGATGCAACAGCAAGGATGCACCGATCAGGGCCGCGATGCCAGCTGGTCCACCAATAATGACGGCCATCCATTGCTTGAGCGCATAAGGCACGCCCAACGCGTCCAGCATCCAAACGGGCGTGAAGAGACCGACAAGGTGTCCACCAAAGATTGTGATGATCCCAACATGAAACAGGATCGACCCCCAGATCAGTTGTTTGGACTTTAGTAGCTGACTAGAAGAGCTTTTCCACGTGTATTGGTCGCGGTCATAGCGGGCGATTGACCCCACAACGAGGATTGTCAGCGCGGCATAGGGCAATATGCCGAAGATGATGAAGTTGATATCGAAGTTCGAGAACATGTCTTGTCTCCCTATTCAGCCGCGTGTCGCGGAGCGGGGTTAACGGGCAGATCCATCTGCGCGAGCATTTCGCGCGCTTGGGGACATCCAGCATTGGGATCCGGCCCGAAGAGCACTTCGCTTTCTTCCCAAACCTCATCGAGCGCTTCCAGATCGGTCGGATCATCGTCAGGCTGCGCAAGCATCTCGGCAACAGCGTCCTGATCGGCCTTCACCCCGGCCAATTGCAAAAGGCTGGCGAATACAGCGCCATAAGGGCTTTCCCTCCGGACAAGCCGGGCGTTCAGGGCCTCAAAGATATGGGCTGCATCCGCCAGAGTATCCTGTGCTTCTGCGAAGGGACGCGTCGACAGGAATTCCAGCAAAACAGGCAAGTGATCCGGGAGTTCCGAGGTGACGGGATCAAACCCGCCGTCCCGATACGTCTCGACCAACGAGACCATGGCGCCGCCACGATCCCGGCTTTCTCCGTGCACGTGCTCGAACAGGTTGAGCGACAAGGTGCGCGAGCGATCGAACAGCAGGACGAACTGCTCTTCGAGGTCATAGATGTCATGTCCGCTCAGCTGCTCCATCAGCGGGCGTAACGCCCGACGGGCTGCTGCTGTGAGACGTGTGTCCGAGGCCAGAACGGCGCCGATTTCGGGCATCGCCTGCTGCAACTCACGCGTCGGGTAGCTCAGGATGAGTGATAGTGCTTTTAAAGTCCGGTCCATATCACATCGCCTCCGTTGGTATCTTGAGGGGTCTTTTGGAGCCGCCGAAGAGCGAGCCCTTCGATGATCCGCCGCCACATCCGTTGGTGTCGGTGAAACCACAGCCGCCACGCAGGTCATAAGCTTCTTCCACCTGTTCACGGTGTGTTGTCGGGATGACGAAGCGGTCTTCGTAATCGGCAAGCGCCATGATCTTGTACATGTCTTCAATCACACGGCCAGAAAGCCCGACGCGCGCAGCGATGGCTTCGTCAACCACCCCTTCGATCGTCTTGGAGCGCATGTAGGATCGCATTGCCAGCATACGCTCGAGCGCCGTGACAACAGGTTCTTCATCTCCTGCGGTCAACATGTTGGCGAGGTACTTGACCGGGATCCGCAGGTTCTTGACGTCCGGCATGCCGGCGTCCGTCCCGATGGTGCCGGCTTCGGCGGCGTTCTGGATCGGACTAAGGGGCGGAATGTACCACACCATCGGCAGCGTCCGGTATTCGGGGTGCAGCGGGAAGGCGACCTTCCATTCCATCGCCATCTTCCAGATCGGGCTTTCCTGAGCGGCCTTGATCCAGTCCTCCGGTATGCCATCGGCGCGGGCTGTCTCGATCACGACAGGGTCGTTGGGGTCGAGGAACACGCCCAGTTGCGCATCATAAAGGTCCTGTTCGTCCTCCATGTTCGCAGCGTCTTCGATCTTGTCAGCGTCATAGAGCATGACGCCCAGATACCGAATGCGTCCGACACAGGTTTCGGAACAGACCGTCGGGTTGCCGCTCTCGATCCGGGGATAGCACAGGGTGCATTTCTCCGATTTGCCGCTTTCCCAGTTGTAGTAGATCTTCTTGTACGGACAGCCAGACACACACATTCGCCAACCACGGCATTTTTCCTGGTCGATCAGGACGATGCCGTCTTCTTCGCGCTTATAGATCGCGCCCGATGGGCAGGACGAAGCACATGCCGGGTTCAGGCAGTGTTCGCAAAGCCGAGGGAGATACATCATGAAGGTATTCTCGTATTCCCCGTAGATCTCCTTCTGGATTCCCTCGAAGTTGTAGTCAGCCGAGCGTTTTGAGAACTCGCCGCCAAGGATTTCCTCCCAGTTCGGCCCCTTCTCGATCTTCTGCATCCGTTCTCCGGTGATCTTGGAACGGGGGCGCGCCGTCGGGAACGCCTCCATTTCCGGGGCAGATTTCAGATGGTCGTAGTCGAAATCGAACGGCTCGTAGTAGTCGTCGATCTCGGGCATGGACGGGTTTGCAAAGATGTTCGACAGAATGCGCCACTTGCTGCCCTGTTTAGGCTGCAGCTTGCCTGCCTTGGTCCGTTCCCAACCGCCTTTCCAACGATCCTGATTCTCCCAATCAGTCGGATAACCAGTGCCTGGCTTGGTTTCGACGTTGTTGAACCAGGCGTATTCAACGCCGTCCCGGCTCGTCCAGACGTTCTTACAAGTGACTGAGCATGTGTGGCACCCGATGCATTTGTCGAGGTTCAGCACCATGCCGATTTGTGCGCGGATTCTCATTCTGCTGCCTCCCGTGCAGGTGCTTCCCAGCTTTTTTCTTTGTCGAGCCAGTCCACTTTCTTCATCTTGCGGACAACGACGAACTCGTCCCGGTTCGATCCCACGGTGCCATAGTAATTGAAGCCGTAGGACTGCTGGGCATAGCCGCCGATCATGTGTGTGGGTTTGAGAACAGCGCGGGTCACAGAATTGTGGATACCCCCGCGGTTCCCGGTCTTCTCAGAGCCCGGCGTGTTCACGATCTTCTCTTGAGCGTGATACATGAACGTTGTGCCGTCCTTGATCCGCTGCGAGACAACCGCGCGCGCCGTCAGGGCGCCGTTGGTGTTGTAAAGCTCCACCCAGTCGTTATCGACAATCCCGGCGCTCTTGGCGTCATTCTCGCTGATCCAGATCACCGGACCGCCCCTGTTCAGCGTGAGCATCAACAGATTGTCGGTATAGGTGGAGTGGATGCCCCACTTCTGGTGCGGCGTGATGAAGTTCAAAACGAGGTTGTCGCCCTCATCCTGCACATCCGCAGTAATGGTCTTCAGATCAACGGGCGGGCGGTAGGACATGAAGCCTTCGCCGAATGCGCGCATCCAGAGGTGATCCTGATAAAGCTGTTGCCGCCCTGTCAAGGTCCGCCACGGGATCAGCTCGTGGACGTTTGTGTAGCCCGCGTTGTAGCTGACTTTCTCCGACTCGATGCCCGACCATGTGGGGCTGGAGATGATCTTGCGCGGTTGAGCTGCGATGTCATGGAAACGGATTTTGTTGCCATGTTCGCCTTCAGCCAGATGCGCATGTTCGCGCCCCGTGGCTTTTTCCAGAGCTTCCCAAGCCTTCACCGCGACGTTGCCGTTTGTCTCAGGTGCGAGCATCAGGATGACTTCGCAAGCATCAATGGCCGTTTCAATCTTTGGGCGTCCCGCTGCCGCGCCGTCCAGTTGCACACCATTGAGAGCCGACAGGTTGTCGATCTCGTCCTGGGTGTTCCAGCTGATGCCCTTGCCGCCATTGCCAAGTTTATCAAGCATCGGGCCAAGCGCCGTGAAGCGGTCAAAGATCGCGGTATAGTCCCGCTCGACCGCCACGAAAGCAGGGGCGGTCTTGCCCGGGATCAGGTCGCATTCGCCTTTTTTCCAGTCCTTCACCTGGTCCTGTGCGATCTCCGCAGGGGTGTCGTGCAGGATCGGCAGGGCGACGATATCTGTCTCTTTGTCCAGATAACCCGGTGCGATCTGCTGGAATTTCTTGGCGATTGCCTTGAAGATTTCCCAATCGGATTTGGACTCATAGGCCGGATCGACCGCCGCTTGCAGCGGGTGGATGAACGGGTGCATATCCGACGTGTTCATGTCGTCCTTTTCGTACCAACTGGCCGTTGGTAGAACGATGTCGGAATAGACGCAGGTCGTGCTCATTCTAAAGTCGATGGTCACAAGCAGGTCCAGCTTGCCCCGCGGCGCATCTTCATGCCACCTGGCCTCTTTGGGCAATTGTCCGCCGTCTTCGCCAAGATCCTTGCCCATCACACCATGATCGGTGCCAAGCAGGTGCTTCAGGAAGTATTCGTGCCCCTTGCCCGAAGACCCGAGCAAGTTGGAACGCCACACAAACAAGTTGCGCGGCCAGTTGGCAGGGTTATCCGGGTCCTCACAGGACATTTCCAGATCGCCGGACTTCAAGTTCTCGGCCACATAAGCCGGGATTTCCTTGCCCGCCGCCTTGGCCGCCTTGGCTACTTCGAACGGGTTGGTCTTGAGCTGCGGAGCAGACGGCAGCCAGCCCATGCGTTCGGCGCGGATGTTGTAGTCGATCAGGGAAATGTCCCAGTCGCCTTCGGGCGCTGTGGGTGACAGGATCTCGTCTGCTTTAAGGGTCTCATAGCGCCACTGATCCGTGTGCGCATACCATGCTGAAGTCGAGTTCATGTGCCGCGGAGGACGGTTCCAATCCAGCGCAAAGGCCAGAGGCTGCCAGCCGGTCTGCGGGCGCAGTTTTTCCTGCCCCACATAGTGTGCCCAGCCACCGCCGGATTGCCCAACACAGCCACACATCACCAGCATATTGATAACACCGCGATAGTTCATATCCATGTGGAACCAGTGGTTCATCGCGGCCCCGATGATGATCATCGACTTGCCGTTGGTCTTCTCTGCGTTGTCAGCAAATCCGCGGGCCACGTGGATGATCTTGTCGGCCGGGACGCCGGTGATCTTCTCGGCCCAAGCAGGCGTACCAGGCATGTCATTGGCATAGTCCGATGTGACCCAGCCACCGCCGAGACCACGGTCCAAGCCGTAGTTGGCACAGAACAGGTCGAACACGGTCGCGACCGCAATCTCGCCATCGGCAGTTTTGATCTTTTTCACCGGGATGTTGCGGGTCAGAACGTCAGGGTGATCGGCATCTGTCTTGAATTGGCCAAACGCCTCGCCACCAAAGTAGGGAAAGTCGACGCCCAGAATAGTGTCATGGTCTTCTTCCAGAACGAAGCTCATCTTGAGCTTGGTCTCGGCCTCTTTCGCCTTTTCTTCGAGGTTCCATTCACCGTCTTCGCCCCAGCGATATCCGACAGACCCGTTGGGTGCGACAAAGGCTTTGGAGGCCTCATCAAACGCAACAGTTTTCCATTCCGGGTTGTTGTTTTCACCCAATTTGCCGTCCAGATCGTCGGCTCTCAGGAAGCGGCCCGGCACCAGCTTGCCGTCCTTTTCGTCCAGCTTCACCAGCATTGGGAAGTCCGAGTATTTGCGGGTGTAATCCTCGAAGTATTCGGCCTGACGGTCCAAATGGAATTCACGCAAGATGACGTGGCCAAAGGCCATCGCCAGGGCAGCATCCGTACCCTGTTTGGCGTTTAGCCAAACGTCGCCGAACTTGGCGGCCTCGGAATAATCGGGGCAAATGACGGCGGACTTGGTGCCCTTGTAGCGTGCCTCAGTATAGAAATGGGCGTCAGGTGTCCGCGTTTGCGGCACGTTGGAGCCCCAAAGCAGCAAATAGCCCGAATTGTACCAGTCGGCACTTTCCGGCACGTCTGTCTGTTCGCCCCAGGTCATGGGCGACGCAGGTGGCAGGTCACAGTACCAATCATAGAACGACATACAGACGCCACCCATAAGAGACAGGTAGCGCGACCCAGCAGCGTAGCTGACCATCGACATGGCGGGGATCGGGGAGAACCCGAAGACTCGGTCGGGTCCGTAGGTCTTGGCAGTATAGGCATTGGCCGCAGCCGTGATTTCCGTTGCCTCATCCCATGTGGCGCGGACGAAACCGCCCTTGCCGCGTGTTTCCACGTAAGAGGCGCGCAGGATCGGATCAGCCTGCAGTTTGGTCCAGGCCTCGATCGGCTCCATTGTTTCGCGCATCTTGCGCCAGATTTTCATCAACCGACCGCGCACCAGCGGGTTCTTCACCCGGTTCGCGGAATAGAGATACCAGCTGTATGACGCGCCACGGGCGCAGCCGCGCGGCTCGTGGTTGGGCAGATCAGCGCGGGTGCGCGGATAGTCGGTCTGTTGGGTTTCCCAGGTCACGATCCCCGACTTGACGTAGATCTTCCAGCTGCAAGATCCTGTGCAGTTGACTCCGTGGGTCGAGCGGACGATTTTGTCGTGGCGCCAGCGATTGCGATAGGTATCTTCCCAGTCGCGGTTTTCCGTGGTCACTTTCCCAAAGCCGTCCGAAAACTGGTCCAGTTCCTTGGACTGAAGGAAGTTCAATCTGTCAAGCAGATGGCTCATGTTTTCTCTCCTAAATGCGGGGGGCCACGCCACCTTGGCGGCGCGGCGCGATCATTTCTGGCTCAGCAAGGAACCGGCGCGGACTTGCGACTGTAGAAGATCCAGCAAATCACGGCGCAGACGGCATAGAAGCCAAGGAAGGCCCACAACGCACCGTTCGGAGCACCTGTCATGGCAATCGAGGTTCCGTAGAGCTTTGGAATGAAGAATGCGCCATAGGCTGCAATTGCCGACGTAAAGGCGATGATCGCCGCGCTTTCCATTTCCGTCTGCTTTTGTAGCGCACCTGCGTCGAGGTTCGGCATCAGCCGCGGGATTTCCTGTTTCATGATCGACGGGATCATCTGGAAGGTCGAAGCGTTGCCGACACCAGTCAGGAAAAACAGTGCCATGAAGCAGGCGAAGAAGCCCCAGAAATTACCGTTTGGCGAAGCCTCGGAGGGCAGGAACTGCAAGACACCGAAGACCGCGATAATCATGGCAAGGAATGTCCAGAAGGTCACACGCCCGCCACCGAACTTGTCGGAAATCCAGCCCGTTGCTGCGCGGCTCAACGCTCCGACAAGCGGCCCGAGAAAGGCATATTTCAGCACATCAACTTCAGGGAACTGTGTGCGCATCAACAATGGGAAGCCAGCGGCATAGCCGATGAAGCTGCCGAATGTACCCGTATAGAGCACACACATGATCCAGTTGTGCTTGCGGCTGAAAATCACAGACTGAGCTGAGAAGGACGATTTTGCATCGGCAATATCGTTCATCCCAAACCATGCGGCGATTGAACTAACGACGAGAAATGGCACCCAGATGAACCCGGCGTTCTGAATGAACAGCTGACCACCATTGGACAGTTGCTGCGGTTCTCCGCCGATGGCGCCAAAGACACCCATTGTGATGACGACCGGCACGAGAAACTGCATGACCGACACGCCAAGATTACCAAGACCTGCGTTCAAAGCGAGTGCGTTACCCTTGGACTTCTTGGGGTAGAAGAAAGCGATATTCGCCATTGAGGACGCGAAGTTGCCGCCACCGAAGCCACACATCAGCGCTAGGATCAGAAAAGTGACATAACTTGTGTCCGGATTCTGTACCGCAAAGCCGATCCCAAGTGCAGGTAGCAGCAGAGAAGCAGTAGAAATGGCGGTCCACTTACGGCCCCCGAAGATTGGCACCATGAAACTGTAGAAGATGCGCAGTGTCGCGCCCGAGAGGCCCGGCAACGCCGCAAGCCAGAAACGCTCGCCGACGGAAAAGTCGAAACCGATTGCGGGCATCTTAGCGACAACGACCGACCACACCATCCAGACCGAGAAAGCCAGCAGAAGGTTGGGGATCGAAATCCAGAGGTTACGGGTTGCGATGCGTTTGCCTTCGCTTTCCCAGAATTGCGGATCTTCGGGCCGCCAGTCAGTCAGCAGATAGCCGCTGTTGGCAGTTGCGGTTGCGGTGGTCGCCATGGTGGGGTCCTCCCGTGGTGGCGTATTAAGAGTGTGGCGGGCCGCTCATCGGCTCACCGGGTTCGATTTCATTCGGCTGGTTGACCGGCGTTTTTTCTTGCGATTGCGGTCAAGCCTTCTTCCAGTTCAGCGTTGGCCTTGAGCGCGCGTTGTCTAAGTGTCTCGATATTGGCTGCTGCGAAGTTCGCGCGCTCCTCGTCTTCCTGTCTGGTCGAGAACCTCACGAAGAAGGCCAGGAATGAGGCACAGGTGACTACAATGCCGAGGATGAAAAAGGCCTCAGACCAGTCGATCACGTTCTTGAAGAGAAATCCTGCGAGCACTGCACCAGCGTTCCCGCCAGCGCCGACGACACCGGCCACAGCACCAAGCGCCTTCTTGTTGATGAAGGGCACCACGGAATAGGTGGCTCCTTCCGCCATCTGGGTGAACAGCGAGAAGACGATCAGCGCAGGTAGGGCCAGGAACAGCACATGCATCTGGCTGAAAACCATCAAAGCGCAGCCTTCGAAAAATAAACAGACAAAGAGCCAGAAGGCACGGCCCTTCAGTCCCCAAAGCGATCCGAAGTTATCTCCGAACAGGCCGCCCAGCGTCCGCGCGAAGATGTTCATCAATCCGAAGGAGGCGGCGACGAGGCCCGCAGTCACGAGGGTCAGATCAAAGTAGTCCATGAAGTAAAGAGCAGCGACATTGTTTACTGTCAGTTCGATACCGAAACATGCGCCATAGATTACGAACAGCACCCAGACCCGTGGGTCTTTGAGTGCTTGAATGTAATTGCCGGTGACTTTTTTCTTTTCTTCCATTTTGCCCTGCGCACGCAGATCGTCGAAATTGCCGTCAGGCCCGTCTTGGGTCAGATAGTAATAGGCGATCCCGGTCAGAAAGATGATCACACCGACCACAACCATAGATAGGCGCCAGCCAACCGCTTCGGAAAAGCCGAAACCAACGACCATGACCGAGAACAACAGCGGCATGACAAATTGCGTGACACCGCCGCCCAGATTACCCCAGCCCGCCGAAGTCGCGTTTGCCTGGCCAACCACGTTGGGCGCGAACATCACAGATGTATGGTACTGCGTGATAACAAAAGCAGCCCCGATGCCGCCAATCAGAACACGGAACAGCAAGAAGGTTTCAAAGCTATACGACAAGCCGATGCCCATCACTGGAAGCGACCCGATGATCAGCAGCCAAGTATAGGACTTCCTGGGCCCGATGCGGTCACAGAGCCAGCCGATGAACAGCCGGGCGAAAATAGTCATTGAGACCGATCCGATGATGGCCCAGCCGATCTGGTTCGGCGTCAGTGCGAGTTCATCCCGAACAACGCTCATTAGCGGCGCAATGCCGAACCATGCAAAGAAGCACGAGAAGAACGCGAACCACGTCATGTGGAAGGTCCTGATCTGCACCATCTTTACGTTGAAGAAATTTGACCACAGTGCTGTGGCTTTGTTTTGAAGTTCCATCGCGGCCCCTCCGCCTTTTGCAGCGGTTGCTGCTGTTCTGGGTTGCGATAGAAATGAGGTTGTTCAATTCCGCGAGTGTTGATGCAGATCAAAAAGACGGCTTTTATGAAGCAAAATAAATAGCTTACAGAAATTGATCATGTCGCGTTAGGCGGTCCGTCAAATCAGACGGTAGCGGCCGTCAATCGAAGGCTTGACAATTATCAAGTAGCCCCAAAGGATGATTTCAAACAACAAAGGTGGGGTGGAAGCAGACAATGGTTGAGTCGTATCGACAAGACGTGCGCGATCTCGCGCTATTTGCCGATATGGATCAGGTCCATTTCGATTCCCTCATGCGAGGATCCTACGTCCAGAACTTCCCGCCACGCATTGATCTGATCACCGAAGGTGACTCACCGGATTTTCTGCATGTTGTCGTCTCCGGTGCCGTGGACCTGTTTTCTTCATGGAACGGTAGGGAAACCAGTATGGCGACTGTGCGACCTGTCAGCACATTCATTTTGGCAGCGACTATCAAGGACGCCCCTTACCTGATGTCAGCGCGTACATTGGAAAAAAGCAGGATTATTCTTCTACCGTCCGAGGATGTGCGTCAGGTGTTTGAAAAAGACGGTGCGTTTGCAAGGGCCATCGTGACCGAACTTTCCCAATGTTACCGCGCCGTCGTCAAGAATACCAAAGATCTCAAGCTTAGGACGTCATTGGAACGACTGGCAAACTACTTGTTGCGCCAAATGGGGCGCACGGGATCAAGCGCATTTGACTTGCTTATGGAGAAACGGCGCTTGGCATCGTTTTTGGGAATGACACCCGAGAACCTCAGCCGCGCCTTCAAAGGCCTAGAACCCTACGGCGTTCGCGTCGATGGCAATCATATCAAGATCATAGACACCGAGGAATTGAAGCGTTTTGCCAACCCCAGCCCACTTATTGATGATCACTCGACCTAAGGAGGCCCCGTGTCCAAGACTTTACCCGGAGCCGCAGGAAGTCTCGGTGAACAACATCCTGACCTGTGGAGTGCCTATTCGGTGCTTGGTAAGGCCTGCGCCGAAGCTGGTCCTCTAAGCGATCGTGAACGCCGCTTGGTTAAACTTGCGCTTGCTGTTGGAGCTGCCTCTGCAGGAGCAGTCCATTCTCACAGTCGGCGCGCGCGCCGAAGGAATCGAGAAGGGAGCCATTCAGCAAGTGGCCCTGCTTGCAATCGGTCCACTTGGCTTGCCACGCGCGGTTGCGGCGAAAACTTGGATTGAGGATAAAAAGCGATAGTCCCTATGGTGCCGCCAGTTGGTGCATCATTGCAGTGGACTGACCCCGAAAAGCAGGGGGTGGAACCAGATCAACATAAGATACAGCAGCAGAGCGGCCGCGAGCCGAACAAGTGATTTTGCTGAGATGGTGATCTGCGCTGCTCGGGCCTGCATCCACAGATCTGACCAAGCAGAGCCCATCTGTCGCTACTTGTGCCTGTCGATGATCGCTTAGCCCGCCACGGCGAACGCGGCAAATACAGAAAACAAAAGCACATATGCACAATGCTAGCAGGAGCGGATGACGGGAAAAGCGCACGATCCCGGGAGCATTTGGATCAAACCTGTCGTTGCGTGCATCACCAAATGAAAACGGGTTCGGTTTGCCGACTGAAAAGGTTAACAGGAGGCAGACCACAACCATCACTGCCAGCACAAAATGGTTTTGCCAAGGAGCGCAGTTCCATGGCACTCTCATTTTCGGGATTAATCAATTGACCGCATCGATAGTTTCCACAGCGAGACGTACATCAACGTCGAAAGCGTAACTCACCGCGGACTGTACCTGGCAGGACAGTGTTTAAAATTTACATAATCCAGATTATCGGAGTTTGATCTGTAGCCGGGGCACATTCTAAACTGGGTTGCGAAATTTCCCCTATCTTGCTGGAAAGCAAGGAGAATGAAAGATGGCGCATAAAGAGCTTAACCTGCGTGAACGTCGCGCGATAGAAGATATGTTGAATGCCAAGATATCTGTGCGAGAAATCGCAGCGGAGATCGGCAGGCATGTTTCCACGGTGTATCGCGAGATCAAACGCAATCACTACGACGATAAAGAGTTGCCAAAAGTGAACGGATACTACGGTGTTGTCGCTCAACGCGCAGCAACCCAAAGACGCGCGCGGCGACGCAAGCTGGTGCGGCTGGTTGGTTTACGCAAAGCTGTGATCAAGCAGCTCAAAGAAGGTTGGTCTCCAGAACAGATCGCGGGTCGTTTGCAGTTTGAAGATCAAGCAGTGCGCGTCAGCCACGAGACGATCTACGCGTATGTTTATGGTCCTGATGGCCAATCCAGAGAACTTGCCCGTTATCTGCCAAACCGCCGGAAAAAACGGCGATCACACCATGCGCGCAGGCCCCGCGGCCTTGTATTCCCGCCAGATCGGTCCATCCATGAACGCCCTGACTACGTCGATACCCGAGAGACTTTTGGCGAATGGGAGGGCGATCTGATGATTTTTGAACGCGCACAGGGCAAGATGAACGTCGCCTCGCTGGTCGAGCGCAAAACCCGATTTGCCGTGCTGTTCCGCAACAACGACCGCAGCACAACGCATCTGATGAACCGGCACATGGACGTGATGGAACCCCTGCCCCAACCAGCCCGTAAATCGATCACGTTCGACCGTGGGATCGAGTTTAGAAGCTGGCGCAAGTTGAAGCCTGGCATCGGCACTGAGGCATGGTTTTGTGATCCGCAGGCACCTTGGCAAAAGGGTTCTGTCGAGAACCTGAACAAGCGGGCGCGGCGCTACCTACCCCGCGATGCGCCTGTGGCCGCGCTCTCAAATCGAGATATGAAGTCGATTTGTGACCGCTTGAACGGCACGCCAAGAAAGTGCCTGGGATGGCGCACACCAACCGAAGCCTTCAGGGAAGAACTGATGAAACTGAGATAGCGGAAACCGTCGCAACGACCCTTGAGATTCCACGCAAAGCGATAATGTCACCCGTGAGCAAAGCAGAAGTGTCACTCTCCTCGCAAAACGATGTGAGGATGAGTGGACATGGGATGGGTAATGATGAGCGAGCGCGAGTTGAACCGTGTGGAAGTTTTATCGCAGGTTGATGATGGTCGGCTGAGCGTCGACAACGCGGCAAACATGCTGGACCTGACACGTCGTCAGGTTTTCAGATTGCTGAAGCGGTATCGCCAGGATGGCGCGGCAGCGATCCGGCACAGGTCGCGTGGTCGCACGCCGAACAACCAAATCCACTTAGCCAAGCGTGACTATGCGCTGACCATCATCAAGGAACAGTATCCGGATTTCGGCCCGACATTGGCCGCTGAGATGTTGGCGGAACACCATGGCTTCAAAGTCTCTCGCGAGACGCTGCGCAAGTGGATGGTCGAGGACGGCATTTGGCTTCCGCGCAAACAACGTCGAACATTTCACCAGCCACGTTTGCGTCGGGAATGTTTTGGCGAACTGATCCAGATCGACGGCTCGGATCATCGTTGGTTCGAGGATCGTGCTAGCCCCTGCACCCTGCTCGTTTTTATCGACGATGCCACCAGTACGCTGATGGAACTGAGGTTCGTGAAGTCCGAGAGCACGTTCAGCTATTTCGAAGCGCTGGAAAGCTACCTTCTTGCACATGGCCGCCCGGTCGCGTTCTACAGCGATAAGCACACGGTGTTCCGCGTGGCCAAGGAAGACGCCAAAGGCGGCGCGGGTATGACCCAGTTTGGTCGTGCACTGAACGCGTTGAACGTTGAGATTCTCTGCGCGAACAGCTCTCAGGCCAAGGGCCGCGTCGAGCGCGCCAACCGCACATTGCAGGATCGTTTGGTCAAAGAATTGCGCCTTTCTGGTATCTCGGACATGGAGGCTGGAAATGCCTATTTGCAAGGCTTCAAAGAACGTCACAACGCGCAATTCGCCAAAGCACCGGCCAAGCCTGATAACCTGCACCGCGCCCTAAACGTCGAGCCAGATCGGCTCGATGATGTGCTCTGCTGGCGCGACACACGCTATGTCGGCAAACAGTTGACCTTCTCCTATGACCGCAAGCGGATCATGCTGGAAGAAAGCGATGTGACACGCGGCCTTGTCGGCAAATACGTAGACACCTTCGCCTTCGTGGATGGCAGGTTTGAGGTACGTTCAAAGGGCCGTTCCCTGCCCTACAAGATCTTCGACATGGACCAACGGGTCACGCATGCCGCCATCACCGACAACAAGCGCCTTGGTGCCGTGCTGGAACATATCAAAGACATGCAAGATAAGGCCCCGCCAAAGTATCCGGTCAGGACAAATTCTGAGAAGATGGGCTACAAACCAAATGGCAAACGTCCCGGCAGACCTTCCAGCGCACGGGCTAAAAAGACGATTGTACAGGCCGCAGAATAGGCTCAAGATTGAACCATGAATGCTGAAGAAGAACCAGAGATCATCATGTCCGATCTGTGCGCCGACGTTGAGATCGACGGTCATTTTCTGACGGTCGATATCTACAAAAGCGACATCGATCCTGGCTGGATTCTGGAAGTCATCAATGAGTTCGGCACCTCAACCGTGTTCGATAACCCGTTTCTGGCGGATGGCCTCGCGTGGCAGCAGTTTGAGAAGACCTTGAACGAAGAAGGCCTCGCGGCGTTCCTCACCAAGAAAGAAAAACGCCAGCTGTTCCACTGACCCCCGCAAGGCTTATCAACCCTGCGATACTTGACGTCTCCGGGCTGCTAAGCCTTGCTACCGACAGCGCTCTTGGTGACACTTTTGCTTTGCGCAACCGGTGACATTTCTGAATGGGATTTACATGATCTGTGGCTGGGGGTGCATTCTAAACTGGGAATCGACTTTCCCTCTATCCTACTGGAAAGTCAGGAGAACAGCTTATGAAACGAACCGAACTAAATCTAGCCGAACGGCGCAAGATCGCGGGATCTTTTGCATAGGAAGGTAACAGTCGCCGAGATTGCGAGCCAGATCAATCGCCACCGTGCGACTGTCTATCGTGAGATCAAACGCAATTTCTTCAAGGATGAAGGGTTGCTTCAGCTCAATGGCTATTACGGGATGCTTGCACAGAAATCGACGGCTGATCGCCGTGCAAGACGTCGCAAACTGGTGCGTATTCCTGAACTCCGGGAAGCTGTGATAGGATGGCTCCATGAAGGTTGGTCACCGGAACAGATTGCAGGTCGTCTAAAGCTTGAAGGTCATGCAACGACCGTCAGTCATGAGACGGTTTACGCCTATGTCTAGAGCCCAGACGGTCAATCACAGGCGTTGGCACGTTACCTTCCAGAACGGCGAAAGAAGCGAAAACCGCGCTATTCTCGCAGACCTCGCGGCATGATGTTTCCGCTTGAACGATCGATCCACAACAGGCCTGAGTATATCAAAGAACATTCAACTTTTGGGGAATGGGAAGGTGATCTTATGATTTTCCGGCGAGAGCACGGGAAAGCAAACGTCGCATCGTTGGTCGAACGGAAGACCCGCTTTGCAGCCTTGTTCCGCAACAATGATCGCAGTTCGAAACACTTCATGGCGAAACTCATGAACGTAATGGAACCCCTGCCCCAGATCGCGCGCCAGTCTATTACTTTTGATCGTGGAATTGAGTTCTCGGGATGGCGAAAGCTGGAAACAGAAATTGGAACGAGCGCCTAGTTCTGTGATCTGCAGGCCCCATGGCAAAAAGGCTCGGTTGAGAACCTGAACAAACGGGCACGAAGGTATTTGCCGCGCGATACCCCAATCGCGGCGCTCTCAAGTCGCGACATGAAGGCGATTTGTGACCGCCTGAACGAAATGCCAAGGAAATGTCTTGGGTGGCGAACGCCAACAGAAGCATTCACCGAAGAACTGAGAAAACTTGGATACCAAGAAATGTCGCAACCTAACTTGAGATCACATCGTTGCGCGCTGGCCGTCGGATAGGGCCTGTGAGCCCGAGGGTTCGCTACTCCGACAGGGTCAGGTGCACCTTCACCGACTTTGAACGATCCGTGGCGGTACGGAAGGCTTCCAGCGCCTGCTCCAGCGGGAAATTCTGGGTGATCATCGGGCGAACGTCGATCCGGCCGGTGACAATCGCTTCGACCGCTTCAGCGAATTCGGCGTCGAAACGGAAAGTGCCCAGAACGCGCAGCTCTTTTGCCACGACCGCGTTCAAAGGGAGCGGTGTGTCGCCTGCGACACCGACCTGCACTAGCGTCCCGCGCGGGCGCAAGGCCGCGATGGCGGATCGGATCGCGGGTTCGGCCGCAGAGCATTCAAAAACCACATCGAAGTGGCCCTTGTCTGCTGCGAACACGGTCATCGCTTCGGCGTCTTGCATCACGTTGATGCAGCGCGTCGCCCCCATTCGGGACGCGACAGCAAGAGCTTCGTCCTGAAGGTCGGTCACCACGATTTCAAACGCGCCTTCCTTTGCGGCGATTGCCGAGCACAAAACGCCGATGGGCCCCGCGCCGGTGATCAGGACCCGCTTGCCGGAGAGATCACCCGCAATGCGGGCGGCGTGCAGGCACACAGCAAGGGGTTCGGCGCAGGCAACGGCCCCAAGATCGGCCTCGGGGGGGACCTTGACGCATTGCGAGGCACTCACGACTATTCGGGTGCGGAATAACCCCTGTTCGTGCGGTAGACGAATGGCCGATCCGTTGAACCGCATGTTCAGGCAGTGCATGGTCAGCCCTTCGAGGCAATACGGGCACGTGCCGCAGGGGCGACTGGGGTTTACGGCGACACCGTCTCCTTCGGCCAAGCCGTCGACTCCCGGGCCCACGGCCAAAACGCGGCCAGACGCTTCGTGTCCCAGAATGATCGGTTCGCGCACGCGGATCGTGCCAATTCCGCCTTGTGACAGATAGTGCATGTCCGACCCGCATATACCGCCTGACGCCATGGCCAGCAGGACCTGACCTTCGCTGGGAGCCTCGACGACGTCGGTTTCAATGCGCAGATCGTCCTGACCGTGGAGGCGGCAAACTCGGGTTTCCATCGGGAACCTCACTTTATCAGAAGGGACGGCAACCATGTTGCCAGGGCAGGAATGTAGGACACCGCCAGAAGTACCGCGATGTTGGTCAGCAGGAACGGCAGGATTGCTTTGACCACCGGCATCAGCGGCAGCCGTGCGATTCCCGCGCAAACAAAAAGGCAGACACCGACGGGCGGGGTGGTCAGGCCGATCATCAGGTTCAGCACTGCAAAGGTAGCGAAGTGCAATGGTTCGATCCCGACGGCTTCAGCCAGGGACAGAAGCGGTACGAATAGGATGATAAGGGCGGCGATGGTTTCCATGAACATGCCAACAAACAGCAGCAGGAGGTTGATCAGCAGAATGACGAGGAACCGATTGTCGGTGAAGCTGAGTACACCGTCCGCGATGGTCTGCGGGATGCGTTCCGACACCAGGATCCAGCCAAATACGTTGGCGAACCCGACGAGCGCCAAGATGCCTGCAGCGGAGGTGCCACTTTCGACGACGATGCCGGGGAGTTCTCGGACTGGCAATTCACGGTAGATGAACGCGCCGACGATGAAGGCATAGACCGACGCCACGATGGCGGTTTCAGTCGGCGTGGCAAGACCGGACAGCAAGCCGTAGATGATCAGGAACGTCATCGCCAGCGCCCAGAACGCCCCGGCGAAGGATTTTGCGACCTCTTTGAACCCTTGCCACGGCTGGCGTGGGAAATTGCGGCGACGGGAGATGACGTAGGCCGTGACCATCATCGCCAGCCCCATCAGGATGCCGGGAATGGCGCCGGCCAGAAACATCTGCCCCACGGATATGCCGGACAGCGCCCCCACGATGATCATCGGCACGGATGGCGGAATGATCGGCCCCACGGTAGAGGAGGCAGCCGTGACAGCGGCGGAGAAATCAGCTGGATAGCCGGCCTTCTTCATACCAGGGATCATGACGCCCCCGATTGAGGCGGCGTCGGCCACGGCCGTGCCGGTGATGCCGCCGAACAGCATGGATGCCGCAATGTTGGTCAAACCCAGGCCGCCCCTGATCCAGCCGACCAGCGAATTGGCGAAGCGGATGATGCGCTGTGTGATTCCGCCGCGGTTCATCAGATTGCCTGCTAGGATGAAGCCCGGAATGGACAACAGCACGAAGACATCCATGCCGGCATACATCTTTTGCGGCATCACGACGGCGGGGATGCCCGACAAAAGCAAATAGGCAAGCGAAGAAATGCCCAGCGTGATGGCAACGGGGATTCCAACGATCAGGCCGCCGATGAAAACGAGGAACAGTACGGTGACGCCCATGTGTCAGAGGTCCTCTTCGGGTTTGACGGGAAGGCCGTTTTCCTTGCCAGTCACCATACCCAGCACACGCAACGCAGCGAACACCAGAAGGAAGACCAGCAACAAGAAGACGGTAACGTGAACGAAATCCATGCGCAGACCCAGCGCGGGGGATGTCTGCATCGACCCGATGCTGGTATAGCGCCAGGCGTGCGGCAGCAGATACAGTGCCAGCCCGCTTGTCGCCAAGGCCGCGATCAGCCGCAGGCTCCAGGGCGCGCGTCCGGGCAGGCTTTCGCAGATCACATCGACGTTGACCAGATCGCCCGAGCGGAAAGACAGCCCCGCCCCGAAGGCTACCATGAACAGCAAAGCATAGCGGGTGAGCTCCTCGGTCCAGACAAAGGCGATGCCGGTGAGGCGACCGGTGACTTGCACAAGGACGGCGACGATCAGAACCGCGAAGGACAATCCGGTGCCCCATTGGGCCAGCCGTGTCACAAGATGAATGATCGTATCGGGGGGTTTCATGAAACATCCTTGGCAAGTGAATGTGGCGGTTGCGGCGCCACCGAAGCGGCGCCGCGGGGAGGGATCACTCGGTAAAGAGGCCTTCGACGATGGGCCGGACTTCGTCGCTGACGTTCATCAAGACCGCATCCTTGGCTGCCGCCTGAAACGCGGCTCCGTCGACCTCGACGAAGGTCATGCCCTGCTCTTCGAGGTAGGCACGGTCGTCTGCGACGGACTGCTCGAACAATTCACGCTCGTACTCCTGTGCACGCGCGGCGGCTTCCATGACGTGGCCCTGATCTTCTTCGCTCAGCTGCTTCCATTTGGATTCAGCGATGGTCAGATAGATCCAGCTGCGTACGTGCTCTGTCAGGTTCACGTGGCTTTGCACCTCGGCGAAGCTGGCGGACCGGATCAGGGCAAGGGGGTTTTCCTGCGCTTCGATAGTGCCGTTCTGAAGCGAGGTGAACACCTCTGAGAACGCCATCGGACCGGGATTCGCGCCAAGCGCCTGCCAAGTGTCGACGAACAACGGCACGTTCGGCACGCGCATCTTCAGACCCTGAAGATCGTCGGGGCTGGCGATGGGGCGGTTCGACGTCAGGTTGCGCGGGCCGCGTGCGAAATAGGCGATGGGGCGGATCTGCGCGTTCGCGATGATCTCTGCCTTGATCTGGTCGCCGATGTCACCGGACGCCACTTCGTCCATATGCTCGATTGATCGGTAGGCGTAGGGCACGGCCAGCAGGGCGGCCATGGGTGACCAGTTTTGCAGGCTTTCGCCGGTAATCGTCATGTCGACGGTGCCCAGTTGCATGCCGTTGATCAGGTCGATTTCCTTGCCGAGGCTTTCGTTCGGGAACACCTCGACCGCGATACGGCCGTCGGTCAGCGCGGACAGTTCCTCGCCGAACTTGACGGAGGCCAGGTGCCACGGGTTGTCCTCGTTAGCGAGGTGGCCCAGTTGCAGTGTCATGTCCTGCGCGAAGGCCGGGATGGCCGACATTGCCGCGACGGATGCCGCTGCGAAGGTTGTTTTCCAGTTGAATGTCATGTGTCGTCTCCTCCTTGGATGGGTGCGTTGACCGGTTCGGGAATGGGCCCGTCCGGCACGTCGAAAAAGTCGGGATTGGCCATCAGGATCTGCGGCAGGTCGTTGAGAATCTCGCGCAGGTGGCCCCGAATGGCCGCATTGGCCCCCGCGGAATCGCCGATCTCTATGCGGTCGACGACCGCTTTGTGTTGTTCGATCAGTTTCAGGACAGGCAAGTGACCCAGCGATAGGAATCGGACCCGATCCATCTGGGACTTCAGCCCCTCGATCAGCCGCCAGGCGTCGGCCTTGCCGGCGGCGTCGGCCAAGGTGCGGTGAAAGCGGTCATCCATGCCGATGAAGTTGTGCGGATCGCCGTGCACCGCCGCCGCCTGCGCCTTAAGCTGGGCGCGAAGGTCCTGGACAACAGCAGGATCCGGGGTCGCAGCTAGGATCGCCACGATGTCCGCCTCGATCGCCTCGCGCAGGAACCGCGAACTCAGCACCGCGCCGTAGCCGATCTTCGTTATGACGGTACCGCGCTGCGGCCGAATAGCGACGAGACCTTCGCTGGACAGCTTGATGAACGCTTCGCGGACAGGTTGGCGGCTGACCGAACATGCCCGCGCGATTTCGCTTTCGGAAATGTTATCACCAGGAGAATAGCGATTGCGAATGATGGCCTCGCGCAAGCGGACATGGATCTGCGGTGAGATTGCCGCAGATGGATCCAGGTCATTCGCAATAGGGCTATGTGCCGTCATGATTCGTCTCCTCCCTCACAGCATCTACCATACTTCCATACTAGTCAGCAACAGTTGGTTATGTTAAGACCGTGCCAAGCGACTCGGGAGGATAAGAGATGAAACAGACATGGCGTTGGTTCGGGCCGAAGGATCTCGTGTCGATCGACGACACGCGACAAGCGGGGGTGACGGGGATCGTCTCGTCCTTGCACCACGTAGCGACAGGCGCGGTCTGGTCGCCGGACGAGATTGCCGCGCGCCAAAGCGACATCGCCACAATGAAGGACGGCAGCCCCTCCGGCATTGCGTGGGACGTCGTCGAAAGCCTGCCGGTGTCCGAGGACATCAAGAAACAGACGGGCCAATGGCGCGACCATATCGAGGCTTATAAACAAAGCCTTCATAATCTGGCAGACGCCGGCCTGTCGGTGATTTGCTACAATTTCATGCCTGTCCTCGACTGGACCCGCACGGATCTCGCATGGGCGCGGCCCTCTGGTGCCACATGCATGCGGTTTGACCTCGTCGATTTCGCGGCCTTCGATCTGCACGTGTTGAAACGTGACGGGGCCGCCGATGATTTCGACGATGCCCTGCGTGATGAGGCAACCGCACGTTTCGAGGCGATGAGCGAGGCACACCGCGAAGATCTTGCCAAGAATGTCGTGTTCGGCCTGCCCGGCGCGGCTGAGAGCTTCACGCTCGACGATGTTCGCCGGCATGTTGCCGAATACAGCGCCATCGACGAAGACCGTCTGCGTCGGCACCTGATCGATTTTCTTGAAGAAGTGGCCCCCGTTGCGCAAGCCAGAGGCCTGCGCCTGTGTTGCCATCCCGACGATCCGCCGGTGCCGCTGCTGGGCCTGCCGCGCATCATGTCCACCGAGGCGCAGTACAGGAAAGTCATGCAGGCCGTCGATCTGCCCGCCAACGGGATTACCTTGTGTTCCGGCTCGCTCGGGGCGCGGTCGGACAATGACCTGCCGGGGATGATGGAACGGTTGGGCGACCGTGTACACTTTCTGCATCTGCGCAACGTGAAACGTGAAAGCGATGCCCTGTTCGGATCTTTCTTTGAGGATGAACACCTTGAGGGCGACACGGACATGGTGGCCCTGATCGCCGCTGCCTTGAACGAAGAGGACAAGCGCCGCGCGCAGGGTCGCGACGATTGGTCGATCCCGTTCCGCCCTGATCACGGCCAGGACATCCTTGATGACTTGCACCGCAAAGCGCAGCCAGGCTATCCGGCAATCGGTCGACTAAAGGGGCTGGCCGAATTGCGCGGTGTAATCGCAGGGCTGCAGCACGGGCGACCCCAAACATGATGACACGGCTGATGGCACTCGAAGGCATACCGGACAGCGTGCGCGTTCCCGCATACCGACGTGAAAATCATGGTGCGGGGATCGTCCATCTGGGTCTGGGCGCGTTCCACAAGGCACACCAAGCCGCCTATACTGACGACGCGATAGAGCATTCGGGCGGCGACTGGCGCATCGTCGGGGTCAGCCTGCGCAGCGAGGCACCATCGCGCGAACTGCAGCCGCAGAACGGGCTCTACACGGTCATCGAACGGGACTTTTCCGGCAGCCGCACGCGTGTGATTGGGTCCATTGCAGCGGCCCATTGTCTCAAGACCGACCGCGCCGCGATTGAGGCCGCGCTGCAGGATCCCGCCACACGGATCGTCTCGATCACAGTGACGGAAAAGGGCTACGGGCTGGACCGGGCGACGGGGGGCATAGCAATCGATCACCCGGCCATCGCGCATGACCTGTCCCATCCAGCCGAACCACAGGGTTTGGCCGGTCTTCTGGTCCGCGCGTTGGGTCAACGCCGCGCGGCGGGCGTGCCGCCCTTCACTGTTCTGTCTTGTGATAATCTTCCAGACAATGGTCCCGTGTTGCGCAGCCTGCTGATCGATTTTTGCCGCCATGCGGCACCCGAACTGGTCGATCACATCACGTTCGACGTGGCCTTTCCCGCGACCATGGTGGACAGGATCACCCCTGCCCCCACGCTCGAAACCCTCGCGCTTGCAAGCCGGATGACCGGCCATGCCGACGAAGCCGCTATCGAGACCGAAGGGTTCCACCAATGGGTGATCGAAGATTCGTTCCCGACAGGACGCCCGAAATGGGAGGCGGGCGGCGCGATCTTCACAGATGACGTGCGCCCTTACGAGGCGATGAAACTGCGGATGCTGAACGGTGCCCACTCGATGCTGGCCTACACCGGTTTTGCGGCAGGGCATCGCTACGTGCGCGATGTCATGGCCGATCCTGCCTTGTCGCGCCTCGTCTCGCGCCACCTCTACGCCGCCGCCGCGACGTTGCGGCCCTTGCCGGGTGTGGATTTCGCCGGTTACGCGGCCCAGCTCGAAGAGCGGTTTTGCAATCCGCATCTGGCGCATGAGACCTACCAGATCGCCATGGACGGGTCGGAGAAGATCACACAGCGTATCCTCGCCCCCGCGCAGTACGCCAGCAGCAAAGGTCAGGACCTTCGTCCGTTCGCCTTTGCCACGGCAGCCTGGATGCGCCATCTGACCGGGTCGACCCACGACTGTGCACCTTACGAGGTGCGCGACCCGCGCGCGAAAGACCTGGGTGCTATGACACGGGGTCAGCCCGCTTCACATATCGTTTTCGCGCTGCGCGACGCATCCTTCGTGCCAACCACGCTCGCGCGGGACGACGTATTCTGGGCTCAGGTCGAAGAGCTGCTTCACGCAATGCTGACCCGTCCCATGGCGGATGTCATCGCACAGGAGGTTGCATGAAGCGCCTTGTCTCAATCGGGGAATGTATGCTGGAGCTGTCCGCTGCCAAAGGCGATCTTTGGCGTATGGGTATAGCCGGCGATACGCTGAACACCGCATGGTACGCGCGCGCCTGCGTGCCCGCCGATTGGGTCGTGGCCTATGGGACCTGCATCGGCACCGACGAGGTGTCGCAGCGCATTCCGACCTTTTTGGCCGAAAACGGGCTTGAGACCGATCGGGTGCTGACCCACCCGACCCGGTCCGTCGGCTTGTACATGATTTCGCTGCATGATGGGGAGCGCAGCTTTACCTACTGGCGCGACACCTCCGCTGCCCGAACCCTGGCGAGCGATCCGGACCGGCTTCTGGCGTTGACCGCAGACGCAAATGTTCTGCATGTCTCCGGGATAACCCTTGCGATCCTGCCGCCTGTGGGACGTGCCGCGCTCATCGAGGTCCTGCGTCAACGCCGCAGCGAGGGGTGCACGATCTCCTTCGATCCCAACTTGAGACCCCGACTATGGGAAAACCCGCAATCGGCCGTAGAGGCCCTGACCGAGATGGCGCGTGTCGCCACCATCGTCCTGCCGTCCTTTGACGACGAGCGGACGGCTTTCGGCGACGCGACGCCGGATGACACGGTCACGCGCTATGTCGCCCTGGGCGCCGACACGGTCGTGGTCAAGAACGGCGGTGGACGGATCGCGGCCTCGCACGGGGGCAGGAGAAGCGAGTTCGATGGTTTCGCGCGGGTGACACCGGTGGACACGACCGGGGCGGGGGACAGTTTCAACGGAGCTTTCCTGGCCGCGCTGGCAAGCGGCCAGCCGCTGCACGAGGCCGTCGCGTCAGGCCACTGTATCGCCCGGCAGGTCGTCGGTCACCGGGGCGGGCTGATGCCGAAGGATAAGATAAGCAAAACGCAGATGGACTGACCTGCGAACACGTGCAACCTGACTTGCTTCCGAGAAACATGATGTGACTTGATCCACATACCGGCGGGGGTGGTGCGTGGATCGAGCTGTCGCGGTAGATCCAGTGTTCTTTCTGACGCGAGCGACGGTAGATGTTGAAGACCTGAGGGCAGAGCGGGGCGTGGTTGTCAGCCCGGAAACGATCAGGCTGTGGGTCACCCGCTTGCTGGGGGTGCCTGAACAAGACTGCATAAAAACCTTGGTTTGGACCCTCTGTGCTTGTATCTGCATGCGGGAGGTGAACGGGCTGTCTTTGGGCCGCCCTGGCCACAAAGGACCTATCTATGAGCACCACCCCTGCCCCGACCGATTCTGCTATTGGATTTTTTGAGCGCTACCTGACCGTCTGGATTGCGCTTGCCATGGCCGCAGGCATTGCACTGGGGTCCTTTGCGCCGGGTGTGGTCAATGCCATTGCCGCAGCCGAGGTCTATTCGATCAATCTGGTTGTGGCCGTGCTGATCTGGGCCATGGTCTATCCGATGATGGTTGGTGTTGATTTTGGCGCGGTCTCTGGCGTTGCCCGCCAGCCCAAGGGCTTGCTGGTGACGCTTGTGGTCAATTGGCTGATCAAACCCTTTACCATGGCCTTTCTGGCGGTGTTGTTCTTTGACTCCCTGTTTGCCCCCTGGATCGCGCCTGAGGATGCGGCGCAATATACCGCCGGGCTGATCCTTTTGGGGGCAGCGCCCTGTACTGCCATGGTTTTTGTCTGGTCGCAGCTCACCCGTGGGGATGCCACCTATACGCTGGTGCAGGTCTCGGTGAATGATCTGATCATGGTGGTGGCCTTTGCCCCAATCGTGGCCTTTCTGCTGGGGGTGACAGAGATCTCGGTGCCCTGGTCCACTCTGGTTCTGGCCACCCTGCTTTATGTGGTGCTACCTTTGATTGCTGGCCTCATCACCCGGAGCATTCTGGGCGGGCAAGAGGCGATTGATGCCTTTAAAGCCCGCGTCAAACCTTTGTCCATCATCGGTTTGATCGCCACAGTGGTGATCCTGTTTGGTCTGCAGGGAGAGGTGATTCTGGCCAAGCCCATGGTGATCGCGCTGATAGCTGTGCCCATCCTTATTCAAAGTTATGGTATGTTTGCGCTCGCCTATGGGGCTGCCCATGTGCTGAAGGTGCCCCACCGCATCGCAGCCCCCTGTGCAATGATCGCCACCTCAAATTTCTTTGAGCTGGCCGTGGCGGTTGCGATCAGCCTGTTTGGCCTGCACTCTGGGGCCGCACTGGCCACCGTTGTCGGCGTGCTGGTCGAAGTGCCTGTCATGTTGTCGCTGGTGGCTTTTGCCAATCGGACCCGCAGCAGGTTCCCGTCCCATAGCTAAGGCTCAATAGGCGGCAGCCCTGATCGGCGATCTTGATCAGAGCTGTGCCGAGGTGCCCCTTTCCTTTTCCGGTCCTGCGGTGTCCGTTCTTTTGGGACATAAAACCATTGCCACAGATTATCTATTTCGATAATACGTGAAATATGGAAGAACAGATTCCCCTCCGCTTGTCCATCCTAGGGCACCCCCAGCGCCTTGCGGTGTTTCGCCTGCTGATGCGGCGTTACCCCGATCACGTCGCCGCCGGCGAGATCAGCGCGGCTTTGGACATCAAGGCCAGCACATTATCGTCATATCTTTCTGCTTTGATGCAGGCGGATCTGGTGACCAAAACCCGCACCGGCACCTGGCTGCGGTATCAGGTCAACATTGACACGACACGTAAAACGCTCGACGCGCTATATCTGGACTGCTGTAGGGGCCGCCCGGATTTGTGCACATCTTTTCAGCAGTCTGCTGCGTCAGAGGAAAGACAAATGACTGACCGGAAATACAATGTTCTCTTTATTTGCACGGGCAATTCCGCCCGCTCCATTTTTGCCGAAGCCATCCTGAATGCAAAAGGCCAGGATCGGTTCCAGGTCTATTCAGCCGGCACCACGCCGCAGTCCAGCCTCAACCCTATTGCGGTCGAGATGCTTAAATCCAAAGGCCACGATGTGAGCGGTCTGCGGTCCAAGAACATCGAGGAGTTCATGGGCGAGGATGCGCCGCAGTTCGACTTTGTGTTTACCGTCTGTGACCAGGCCGCAAATGAGCAATGCCCCACCTGGGAGGGTCAGCCGATCAGCGCCCATTGGGGTATGCCCGACCCGGTCAAGGCCACAGGCACCGATGCCGAAAAGAGCCTCGCCTTCCATCAGGCCTATGGGGTGCTGTTGCACCGGCTGCAGGGGTTTGCTGCCCTGCCGATTGGCCAGTTGGATCGTATTTCCCTGCAAAACGCGGTCGATAAGATCGCGCTGACTTCCGAGTAGGACAAACCATGACCACCTATGCACTGAACGGCCTTGGCCGAATGGGCAAACTTGCGCTGAAACCACTGCTGGAGAGCGGGGCTGAAATCGCTTGGATCAATGATGCAGTCGGCAGTCCTGAGATGCATGCGCATCTGCTGGAATTTGACTCGGTGCATGGTCGCTGGGACGCCGCGTTCAGCCATGATGCGACCTCCATCATCATCAATGGTACCCGCCTGCCAACCCATTGTGAACGCCGCCTTGAGGATTTGCCGCTGGAAGGTGTCGACGTGGTGATCGATTGCACCGGCGTATTCAAAACAGAGGCCAAGCTGGCACCCTATTTTGAGGCCGGCGTCAAAAAGGTCGTGGTCTCTGCCCCGGTCAAGGATGGCGATGCCGCCAATATCGTCGTTGGGGTAAATGATGACAGCTACCAACCCGATCGCCACCGGATCATCACCGCCGCCAGTTGCACCACCAATTGCCTGGCCCCGGTGGTCAAGGTGATCCACGAAACGCTTGGCATCAAACACGGCTCGATCACCACCATCCATGACGTGACCAACACCCAGACCATTGTGGACCGGCCCGCCAAAGACCTGCGCCGGGCGCGTTCTGCGCTGACCAATCTGATCCCGACCACCACCGGCAGCGCCACGGCCATCACGTTGATCTACCCCGAGCTGGCGGGCAAGCTGAACGGCCATGCGGTACGGGTGCCACTGCTGAATGCCTCGATCACCGATTGTGTGTTTGAGGTGGAGCGCAAAACCACCGCAGAAGAGGTCAACGCCCTGTTCAAGGCAGCCTCCGAAGACGGCCCGCTCAAAGGGATTCTCGGCTATGAGACCCGTCCGCTGGTCTCTGCGGATTACACCAATGACCAGCGCTCCAGCATTGTGGACGCGCCATCGACCATGGTGATCAATGGCACCCAGGTAAAGATCTACGCCTGGTATGACAATGAAATGGGTTATGCCTATCGGCTGGTGGATGTGGCCCGCATGGTTGGGGATCAGCTGTGACACAGAAAACCGGATTGGCGGCCTATATCGCGGTCACGGCCTCCTATTGGGCCTTTATGCTGACCGATGGCGCCTTGCGGATGTTGGTGCTGCTGCATTTTCACAGCCTCGGTTTTTCGCCGGTGCAGTTGGCCTATCTCTTTGTGCTCTATGAGATTGCCGGCATGGTGACCAATCTGTCAGCAGGCTGGATCGCAGCGCGGTTTGGGCTGGCGGCGACGCTTTATGCGGGGCTTTCCCTGCAGGTGGTTGCCCTGTTGCTGCTGACACAGCTGGACCCCAGCTGGCAGATCGGTGCCTCTGTCACCTTTGTGATGCTGGTGCAGGGCCTGTCAGGCGTGGCCAAAGATCTGGCAAAGATGTCGTCCAAATCCGCCGTCAAGCTGCTCGCCCCTACCCAGGGCGACGGGCTGTTTCGCTGGGTTGCGGTGCTGACCGGATCAAAAAACGCTGTCAAAGGCCTGGGCTTTTTGCTGGGGGCTGCGCTGCTTGCCTTTGCCGGGTTTACCTGGGCTGTCCTTGGCATGGCGGTGATCCTCGCGGTGATCCTTGCTGCGGTTCTGCTGGCCATGCCGCAGGGCTTGCCGGTGGGCCGTAAGGGGGCCAAATTCACCGAGGTCTTTTCAAAGTCGCGCAATGTGAACTGGCTGTCTGCCGCGCGGGTGTTTTTGTTTGGCGCGCGTGACATCTGGTTTGTTGTCGGCATTCCGGTCTATTTCTACGCGGTGTTTTCGGATGGCAGCGAAGCGGGCAACCGGGCAGCGTTTTTCCTGATTGGCAGCTTCATGGCGGTCTGGACGATTTTGTACGGCGCCATTCAGGCCTCTGCTCCGCGTATTCTACAGGCGGCAACGCGCAGTGAAGCCGAGCTGATCGCAGCAGCCCGGACCTGGGCCATGGCGCTGGCCGTGGTGCCTGCAGGGCTTGCCCTGGCGGTGTTGCTGGCCGGGGAGCCGATGCTTTGGCTCACAGTGACGCTGGTTGCAGGTTTGCTGGCATTTGGCGCCATCTTTGCGGTCAATTCTTCACTGCATTCCTATCTGATCCTTGCCTTCACCAAGGCCGAGCGGGTGACGATGGATGTGGGGTTCTACTATATGGCAAACGCCGCAGGGCGATTGGCCGGCACGGTGCTGTCTGGGCTGACCTATCAGCTCGGCGGCTTGGCGGCCTGCCTTGCCACTGCGGCGGCAATGGTTGTTCTCAGCGCTGTTGCAGCTGGTCAGTTGCAGGATAGGTCCCCTGACAGGCCAGCTGGCGCAGGGGGGTGAAACAGGTCGTGGACCCTGCAGCAGTACGTCCTGACAGGCTGTAGAACCTTGGTCGTTTGGGTTGCTGCCCGGAGCTTAATGACCAGCATCTTTCCATGTGGTCGGGGTCAGATAAAGAATGGCATCGTCAACACTAACCATTACCTCGCCGTCCTGAATATTCACCTGCAATTTCATGGAGCGGCTTGCAAGTTTTTCCAGCCCCTGGGTCTCCGCCTCCGACAGATTGATAACCGTCAGATTATCAAACCGGGTGGTGCTGTTCTTGATCTTGTCCCACCAGGTTTCCGCTGTTCTGCCACCGTAGCAATAGATAATCACCTCATTGGCTTTGCCGCAGGACTGACGCACCACCTTGTCGCTGGGCAGTCCCAGCGCCACCCATAATTCCAGCTCACCGCTGAGGCTTTTCTGCCAGATGTCAGGTTCGTCATCTGTGGACAGCCCCTTGGTCAGTTCCAAATGCTCATGTGCGTTTAAGGCAAAGGCAAGAAGGCGCACCATCAATCGTTCATCCGTCTCCGAAGGATGTTTGGCGACGGTCAGCTTGTGGGTCTCATAGTAGTGACGATCCATATCGGATACGGACAGTTCAACTTTGTAGATGGTGGATTTTTGCGCCATGGTTTGCCCCGATATAGCGAAGATAGGGATGCCTAGTGCGTCTGGCAGGGGGGTAAAAGGAAATAAAGCGATTTTGGGAAAAAACCACACAGAGAGAAGCCTAGCCGGGCGAGGCCAAAGGTGGCCGTGATTTATGGCTCAGCGATCTGGCTCTTTAGGGTGCTGACCCTGGACGGCCTGCCCCTTTGGCGACGCCGGGGCGGCGCAAAGTGCCATGGGGTGTTTTGCCCGATCAAAAAAATCTGAGATATGCAGAAGCGCCAAACCCCTTGAATTGGGGATTATTCACGTTTGTTCAGGTGCTTAACCCGAATTCTATAGGTGTATAGAAAACCCGCCATTTTAAAATTTTAGCCCTTGCGCAACTGCCAGTGACTAAGTAATACACCGACACCAACAGTGGCCCGTTCGTCTATCGGTTAGGACGTCAGGTTTTCAACCTGAAAAGAGGGGTTCGACTCCCCTACGGGCTGCCACTTTCCTTCCTTTCATCAGAATATTACCTGTTCGGGCGAGACCACTTTCAGTGGTTTGAACCAGAGCGCAACTGTTGTTCGGTTACTGCGCTGCTTTGGGGCTGGAAAATCCACTGTTTCTGGCTAATACCTTGGGTATCTAGCGCAACAGGAGACGCCATGACACTGCAGATCGGCATCGGCCCGAATACACGCAAATCTGTGTATTTTGACGCAACCCTTGCAGATGGGGTGGCAAGTTTTTCTGTCTATAATCATATGCTTATACCCGCTCATTTTGGAAATCCGCAGGCGGAATATGACAGCCTGATGACCGGGGTTTCGATGTGGGACGTGGCTGCGCAGCGGCAGATTGAAATTTCCGGGCCCGATGCCCGCGCCTTGATCCAATACCTCACCACCCGTGACATGGGTAAAACCAGGATCGGCCAAGGCCGCTACGTGCCAATCTGCGATCACGCAGGCACGCTGATCAACGATCCGGTGCTTCTGATGCTGGCGGAAAACCGCTATTGGCTATCCATTGCAGACAGCGACATCGGCCTCTGGGCCAGCGCCATTGCTGCCGAACGCGGGCTGGATGTGAAGGTGCATGAACCGGATGTGTCGCCGCTGGCGATTCAGGGCCCCAGGGCTGAAGCGCTGGTGGCAGAACTGTTTGGCGATTGGATCAAAGATCTTGCGTACTTCGGTTTCAAACAGACTGATCTACGGGGCATTCCCCTGATCCTGGCCCGATCCGGCTGGTCAAAACAGGGAGGGTTTGAGCTTTACCTGCAAGACGGCAGTCGCGGGTCCGAGTTGTGGGCCATCGTGAAAGAGGCCGGCGCAGCCTACGGCATTCGCCCTGGCGCTCCCAATGATCTAGAGCGTATCGAAAGCGGGTTGGTGTCCTATGGTGCCGATGGGCGCATCCAGGTAAATCCTTGTAATCCATTTGAAATATCACTGGGGAAACTGGTGGATCTGGACCGGCCGGATGACTTTGTTGGTAAAGCCGCGCTGCAAAAGATCAAAGCAGAGGGCGTCAAACGTCGCCGTGTGGGCTATATGATTTCCGGGGCTCCTCTAGAGAGCTTTGAACATTCCTTGCCGGTTCAGACATCTGATGGCCAGATTGTCGGCCTGCTCAGCGAAGCGATCCATTCGCCGCGATTTGAGGGAAATATCGGGGTTGGAATGATCGCCACGGAGATATCGGATGATGCCGCAGACCTTGAGGTCAGGCTGGATCACACACCGCGCAGGGTCACCATTCGCGCCTTGCCCTTTAAGTAATTCAGCGGGCGCGTGGGTAGGATTTGGCCGCCGCAGTCGAGGCCAAACCCGGTGCAGAAAATTGGCGGGCCACCCAGGGCCACCCAGGGCCGTTCAGGCTGGCTCAGCTTCACAGCACCTTGTTCTTTGTGGTGGTTCAGGCCTGGCTTTGTGCGGCGACTTGCGGCTCGTCTTTTTGCATGCCCTGCTCAAAGAACAGATGCTGCGAGCGGCCTGCCCGTTTTGCGGCATAAAGCGCCATATCTGCCTGATGCAACATGGCGGCAGCCTCAATCGGGGCTGGATTCCAGGACGACAGTGTGGTGCCTGCACTGGCGGAAATCTTGCACAGCTTGCCGCCGTAGGGCACAGGCTCTTCCAGGCGACGGATCAAACGTTTTGACAGGGCCTCAAGGACTTTTGGCTCATTAACGCCTTCAAAAATGATGACAAATTCATCGCCGCCAACACGGGCCACCGTATCGGTATGGCGGGTGCAATCGACCATCACCTGAGCAACACTTTGTAAAACTGCATCCCCGGCTGCATGCCCGAGAGTGTCATTGACCTCTTTGAAATAATCAAGGTCCACATGCATCAGGGCAAAATCTGTACCAGAGCCAATCAGGCGCGCCAGGATATGATCCATGGCCCGACGGTTCTTGAGGCCAGTCAAGGTATCGGTAAAGGCCTGTTCTTCTGCGGCGATCTTGGCCCCTTGCAGACGCAGATTCAGCTGCCGCGAGGCCTCCATGGCGGCCGATTTTGCCTCCACCAGATATAGCATTTCGATTGTCAGGTCCGTAGGGGAGAAATCCGCGCTGGTCAGATCATAGTCGCGCACGGCCTCAAGCACGGAAATGCCAAACGATAGGTTGATCAGCGCGCCTTTGCCACCTGGCAGCGGTGCCAACACGCCTTTGAGGCTGGTTTGCGGTGACTCGCGAAACTGCATGTGCAACTTGGCGCCGGCTGTCTTCAGAAGGTCGTCCATGGAATTGACCCAACGGGGGCGCAGCAGGTCAAAAACCTCAAAGAACTTCACGCCCTTCCAACTCATGTCAGGGCGGAGTTTTTTCAACGTCGGTCCTGCAAAGTGAATGCGCCCGCCGGCGTCTACGACAAGGTACATCGGGCAAATTTGGTCAATGATACCGGTCAACTCATCCGCGGTCATCATAGGGCATGGGCTCCCAAGTCAAAAGTGCGTCCTTCGGCAAAATCCGTTTCAACCAGCGTGATCGAGATCACCTCTGCTCCGTCTTGGGTGCCGCGATGGTCCAGTATAACCAAGTCGCCATAATCATCTGCCATTGCCCGCAGAACGCCCATTAAAACATGGGCGAACCCCGGCAGGCCCGGTTGGCAGACCAGATCAAATTGCCCTGGTGAATTCTCAACCAGTTCAATCGCAGGCAGGTGCAGATCGGCCACGGCCAAACGGGCGCGGTCTGGCAGATCATCCAGCGAATGCAGGAATTCCACATAGTTGACGCCGCCAAATCGCAGCAGCCGTCGCAGTGCCTCCACTTGCGGGTTTGACACCAGGAAAGTGCCGGTGTCCTCAAGAATTTCAGGCAGCGGGCGTTCAAGCTGTTTTTCCATAGCGGCGAGCATCTTGTTGGATTGCTCTTCTGTATAGAACAACATGGCCTCGAACTGAGCAAAGCCAAGATCCGCAGTATCCATAATATGACTCCACCGTTCTTCCCCGTAGGTACTAACGACGAATGCCTGAATCGCTCTGTTGATCAGACCATGCATAAATTGGCCCCTTGTTACACCTTACCCATATTTGGCTCCGGATCGTTAAGATACGCCGAACAAATAAAGTTTGACGGAATTTCAGATCCAGTTCCTGTTTTGGAGCGCCCCGTGTTCTGGTTTTTCAACAGTAACATTTGCCGGGCAGTCCTCAAAAAAAAGGCGCACCGCAAACAGTACTGACATTCGCTCCATTGCTCAGCGTGAGCTCCCCTTCCGAGTCGCTCGACACATATTGCATGGGGGACATACCCTTTTACGCCGGAGCAGGGAAGAAAAACCGCAGGTCAGCGGCCCAACTGTGGCAAGGAAGTCCCCAGAAAATAGGCTTTCAACAGGGAGCGCGCAACGGCGCTCAATTGCTAAACATGCTAACTTACTAATTTCATTATTGAAAAATTGGACGTCTTCAGCAGAAGGTTTTTAGCTCCAATTGAGACAAGAAAACACTATAAATCATAGGTTGAAAGCCGTTGACCTGCAGGCTCTTCGCCCTACCCCAGAGATCCCAAAACCAGCTGTTAGCGCGACCTTGGGACTGTGCCGAACAACAGCTCCTAAATTTTTGGGGTCGCCTACCTGTGGAATTTTAAAAATCAGTTGGCGCCCCGCCTTCTGATTTTCGGCGCGCAACAAAATCCTTCAATTCCTCATGCAGGGCGTCGTCCAGCGGCGGTGGGGTGAATTCCTGCAGAATATCCTTGTAGATCTTGTTGGCCCGTTCCGGTGTCCAAACAGCGCCAGCCGCCTCCCAAGCCTCATAGTTACGCCAATCGCTCAGGTAGGGCTGGTAAAAGGCGGTGGCATAGCGGTCCTGGGTGTGCTGGATGCCAAAGAAGTGCCCTTCGTTTCCAACCTCGCGCACCGCATCAAAGGCAATCTCATCCGGTCCGGTGGCGCAGATTTCCGGCTGCATATAGCGTTGGATCTGCTGCAGGACTTCGCAGTCCATAATGAATTTCTCCGGGCTGGCGATCAGCCCGCCTTCCAGCCAACCGGCTGCGTGGTACACCATATTGGTTCCCGACTGCACCGCCGCCCAGAGCGAATTTGAGGTCTCCCACATGGCCTGCCCATCCGGCACATTGGCAGCACAAACCCCGGAAGAGCGCATCGGCAGGCCGTAATGGCGCGCCATCTGCCCGGTCATCTGGGTGGCGCGCATGTATTCAGGGGTGCCAAAGGCCGGGGCGCCGGATTTCATATCCACATTTGAGGTAAAGGTGCCAATGGCACAGGGGGTGCCGGGGCGGACATATTGAAACAGCGCAATGGCACAGAGCGCCTCGGCCAGGCTTTGCGCCACCGCTCCAGCCATGGTGACAGGCGCCATTGCCCCCGCTAGGGTAAAGGGCGTCACCACCACCGCCTGCCCCCGACGCACCAGCCGCAGACAGCCGTCAATCATCGGATAGTCGTGCTTCAGCGGCGAGGTGGAGTTGATATTGGTATACATCCGCGGCGTGGCTTCGAATTCTTCATCCGTCAGCCCCCCGGCGATGCGCACCATTTCCATCACATCTTCGACCCGCTCTTTGCCCAGCGAATAGGCATGCATCGCCTTGTCGGTCAGTGTCAGCTTGTCATAGAGCACGTCCAGATGGCGCACCGAGGCGTGGATGTCCACCGGTTCCACCGGGTAGCCACCGGCAAAGTGGATGCAGTTGAAATACTGGGTCAGCTTCAACAGGTTGCGGCACTGTTCGCGATTTCCTGCGACCTTCTTGCCCAGATCCAGATCCCAGTAGTTCGGCGGCGAGGAGACATTGCCAAAGAGCAGGTTGTTGCCGCCGATCGGGATTGTGCGGTCTGGATTGCGTGGGGTGATGGTGAACTGATCTGGTGCCTTGCCAACCATCTCCATGACAAACGCCCGGTCCATCCGCACCAGATCACCCTCGACCCGGCAGCCGGCCTGTTTCAAGATTTCCAGCGCTTCCGGGTTGAGAAAGACAATGCCGATCTCTTCCAGGATTCGCATGGCACCATCGTGGATTGCGGCAACACCTTCTTCGGTCAGGGGCTCAATGGGGCGGTCAATGTTTTGCGGAATGCGCCAGGGCATCTGCTGCAAGGCTGCCGTACCGCGCCGTGCTGCCGCGCCTGCACGTCCGCCCCCTCGTCTACCTTTATCCCGTGCCATGAGCCTCTCCTTGGTGGTTCTGAGCGAACGCCCCGACCTGTGCCGCGCGCCACCGGGCACCCCCCGGCTAGAGTCGCAGCAGGCCCAATCCCGGCGGGTAGCGGCTGCCAGTTCACGACATCTCCTGTCGTTTTTCCACCTCAGCCCAGTCGAAACACTCTTTTCTGTACAGATGTGCCCAGTTCTCCACAGCCCAATCCTAAACAGGGCCGTTCTAAACAGACTTGCCCGCCCCACAGCAGGCAGAGGTCGGCAGCGCCGACCGCCGAAGTGCAAAAGCTTAGATAGGAAACGGCCTGCCGCGCGCCGTTAGCGGTCCAGCCATTCCGGGATATGACCGATATGCGGCAGCACCACATCCGCATGAGGCGCAAGATCGCCATGCGCTGCCATGCCGGTCAGCACGCCGATCCGGGTCATGCCGGCCGCCTTGCCGGCGATGAGATCGTGCAGACTGTCCCCCACCATGGCGGTCTGTTCTGGGGCCACGCCCGTTGCCGCACAAAAGGCCAGCAGAGGATCCGCATCCGGTTTGGCCCCATGGCCACTGTCAAAGCCGGCGACAAAGGCAAAACGATCCAGCACGCCAGAGCGTTCAAGCTGGCTGATGGCAGAAACTTCTGCATCATTGGTCATCACCCCCAGCACCTTGCCACGGGCCAGCAGCCCATCCAGAAAGGCCGCCAATGGCACCGCCTCACTCAGCGCCGCCGTCGCTGCGCTCTGGGCCAGGAACCGCTCCAGCTCGGCCTCTTGCATCTGTGTCACAAAAGGTGCCAGCACAGCGGCCACCTCACCATTGGTGCCGGCAATGACCAGACTGTCCGCCCGAAAAGCCTGCTGCGCCAAGTCAAAACTTACCGCATCGGCCATCTCCGCCGCCCGCGCCGGATCTCCCTGGCTCAGCTGCGCCAGCATATCCGCCGCCCAGGAATTCCAGGTGGCGGAGAAATCAAACAGGGTTCCGTCCTTGTCGAAGAGAAAAGCATCTACCGGCATGGGTTTTCCTTGCGCCTAGTCATCAGGGTCATCTGGCGCGGACCGTATCGGCAAAATTGGGTGGTGCAAGTTTTTTCTGGTCGGGCCTGTGGCCCTAGGTCCAATGCATCTGTGCGCCGCCGGGCAGCGCCATCCGCGCCAGCATCGGCAGCTCATAGGCGATTCCTGCCTGGTCACAGAATTCGACCACCCAGGCATCGTCCATCGTTAAGAAATCGAGCAGCGAGCCCAAAAACGCAGGATCAGCGGCATTCTCCCGCAGATCCGCCTCTGCTGCGCCAGTGGCGCCCATAAACACTGGTAACAACTCATCATTTGTCATCAGCCAGGCGAGCGCCTTAAGCGCGATCACCTCTGCCTGATCGGCGGAAACCTGCATGATGACCCCATTCCTGACATGTTGCGGACAAATTAGTAAAAACCCGAAACAGTTTATTAACCAGTCTGGCGGAAACTTCCAGTGTAACGATCAAAAGGTTCGAAAGGCGATCCGCGTGCAAGGAACAATCCTCGTCATAGATGGTATTTCTACCAACCGCATCATGCTGAAGGTTCAGCTTGCGGAGGCCTGCTATGGTGTGGAACAGGCCGATTGTGTCGCCGATGTTCTGGAGGCAGCACGCTATTGCCGCCCGGATCTGGTGCTTAGCGCCATGAGCCTGCCGGATGGCACTGCCGCGGATGTGAAGACCGCCCTGCGTCAGGACGAGATGCTCGCGGATATTCCGGTTATCGCCATCACCCAGTCCAATGCCCCGGAACGCCGGCTGCATGCACTTTCGGCCGGGATTGATGATGTGCTGCCGCAGCCCGTGGATGATGTCATCCTGCAGGCCCGTATCCGCAGCCTGCTGCGCGCCCGCAGCGCAAACGAAGAACTGCATATGCAGCGGGACGCCTCCCATGGGTTTGTGCTGCCGCTTTCTGACCGTGCCGGCCATGAGGAATGCAGCAGCGCCAGCGTTGCCCTGATTGCCCAGGATAGCAAGACCGCTCAGGCCTGGGCCAAACGGCTGGGTGATCATGTCCCCTACGCGCTGCGCTACCATGATCTGGACGACATCAAACTGATGATGAGCGCGCCGGTGGCAGATGTGTTTATCATCGAGCTGAACGAGATTTCTGCCGGCCCCGGCCTGCGGCTGTTGGCGGATCTGCGCGCCCGTGCCGCCACCCGGCAGTCGGTGGTGATTGCAGTGCCAAACCCAGCGGATCCAATGATCGCCGCCGAAGCATTGGATCGCGGCGCCCATGATGTCTTGCAGGCTGGGTTTGACGTGGATGAGCTGGCCCTGCGCCTGACCACACAACTCCAATACAAATCCCGCAATGACCGGCTGCGCGACAGCGTCCGCAATGGGCTGCGCGCCGCGGTAGAGGATCCGATGACCGGGCTGTACAATCGTCGCTACGCCAAGCCCTTTTTGGATCGCACCGCCAAACGCGCCGCCGAAAGCAACGACAGCTTTGCCCTGATGCTGGCCGATCTGGATCACTTCAAGCAGATCAACGACCAATATGGCCACCCCGCCGGGGATGCGGTGCTGGTCGAGGCCGCCCGGCGGCTGCAAGCCCAGATGCGGCCCGTCGATCTGGTGGCGCGGGTGGGCGGCGAAGAATTCATGATCGTGCTGCCCGGCGCCGATGAAATCAGCGCCGGCATCGCCGCCGTGGAGCTGTGCAACGCCATCAACAGCAAGCCCTTTTATGTACCTGGCAGCTCCGAGCCAATCCAGGTGACCATAAGCATTGGCGCTGTGGTTGGCCACGATCTGAGCCGCAAAGAAGACCGCAGCGACTGGGCTGATGCCGCTGACAAACGCGGCCAGGACAGGGGCGCAAGCAATGTGACCGAGCTGATTTCGTTGGCGGATCGGGCGCTGTATGATGCCAAAAATTCCGGCCGCAATCAGGTGACGCTGGGCAAAAACTCAACCGCTGCCGCCTAGGGTCAGGACCCTAAAACAAACACGAGCTCAAAAGAAAGGGCGCCCCGGTTGGGGGCGCTTTTTTCCTTGCGGATTGCGTCAGGCCAACCGGAGAATGCCGATTTAGTGATCGGGGCCTTTGGGATGGCGGGGACGATTGTCCAATTGCTGTTGCATTCGGTCCGCCAGCCCGCGCCGCTCTTTCAGAGGCAACCCTTCCAGACGCCGCTCCCAGGCATCTGCGACACCGCGCATAAAGCTGTGGGTTTCAACAAGATGGGCGTCAACAATGGCACGGACTGCTGCGGTATCCAGCTCATCCGCTCGCATCTGTGCAATCATCTGCTCCATTTCATTGTGGCGGCGGTTGTGCAGGCCTCCGGTTTCACCGCCGTGATCTTTGACCAGACGGCGAAGCTCATGACGCCCCATATCCTTAAAAATGAACCGGCTCAGCATCGGAGGCTTTCCCCTGTGATGATCCTCTTTGCCGTGGAACCGCCAGGCGGTCCCAGCAGCGATGCCGATCACCGCAAGGTTCAGGGCAAGTGACAGGGCCAGAACGACCTTTAGCCAGGGGCGCATGCCGCTCCGCTGGGGGGAGTTTTGGTCATTGCTCATTCGAACACCTCATCGCTCATCAAAAAGCTCACATCATAGTCTAGGTCGGACCCCAGCAGCGATCCGCTGGAATATGAGGCAAAGCTCTCTACCGGGTCGGGGAGGAAAGACGGCGGAGCCAGGCCAATCCAGAGCCCGGACAGACTGGCGACCGCTAGGCCCCCCAAGGCAGGCCAGCCACCAACTGCAGAAATAAATTGCTGCCAGAGCCGCGTGGACAGGCTCTGCGGGTTAAGCCCCGGTTCGCAGCCAGCAGGCACCCTGGCATCGACCCTGTCTTGTTGCACTTGCTGCGCATCTGCCAGCATCGCGGCTTGCAACGCCTGTGGCAGCTGGGCGGGTTCACTGCGGGCAGCGGCAAAAAGATCCTCCAGGTGGTCCATATCGCTCAAAGACTTGTCTGTGTCAGTCATCGCTATACCCCAGTTCTTCTCGACGGTTGGCCAGGCATTTGGCCAGCGCCCGTTTGCCGCGCGCGGTCAGGCTTTCGACAGCCTCGACGCTAATCTCCATGATCCCGGAAATCTCCGGGTTTGTCAGTTCTTCCAAGTGGCGCAAGACCACGGCCTGGCGCTGCCGCTCTGGCAGCTGCATCAAGGCCTGTTGCAGGGCATCCTGCCGCGCCAGATCCTGCATCCGATCGGCGGCAGAGGACCCCGGATCCGGTGGCTCTGGTATCGCATCCAGATCCACATCTCTGCCCCGTTTGCGCCGTTTCACGTCGATACAAAGGTTCATCACCACACGGTACAGCCAGGTCGACACCTTTGCCTTACCGGGTTGCCAATCCGGCGCCATGCGCCACAGGCGCATCATTGCCTCTTGGGTGACGTCTTCGGCCTCGGCTCTGTTGCCAAGAACACGGATCGCAACGCCCAGGGCGCGCGGCGCCAGGCGCTGCATCAATTCAGCAGCGGCAGAGGGATCGCCATTGGCGTAGAGCACCAGCAGCGCATCATCGTTTGACCCATTGCTTGGCCCGTTACTCGGCCCGTTACTTGGCCTGCTCGGGGTGCCCTCTGCAGAGGCCCCAGTCACCGAACACATATCCCGCGCTGGCAGCCCCTGGGACAGGGGCTGCGCTGGCAATATTTGGTCAAAGGGTAACACAGGGGGTTAATCAGTTTTGCTCCATTTTGCCGCCACGGTCACATTCACCGTCTGGGCCACCACGGTGTTTGCCTCGGCGATGCTGTCTGGCCTGTTCGAACTCTTCTTTGGAGATCGTGCCATTGCCACCGCTGTCGGCGCGTTTGAACATATCCCCGTGGCGACCGCCGCGATTAGCCATTTCGTCCTGGCTCAGCATGCCGTCGCCATCTTTATCAAGATGGTTGATCATGCGTTCAACCCGTTTGGCGGCGCGTTTTTGCGCCCTGACGAGCAGCTCTTCCGTTGAGAGTTTGCCATCTCCATTGCTGTCAGAGGCGCTGAACCGGGTGGCCTTGTGGGCCTGCATCTCGGCCTTGGTGATTTCACCATTACCATCAGTATCAAGCGCTTCGAAAGACATCATTGGCCGCATAGCACCGCCACCCGACTGGGCCGTGGCTGTGGTTGCTGCCACTGCGCCCGCGGTTGCAAGGATCACGGCGAGGATTTTGGTCTGTGTCATGTCTGCTCTCCTATGCGTTCCTAAAGCAGCTTTTTGCTGCCGGATACACAGAGTAAACGACGCGATACGGCGTTTCCGTCGCTGCCTGTCGTAAAAAAAATGGTGCCGCAACATTGCGGCATCGGGCCGCAGAGTTTTCCTTTGGCTTTTCTTTACGCCCAAGACCGAAGATCATTGCGGCAAAACCATAGGATTTCCCATGACCCAGTCCCCGGCCTCCGATGCACTTTCAGGCACCCTCGCGAGTGAGACCCGCGCAGAGCGTCCCACCTGGCCTGCGCTTGCCAAAGGCTGGCGGCGCAAATGCCCCTGCTGCGGCAAGGGGGCTGTGCTGCATTCCTACCTTAAACTCAACGACAGGTGCTCGCAATGCGACCTCGACTTTACCCAGGCGCGCGCCGATGATGGGCCTGCCTATCTGACAATCCTGCTGGTTGGCCACCTGATGGCGCCGCTCCTGCATGTGGTCTATTTCACCTGGCGGCCAGAACCTCTCGTAACGTTTTCTGTTTTCTCGATTGGCTGTATTGTCTCTTCTCTCTATCTTTTGCCAAGACTAAAAGGGGTTGTGGTCGCCTATCAATGGGCCCGCCGGATGTATGGCTTTGATACAAAAAGCTGACATCCCGCATTAGCAACACACGCGGCCCCAATAACAACACACGGGAGAGGCCAGTCTATGAGCGATACAGCAATTCAGGGCGTGACATCCGAGGACCGCAGCGCGATCCGCAATGCGGCAACAATTATTGCCCTGCGGGACCGGATGGGGGACAATCCAAAGGTCTTGATGGGACAGCGCGGTGCCAAGGCCGCCTTTATGCCCAACAAATTTGTCTTTCCCGGCGGGGCTGTTGATCTGGCTGATGCCACTGTGCCCCTGGCCCAGCCCCTGCCCGAAGTCTGCCGCCTGCGCCTGGCGGAACAGGCCAGCGGCGGGCTGGATCACACCCTGGCCATTGCTGCCATTCGTGAGCTTTGGGAAGAAACCGGGCTGGTCCTGGGGCATCCCGGCGACTGGCCGGACGATGTTGCCGAGGATTGGCAGGACTTTGCCGCCACCGGCCATCTGCCCTCGGCGCGCGCCCTGCAGTTTGTCTTTCGCGCCCTGACGCCTCCCGGTCGCCCCCGGCGTTTTGATGCGCGGTTCTTTTTGATTGATGCCGATGAAATCAGCGGTGATCTGGATGATTTTTCCCGCGCCTCGGACGAGCTGTCGCACCTGCAATGGATCCCGCTGAGCAAGGTGCGCAGCTTTGATTTGCCCTTTATCACCGAGGTGGTTCTGGCCGAAGTCACCGGACGCCTGAAGGATCGCACCCCACCAACAAGCGTGCCCTATTTCTGCAACAACGACGAAGAGAGCCTGTTTTTGCGCCTCAAGGGACAGCCGATGCCCAGCGAGGGCTGAGACAGGCCCAGAGGGCCTGCAGTCTAAAGCGCCAATCCCAGCGCCAGAATTGACAACACCAGCAGGCCCATACCAACCACTTCGCGGCGGCTGATCTTTTCCTTGAAAAACAATAGCGAGGCCAGGATGGACAACAGCAGCTCCACCTGCCCCAGCGCTTTGACATAGGCCGCATTCTGCAGGGTAAAGGCCCAGAACCAGCAGAACGATCCCCCCAGGCTGGTCAGACCAACCCAGATCGCCACCCGCCGCGCCTGCCAGACGCGGGTGATCTCGCCTTTCTCGCGCCAGGCCAGCCAGATCACCATCAGCAAGGTCTGCAAGCTGACCACCGAAGCCAGGGTCACAGCCGCCCGGAACACCGGCGCCAGATCCCCCAGCTGCAACGAGGCCCCGCGATAACTAACGGCCGAAAAGGCAAACAGAACCCCGGCCCCAAGCCCCAGTTTTGAGGCCGTGTTGGTGAGGTGGCTCCACCAGGCTCCGGTGGCATCTGGCGGCTTGGACAGCACCAGAACTGCGCTCAACCCCAACAGGATGGCGACCCAGCCCCAGGCACTGATTGCATCCCCCAGTACAACCAATCCGACAATCGCGGTCTGGATGACTTCGGTCTTTTTGAAGGTGATGCCAACGGCAAAATTGCGCTGTTTGAACAGGGCAACCACGCAGATCGTTGCCAGAATTTGCGACACGCTGCCGATCAGGGCAAACCCCCAGAATTGCCCACTTAGGTGCGGCAGGCTCTGGCCGCTGGCATAAAGATAAATTGCCAGGCCGCTCAGGATAAAAGGGGCGGAATAGGCAAAGCGGGCAAAGGTGGCGCCACCGGGGGACAGGGTGACCGCGCTCAGCACCTTCTGCAGCATAAAGCGGAAGGTCTGAAAGGTGGCGGCGGCAATTGTGACGGGTATCCAGGTCAACATAACCGCTCTTATGCAGAGCTAGTCTTTGGAAGACCAGAGCGGATGTGGCACCGGGTCTTTGCTGCGTAGCAGATACCGGGCAAAGACCTCGCTATAGCTGCGGTAGTGATAGCCCTGGTTTGACTGCAGATAGCTGTCGCGGTTTTTGCGGTACAGCCGTGGCAGCGCATGCCAGGGGACGCCCGGATGCAGGTGATGCACCACGTGCAGATTATTGTGCAAAAACAGCCAGGCCAGCGGTCCGCGATCCTCAATCACCACGGTGCGACCGTGGCAATCCTGATGGGCGCGATGCTCCAGAAAGGTACGGATTTTCACCAGCCCCAGCCCGATATAGGCCCCCAGACAGAGCGCCCAGATTGGTGTTGGCGTGGCCAGGGTGATCCAGGCCACCAGCGCCAGGCCCAGCCCATGCAGCGCCCAATCGCGCATCACGCCTGCCTCCCCTGCCCGCGCCAGCCGCCAGTCTTCTGCGATAAAACAGATCTGCCCCAAAAGCGGCCCCAGCAGCACCCGCCCCAACAGGGTGTTGTTGAGCCGCAAAACTCCCCGCTGCCAGCCAGGCATCTGCGACCAAATTTCGGGATCCTGAAAGTTGCTTTCGGGGTCATCATAGGGGTCTGTCAGTCGCTCGTCGCGGTGATGCGCCAGATGGGTGTCGCGGAACCTGCCATAGGGAATGAACAGGGTCAGCGGCAAAAACAGCAGCGCCTCGTTCAGCAGCCGATTGCGAAACGGATGCCCATGCAGCGCTTCATGGGTCAGCGACGAATGCAGCGCTGCCAATATGCCAAGACACAGCACCGTCAGGCTGAGGCTCAGATCTGGCAGCAGGGTCAACACCAACAGCCAGAGAGCATAACACGCCAGGATCAGCGCCAGAGTACCCCACTCCACACCGCGCGGCATCATTATACCACAGTCGATTTCTTGTTGCAGATCAGACATTGGCGCGCGCTCCACCCAGACCTGCTACCGGACGGGCAACCGCGCTGTAACGTCCCCAGTTGATCCGGGTCCAAACCCGCTCGTAGATCAGATAACTGCCAAACCCCAGTGCGCTATTGATCAAGGCCATGGCGCCACCCAGACTGGCAGAGCCCGTCGCCAGAAACCCAACCAGCGCCATGGAGGCCAGACCAATTGCGTTCCAGATCAACGCCTTCACAAGGGATCGTTTGCCAGTTTCCATTTGGGTGGTGCTCCTACTGATGCGGTTGAACAAGCAGTAGGGCGACAAGGCGCTTTGCAGAATTCTGAATGTGGTTAACTTTTTTCAGCATTGGTGATATTTATCACCACATGCCGCAAAAAATTGACAAACGTCTTCGAGCCGAACAGTTCCGCCGCCGCCTCATCCGGGCACTCAGCGAAAGCGGGCTGAGCCAAAGTGCCCTGGCGCGGGGCACCGGCGTTGACCGCTCCACCATATCGCAGCTGCTAAAGGATGATGGCGCCCGCCTGCCCAACGCCCATGTTGTTGGCGCCTGCGCTGCTGTGCTTGGCGTTTCGGCCGACTGGCTGTTATCGCTGTCGGACCGGCCCGAAAGCGCGGCAGAGCTGATGGCCTCCAGCCTGTCATTGAGCGAGGCGCCCAGGGCACTGGTGGATCAGCGGATCTTTGACTGGCACCGCGAGGCCGCAGGCTACAAAATCCGCCATGTGCCTGCGGCGCTGCCCGATATGCTCAAGACCCGGGCGCTGCTGGAATGGGAATATGCGCCGCATCTGGGGCGCACGGCGGATCAGGCTATTGGCGCCTCCGAGGATCGCCTGTCCTGGATGCGCCAGTCGCAGTCGGATTATGAGATCGCCATGCCAATCTACGAGCTTGAAAGCTTTGCCCATGCCACCGGCTATTATTCCGGTCTGCCGCTGGACATTCGGCTGGAGCAGCTGGACCAGTTCGAACGGCTCACCACTCAGCTCTATCCACGGCTGCGGATTTACCTGTTTGATGCCAAGCGGCTGTTTTCCTCGCCGCTGACCCTCTTTGGCCCCCTGCTTTGCGTGCTCTACGGCGGAAGCCACTATATCGCCTTTCGTGATCGCGATCGGATCGAGGCATTTACCGGCCATTTTGATCAGCTGATCCGCGAAGCTGACATCACCGCGCGGCAGGTCTCTGGTCGCTTTCGCGCCCTGCGGGCGGCGATCAGCGCCTGACTCTTTTACTGACTCTTTTGCGGTACCGCGCGCGCTGTGCGTTCTGCTGTTAACCCGTTTCTGGCGTCAGGTGCGCTACGCGCGCCGCTCAGGCTCAAACCGTGGCAACGGTTTGAGCCTGAGCAGAAAACACTGCGCTTACACTTTGGGGTCCGGATTTTCCGTATGGCCATCCACGGCAATCACCTGTCCGGACACCAGACGCGCCGCATCCGAGCCCAGGAAAACCGCCATATTGGCAATATCCGCTGCCTCGACAAAACTGCGCATCGAGGTGCCGACCGCATAGCCATCATAGACCTGATCGCGGGTCATGCCCTTGGCGACGGCTTCGCGGTGCAAAACCCCCTCCATACGCGGGCCTTCGACAGCGCCGGGACAGATCACATTGGCGCGAATGCCATAGGGGCCCAGTTCCATCGCCAGGGTTTTGGTCAGCCCGATCATGGCCCATTTGGCCGCCGCATAGGGTGCCCGGTTGGGATAGCCATATTGCCCGGCGGTGGACGAGGTCACAATGATCGACCCTGACTTGGCCGCTTTCATCATCGGGGTGGCGTATTTGGCTGCCAGAAAAGCCCCCTCCAGATTGGTGCTGACGCAGGCGCGCCAGTCCTCCAATGCCACATCCTCGACCAGGGCCGTTGGCCCGGCGATGCCGGCATTGGCGCAGAGCACATCTATTCCGCCCCAAACGCTGGCGATCTCAGTAAACAGCGCCTGCACCGAGGCTTCATCCGCTGCATCTGTAACACTGCCGCGCCAGCCCGCAGGCAGGTTGGCCACCGTGTCGGGATTAAGGTCGGTGATCCAGACCTCAAACCCGGCCGCAGCAAAGCCCTCTGCCATGGCGCGGCCGATCCCGGCCCCGCCTGCGGTGATCAGCACCCGTTGTTTTGACAGGGCGCTCACCGAGGTGCCCCAATGGCGCGGCCCAGCCCATCGGGCGCTGCAAGCGCGGCATGTGCCGCCGCAAGCTTCACCAGATTGGCCTCAATATGGGCCGCAGGTGGCGCCGAGCGGCGGGTTTTCAGATCCACATGCAGCAGCATATGCTCGCCAGTGGCCAGCAGTCGGTCGCCTTCATACATTTCATGCCACAGATGCATCTTCTTGCCCGCCCCCATGATCACCCGGGTTTTAATCTGAATCGGATGGCCCACATGCACCTCATCGATGTGGCGGATATGGGTTTCGGCGGTGAAATAGCTGCCACCATTGGCGATATACTCCGCATCGCAGCCAATGATTGCCATCAGCCGGTCGGTGGACTGCGCAAAGGCATCCAGATAGCGGCTCTCGGTCATGTGGCCGTTGTAATCGGTCCAATCCAGCGGCACCACGCGGCTTTGGGTCAACACCGGCTGGCTGAGATCAGCAATGTCATCAATGGAATTGACCAGTCCGGCCTCACCTTCCAGCGATTTGTCATGGGCGTTTTGCAGCGCCCCTGTGCCCCAGTCATTGGCGCCAAGTGCACGCATCATGCCCACCAGGTTATCGTCACGAATGCGCTCCATCTCGCGGATCGACATGTGGCCTGATTGCGCGTCCGACTGGCCCGCAATCAGATCCACCAGCTCATCGGTGAACTCCGGCACATCCATCAGTTTGGTCCAGGGCGAGGTCAGACAGGGGCCAAACTGCGCCATGAAATGTTTCATGCCCGCTTCGCCACCGGCAACACGGTAGGTGTCAAACAGACCCATCTGCGCCCAGCGAATGCCAAAGCCATAGCGAATGGCATTGTCGATTTCCTCGGTGGTGGCGATGCCATCCTTGACCAGCCACAGCGCCTCGCGCCAGACCGCCTCGAGGAAACGATCCGCCACATGGGCGTCGATCTCTTTCTTCAGATGCAGCGGGTACATCCCAATGGAGGCGATGACCTCCTTGGCTCGCGCGATCACCTGCTGCGAATTGGCAGCGGTGGTGACCACTTCGGCCAGCGGCAGCAGGTAGACCGGGTTAAAGGGATGCGCCACCACGATCTGGCCGCCATTGCCGCGCCCCTGTTGCAGCTCGGAGGGTTTGAACCCCGAGGTAGAGGAGCCGATCACCGCATCCGCGTCACAGTGTTTTTCCAGCTCGGCATAGACTTTCTGCTTCAGATCCAGCCGCTCTGGTACGCTTTCCTGAATCCAATCCGCGCCAGACACCGCTTCGGCTAGTTCCGCGTGAAAACTCAGGCGGCCCTCATCTGGCAGCGCCACATTGCCGAGCCCCGGCAAGGAGCGGCGCGCATTGTCCAGCACTTCGCCGATCTTGCGCTCGGCCTCAGGGTCCGGGTCAAACACCCGCACATCCCAGCCATTGAGCAAGAACCGCGCAGCCCAGCCGCCGCCAATTACACCACCACCAATGATTGCTGCTATTTTGGTCATTTGATTTTCCTATTTAACGCCTCAAGCGTTATCCAGCCCTCTAGTCAGGCCCCGTACGCACGAAGGGGTTCAAAAACGGCCACATTTCATGAGAGTGCTGTTGTGCGCTTGATGCGGTCGATTGTTGCGACACCGACGTTGAAGTCGCGCGCGATGGCACGAATGGATTTTCCCTCTTTGAGCATGGCCCTGACCTGATCCTGCTGGTGTGGTGTCAGCTTCAGCTTGCGTCCGAACTTCACGCCGCGTTTCTTTGCGGAGGTCCGTCCTTCTTCTGTGCGTTCATTGATGATGTTGCGTTCAAGTTCAGAAAGTCCAGCAAAAACAGTAAGTAAGAACTTTCCCATGGAGCTTGTTGTGTCGGCCCAGGGTTCCCGCAGGGAGCGGAATGATGCTCCGACGGCCTCTACCTTCTGGGTAATCACGAAGAGATCACTGGTTGATCGGGCCAGACGGTCGAGGCTGGTGACGACCAACGTATCACTGGGCTGTAGGGAAGCGATCATCTTTTCAAGCTGAGGCCTGCGCCGGTCAAACCCCGTGATTTTTTCCTGGAAGATCGTGTCACAACCTTCGCTCTGGAGGTGTTCGATCTGACTTTCTAGGTTCTGGCCAGTCGTCGAGACCCTCGCGTACCCGATCAGCATGGATTTTGCCCGGATTTAAGGCGCCATATACGGAACAAATATACGGATTTTACAAGGCGCTGATTTTGCGCACAAAAAAGGTCGTTCCGTTTGTTATAAGTTTCGGAACGCATCATGCTGCCATCCTCATCTCTTCGAGGGGAAGGCGCGTATCCATATCGAGATCAAAGACACCATATGGGTTGAAGTGGCTGTGCGGCAGCGGGTTCAGCGCTGCCATGTCGCGGGCGGTCATCTTTTCGCGCCAGGGGCGCTCACGAAGTACCTGCTGGATCATGAGCGTATTCACATAGACCATCGCCGCTTGCAGCAGGTGCAGGCTGAGGACAGAGATTTCATGATCGTCACGACGGTTGGACACCAGCTCATTACCATTGCCGTAGAAGATGAAGTCGTTCACCCCGTTCCAGCGCTCTATGACATTGAGCCCGGAATGGATTTCGCGGCGCAGCTCCGCGTTGCCGAGATACCGGCATAGAAAGATCGTTTTGACCGCCTTGCCCAATTCCAGAAGTGCCGAGAACACTGGGTGCGTTTGGCCCCGTGTGAAGCGGCGGAGGATGGTCTCCGCATCGGCTGTCCGCAGCTTGAGGGCAATCGCAAGGCGGATCATCTCATCGTAATGCCGCGCGATCAGATCCCAGTCGATGGGTCGGGCCGTGCAAATCGGCTCAATATTTGCGAAGCGGCGGTCGGCCTGCTTGTCTGCGCGGGAGAGTTTTTGGCCGGCGATACCTCTCAGGCGTGGCATCAAGTCGAAGCCAAGAAGGTGGCAAAAAGCAAACCCCACGACGCTTTGTCCGTGAGTATCAACAAACTGGCGGTCGATATCCAGGTCCGTGCCGTGGTGCAGTACGCCCTCAATCATGGACGCAACCTCGGAAGACGAGACTTGTTTCAACTGTGAATGGACACAGGTGGCCTGCTTATCGACATGCCAATAGATCATTACACCACGCCCGCCATAGCGCTGATGCCACTCGGTCATCAGGTTCTGGTCCCAGGATGCCAGTTGCGTGGAATCCGAGGCGCAGCTCGTACCCGAATCTCCCCAGATATCGGAGCTGCGAATGCGGTAGGTGGCATCTGCAATCCGGCGGGTTGCATCCTGCAGTGCTGTTTTGTGAATGAAGCGTTGCCGGATGTAGAGCAACTCCTTGTAGCTGACCTTATGGGGGCCCGCCGCAATGGCCTTGAGCCCGATATTTGTCCCGATCCCGAACAGGGCGAGCAAGAGACGCCGGGAGACCTCTTCCTGCGGCAAGTTCTGCCGAGACCCCGCTGCACGGAACAGCGGCGTGAACTCTGTGCGCAGATCGACTTCCTTCAGCACATCCAGAAGGCTGGTCATCGGCCACCGTCGGCCAAGCTCCGCTTTAAGGTCTTCCAACCCCACAGGATCAGTCTGTGGACTCAAGGGACGCAAGGATAGGCGCGCGCCTCCGGCCCGAGCCTTGAGTTTGACATCCCTGTTGGCCGGGAAGCCTTGATCAAAGGCGCTCAGGGCCTCTCTCATGCCGTCTCGCAACGCCTGGACAAACTGAGCCGCACTCTGGGGCTGATCAAGCAAGTCGAAGTAGTGCGCGCGGCGCGTATCAAAATCGGCTGGTAGATCTTGGTCCGGATCGCAATATCGCTTTGCACCCTCTATCCAGATTTCTTTTGTCCGCAGCTTCTCACGCAGAGTCTGAAGGACACATATCTCGTAGTTGATGCGATTGACGCGGACCACGTCTCCAGGGCCCACCTCGAGAACAATGTCTCGCCACTTGGGGCGAATAACACCGTCGATCGGAACCTCCTCCTCAGCATAAAATTGTGGCTTCCGGTCCGATGGCTCCGTCAATACGGCAAGGGCGGCCAACAACGGCTCGGCACTGGTGCTGCTCGTCCGGAACGTCAGTGCTCTCAAGATCACTGGCAGGACGCGCCGGTAATGCCGCGCATAAGAGCGGCGGATTGTATGATGCACGCGGGTCGTGAATGAAGGCGTGTCTGCCTGGTAGGTTTTCGCCAGCTCACGGATCGTCTCACGCGGGACGACCGGGTAGATGACCTGCGGGATGTCGCCTTCCGGCTGCCCATCGACTGCGAGCACGATCTTGCCCAAAACCGTGTCTTTGCTTTCCGCCTTCCGAAAGTCAGCGACATATTCCTTGATCACCTTACTCTCAGCGCGCGCAGATATCTTGTGGATGATGCTGATCACCAAATCGCCCAGATCATCTGTCAATTCTGCGGCTCTGATCGCGCAAAAGCAACTGAGCAGGGCATGCCGTACAGCCTCGGGACGGCGGCGCATGTCCCAAGCATCTTCGCTGGCGGCGCGGCGAGCCAGGCTGGCGATATGGTCTGGATGAATGCCCTCCAAGAGATGAGGCGGTAGGCCGATGGCACGAACCATCTCTAACCGCGCCACAGCATCCTGAACGGCCTGTACGCTTGCCCCGCCTGGACCTCGCGCAAGCTGCGCAAATCGCGATGCGGCCTCATCGGTCGTCAGCAAAGCATCCAAGGCGTGTTTGTGCGCCAACGTCAGCCGCCCTGAAATCTTGGCGTATTGCCTGTGATCGAACTGGCGTTCCGATTGAGCCATCAGCTTGTCCAAGCGCGATTGCTCTGGTCGGATGAAACGATTGGCTAGAAACCACGCTGTCATCCGCTCATCAAGCGCCGACACCTGCGGCGCGTTCGGCAAGACCTCAACCACAAGCCATTCCACAAATTCGCCAGAAGCGGCTCGATCAAATCGCCGCAGCCGCAAATGATCCGAAACCAGACGGCGATACCGGCGATCCGAGCGCTCTGGTACATCTGATGGCAGCGGACCGTCATACTCGATCTGTTCCGCCAAAAACTGCACAACAGCCTCTGGCATGGCATCCATTCGGTTAGGAAATCTGGCATGGCGTTGGAAAAACTTCAGGTAGTATCCGAGTACAAGCCGTTTCGGCCCAGGCAACCCCTTCAGCAGCGGCTGCTCTGAGGGTTGCAAAACCCAATGTAAACGCAGGGCCTCTGCTGACCAAAGCTGTTCCATGCACGCTCCAAGTTAATTTATATCGGAGCATATATACGGATCAGTCCGCCATATCAACTCAAAATGCACAACCAGAAAATGTGGCCGTTTTTGACCCCTTTCGTGCGTACAGGGCCAGTCAGGGCACAAAACTTCTAGCCGCTCACCCTTTTCAAGCACCGGCTCACAAATCCAGGCATTTACAACGGGCGCACAGGTACCGGTCTCGGCCAAGCAAGATCCCGCTTCACACTGGCTGCCATCCGTACACATTTGCCCAGCATCAACAGCCGCTCGCTTTGGCATTTGGCAAAACGTAATCTGCGCATAGATGCCTGTCCGTGCAAACTTTCCACCCTTGGCTGTGCACTCTTTGGCCATTGCCCGCTCTTCTTTGGTTCGAGGCCCCCGTTCGTGATCGGATATGCATGCCGCCATGAAAAAAAGCATCGCTCCGGAAATAAAATAGCGCATCAAAAGTTCCTTTTTGAAACAATGCTGAGACGCTATTCCCTTTGCTGCCGTTGTCAATTCAGCCTTTAGGCGCCCGCTTCACCAGCCCCAACTGCTCGCGCACCTCTGCCGGTCCCATCAGCTTGCCGCCCATGTTCTCGATAATGGTGCCTGCGCGCTCTACCAGCTGGTAGTTCTCCGCCAGTACGCCCTTGTCGAGCCAGAGGTTGTCTTCCAACCCGACCCGCACATTGCCACCCGCCAGCACAGAAGCCGCCACATAGGCCATCTGATCCCGCCCCAGCGAGAAGGCCGACCAGTTCCAGCTCTCAGGTATATTGTTGACCATAGCCATGAACGTATTCAGATCATTGGGCGCGCCCCATGGCACCCCCATACAAAGCTGAACCAGCGCGGGGCTTTGCAGGATGCCTTCTTTCTCCAGCTCTTTGGCAAACCAAAGGTGACCGGTGTCAAAGGCTTCGATCTCGGGCTTCACGCCCAGATCCGCCATCATCTGCCCCATGGCGCGCAACATGCCCGGCGTGTTGGTCATCACGTAATCCGCCTCGGCAAAGTTCATGGTGCCGCAGTCCAGGGTGCAGATCTCGGGCAGGCATTCAGCGATATGTGCCATGCGGGCGGTGGCGCCAATCATATCGGTGCCGGCCGCATTGACCGGCAGCGGGTTTTCAACATCGCCAAAGGTGATGTCGCCGCCCATGCCGGCGGTGAGGTTCAGCACCACATCGGTGTCGCTGTCGCGAATGCGGTCGGTGACTTCCCGGTAAAGCCCCAGATCGCGGCTCGGCACCCCGGTCTCGGGATCGCGCACATGGCAATGCACCACAGCGGCGCCGGCCTTGGCGGCGGCAATGGCGCTGTCGGCGATCTGCTGGGGGGAACGCGGCACATGCGGGCTGCGATCCTGGCTGCTGCCAGAGCCGGTCACCGCGCAGGTAATAAAGACGTTTTTGTTCATATTCAGAGGCATTTTGGTTTTCCCGGCAATGTACAGGGTTGTGCCTAGAGTTATCCCCAGGCTCTTCCCCAGATTCCTATTTGCGTCACGGCCTACTGTGCCTCAGCCTTTGCAGAGACAGTTTACACTAAGCGAATCGAAGTTGATGAAATCCGCAAAAAACATCCTGCAACCCGAACATCGCCCGCTGAAAACAGCGGTGCTGGTGCTTGATGAATGCAACACGCTCTCTTTTGCGGCCGCCGTCGATCCGATGCGCGCCGCCAACCGGCTGGCCGGGCGCTGCGTCTTTGACTGGGACTATGTCAGTGCCACCGAAGACCAGCCAATGCTGACCAGTGGCCTTTCGGTGCCCAGCTTTCCCCTGGCCCGGCTCGCAGACTGCGAGCTGCTGATTGTCGTGGCCGGCTTCCAACTGGCCCAGCAAGCCACCCCCAGTCTGCTGGCCGGTCTGCGGCGCATCGCAGCGCAAGGCACGACGATTGCCGGCATTGATGGCGGCCCCTGGCTGATGGCTGAGGCCGGCCTGCTGCAGGGCCATCCCGCCACCACCCACTGGGAGGATCTGGAGAATTTTGCCAGCCGCTTTCCCGAGGTGGACTGCCGCAATGACCGCTTCACCGTCTCGGACGAACGCCTGACCTCCGGCGGTGCCACCCCGGCGATTGAAATGATGCTGCATATCATAAGCACCCGCCATGGCGCCGGCTTTGCCGCCCGTGTGGCCGGCCTGTTCCTCTATGATGGCCCCGCAGTTCCGACCCGCCCGCAAAGCCGCTTGGGTGGTCACAAACACAACGCCCTCACCGCCAAGGCCAACGCGTTGATGGAATCCGCCCTGGATGAGCCCCTGACCCTGACCAAAATTGCCGAACGCCTGGGCACCAGCCCGCGCAGCCTGCAACAGCAGTTTCGCCTGCGGCTCAATACCACGCCGCAGGACCACTACCTGCACCTGCGCCTGGCAGAGGCCCGCCGTCTGGTCAGCGACACCGATCTGTCACTGATGGAGGTGGCTCTGGCCACCGGCTTTACCTCGCCCTCCAGCTTTGCCCGCGCCTTTCGTGTGGCCCATGGCACCTCGGCGCGAGAGCTGCGCCAAATGCGCAATACGCCTGAAAAGGCCAGCTTTGGTGGCTCAGGCCAGTCCCGCCCGGAATCGCCCCGGCCCACCACTCATTGACCTTTTGTCCCCACAGGTTCCGGGTCAAGGGCCGCTTGTCGGCCCTGCGCAGCAGGGTTCACCCTTGAGGCGGTGCCTGTGGCAATAGACTCGTTATGGCCTCTCAGGGGCACACCTGCTCCTGAGAGGTATCTCAGCAATTTTACTGCCTGTTTCCGCCGCGCAAAGCGCGGCGCCCGGCCCAACTGCAAAGAGGCATATTAATGCCTCTGGCGCAGGCGGGAGCCCCCCCTTACCCGGTTAGTACGGCATGGGATGGGCGCGGTGGGCCTGGTTGATTTCTTCCAGCACCTCCGCCGACAGCTCCAACGCCACTGATTTGAGCGCATGTTCCAGCTGTGCTTGCGTTGTGGCGCCAAAGATAGCGCTGGCCATAAAGGGCCGGGTGCGGCACCAGGCCAGGGCCATATGTACCGGGTCCAGCCCGTGCCGCGCTGCGATGTCCAGATAGGCCGCAACCGCACTATAAACCCGTGGCGAATGCCGCCCGCCCAGCTCTGGCACGATGGATTTGCGCGACCCCTCCGGCACCACGCCCTCCTGATACTTGCCCGTCAACAGCCCGGTGCCCAGAGGTGAAAAGGCCAACAGCCCCACATCCTCGTTGACGCTCAGCTCGGCCAGATCGGTGTCATACATCCGACAAATCAGCGAATACTCATTCTGGATCGAAGCCACCCTTGGCCCCAGCCCCTCCTCGGCAAGCCGCAGCCACTGCGCGGTGCCCCAGGCGCTTTCATTGCTCAGTCCAAAGGCGCGGATATTGCCCTTGTCCACCTGCCCCTGCAGCGCCTCCAGACAGTCGCGCATATTGTCCAGGGTCTCTTCACGGTTCTGGGTTGAGGGATCAAAATTCCAGTTCTTGCGAAACATGTAGCTGCCGCGATTGGGCCAGTGAAACTGGTAGAGGTCGATATACTCCGTCTGCAGCCGCTTCAGGGATCCCTCAACGGTGCTGGCGATGGTCTTGGACGAAATCGGCGCGCCGTCCCGCACCGCTGCCAGGCCCTCGCCGGAATGTTTGGTGGCCAGAATATAGTCACCCCGCCGTCCGGTCTTTTTGTTCCAGGTCCCCAGGATTTCTTCGCTGCGCCCTGTGGTTTCCGCCCGCACCGGGTTGACCGGATACATCTCAGCGGTGTCGATGAAATTCACCCCGGCCGCCAGGGCATAGTCGATTTGGGCGTGGGCCTCGGCTTCCGGGGTCTGGGTGCCAAAGGTCATCGTGCCCAGGCACAGCTCCGAAACCTGCATCCCGGTGCGTCCCAAGGGGTTCATCTTCATCGCGCGTTCCTTCACTCTACAACCGACACCAGGTCTGGCGGTTTGCGCAGGCCTGGTGACCTGTTTTCGCCTCAGACCTTAGCCGCCCACGATCTGGGTGCAAGTTCCCATCAGCCCGCTTTGCAGCGGTTTGCGCCAGGCCATCTTGTACTTGCGGACACAATGGGAGAGCTTAACCGCAAGCGAGACCACCGCAGCAATATCAAGGGAGTGCACTTTTCGATGGCACAGAACATTACCAAGGGCGTCAAGGCCCTGCTGGCCGAGGCCAATGAAACCGTCAACACCATGTCGATCTCTGAAGCCAAGGAAAAGGCGCAAGACCCCGCCTATGTCTTTGTCGATCTGCGCGACATCCGCGAACTGCAGCGCTCTGGCCTGATCCCCGGCGCCTTTTCCTGCCCCCGCGGCATGCTGGAGTTCTGGATCGATCCCGACAGCCCCTATCACAAGCCGGTGTTCAATCAGGACAAGACCTATGTGTTTTACTGCGCCAGCGCCTGGCGGTCCGCCCTGAGTGCCAAGATCGCCATGGAAATGGGGCTGAAACCTGTGATGCATCTCGAAGGCGGCTTTACCGCCTGGGAGAAGGCCGGCGGGCCTATCGTGCCACGGACAACCTGATGTCCCAGCCATCCCGGCAATTACACCCGGCCGCACGCGGCTGCTAGCACTGGTGGCAGAACCTGCTATGGGTTCAAGGAGGGGTTTGTTTCAAACCGAACCAAGCCCCCCACGGCCCGGACAGAGCAGGGACCATATCATGCCGTCACGCCGACAAATCCTTCTGGCCCTGTTGAGCCTGGCTGCGGGTCCCGGGCTCGCCACGGTGCCGGGTCGGCTCGTGGCGGCCAGCCAGACGCAGGCCCAGACTCCGGGTTATGCCCTGGATCTTGCCACCACAAAGGTAACATTTGGTTTTCGCCTCAATGGCAGTTGGCAAAACGGCACGATGCCTATTTCCAGCTCACAGGTGGCGCTGGACCCCAAACGGTTGACCGAAACCCGGGTTGCGGTTTCGCTGGATGCAAAGGCCGCCAGAACTGGTCTGATCTTTGCCACCAAGGCCATGACCGGCCCCAAAATTCTGGATGTCGCGCATTTTCCGACCATCCGCTTTGTCACCCGCCGCGTCCTGCTCGGCCCCGAAGGGCGCCTGTCCAATGGCGCCGAACTCATCGGCGACCTCACCCTGCGCGGGATAACCCTGCCGCTTTCGCTGCAGATCGCCTTGTTTCGTCGCACCGGTAGCGCAGTGGATGATCTCAGCCGTCTGGATGTCACCCTCCAGGGCAGCCTGAGCCGTGCCGCCTATGGCGCATCGGGCTATGCGGGGCTGGTCGGCGACACCGTGCGTCTGGACATTCGCGCCGGTCTGCATCAGCTGGCATAAAGTATCGCCAACAGGCTGGATACGACATTTGCGTCGAAAAACCTCTTGCAACGCCCCCGGCATACAGCATTGAGTGCCTGTTATGCGTATGATCATTTCCTTTGCTGCCTTGTTCCTGTCGGTCGTGCTGTTGCAGTTTGCAACCGGAGGCGTCGGTCCGCTTGATGCGCTGTCCGGGTTTGCCCTGGGGTTTGACAAAGAACAGATCGGCCTGTTGGGCTCGGCGCATTTTCTGGGCTTTTTTGTTGGCTGTTGGTGGGCGCCGCGCCTGTTGGGCAGTATCGGCCATTCGCGCAGCTTTGCCGTTTGCACCGCGCTGGGAGCCATGGGGCTGATTGGCCATACGCTGACTGACAACCCCTATGCCTGGGCCGCCATGCGAATTGCCTCCGGGGTCTGTGTGGCTGGCGCCTATACCGTGATCGAAGCTTGGCTCAACGCCAAGGTCACCAATGAGACCCGCGGCCGCGCCATGGGCACCTACCGGTTGGTGGACATGGGCGGGTCACTGGGGGCGCAGCTGTTCATCGCGGTGCTACCGCCTGCCTATTATGTCTCTTACAACCTGTTGGCGCTGCTGTGCTGTGCCGCCCTGCTGCCGCTCACCCTGACACGCGCCAGCCAGCCCGAGACCCCCAAGGCCCCGCGCCTGCGGCCAAAACTGGCCTGGCAGTGCTCCCCGCTGGCGGTCGCCGGGGTGATTGTCGCGGCGCTCAGCTCGGCCTCCTTTCGGATGGTAGGACCGATTTATGGACAAGAGGTCGGGCTGGAAATCGACCAAATTGCCTTTTTCCTGGCCTCATTTGTTTTGGGTGGGGCGCTGGCGCAGTATCCAATGGGTTGGCTGGCCGATAAATACGATCGGCGCTGGGTGCTGATCTGGCTGTCGGCGGCGGCGGTGATCAGCTGCCTCATCACCATGATGGCCAGTCAAACCGGCACCCTTGGGGTAATGCTGGCAGCAGGGTTCTTTGGCCTCACCACTTTTCCGATTTTCTCGCTCTCCTCGGCACATGCCAATGATTTTGCCACCTCTGAACAACGGGTTGAGCTCTCGGCGGCCTTGATGTTCTTTTTTGCCCTTGGCGCGATTGCGGCCCCCTATGTGGCCTCCAGCCTGATCAGCAATTATGGGCCATCAGCCTTGTTTGCCTTTGTCGCTGTGGGTCATATTCTGCTGATGATATTTGGCCTGACCCGGATGCAAGCGCGGCCTGCGCCAAATGTCGAAGACCGGACCCGCTATGTCTATGCGCCGCGCACCTCTTTCACCATTGGGCGATTGCTGAAACGGGCGCGGGAGCGCAAATAAAAAGGGGCCGGAAACTCCCGGCCCTCTTTCCAAAATCTGTTTGATTGATCAGGCGGCGGAGCCCGGCTCTACCTCTGATGCCTCAGCCGCTCCTTCAGATGGTTCATCAACAGAGGAGGGTTTGGGCGCCTCAACCCCAAGTGCCGTACTGGCAATTCCGCTGACGCCATCTTCCATTGACAGGCCCAGCTCTTCGCCCAGCTTTTTCAGCGCCGGCATCTGCACCGCCATCCCCATGATCGAGTCCAGCGCCTGGTTCACCACCGGCTTTTCACCGCTACCCCCCTGCACGGCCTGGCCATTGCCGCCAGCGCCGCCCATTGGGCCAATACCGCCAACCTGATGGATCTTGATCGAGTCGATCTTTTCAGCAGGTTTCACCATCTCAGCAACGATCAAAGGCATCGCCTCCAGACGGGCCAGGTCAATCTTCATGCCGATCAGCTCAGCCGAGAGCGCATTTTCGGCGTCAACAATGGCGCGCTTCCCTTCGGCCTCGGCCAGCATGTCGTTCTTTTTCGCCTCGGCGCGAATGTTGAGCGCATCTGCCTCGGCCTGGGCTTCCTCGCGGCGGGCCTCCGCCCGGTCGGCGGCGGCGTCTTTTTCTGCCTGGGCCGCAAGCCGGATGCCTGTGGCCTGGCGCTCGGCCTCGCGGGTGGCCTGGATCAACACGATCTGCTTTTCACGCTCGGCTTCGGCCACCTGACGGGCGGTTGCCACGGCTTCGGTCGCCTTGGTCGCTTCGGCGCGGGCCAGATCGGCAGAGGCACGGGCGCGGCTTTCTTCTTCGGATTTTTGCTGAATGATAATTTGGCGTTCCTGCTCGGTCACTTCCAGCTCGCGCTCTTTGGTGATCTCAGCGACGCGGATCTTGCGCTCACGCTCAATATCGGCGGAACGAATGGCCTCTTCCCGCGCAATGCGAGAGCGTTCAGTTTCGCGCACAGAATCTTCAGTCCGGGCGGCAATTTCAGCTTCCTGGGCGACGCGCAGGGTTTCCACCCGTTCCTTTTGTTCGATGCGGGCCTGCTCTTCGTCCTGTTCGATCAACAGTTTCTGACGCTGGGCCTCCATCGCCGCACGGCGCACCGACACGTCAGCATCCGCATCAATCTGGGCGCGCTCCATCTTTGATGTCGCAATCACCTCGGCCAGCTTGCGCATACCAACAGCGTTAAAGGCGTTGTTTTCGTCCAGCGCTTCAAACGGGGTCTGGTCCAGCGCTGTCAGTGACACGGATTCCAGTGAGAGACCGTTTTTGGTCAGATCTTCGGAAACGGCGTTTTGCACCTCCTGGACAAAATCAGCCCGGTTTTCGTGCAATCCATCCATGGTCATCTGTGCTGCAACCGCGCGCAGACCATCAATCAGCTTGCCCTCGATCATCTCGCGCAGCTGCTCCACATCAAAGGTGCGATCCCCTAATGTCTGGGCTGCGCGGGCAATCCCCTCAGAGGTCGCCATCACCGAGACGTAGAATTCCACGCCAACGTCAACCCGCATCCGGTCCTGGGTGATCAGGGCCGCCTCGCCGTCGCGCTTCACTTCCAGGCGCAGGGTCTTCATGTTGACCGGGCTGACTTCATGCAGCAAAGGCACCACAAGAACGCCACCATCCATGATCACCTTCTTACCGCCTGAACCGGTTCTAATAAGGCTAACTTCGCGGGTTGAGCGCCGATACAAGCGACCAAGCACCAGGCCAATAACAAGAAGAAGTGCCAATACACTGGGCACACCAATAATCAGAAAATCCATTTGAATTTCTCCATCGTCCAATAAAATTTCGGCCGTTTGTTCGGTTGTTTGTTCAGCTGTTTGTTCGGTTGTTTTCTTGGCCATATCAAACCCGCCTTTGTGTCAGCAGATGAATGGCTGCAATAGGCGTCATTCCGACAATGGGATCAGAACATAGGCATCCTGCCGCCTGTCCCGGATCACCAGCACTTCGGTGCCCTGTGTAATCTCTTCGCCCTTGGCAAAGGGTTCGGCGCGCAGATAATGCGCATTGCCATAACGATCCACCACCCGCACCTCGGCGGCACGCCCTGTGGCGGCAGTGCCTTGAGTGATGACCCCCCGCCGACGCCCCAGGCTACGATCTGATAGGGCTTCGGTTTCGGTCTGCGGCAAAACCCGCGCAAAGACAGCGCCAAAGCTGCGGGCAAACCACAGACCAAAGGCCCCCGCCGGAATCGCAACCAACCAGGCCGGCAGCGTAGCGGACAACAGGGATTTCACCCCCAGTTGCAGCCCGATACCGCTCAGGCCGAAACCCAGTAGCAACACGGCAAGCCAGATCAGCATCGGCATTTTTCCCAGCCCCAGCCAGCTGCCGACCCCGCCGGAGGCGTCAACCGGCAGCGTGTCTTCGGCCAGGTCAACGCCATCAATATCCGCAAGATCAAGGTCGCCCAGATCTCCCAGATCGCCCAGTGCATCCGCGTCCAGGGACAGATCCCCCGCAACATCACCCATGTCGCCCAGTTCAGGCCCTTCGGCGCCATCAAGGCCCGCCTCGGCCTCACCGCTGCCAAGGAAACTCGCACCGATAAGCAGGGCCGCCAGTTCCAACCCGGCAAGACCAAAGAGCAGCGCCAGCGCAAAGGTGAAGGGCAAAAATCCGGGATCCAGCAGGTAGTCAAACATCTATGGCAAGATCCTCGAAGCAAAATATCATTCAGTATGCAATGGTATGCAGTCTATTTGGTGTATATCAGGGATATTTCAAGACATCCGGTGAATAACACCCGTTATAGCTGCGCCGGAACAAATCGCAAAGACATGTAAAAGCAGTGTAAATGGGGCCTGATCCCAGGAGCGCTTTCAAAAATGCTCTGAAAGGTTCAGCCGGGGTTTTCGTGTCGCGCCGCATGGGGTAGACGGAGCTCTGACTTTACACATGGGTGGATGGCATGGCACGCGTTCTGATCACTTCGGCAATTCCCTACATTAACGGGATCAAGCACCTGGGAAATCTGGTTGGCAGTCAGCTGCCGGCGGATCTTTATGCCCGGTTCCAGCGTGCCACCGGCAACGAGGTGCTGTTTCTTTGTGCCACCGATGAACACGGCACCCCCGCCGAACTCGCCGCCGCCAAGGCGGGCAAGCCCGTCGAGGAATTCTGCGCCGAAATGCATGAGGTCCAGGCCGGGATTGCCAAGGGCTTTGGCCTCAGCTTTGATCACTTTGGCCGCTCTTCCAGCCCACAGAACCACGCGCTGACCCAGCATTTTGCCGGTAAGCTGGCCGAGGCAGGCCTGATCCGCGAAGTGGACGACAGCCAGATATACTCCCACGCCGATGGCCGCTTCCTGCCCGACCGCTATGTCGAGGGCACCTGCCCCAACTGCGGCTTTGAAAAGGCGCGCGGCGATCAATGTGAAGAATGCACCAAGCAGCTGGACCCCACCGACCTGATCAATCCACGCTCGGCGATCTCCGGCTCTACCGATCTGGAAGTGCGCGCCACCAAACACCTGTTCCTGTGCCAAAGCCAGATGAAGGACCAACTCGACGCTTGGATCAACAGCAAAGCCGACTGGCCAGTGCTGACCACCTCGATCGCCAAAAAATGGCTGCATGACGGCGACGGCTTGCAGGACCGCGGTATCACCCGTGATCTCGACTGGGGGATTCCGGTCAAAAAAGGCACCGAGGACTGGCCCGGCATGGAAGGCAAGGTGTTCTACGTCTGGTTCGACGCACCCATCGAATACATCGCCGCCGCTGGCGAATGGGCCGAGGCCAATGGCAAAACGGATGCCGATTGGCAACGCTGGTGGCGAACCGACATGGGTGCCGACGATGTGAAATACGTCCAGTTCATGGGCAAGGACAACGTGCCTTTCCACACCCTGTCCTTCCCGGCCACCATCTTGGGCTCTGGTGAACCCTGGAAACTGGTCGACCACCTCAAAAGCTTCAACTACCTGAACTATGATGGCGGCCAGTTCTCCACCAGCCAGGGGCGCGGCATCTTCATGGATCAGGCGCTGGAAATCCTGCCCGCCGACTATTGGCGCTGGTGGCTGCTCAGCCATGCCCCCGAAAGCTCTGACGCCGAATTCACCTGGGAGAATTTCCAGCAGTCCGTAAACAAGGATCTTGCAGATGTGCTGGGTAACTTCGTCAGCCGCATCACCAAGTTCTGCCGCTCCAAATTTGGCGAAGCTGTTCCCGAATCCGCCCCCTATGGCGAACCAGAGCAGGCGCTGATTGCGGACCTTACCAGCCGCATTCGTGCCTATGAGCAGCACATGGAAAACATGGAAGTGCGCAAATCCGCTCAGGAGCTGCGGGCGATCTGGGTTGCCGGCAACGAATACCTGCAAAGCACCGCCCCCTGGTCGACATTCAAGACCAATCCGGAACTGGCTGCCACCCAGGTGCGTCTTGGCCTCAACCTGATCCGGCTCTATGCGGTGCTGAGCGCACCCTTTATTCCCACCGCCTCCGAGGCGCTGATGCAGGCGCTGAACTGCGACGACAGCAGCTGGCCGGCTGATGTAGAGGCCGCGCTGTCCACATTGCCTGCGGGCCATGGGTTTAGCGTACCGGAAAATCTCTTTGCCAAAATCACCGACGAACAACGGGAAGAATGGCAAGAGCGCTTCGCCGGGACCCGCGACTAACAACGCGTCCTCAAGGTGCCAATCCGGCGCGCGCAAGCGCGCCAAAACCTGCAAAGCCCGCCTTATTCAAGGCGGGCTTTTCCTTTTGGTAGCGCCGCTTTTGCCCCCCCTTTGGTTCAGACAGGGAAAATCACCAACACTATTTCCCGTTTGTGGAATAATACATCGCGAAGTAATATTTTCCGACAAAAATAGTCAGAAAGGGTTTTCTGATAGATTTAATCAGGTATAAAGCCCGCAGCCAACCTGACTCGACAGGCCAGCCCGGAGCCACATCACACAAATAGAAATTGCCACCATGTCGATCAAAAACCACCAGACCCGCACGCCTTCCCCCTGCCCCAATCCTGAAACGGCGGTGGAGCGCGAGGCAATTTGGGCCCCGGTTTTTGCCCCCAGCGGCGCCCTGAGCGGCCTGTGCCTGGAATGGCTTTTGGACAAGGCGGAATTCAACAATGGGCGACCCACATGAACCAGATGACATCAAACCCAGTGCCAACCACCGCAGCATCCCCCGAAGTATTCCCAACCTACCACGCTGAGGATCTTACCCGCGGGGGCATTCAGGCGCGCATTCTGCTCAACGGCCAGGTCTACAGCCTGCGCATCACCCGCGCCGGAAAGCTGATTCTGACCAAATAAGCCTACCGCAGGTCTGCAGACGTGGCAGTACTACGCCCCTGCCGACGCGGCTCCGGTGACCCATCATAGACCCCCTCAAGCGACACTATCCAAGGATTTCAAAATGAAAAATCTGTTTTTGACGGGCTCTGCCCTGGCAGGTCTCGCCCTCGGCGCGACACCAGTTCTGGCTGCGAGCAAGGCCGAGGTTCTGGCCAACTATGCCAATATCGCCGAAGCCACCTACCAAGACAGCCTCGCCACCGCCCAGACGCTGCAAAGTGCGGTAAACGCCCTGATCGCCGCGCCCTCTGCCGAGGCCCTGACCGCCGCCCGTCACGCCTGGCTGGCCGCCCGCGTGCCGTACCAGCAGTCCGAAGTCTTCCGCTTTGGCAATGCCATCGTTGACGATTGGGAAGGCAAAGTGAACGCCTGGCCGCTGGATGAAGGCCTGATCGACTATGTGGATGCCGCCTATGGTGGCCCCAGCGATGAAAACGCTCTGGCAGCGCTGAACGTGATCGCCAATCCGAGCTTTGATCTGTCTGGCAAAACCATCGACACCAGGCCCATCACCCCGGCGCTGCTCTCCGATACGCTACACGAGGCCGATGGCGTCGAGGCCAATGTGGCCACCGGCTATCACGCCATTGAATTTCTGCTCTGGGGTCAGGATCTGAACGGCACCGACCACGGCGCAGGTGACCGCCCCTGGACCGACTATGCGACAGGTGACAGCTGCACCAATGGTCATTGCGACCGCCGTGGCGCCTACCTGAAAGCCGCCACCGACCTGTTGGTTTCTGATCTGCAATGGATGGCGGCCCAATGGGACGCGACCGGCGCAGCCCGCTCCACCCTGCTGACCAATGAAGGCGCCGGGATTTCTGCCATGCTCACTGGCATGGGATCTCTGTCGTATGGCGAACAGGCGGGCGAGCGCATGCGCCTTGGCCTGATGCTGAATGATCCCGAAGAAGAGCACGACTGCTTTTCCGACAATACCCATAACAGCCATTACTACGATGGCCTCGGCGTGCAAAACGTCTACCTCGGTGAATATGTGCGGGTGAATGGCGCGCTGATCTCCGGCCCGTCGCTGTCCGATCTGGTCGCCGCCGCCGAGCCGAGCCTGGACCTTGAAATGCAGACCAAACTGTCCACCACCATGCGGGCCCTGGGGCGGATCAAATCCACCGCCGAAGCCGGCTTTTCCTATGACCAGATGTTGCAACAGGGCAATGCTGCTGGCGAGGCCCTGATCATGGGGGGCGTAAATGGGCTGGTGGATCAAACCCGGTCAATCGAGCGCGTGGTCAAACTACTCAATCTGAATGGTTTGGAATTCGAAGGCTCAGACAGTCTTGACAATCCCTCGGCGGTCTTCGAATAAAGATCTGCAACGTAATATCATAACAATTCATCAGAGCTAAGACCCAAGTGGCCTGGCAAATCCAAACAGCCAGGCCTCCCCACCAGAAAGAAGACCGTCCATGAATACCAAGACCAAAGCCGCGCTGGCTTTCAGCGCGCCCCTATTGCTGTGCGCAAATGCTGCCGCTGCTGAACAAGGCTTCACCTGGGAAGGTGAAATCGAAATTGGCAACGAACAGGTTGTCTCCTCCGATGTGCCTGCCAATGAAATCCGCAACACCTATGCCATCATCACCGCCACCGGCACCTATACCTTTGGCAATCGCATGGCGATCTTTTCGACCCTGACCGGCGAGAGCGTCACCGATCCAACCGCCGATCGCACCTTTGACGACCTTGGGCTCTATGTCGAAGAGCTCGGCTTTAGCTTTGGCATCGGTGAATCCACTACCGTCGCCATTGGTAAGCTGCACCCGGTTTTTGGCTCCGCCTGGGATGACACCGCTGGCTTTTTTGGCGGCACGCTCGCCGAAGACTATGAGCTGACAGAACAGTTGGGCATTCTGGCCGATGTCGAACTGAACGGTGCCGGCACCCTGTCCTTTGGCCTGTTCTTTGCCGATGACACCTCGCTCAGCCGCTCCTGGGGCACGGATCGTGGCCGCAACCGTTCCAATACCGGCGGCGCGGGCAACACCGGTAAGCTGGACAGCTTTGCCATTCAATGGAACCACGAGGTGGACAACACCCGTTTCCACATCGGCGCGCGGCACCTGAGCGCCAGTGTGGGCGACGTGGATGACGAACAGGGCTTTGTCGCCGGTCTTGGCCATTCCTTTGACGCTGGCCTGGATGTCTTTGCTGAGGTTGCCAGCTTTAGCAATTTTGGCGGCACAGCCGATGACGCGACTTTTGTGACCTTGAACGCGGCCTATGCCATGGGCGACTGGACCCTGTCGGGCACCCTGTCGCAGCGTGATCTGGACAGTTCCGGCAAAACCGACCTGCACTCGATTGCGCTGGAACGCGAGTTCAGCAACGGCATGGTTCTGGGCGGCGCTTTGGCGCTGCAGGATGATGGTGGCGTAAAAGATACCATTGTTGGTCTCAACCTGATCATCCCACTCGGCGGCTAACAGTGAGGATACCTGCGGGCTCAACACCGCAATTGCAGCTGATCTGACGGGTTACGCCTTCCCTCGGACCCCGCCAGAATCGCCACACGCCAGATGGGCCGCAGCTTTGCGGCCCATATTTTTTTGCAAACCCCCATTACCCGATAGAAACAATCAGATTTAACCCTTGTATTCCGATTGTTTTAGTCAGATATTGCATCGACTCGATAGAACCACGGTGCCACACATTCCCAGGGGTCTTTTGCATGATCATCTGCCACTGCACTTCAATTTCGGACCACGATATCCATGCCGCCATTGACTGGATGCGCAGCGCGGACCCGGAAACCATTATTACCCCTGGAAAAATCTATCACGCGCTTGGCAAAGCGGCCGATTGTGGCGGATGCATGCCGCTCTTCCTCGACACCATGCGCAGCAATGATAGAATGAAAGTACCGGCAAAGCTGCAGAACCTACGCCGCAGAACAACTCAGGAGAGCACCAATGAAGGGCGACCCCAAAGTCATCGACTATCTCAACAAAGCGCTGCGTCATGAGCTGACAGCGGTCAGCCAATACTGGCTCCACTATCGCCTGCAGGACGACTGGGGCCTGGGCAGCATGGCCAAGAAAAGCCGTGAGGAAAGCATCGAAGAGATGCAGCACGCGGACAATCTGATTGAACGAATTCTGTTTCTGGGCGGCCACCCCAACCTGCAAAAGCTGGATCCGCTGCGCATCGGCCAGACGCCTAAGGAAACGCTGGAATGCGATCTTGCCGCCGAAGAAAGCGCCCGGGCACTGTACAAAGAGGCGCGCGAGGTCTGCAACGATGCCGGCGATTACGTCACCATGAAGCTGTTTGAAACATTGATGGCAGACGAAGAAGGCCATATCGACTTCCTCGAAACCCAGCTTGACCTCCACGACCGGATTGGTGCCGAAAACTATGCACAACTCAACGCCACCAAAATGGAAGAGGTCGAAGAGTAAGCTCCTTCTGGCTGCCGCGCTTGCGGCGGCCTCTCCCGCCTTGGCCCAGGATCCCACACCCGCGCCACCCCTGGATTTGTCAGCCCTGTCGCTGGGGGATCCCCACCTAAACACCCTGCCGCGCAGCGCTGCAGAGCAGGCCCGCGTGGCCATTGTGACCGCAGCGACCCAGGATTTTACCGCCCCCGAAGCGTTTGAGGACAACCCCGGCGGCAGCGCCACTGTTCGGGCGCGAAGCGATGATGAGGCTTTTTCCCAGCACAGCGCCAATCTCTCCTTTGAACAAGAGCTGGAATTCAAGCTCGGCAACGGCTTGTTCAAAAAGATCTGGGTGTTCGCGCCTGCCTCTACCCTGGCCTCCGACGGGCTGGGACCCCTGTATAATGCCCGCAGCTGCCAGCGCTGCCACATCAAGGATGGCCGCGGCGCGACTCCCAAAGGCCCGGACTATCGCTCGGCCTCGATGTTTTTGCGCATTTCCATCCCCGGCGAGACGCCGCAGAATCTGCAGGCGGTGACAGATTACATCGGCACTGCCCCTGACCCCACCTATGGCGGCCAGTTGCAGGATTTTTCCCCACCCGGCATCGCGCCGGAATACCGGCTGGGGGTGGACTACACCCCATCGACCATTCCCCTGACAGGTGGCGAAACGGCTGAGCTGCGCATCCCCAGCTACAGCGCCGCGGAACTTGGCTATGGCCCACTGCACCCAGACGCCATGTTATCGCCCCGCATGGCACCGCCAATGATTGGTCTGGGATTGCTGGAGGCGATCTCGACAGCGGATATCCTCGCCAATGTCGATGAGGGTGACAGCAATGATGACGGCATATCCGGGCGTGCCAACCTCAGTTGGTCGCGCGAATATCAGCAGATCATGCTGGGGCGCTTTGGCTATAAGGCCGGCATGCCAACCCTGCACCAGCAATCGGCAGCGGCCTTTTCCGGTGATATCGGCATCTCGACACCGCTGTTCCCCAGCCCAGCGGGCGATTGCACCGCCGCGCAAACCCGCTGCCTCAGCGCCCCCCATGGGGATGGCGATATCCGTGGCAGCGAAATTGACCAGGCCAATATGGATCTGGTGACCTTCTATTCCCGCAACCTGGCCGTACCTGCGCGCCGCGACAGCGATGATGCTCAGGTACTACGCGGCAAGGAGCTGTTTTACGCCAGCGGCTGCACCAGCTGCCACACGCCCAAATTTGTCACCCAGCGATTGGCGGATCGGCCCGAGAACAGCTTTCAACTGATCTGGCCCTATAGTGACCTGCTGCTACATGACATGGGCGAAGGGCTGGCCGATAACCGCCCCGAAGGCCGCGCCACGGGTCGCGAGTGGCGCACCGCCCCGCTTTGGGGGATCGGGTTGACCAAGCAGGTAAACCCGGACGCGACCTATCTGCATGACGGCCGCGCCCGCAGCCTGCTGGAGGCTATTCTATGGCATGGCGGCGAGGCAAAACCCGCACGTGATCATGTTATCTCGCTGTCACCCGATGACCGCGCCACCCTCATTCGTTTTCTGGAGAGCCTCTGATTTGAAACATCTTCTGTTTGCGCTTGCCGCCAGCCTCGCGCTTGTCACCACTGCCGCGCACGCGGATGTGGTGGATGAAATCCTCGACGATCAGATCCTGCCCGCCATGCAGGCCCTGGTCGACAGCAGCCAGGATCTGGCCGAAACCGCCGGTCGCACATGCCAGCCCGATGCCGCCCCACTGCAAAACGCCTACAGCCAGGCCTTTGACGACTGGACTCGGGTCAGCCACCTGCGCTTTGGCCCTACTGAGACGGACAATCGCGCCTTTGCACTGGCTTTTTGGCCCGACAGTCGCGGCAAGACACCCAAAACCCTGGCCAAACACCTGCGTGACGCCGATCCTGCCCTGCTGACGCCGCAGGTTTTTGCTCAATCCTCAATTGCCGGTCGCGGTTTTTATGCGCTGGAATTCATGCTCTACGATGCCAGTTTTACCAGCGCCGAACCCGCGGAGTATCGCTGCGCCCTGATTGCCACCATGGCCGGTGATATTGCCACCACGGCTGAGGCCATTCAGCAGGATTGGCAACAATCCTATGCGGCGCAGATGCGCAGTGCCACCGGGCGCTATCAGGATAAAACCGAGGTCAAGCAAGAGCTTTTCAAGTCGCTGAACACAGGGTTGCAGATGCTGGCGGATATGCGTTTGGGCCGCCCCTTGGGCAGTTTTGACAAACCCCGCCCCAAACGCGCCGAGGCCTGGCGCTCAGGCCGCAGCCAGCACCATATCGTCCTGGCTCTGCAAGCGCTGCAGCCGCTGGCCGTCGCGCTGGCGCAGGATGACGACGATTTGGTGGCGCGACTGGAAGCCGCCTTTCAAAAACCGATCCTGCGCGCCCTGCGTCTGGAAGATCCCAGCCTCGCAGGGGTTGCTGATCCGGCCAAACGGTTCCGCATCGAGGCGCTACAGCAAGAGGTCAACGATCTGCGGGCGCTGATTGAGAGCGATCTAGGGCCCGCGCTGGGGGTTTTGGCCGGCTTCAACGCACTGGACGGCGACTGACAGCCGTCAACACGGAACAGCACACGGCACAAAGGACAGCCCATGACCTCTCGACGCGGTTTTATCGCCGGCCTATTGGCCACTGGCCTGGCCCCCGCCCCCAGTTGGGCTGACCTTGGCGGCCCGGCCTTTTTGGCGGCTGCCAAAGATCCCGGTGGGCGCTACCTGCTGGCCGGACTGTCTGAAACCGGGGCGCTGCGCTTTACCTGCCCGCTGCCGGGGCGCGGCCATGCCGCCGCCGCCCATCCCCTCCGCCCCGAGGCCGTAGCCTTTGCCCGCCGCCCTGGGCGCTTTGCCGATGTCATCGACTGCCGGGATGGCACCCATCTGGCCCGTCTGGAGCCGCCACAGGGGCACCACTTTTATGGTCATGGCTTGTTCTCGCGGGATGGCAGCCGCCTGTTCACCACTGAGAACGACTATGAAAATACCCGTGGCGTGATCGGCATTTGGGTGGTCACGCAGGGGTACCGTCGCATTGGCAGTTTTGGCTCCGGTGGGATCGGCCCCCATGACATGCTGCTGCGCCACAGCCAGGGCGGTGACCAGCTGGCCATTGCCAATGGCGGCATTGAAACCCACCCAGACAGCGGCCGCGCCAAGCTGAACCTACCACAGATGCGCCCGAACCTCAGCTTATTGTCCCATGAGGGGGAGGTGCTGGACGTGATGGAGCTGAATCAAGAGTTGCATCTAAACTCGATCCGCCACCTTGCCCTGTCATCAACGGGCATCCTGGGTTTTGCCATGCAATGGCAGGGAGATCCCGGTGCGGAGCTGCCACTGCTGGGGCTTTATCAACCCGGCGCTGCACCGCAGCTTTTGGCAGAGGGCGACCCCCGGCTGCGCAATATGCGCGGCTATGGCGGCTCTGTTGCCTTTGCCGCCGACGACCAATCCATCGCGGTGTCCTCTCCCAGGGGCGGGCTGGTGCAGGTGCTGGACACCCACAGCGGTGAAATCATTCGCGAACATATGCTGCAAGATGTCTGCGGCCTGGCCACCGCCAGCACTGGGTTGATCGCCAGCACCGGGCTGGGCCAGATCTTGGCGTTGACCAAAGGCACAGCAAAACCACTGCAGTACCACGATCTGGCCTGGGACAACCACCTGATCCGCCTGACCTGATGCCCCCGCCTGAAAGCAGGGATACACACGCATGTGTTTTCGATATTTCATATATCGCAAGTCAAACGAAAACATGTGGTGACAAAACCGACATGATCCGATAGGCATTCCCACAAAAAGGAAAGCCCATGGACGCCACGAGTCGCCACAGCAAGATTCTAGACCTGCTGAACAGCCAGGAACGGGTGGAGGTTGAGGACCTCGCGGCGCGCTTTGGGGTGTCTTTGCAGACGGTTCGCACCGACCTGCGGGATCTATCTGCGCGCGGGGTGTTGTCGCGGGTGCATGGCGGCGCGGTGCGGGTTAGCTCTGCCGCCAATCGCGCCTATGCCGACCGACGCAAGCAAAACGCCACCGCAAAACAAACCATGGCAGCCATCCTGGCCGAGTTTATCCCCGACAATTGTTCGCTGGCTATCAACATCGGCACCTCGACCGAACAGGCGGCACGGGCCCTGGAAAACCATCGCGACCTTACCGTATTATCAAACAATATCAACATTATAAATCTGATGATGGGTGGCGAGGCAAAAGAGCTGATCCTGGTTGGCGGCACTGTCCGGCAAAGCGACGGGGCGATCATCGGCGAAGATGCGGTTGAATTCATCTCTCGCTACAAGGTCGATTACGCCATCATCGGTGCCTCAGCGCTGGATGAGGACGGCGCCGTGCTGGACCATGACGCCCGTGAAGTCTCCGTCGCCCGCGCCATCCTGAAAAACGCACGTCGCACCATCCTGCTCTGCGATGGCAGCAAATTTTCCCGCTCCGCGCCCGTGCGGATCTGCGGTCTGGCCGACCTAGATGTGGTGATCACCGATCAACGGCCCCCCGCCCCCTTCTGCGAAGCCGCCCGTGCGGCAGGCACGCAAATCCTGTGCACGGAATCGCAGGAGATCAAAAACGAAAGCAGCGAAAATGACCGGATCCAAAATGACTGAGCCCAAAATCACCGATCTCTTTATCATTGGCGGCGGCATCAATGGCTGCGGTATCGCCCGCGACGCCGCCGGGCGTGGCCTCACTGTCACCCTGGCCGAGATGAACGACCTGGCCTCGGCCACCTCTTCCGCCTCAACCAAGCTGTTTCACGGCGGCTTGCGTTATCTGGAGTATTTTGAGTTCCGGCTGGTGCGCGAAGCCCTGATCGAACGCGAAGTTCTGCTGCAGGCGATGCCGCATATTTCCTGGCCGATGCGCTTTGTGCTGCCCTTCCACAAGGACATGCGGTTTGACAATGACACGCCGACCTCAAAACTGCTGACCACCTTTATGCCCTGGATGAAAGGGCGGCGTCCAGCCTGGCTGATCCGCCTGGGATTGTTCCTGTATGATTCCCTGGGCAAGCGCGGCATCCTGCCGGGCACCAGCACGGTGGATCTGACCACGGATGAGGCGGGCCGGCCGCTGAAATCGAAATTCAAAAAGGCCTTTGAATACTCCGATTGCTGGGTCGAAGACGCCCGGCTGGTGGTGCTCAACGCCCGCGATGCGCAGGCCCGTGGCGCCACGATCATGACCCGTACCGAAGTCTTGCATGCAGAGCGTCGTGCCGATCACTGGGTCATCACCGTCAAGGATCACGCCAGCGGCGAAACCGCAGAGCATCACGCCAAGATGCTGGTCAATGCAGGCGGGCCATGGGTTGCCGACCTGCTGCGCCAGACCCTGGGCCAAAACAGCCGCGAAACCGTGCGCCTGGTGCGTGGCAGCCATATCGTGGTGCCAAAACTGTTTGACCACGGCCGCTGCTATTTCTTTCAGGGTGAGGACGGCCGGATTATCTTTGCCATCCCCTATGAGGAAGACTTTACCCTCATCGGCACCACCGATGCGGACCACCCGAACCCACAGGTCGCACCGGAATGCACCCCGGAAGAGCAGGATTATCTGGTCAAATTTGCCTCGCAGTATTTTGACAAACCGATCAGCCGCGCGGATGTGGTCTGGACGTATTCCGGGGTGCGCCCGCTCTATGATGACGGGGCAAGCTCGGCCACGGCGGCAACGCGCGAATATGTGCTGACGCTGGACCAAACCCAGGCGCCGCTGCTCAATGTTTTTGGCGGCAAGATCACCACGTACCGCAAACTGGCCGAGGCCGCCCTGGCCAAGATTGGCGAGGCCCTGCCGGGGCTCTCGGACAACTGGACCGCCGGCGTGGCGATGCCCGGTGGCAATTTTTTGGTCGCGGATGTGGCCAGGCTGACGGCAAAACTGGCCAGCGATTATCCCTTCCTGTCCGCCTATGCCAGCCGCCGCCTGATGCGCGCCTATGGCCTGGAGGCCTGGGAGGTGTTGGGCGATGCTAAAACCGCGCAGGATCTGGGCCAGGAGTTTGGCGCAACCATCACCGCGCGCGAGCTGGACTGGGTAATCAAAAACGAATGGGTGCGCACAGGCGACGATTTCCTGCTGCGCCGCACCAAGCTGAACCTGCGCCTGGATCCTGATCAGCGCGCAGCGGTGGACACCTACATTCGCAACAAACTGACCTAAGCGCCGCAACCACACCAATTGGCAGTATCAGCCCAGAGCACCCCCTGGGCTGATATGAACTTAAAATTCCACGCCTTTTTGCGCCTTAACACCAGCGCGGAACGGGTGCTTGATCTGGCCCATTTCGGTGACCAGATCGGCAATCTCGATCAGTTCTTCCTTGGCATTACGCCCGGTCAAAACCACATGGGTCATTGGGGGCTTTTCTTCCACCAGGAATTCCAGCACCTCTTCCAGATCCAGATAATCATAGCGCAGGGCGATGTTGATCTCATCAAGCAGCACCATGGTATTGCGCTCGTCGCGAATCATCTCCTTGGCCTTTTCCCAGCCCTTCTTTGCCGCAGCAATGTCACGCGCCTTGTCTTGGGTTTCCCAGGTAAAGCCCTCACCCATGGCGTAAAACTGGCACAGATCGCTAAAATTCTCTTCGATCAATGTGCGCTCGCCGGTCTGCCAGGCGCCCTTGATGAACTGCACCACAGCCGAGGGCATCCCATGGGCAATACAGCGCATGATCATGCCGAATCCCGAGCTGGATTTGCCCTTGCCGGGGCCGGTGTGGACGATGATCAGCCCCTTTTCCCCATCCTTGGTTTTCATCATGCGATCACGCGCGGCCTTCTTCTTGGCCATCTTGGACGCGTGACGTGCCGCTTCCTCTTCTGAAATGCCGGTTTCGGACGTATCACTCACGGTGTTCACTCCTGCTGTTTGCCCAAGTCTTGACAAGGAAGGCCTCGATAGCGCAAGGGGTTTTCGTTGGTTCCTGCAAATTGCAGGCGAAGAGGGAATGTGACAGGCTGATACCTGGCTTTGGTATCGGCTTTCAAGCACAGCCGCCCCCGCGACCGTGACCGGAGAGGTCTCTGATGCCACTGGCCCGTGTGTTTTGCACATCGTCGGGAAGGCAAGAGCACCGCAGACAGGCCCTGGCCTGTTGGAATCCGCAAGCCGGGAGACCTGCCAACGGATGAGACAACGAGCGGACGGGGTGTGTCGCGACTGGTTGTGGGAGTGCACCCTCTGCCCTCTCTCCACTGGCCCAGCCCCCGGTCCCTCACACACAAAGGACGCGCGCGCTGATGGCAGAAGATATGGCACTCCCCGCCACTGAAGATACCGCAGAGGTTACTTTGACCATCTGCACCACCTGCAAACGCGACGGCGTCGACCCCGAGGCCACCCGCCCCGGCGCGCTGCTGATGGCCGCCCTGTCCGATGCCAGCCTGCCTGCAGGTGTCACGGTGCGCGGTGTTGAATGCCTGTCGGCCTGCAAACGCGGCTGCGCCATGGTATTGACTGGCGGAGAAGCCCGCTGGAGCTACATCTACGGCGATCTCGACCCTGACGCCCATGTGGACGACATCCTGGCGGGCGCCGCCGCCTATGCCTCTACGACAGATGGGCTGGTGCCATGGCGTGAGCGCCCCCAGGTGTTCCGCAAACAATCTATCGCCCGCATCCCTCCGATCACCCTGCCTTCCAAGGATTAAATCTCCATGAGCGACCTCAACAAGATCCCCGTCACCGTTATCACCGGCTTTTTGGGCGCGGGGAAAACCACCCTAATCCGCCACCTGATGCAGAACCCCCAGGGCAAACGTCTGGCGGTTCTGGTCAATGAATTTGGCACCGCCGGTGTCGATGGCGACATCCTGAAGTCCTGCGCCGATGAAAACTGCCCGGAAAACAACATCGTAGAACTTGCCAATGGCTGCATCTGCTGCACCGTGGCGGATGATTTCATCCCCACCATCGAGGCCCTGATGGCGCTGCCGGAACAGCCCGAGCATATCCTGATCGAAACCTCCGGTCTGGCTCTGCCCAAACCCCTGCTCAAGGCCTTTGACTGGCCCGCGATCCGCTCGCGGATCACCGTGGATGGTGTCATTGCCCTGGCCGATGCCGAGGCCGTGGCCGCCGGGCAATTTGCTCCCGACCTGGCCGCCGTTGCCGCCCAACGCGAGGCCGACGACAGCCTCGACCACGAAACACCACTCTCCGAGGTGTTTGAGGATCAGATCTCCTGCGCCGACATCGTCTTGCTGTCCAAAGCCGATCTGGCGGGCGAGGCCGGTCTGGAGGCCGCCCGCAAGGTCATCCAAGCCGAAGCACCCCGCCAGCTGCCGATCCTGCCCATGAGCGAAGGGGTGATTGATCCGCGTATCATTCTGGGCCTGAATGCCGCCGCCGAAGACGATCTGGAGGCTCGCCCCAGCCATCACGATGGCCACCACGATCACGAACACGACGATTTTGAGAGCATTGTTGTCGATATGGGCGAAGTCGCCGACCCAGAAGCGTTGCAAAATGCCATCGTGAAACTTGCCCGCACCCGCAATATACTGCGCGTCAAAGGCTATGTTGCGGTGGAGGGAAAACCGATGCGCATGTTGGTTCAGGCCGTGGGCGAGCGCCTGCGGGCCCAGTATGACCAGCCCTGGGGCGACGCGCCACGTCGCACCCAGCTGGTGGTGATTGCAGAACACGACAATATCGACGGCGCCGCGATTCGCGCCGAATTGGGGGCCTGATCCCCATGGCCCTGCGCTTCATCTGTCCGGCTCTGCTGCGGAAAGGATCGCGCCCCTCCCAGGGGGAGCGCGCTCACGCCCGCCTTGGGGCTGGATCAGATGTGCGCGCGAGCGCAATACAGGGCCTGAATGCAGGCCAATACTTTTCTCCATTTGCGCGAGGCAATAGCTGATGCATGTCGTCTTTCGCGAAAGCCACGGGTTGGATCAGACCGACACACCGCAGGATCTGGGGCAGACCCCTGCGGATCTGGTGGTGCTGTCCTTCTCTGACAGTGACCTTGGCGCTTTTGCGGCAGGCTGGCATCGCGCAAATGGAAACCTGCCCAGCCTACGGCTGGCCAATTTGGTTGCGCTGAAACATCCCCTGTCGGTGGATACCTATGCGGAACAAACGCTGGAAGGCACCAAGGGCATTCTGGTGCGCCTCATCGGTGGCGAAAGCTATTGGCCCTATGGTCTGGCCACTCTGCAGGATCTGGCCCGCCGCAAGGGCATCGCCCTCGCCCTGCTGCCAGCAGATGGTCGCGATGACCCCCGTCTCGACGAACTCTCCACCCTGCCGGTCTCAACCCTGCGTCGGTTGCAGGCGCTTTGTGATGCGGGCGGGGCTGTGGCGGCTCAGGCAGCGCTGGCCCAGCTTTCTTTGGCAGCGGGGCTTTATGCCGGACCGGTCCTGGGGCTCAAATCCACGCCTGAGTATGGGTTTTATGACCCCGAAAAAGGCGTCATTCCCATCCCCACCCGAACCGACAAACCTTTGGTTCTGGTCAGCTTTTACCGTTCCTATCTGACGGCGGCGGATACTGCTCCAGTGGATGCACTGATTGCCGAGCTGCGCGTCCGTGGTTATGCCGCCTATGGGGTCTTTGCCGCCAGCCTCAAATCTCCTGACACGGCAAACTGGCTGCGTGATGCGCTGCCCGCGTTGGACCCTGCCGCCATCATCAACGCCACCGCCTTTTCGGCCCAGGGCAGCGATGGCAGCGCCTCGCCGCTCAATACCAGTGGCTGCCCGGTGTTTCAGGTGGCGCTATCGACGGCCCGCAAAAAGGACTGGTCAGAGGCGGCCCGCGGGTTGTCGCCAGCCGATCTGGCCATGCATGTGGTGCTGCCCGAAGTAGACGGGCGCATCCTTGCCGGGGTGATCAGTTTCAAATCTCCCGGCAAGCAGGATCCAGCGCTGCAATACTCGCGGTTTGCCCATCGTCCCGTGCCCGATCGCGTTGCCGCTGTCATCGACCGGGTGGAGGGCTGGCTGCGCCTCGCGACCCTGCCCAATGAGCAAAAACGGCCCTGCCTGATCCTGTCGACCTACCCTGGCAAGGCGCATAACCTGGCCCATGCTGTGGGGCTGGACGCCCTGGCCTCCTGTAGCGAAATCACAACCGAGCTCGCCGCCCAGGGCTATGACATCAAGCCCCAGAAGGATCTTGGTCAACGGCTGGGGTCGCAAACCCTTAGCTATTCCCTGGCCGACTATGTGACGGCTCTGGAAACGCTCCCTGAAGCGCTGCGCCAGACCCTGACAGCCGCCTGGGGCGGGCCTGAGGACGACCCGGACTGTCGCGACGGCGCCTTTCATTTCAAGGCAATCCAGGCCGGCAAGGCGCTGATCGCGCTGCAGCCAGAACGGGGCGAGGTACAAGCCCGCGTCGAGGACTACCACGATCTGGAGCGCACCCCGCGCCATGCCTATGTCGCCTTCTATCTCTGGCTGCGCCAGCGCAGCGACGCCCTGGTCCATATCGGCGCCCATGGCACGCTGGAATGGCTGCCCGGCAAATCCGTGGCGCTGTCCGACAGCTGCTGGCCCGAGGCGCTGACAGGCGACCTGCCGGTGGCCTATCCCTTTATTGTCAACGATCCCGGCGAGGCGGCGCAGGCTAAGCGCCGCATTGGCGCCGTGACCCTTGGCCACTTGCCGCCGCCCCTGGCTCAGAGCAGCCTGCCCGAGGGCATGGCCCGGCTGGAACACCTGCTGGATGAGTATTCCACCGCTGATGGGTTGGACCCGGCCCGACGTGACCGGCTGCTAGAGGACATCCGCGCCGAGGCCCAGGGCACCGGCGTCGAAGCTGATCTGGGCCTCACCCCTGACTGTTCCGCCGCCGAGGCAATCACCAGACTTGATGCCTTTGTCTGCGACATCAAGGAAAGCCAGTATGGCGAGGGGCTGCATATCTTTGGCGCGGGTACCTGTGGCAGCGAAGAACGCGCCGGGCTTGTGGCGGCGCTGGCGGGCAGGATGGTCGCCCCCGGCCCCTCTGGCTCGCCGTTTCGCGGCCGCTCTGATGTGCTGCCCACCGGGCGCAACCTCTTTACCACCGACCCACGCTCGGTGCCGTCACGGGCGGCGCATGCGCAGGGGGTCAAGCTGGCGGAAGAGCTGCTGCGCCGCCACCTTCAGGACCATGGCGACTGGCCGCAGGGGCTGGTGATTGACCTCTGGGGCTCAGCCACCATGCGCACCGCCGGAGAAGAATTTGCCATGGCCCTGCATCTGGCTGGTCTGGCGCCGCAATGGGACAAAGATTCCGAGCGCGTTTCCGGCTTCGAAGTGCTGCCGCTTTCGATGCTGGGCCGGCCGCGTATCGACGTGACCCTGCGGGTCTCGGGCCTGTTCCGTGATGTCTTTCCAGGTCTGGCGCAGATGTTCGAAGCCGCCGCCGCCGCCCTGGCTGCGCGCGAAGAAAGCAAAACAGACAATCCCTACCTGTCGCAGTCCCCGCGAGTCTTTGGGCCCAAACCGGGTCAATACGGCCTTTCCATGGGGCCCCATATCGACAGCTACAGCGACTCATCGCGCGCCGCAGCGGGCGAGGCCTGGCTGAGCGCCTCCTCCCATGCCATCGACGCCAAGGGCGACATCTCCGAGGCCCGCTCGGCACTGGAAGAGCGCCTAAAAACCGCCGACAGCTTTGTGCATCTGCAGGATCTGCCAGAAACCGATCTTTTGGTGGCTTCGGACTATGCCGCCCATGAAGCTGGCTTTGCGGCGGCCATGGCGCGGCTGGGCTCGCCGGCTCCGGCGCTGTACCACATGGATGCAACCCGCCCCGACCGCCCTCAGGCGCGCTCATTGGGGGAAGAAATCGCCCGGGTGACCCGCTCCCGCGCCAGCAACCCGGATTGGGCCAGCTCCATGATGCGCCATGGCTTTCGCGGCGGCGCCGAAATTGCCGCCACATTGGATCACATGGCCGCCTTTGCCCATCTGGCCCAGGTGGTGCCCGCCCATCTGTTTGATCTCTACTTTGAGGCAACCCTGGGCCGCGAAGATCTGGTGGAATTCATGCAGGCGGAAAACCCGGCGGCGCTGCAGGCCATGCGCGATCGCTTTCGCGCCCTGGCCGAGGCAGGCCTCTGGGCCACCCGGCGCAACTCGATTATCGCCACGCTGGAGGGCGCCGCATGAGCCGTAGCAGCTCCTCTCCCGCTCCCAAAGTCTATGGCTGGTGCCCAGGTGCCCTGCGCCCGATGATGTCCGGCGACGGGTTGGTTGTGCGCATCCGCGCGCCTCTGGGCCGGTTGAGCCAAGAACAGGCAAGGGCGATTGCCGGTTTGTCGCAGCAACATGGCAACGGGCTGATAGACCTTTCGGCGCGGGCAAATCTGCAACTGCGCGGGATCTCAAACCAAAGTCATGCTGCCGTGATCGCGGGCCTTCAGGACATGGGTCTTCTGGATCAGGACGCGGCAACAGAAAGCCGCCGCAATATTCTGCTATCTCCCTTTTGGCAGCCCGGCGATGCCAATCACACAATTGCCCGCAGCCTGGAACGCGCCTTAAAAGCGGCAGAAGATCTGCTGCTGCCCGGCAAATTTGGCTTTGTGGTTGATGCCGGGCCAGAGCCCCAGCTGCAAAGCTGTGCCGCCGATATCCGGATCGAGCGCAGCGGCGACAAGCTCCTCCTTATCGCGGATGGAGCGCAGACAGGCTGCCCCGTGGAGGTCGAGACCGCAGCCGAAGCCGCCCTTGATCTGGCCCGCTGGTTTCTGGACCAAGGCGGCGCGTCGGTGGGACGTGGCAGGATGCAAGCCCTGATTGCGCGCCGCGCAGCACCCCCTTCACATTCCTCTCCGCGCAGCTCCAGCGCCCCCGATCCAAGCCCGGGCATGACCGCCTTCGGCCCGCTTGTGGCCCTAGAATTCGGCCAGATCACGGCAGAGGCCTTTGCCAGGCTGGCCGACCATGGTCCCCTGCGTTTGACCCCCTGGCGAATGATCCTGGTCGAAGGTGCCCCCGAGCTTGCCACCCTGCCCGGTGTGATCCTTGATGCAACGGATCCCCGCCTGCAGGTGCGTGTTTGCACCGGAGCGCCCGGTTGCCTGCAGGCGCTATCGCCAACCCGCGATCTGGCCCGCGATCTGGCGCCCTTTGTGCCAAAGGGGCAGGTCTTGCACATCTCCGGCTGCGCCAAGGGCTGTGCCCATCCCGGCCCGGCCCCCCTGGCGCTTACCGCCACGGCCACCGATACCTTCGATCTGATCCACCATGGCAAGGCCAGTGATCAGCCATCCATAAAAACCCTTAGTGCCAGCGCACTCCGTGCTGCGCCAAAAATTCTGACAGAGGGCAGCTAACATGCTCCACACCTATGAAACCAACGGCGCTTCAATCTACGCTGAAAGCTTTGCCACCATCCGCGCCGAGGCGGACCTCGCCCGGTTCAACAAGGATGAGGAAAGCGTTGCGGTGCGCATGATCCACGCCGCTGGCATGGTTGGTCTGGAAGACCACATCCGCTTCTCCCCCGGCATGGCTGAAACCGCCCGCGCCGCCCTCGCTGCCGGGGCACCGATCCTCTGCGATGCCCATATGGTCAGCGAAGGTATCACCCGTCCAAGGCTCGCCGCCAACAATGAGGTCATCTGCACCCTGCGCGACCCCAAGGTGCCTGGGATGGCCAAGGAGATGGGCAATACCCGCTCCGCCGCGGCGCTAGAGCTCTGGCGACCCAAGCTCGACGGTGCGGTTGTGGCCATCGGCAATGCCCCCACGGCGCTGTTTCACCTGCTGAACATGCTCAAAGACCCCGCCTGCCCGCGCCCCGCCGCCATCATCGGCTGCCCGGTTGGCTTTGTCGGCGCCGTGGAATCCAAAGAGGCCCTGATGCAGGACTTGCCGGTCCCCGCGATGATCGTCAAAGGTCGCCTGGGCGGCTCCGCCATTACCGTGGCGGCCGTCAACGCGCTGGCCAGTTGGAAAGAGTGACCATGACCAGCGAAACCGCGGGCAAAGTCATCTGTGCCGGCCTGGGGCCGGGCGATCCCGAATTGATGAGCGTCAAATCCTGGCGCGCCATTCAAGGCGCCCGCCATGTGGCCTACTTCCGCAAGGAAGGCCGCAAGGGTCAGGCCCGCAGCCTGGTGGAGGGTCTGTTGCCCGAGGGAGTCGTAGAACACGCAATGGAATACCCGGTCACCACCGAGATCCATTTTTCAGATCCCGAATACAACCGAATGATGGCTGCATTCTATGATAGCTGGGCCGATACTCTGGCCGAGATTGCCAAGACAGAGAATGTCGTGGTGCTCTGCGAAGGCGACCCGTTCTTTTATGGCTCCTACATGCATCTCTACACCCGGCTCAAGGGCCGCGCGGCGCAGGAAATCATTCCCGGCATCACCGGCATGTCCGGCTGCTGGACAGCCACCGGCCAGCCCATCACCTGGGGCGATGACGTCTTGACCGTGGCCATGGCCACCCTGTCCGAGGCGGAACTGACCCGCCGCATCCAGGAGACCGATGCGCTGGTGGTGATGAAGATTGGCCGCAACCTGCCAAAACTGCGCCGGGCGCTGCAGGCCGCAGGCAAAACACAAGAGGCCTGGCTGGTGGAACGGGGCACCATGCCCAGCCAGACGGTGCAGAAACTCTCTGAGATCGAGGGCGAGGTGCCATATTTTTCGATTGTTCTGGTGCATGGACAGGGGCGCCGACCATGACAGAAACAGCAACAACAGACCGGACAAAAACAGGCTGGGTGAAAATTGTCGGGCTGGGTCCTGGCGATGAAACCATGGTGACAACCCAGGTCCAGCAGGTGATCAGTGAGGCCACGGATATTGTCGGCTACATTCCCTATGTCAAACGCATCCCCGAACGCCCCGGCCTGACCCTGCACGCCACGGACAACCGGGTCGAGATTGAGCGTGCCACCCATGCGCTGGAGATGGCGGCAAGCGGCAAGCGCGTGGCGGTGGTCTCCTCGGGTGATCCCGGCGTCTTTGCCATGGCCTCTGCTGTGTTTGAGGCGCTGGAGGCGGCAAGTAAGCCCGCCTGGCTGGATCTGGACATTCAGGTCTTGCCCGGTATCACCGCAATGCTGGCAGCATCGGCCCGGATTGGCGCCCCTATGGGGCATGATTTTGCCGCCATCAACCTCAGCGACAATCTGAAGCCCTGGAGCCTGATTGAAAAACGCCTGCGTCTGGCGGGCGAGGCGGGCTTTGCCATGGGGTTTTACAATCCCCGTTCAAAATCGCGGCCCCATCAGTTTGCCCGTGCGCTGGAAATCCTGCGGGAGGCCTGTGGCGGTGAGACGCTGATTTCCTTTGCCCGCGATGTCTCCAAACCCGATGAAACCATCACCACCGTGAGCCTCAACGAGGCGACACCTGAGATGGCGGATATGCGCACCGTGGTGATTGTCGGAAACAAGGACACCCGCCGCGTCGGTGCCCATGTCTACACCCCGCGCTATGCGCCCGACGCGGGCTGAGCAGGGGTATGAAACAGCCAGTCCATCACTTCTGCCACATCCCCGTAGGTCATACGGGACGGCACCTGAGGTCTGTCGATCATGATGATCGGCAGGGCGAGGGCGCGCGCGGCGGCAAGTTTGGCCGAGGCGCCGCGACCGCCGGCATTTTTCGACACCACATGAGTGATGCCATAGTGCTGCATCAAGGCCAGATCCCCGGCCTCATCAAAGGGACCACGGGCAATCTCGACGCTGCAATTGGGCAGCGGCAGCTCCGCCTCGGGCGGGTCCACCAGACGCAACAGATAGTGATGCTGCGGCTTGGCGGCAAAGCCCGCCAGGTTCTGTTTGCCAATCGCCAGGAACACCCGCGCCGGCGTCTCCGGCAGCGCCTGCACCGCCGCGTCCATATCGCCAACATGGATCCAGTTATCCCCCGCCGCCGGGCGCCAGGGCGGACGCTCATAGGCACAGAGCGGCACTTTTGCTTCGGCGCAGGCCTGCACCACATTGCGGCTCATCTGGGCGGCAAAGGGATGGGTGGCATCCACCACATGACTGATCTCCTCCTCTCTGAGGTAGCGCAGCAGCCCGTCAACACCGCCAAAGCCACCCACCCGCAGGGGCAGGGGCTGCGCCACCGGGTTGGCAGTGCGGCCAGCGTAGGAAAACACCGCATCCATGCCCGCCTCAGCCAGGGCTTTGGCCAGTTTGCTGGCCTCTGTGGTGCCGCCCAACACAAGGGTCCGTGTCATGTCTGATCCTGTTATCACATCTGTTGCCCCGCCGTGGCTGACGGTGATTGGTCTTGGGGAGGATGGACTGGCAGGCCTCTCGGAGGCAAGCCAGAATGCACTGCAGGCGGCGGAGGTCATTTTTGGCGGACCACGTCATCTGGACTTGGTGAATGCCGGGACCAAAGCACGGCCCTGGCCGGTGCCTTTTTCCACTCAGCCCGTGTTGGAACTGCGCGGCAGCCCAGTGGTGGTGCTTGCCTCGGGCGATCCCTTCTGGCACGGCGCCGGCGGCTCTTTGATGAAGGATCTGGCAGCAGAGGAATGGGTTTCTTACCCGGTGCCCTCCTGCTTTGCCCTGGCGGCTAACCGCCTGGGCTGGAAACTGGAAGACACCCTCTGCCTTGGGCTGCATGCAGCGCCTTATGCCAAGCTCCTGCCGCTCTTGGGCCGGGGCACACGGGTGATCTGCACCCTGCGCGACGGCGTGGCCCCGGCTGAACTGGCCAGCTGGCTGGTTGAAAACGGGCAACCAGATGCAAAGCTGCATGTGATGGAACGGCTTGGCGGCCCCAAGGAACAACTGCAGCATGCCCTTGCTCAGGACTGGGATCTACCGCAAGGGGGGGCTCCGGTCCTTATGGCCATCGAGGCCATGCGGCCCGGGCTGCCGCAGGCTGCGGGGCTGGCGGATTCGCATTTCGTGAGCGATGGCCAGATCACCAAACGCCCCATCCGCGCCCTGACCCTGTCGGCGCTGGCACCCCGCAGAGGCGAGCTGCTGTGGGATATCGGCGGCGGCTCTGGCTCTGTCTCGGTTGAATGGTGTCTGGCAGCCCCCGGCGCCCGGGCCATCAGTTTTGAACCCCGCAGGGAGCGACTGGAAAATATCCGCGCCAATGCCGCGCGTTTTGGCCTGAGCCACCGTATGGCGGCAATGCAGGGTAAGGCCCCCGAGGTGCTGACGGGACATGCGCTGCCCGACTGCGTCTTTATCGGCGGCGGCGGTTCGCAAACCCTGCTCGATCAGCTTTGGCAGATCCTGCCGCCGGGCACCCGTCTGGTGGCCAATGGCGTCACCCTGGAGACCGAAACCCTGCTGATGCAGGCCCATGCACAATGGGGCGGCCATCTGCTGAAGGCAGAAATCGCCGAGGCCGGACCGTTGGGGTCGATGCGCGACTGGCAACGCGCCCGCCCGGTGATCCAGTGGAGTGTCACACGATGAAGGTGGCAGGGATAGGATTTCGCGCCAATGCGACGCTGGCAGATCTGCGCAGCGTGCTGGCGCTGACAGGGGCGCGCCCCGATGCCCTGGCCAGCCTGGCGGCAAAGGCGGCGCAACCGGCGCTGATTGATCTTGCAGCAGAGCTCGCGCTGCCGCTGATTGCCCTGCGCGAAGAGGACATCACCGGCGAACCCACCCTGACCTGTTCGCCCCGCATACAATCCCGATTTGGCACCGGCTCCGTTGCCGAGGCCTGCGCCCTGGTGGCAGCCCGCCAAGGCCCAGGCCCGGCCCGGTCCCGCCTGATCACCCCTAGACTTATCACCGCGGATGGGATGGCCACCGCGGCCCTTGCAGAAAGACTTGAGCCATGACCGTTCATTTCATTGGTGCCGGCCCCGGCGCCGCCGATCTTATCACTCTGCGCGGGCGCGACCTGATCGCCGCCTGCCCGGTCTGTCTCTATGCCGGCTCGCTGGTCCCCGAGGCGCTGTTGCAGCACTGCCCCAAGGACGCCAAGGTGATCAATACCGCAGCCCTGTCACTGGATGAGATCATCGCCCATATCAAAGAGGCCCACGCGGCGGGTCATGATATCGCCCGTCTGCATTCCGGCGATCTGTCGGTCTGGTCCGCCCTGGGCGAGCAACTGCGCCGCTTGCGCGCACTGGGCATTCCCTATGACATCACCCCCGGCGTGCCCGCCTTTGCGGCGGCGGCGGCGGCGCTGGGATCAGAGCTGACCCTGCCCGGTGTGGCGCAATCGCTGGTGCTGACTCGAACCTCTGGCAAGGCCTCGGCGATGCCCGAAGGCGAAACCCTGGAGAACTTTGCCCGCACCGGGGCAACCCTGGCCATTCACCTCTCGGTGCATGTGCTGGAGGATGTGATTGCCCGACTGACGCCCAGCTATGGCGCCGAGTGCCCGGTGGCCGTGGTCTGGCGCGCCACCTGGCCGGATCAAAAGGTGGTCAAGGCAACGCTTGGCACCCTAGAAGAAGCGACGGACGGGATGCGTGGGCGTACTGCGCTGATTCTGGTCGGACCAGCGCTTGGCAATGAAGATTTTGACGAAAGCTGCCTTTACGCGCAAGATTACGACCGCCGCTACCGGCCACAAAGCGCCGATAGCCAATGGGCCAACTGGAGCGAAGGTGATGACTGATTTCCCCAAAGGCCTGATGATCTCCGCGCCGGCCTCTGGCACCGGCAAGACCACGGTGATGCTGGGCCTGCTGCGCGCCCTGGCCGAAGATGGCCTGGCGGTACAGCCCTATAAGAGCGGCCCCGACTATATCGACCCGGCCTTTCACTTTGCTGCAGCCAAGCGCCCCAGTTTTAACCTGGATACCTGGGCAATGGACGCGAGGCTGCTGGATGCGGTTGCCGGTCAGGCGACAGGGGCTGAGATCTGCATTGGCGAAGGCTCAATGGGGCTGTTTGACGGGGTTGCCACCCGCGGGCAGAGCGGCTTTGGATCCTCGGCGGAAACCGCCAAACGCATGGGCTGGCCGGTGGTGCTGGTGATTGACGTGGGCGGTCAGGCGCAGTCGGCTGCCGCCACCGCTTTGGGGTTCAAATCCTATGACCCCGAGGTGCCCTTTGCCGGGGTGATCCTGAACCGAGTCGCCAGCCCCCGCCACGAACGCCTGACCCGGTTGGGGATGGAACGCGCCGGGGTCAAGGTCCTGGGCTCCCTGCCCCGTCGTGGTGATCTGGCCCTGCCCGAGCGCCATCTGGGCCTTATTCAGGCGGTGGAACACCCCGATCTTGAAGCCGCCATTGCAGGCTATGCCACATTCCTGCGTGACCATGTGGACCTGGACGCCATCAAAGCGGCCGCCATGGGCGCCGCCGCACCCGCACCTAGCACGCTGCCAAAGCCTCCGGCGCAGCGCATCGCCCTAGCCCGGGATGCGGCGTTTTCTTTTACTTACCCCCACCTTCTGACCGGCTGGCGTGCCGCTGGCGCAGAAATCCTGCCGTTTTCCCCCCTCGCGGATGAGGCCCCGGCCCCGGACGCCGATCTGGTCTGGCTGCCCGGCGGCTACCCGGAGCTGCACGGTGGCACCCTAGCCGCTGCCGAGACATTCCGCGCGGGCCTGCGCAAACACGCCGAGACCAAGCCGGTACATGGGGAATGTGGGGGCTATATGGCGCTCGGCGCTGCGCTGATCGACAAAGAGGGCAACCGCCACCAGATGGCCGGGCTGCTGGGGCTGGTCACGTCTTATGAGAAACGCAAATTCCATTTGGGCTATCGCCGCGCCGAGCTACAGGCGCCGATGCCGGGTTTTGCAACAGGCGCGGCCCTGCGCGGCCATGAGTTCCACTATTCCACCATTTTGGATGAACCCGACGCGCCGCTGGCCCATGTGATGGACGCCGACGGCAATCCGGTTCCCGAAACCGGATCCATCAAGGGCCATGTCACCGGGACCTTTTTCCATCTGATCACCGGAGAAGGCGCATGAGCGGCTTTGTCAGTTTTGTGTCCTCCGGCCCCGGCGACCCGGAGCTGCTGACCGTCAAGGCGGTCAAGAGACTGGAAACCGCTGATGCGGTGCTGTTTGACGATCTTTCCGCCGGGCCAATCCTGACCCATGCCAACCCAGAGGCCGATCTGGTGGGCGTGGGCAAACGCGCCGGACGGCCCTCGCCCAAGCAGGACCACGTCAGCCAGCTGCTGGTGGACTATGCCAAAAGCGGCCTCAAAGTGGTGCGGCTGAAATCCGGCGACAGCGGCGTCTTTGGTCGGCTGGAAGAAGAGATCGCGGCTCTGCGCGGCGCAAATATTCCGTTTGAGATCGTCCCCGGAGTCACCGCAGCCTCCGCCGCAGCGGCAGCGGCCAATATCCCACTGACCCGGCGGCTGACTGCGCGCCGCATGCAGTTCATCACCGGCCATGACGTCACTGGTGGGCTGCCGGATAGCCTTAACATGGCCGCCCTGGCCGACCCGGATGCCACCACGGTTGTCTATATGGGCAAACGCACCTTTGCCGCCCTGGCGGAAAAGCTGATTGAGGCCGGCCTGCCGCCTGAAACCCATGCCCTGGTGGCCCTGGGTGTGTCGACGCCCCAGCAAGAGCTCAGCTGCCACACCGTTGGCGAATTACCGCAGGTATTGCGACAGATGCAGACAACGGCGCCGGTGCTGATCCTTTATGGCCCGCTGGCGGATAGTGACCTGCCAGAGGTCACATCAGCTGAAACGCCCTAAGCCCGCCGAATCTCTGCACCGGGCTGCGCGCTGCAAATCAGGGTAAAGGCTGCAATTATGCCGCTTTTGGACCGTGACTGCCGCTGCTGCCCGATTGACAGAACGAGCTGAAACGTGAGACCTATAATCTATTGATGGTTCCAAAGACGCCCAAGGCTTCTGGATGAAAAGGGAATTCGGTGTGGTGTAGCCAAAAGGCGCCAAATCCGAAACTGCCCCCGCAACTGTGAGCGGTGAGCCACCGGGAAAAGCCACTGATCTGATTATCAGATTGGGAAGGCCCCGGCCCGGCCCAGACCCGCGAGTCAGGAGACCTGCCATCTCGTGCTGGCCAGTAGTGGCTGGCTTAACTGCGAACCGTACACATGTCGCCGGGGAGGCGACAGGGAGACAGAATTATGCATATCGAACCCGGCGTCGTCGACGCTGCAAAAATGACCCTCGCCTATGGCACAGCTGCCGGTGCAGTGGCCTATGCCGCCAAAGAAACCTTCAGCGATCTGCGCAGCAGTGGCATTGCATCCTACGCGGGCCGGTCGGCGATTGCCGCGCTGGGTGTCTTCCTGTTCTTTGAAGTGCTGCCCCATTTCCCGGTTGGCGTCTCTGAGGTGCACTTCATCCTTGGCTCGACCCTGTTCCTGATCCTGGGTGCGGCGCCTGCTGCCTTTGGTCTGGCCCTTGGCCTGCTGGTGCAAGGCGCGTTCTTTGCGCCCACCGATCTGCCGATGTATTTTGTCAACCTGACCACCCTGCTGGTGCCGCTGTTTGCACTGCACGCGTTGGCAAGCCGCATCATCCCGGCCGGAACCGCCTATGTGGATCTCAAATACAGCCAGGCCCTGGCCCTGTCTGTTGCCTATCAGGCTGGTGTTGTTGCCTGGGTTGCCTTCTGGGTCTTCTACGGCCAGGGCTTTGGTGCCGAAACCATGGCCTCGGTCCTGACCTTTGGTGGGGCCTATATGCTGGTGGTTCTGGTTGAGCCTCTGGCCGATCTGGCCATTCTCGCCACTGCCAAGGCCCTGCGCGGTCTCGAAGGCAGCGGCCTGGTAACGCCGCGCCTGTACAAAGCGGCCTGATCGGGCCTCGCGCCTGAGCAAGAGATCAGCAAACATCGACACGGCCCCCATCGGGCCGTGTTTCTTTTTGACAGGCCCGTTTTGGTGTCTTCGACAGGGCCTCTTCACATGAGCAGAAGTATGATCGAACTCTCCCTGATTGGCATCGGCACCGGCAACCCAACGCATCTGACCCTGCAGGCCGCCGAAGCCATCCGCGCCTGTGATCTGATCCTGATCCCCAACAAGGGCAAAGGCAAAGATGATCTGGCTGCCCTGCGCCAGGAGATCTGCGCCCAGGTCATTGCCGATGCCGCCTCTGGCCCTCGTATCGTCGAGTTCGACCTGCCTGTCCGCGATCCGGCAATCGCCGATTACACCGCGCGGGTTGACCATTGGCATGATGCCATCGCCCGCGTCTGGATTGAGACCATTCACGCCCAACTGCCTGCAACTGCGGCTGCGGCAAAGGTTGGCTTTCTGGTCTGGGGCGACCCTTCGCTTTATGATAGCACCATGCGCATTGCCGAGCGGCTCAAGGCCACGCAGGAGGTGAGCCTTACGGTTATTCCGGGGGTGACCTCCATTCAGGCCCTGACCGCTGCCCATGCAATTCCACTCAACGAGATTGGCGCGCCTTTTACCGTCACCACCGGGCGCCAGCTACGGGAAAACGGCTGGCCTGAGAGTGCTGATACCCTGGTGATCATGCTGGATGGGGAATGCTCGTTTCAGGCGGTCGACCCTACTGGGGTGAGTATCTGGTGGTCGGCCTATGCCGGCATGGAAAACCAGATCAGCCTGTCTGGTCCCTTGGCTGAGACCGCCGAGCAGATCATTCAAACCCGCGCCCAGGCCCGCGCCGATCACGGCTGGATCATGGACATCTATCTGCTGCGCAAATCCTGACACGCGCACTGTTCGGCCTGATGTTCCCCGGTTTGCTGCTCCCAAAAGGCTAGACCTGGGGCATGCGACGCCCCGCCAGCCAGAGCGAGGACAGCCCGGAGAGGACAATCACCCCCAAGCCCAAAAGCGCCAGCCCATCGGGCCAGGTGCCAAACACAAGCACCCCCAGAGCCGTTGCCGCCAAAAGCTGGCTGTAGATCAAGGGGGCCACTACATTGGCAGGGGTGGTGCGGTTGACCATCACCAACAGAAAATTTCCCGCCGCAGATCCCAACGCACTGATGAGGATCAGGCTCCCCCCTGTGATATCAATGCTTTGCGGCATCTCATCATAGCTAAAGGGCAACAGCACCACAGAGCCGATGATCAATTGGGAGATCAGCAGAAACTTTGGCCGATACCGCCCAGCCAGGCTGCGCGTCGCCACCAGGTAAGAGCCATGAAAACAGCCCGCCAACAGGGCAAACCCCATACCGATCTGCATCCCAAACCCAGGCTTCACCACCAAAAGCACACCGACAAAACTGACCAGCAACAGCGCCACCCGGCCCGGATCCGCCTTTTCTTTCAGCAACAGCGCCGAGAGCGCAAAGGCCACAATGGGCCCAACAAAGAAGCCGCCAAAGACATTGGCGATGGGTTCGGTCCGCAACGCGGTGAGGATGCACAGGATCCCCGTTGCAATCAGCACCGACCGCAGAATAATCCGCCAGTCCAGAAAGCCGCGCAGCTCAGCGCTGCGCAGACCGGCAAAGGGCAACAGCACCACCGCCGCCACGGTAAAGCGAGACCAGGCAACAAAGAAGGGGCTGGCGCCAGAGACCGTCAGCGCCTTGCCGGCGGTATCGCCAATCACGATCAGTGTCATGGCCAGGACCACGGTGCCAAGCATGCCCAAAGGGATATTGTGTTTCATCAGGTCACTCCGGTGCAGGCGGTCAGGTTCATCTGCATCAGCCCAGCCAATCTTTGCGCAGAATTGCATCGCGCAACGCAATCAGATCCTCGCGCAGTTGCTCCAGGCTGATCGGCCCGCCCAGGCAGACCCGCAGCGCCTCGCTGGGCTGGCCCACCACGGTAAAGGCATCGCTGGGCATGATGCCAATCTGCCGGTTTGCCATGCGCCCCATGACCTCGGCCCGGCTGGTGCCACGGGGCAGCTCCACCCACAGGTTAAAGGCCTCGGGCGCACTGGTCACAAAACACCCACATAGAATGCCCCGCGCCAACTCCTGCCGCTGGGCCGCTGCGCGCCGCACAAAAGCCTGGATCTGAGCGGCGGTGCCGTCTTCGATCCAGTGACCCAACAGGGCCAGGCTCAGCGGTGAGGCCATCACGTTGATACTGCGCAACGCCTGGGAAAACCCTCCCATCTCGGCCCGTTGTGGCCCGGTGGTATAGGCCAGCCGCAGGCCAGCGCCAAAACATTTGGAGATCCCGGCCACATGCCAGGCCAGATCCGGCAGGTGGCTGGCAATCGGCGGCGGCGCGTCTGCGGCGACAAACCGGTAGGCGTCATCCTCGATCAGCTGAATGTCGTGCTGGGTCAGCACCTCTGCAATCTCGCGGCGGCGGGTCTCGGACATGGTTTTGGTGGTCGGATTCTGCAGCGTTGGATTCAGATATAGCGCGGCAGGCCAATGCTCGGTGATGGCCCTCTCCAAAGCCTCGGGACGCAGCCCCTCCCGGTCGCTGGGCACCCCGACCAGCCGCAGGCCAAGACGGGCGGCAATGGAGCGAATACCGGGATAGGTCAAAGTCTCACACAGCAGGGTCTGCCCCGGCTCGCTCAGCAGGGTCAGGATCGCATATATACTAGCATGGGCGCCTGGTGTGATGGCAAAGCGGTCGGCGGCAAAATCCAGCCCGTTTGCCTGCATCCAGGTCCGGGCAATCTCCCGGTCTGCAGCGCTGCCGCGCACCGATTGATAGCGCAACAATGGCACCAGATTGGCCGCCACATGGCCCAGGCCACTGGCCATGCGGGCCACCAGGGCCGGATCATCCGGTTCCGGTGGCATGTTCATCATCGGATCTTCCTCCAGGATCCGGCGTGGATCCGGCGCCGCATTGGCCCCGTCAAGCAGCGCCTGCACGTCGGGTGTCCGGACAAATGTCCCACGGCCAACAAAGCTCTCAATATCTCCGCGTCGAACCGACTCTGCGTACCCTCTTGATACCGTGGAAAAATCTACCCCCAGATCCTGTGCAACCCCGCGCTGTGGTGGCAGCCGGTCGCCCGGCAACAGCAGGCCTGCATCAATATCTGCCCGAATCGCATCGGCAATCTCCAGATAGCGCGGCTTGTCCGAAACCGGCAGCGTCGGGCTCCAGTGCTTCAAAGGGTCTCTCCCCACAGCAGTCTTTCCTTTTTTTCCAGCTCCAAAAGGCCGGCCAACACGGGCGTTACGCAGCAATACCCCCAAGCTCCGCATAATTGCAACCAGATTGATCGCATGATTGATTGCAATCAATTTAGAAACACCATAGAGGATAGCGACGATAGGAATCAGACATGGTGATACCCGAGATGCCCCAGGACGACACCACAACACCAGCCGCCCCAGAGCAGGCTGATCCGTCCGCTCAGACAGAACACCGCCCCTGGAAACCAGCCGCGCTGCGCGGGCTGCGACTGCGCTGCCCCAACTGCGGCGAAGGCAAGTTGCTGAAGAGCTATCTCAAAGTAAAACACAGCTGCGACAACTGCGGTCAGGAGCTTTATCACAATCGCGCCGACGATGGCCCTGCCTACCTGACCATTTTGCTGGTCGGACACCTGCTCGGCTTTGCGCTGCACATCACCTACATACAGTTTCGCCCTGCCCCCTTGACCCTGGCTTTGATTATGTCTCTGGTGACCATATCCGCCTCACTTTTGCTGCTCCCGCGGATGAAGGGTCTTGTGGTTGCCTATCAATGGGCCAAACGCATGCATGGCTTCTAGGGTCAGGATGCATTGATTTCCGCTTCGCTGCGTGATTCACGGCTCTGAAACGGAGCGGTGACATGAGCGATCTTTACTGGTTGAGCGACACGCAGATGGCCAAGCTGGAACCCTTTTTCCCCAAGTCCCACGGCAAGCCCCGTGTGGACGACAGGCGGGTGCTGAGCGGCATTATATTCATTAACCGCAATGGCTTGCGGTGGCGCGATGCGCCCCGCAGAGTATGGGCCGCACAAAACCCTTTATAGCCGATGGAAGCGGTGGAGCGAAAAAGGCATTTTCGCCCGGATGCTTCTGGAGCTGGCCGATCAGGGCGGCGGGACTGACACGCTGATGATCGATGCGACGCATCTGAAGACGCACCGCACAGCCTCAAGCCTGGGGTTGAAAAAAGGGGGCGTGGTCGCCTGATCGGGCGCACCAAGGGCGGGATGAACTCGAAACTGCACGCGGTTACAGACGCGTCTGGCCGCCCGCTGCGAATGTTTCTGACGGCTGGCCAGCGGAGCGATTACATCGGTGCCCGGGCCCTACTGGACGGCCTTCCTGCCGCCGAACACATGCTAGCGGACCGTGGATACGATGCGGATTGGTATCGAGAAGCCCTTGCAGACAAGGGGATCACACCATGCATCCCGTCCCGAAAGAACCGCAAGGTGCAGATCCCCCATGACGAAGCCCGATACCGCAAGCGCCACAAAATCGAGAACAGCTTCGCCCGGCTCAGGGACTGGCGGCGGGTTGCAACACGCTACGACAGGTGCCCCAAGGTCTTCCTGTCGGCATGCGCATTGGCTGCCGTCGTCATGTTCTGGTTATAAATCCTGACCCTAAGAGGTGTAATATTACTATAAGAGGGAATCTGACTCCTTGAGCCTTACAATGTATTTATAATTATTATGGAGCTACATCAAAACACCTAAAAGATATGCAAAAACTGTGCCTTAATAGATCCAAAGCGGAGAAAAGGTTTATCAGAAGGTATTGTTTTCTTCGACTTTCTTGATACCAGCACCTGCCTTTTGTATTCGAATAGCGTAAATCAACAATTGAACAGACGGAAAATTACAAGAATAGGAAAAATAATTGCCTTGGCAGTGAAAGAAATCGAATGAATATAAGCAGCCCCTTCTTTGGTTGCTTCATAAGCACTTTGAGCCCCTCACGTTTTCACAAACGCTCGACGCGCTTGTCATTCACCTGCCAACCCGCGTCTCGCAACAAGGCAGCAACCCGGCGGTAGCCATATCGACCGTACTGGCGCGTCAGCTCGATCATGTCTGCAACCAGGCGGGCTTCATCGGCACGCCCCTGTGGCACTCGACGCTGTGTGGATCGGTGCTGGTCCAAGGCACGACATACACCACGCTCAGAAACCTTCACCTGACTGCGCACTTGATCAATGCAGGCACCTCGACGCGAGGGGCTCAGAAGTTTCCCGTTGCGGCCTCCTTCAAAATCAGTTTGTCCAATGTCGGGTCGGAAACCGCACGCCGAAGGCGCTCGTTCTCTTTCTGAAGGCGCTTCAGCTCCTTGAGTTGTTCTGTGCCCATTCCTCCGTACTTTTTCTTCCAGCGGGAATAGGTTTGTTCAGTCACACCGATCTGTCTGATCGCATCAACCCGGGGCATGCCTTGCCCCATCAGAACTTCAACTTGCCGCAACTTCGCGCCAATCTCTTCGGGCTTGGGTCTCTTAATGGCCATCTCTGGTCCTCCGCTTTCCTAATCATAGGGGCGGACCACTTCATTGGGGGAGGCTCAAACTCTAGAATGCACCTCCTGGATCTGTGTTTTATGATTCAAGCATAGTCATAGTTTTCCGAAGCATAGTCCGGCCTTTGGTTTTTCAGCAACTCTACTACAATTTTGACTTTATCAGCCATTGTTTTCTCCATTGAATTATACGTAAGTCTGGCCGTGAAAGAAAAATTTCATCTATTCATGTCGTGAGGAGTGGCAAGCTTTCTAATAGGCTCAAGAAGCCAGATTCCTTAAGAGGTGCAAGCTTACTATAAGAGGGAAACTGACTCCTTGATCCTTATAATGTATTTATATTTTTTATGGAGCCATATCGAAATACCTAAGAGTGAGGCAAAAACAACACCTTAATAAGTCAAAATCGGAGAAAAGGTTTGTCAAGATGTATGATTTCTGAGTTTCAAAGTTTGTCAGGAGGTACTGTTTTCTTCGACTTACCTGATACTAGCACTTGTCTTTTGTATTCAATCTCGTAAATTAACAATTGAACATAAGAAAAACTAAAAGAATAGGCAAAATAATTGCCGCGACAGTGAAAGAAATCGAATGAATAGTCATGCAAATACAGGCGAACTGCGTCAAAAATCACTACAAGCATCTGCTTTGAGTGACCGCGATCCGATTTCGTACACAAATGACTATGAAGAACCTCGGCAGCGTAGCAAAAGAACTATTTACCCGCATTTCCCAAGTAACTTGACGTTTTCGCGCCTCCAACGGCCACTAATGTGTTATATTTCAGTATGTTAATTTGGCTGAAGGTGGTGGATTATGGATCACCCAGAGGGTGCACGCGAAACGGGTGATGGGCGGCTCAGTTTTGACCGCCGGGTCCGGCTGGAGTTTCATGGTTCCAAGATCAGCTCGGACGGTGGATTACTGTTGTTCAGGGAATTGGATGAAGTGCTCGGCCTGCACGACATTGCGGGCGGATTTCTGAGAGACACGCGAACTGGCCACAATCGCCTGCACTCACTGGTCGGCTTGTTGCGCCAGTCGGTCTTTGGGCGGCTGGCCGGATATGATGATGTTAATGACGCGGACCGTTTATCGCTTGATCCGGTGATGCGGCAGGTCGTTGGAGGGCGTGCCGTTGAGGCCAAGGCCGCGTCTGCGAGCCAGATGGGACGGTTCGAGACCGAGGTGTTGGCGGCAACCGACAATCGCACTGTGCTGGCGGATTTATCAGGACACTGGATCGACCGGGTTCACAATCGCAAACCGCCCAAGTGGATCACGCTCGACATGGACAGTTCAGTCAGTCCCACCCACGGCGCGCAAGAAGGCACCGCTTGGAACGGGCATTTCGGCTGCATGTGCTATCACCCGCTGTTCGTCTTCAACCAGTTTGGCCATTTGGAACGCTGCGCCCTGCGCCCCGGCAATGTTCACAGCGCAGATGGGTGGGAAGAGGTTCTGAAGCCCGTCATCGCGCGATATGCGGATCGTCACCTGATGCGGTTCTTCCGGGGGGATGCTGCGTTCGCCATCCCGGAGCTATACAAAACTCTGGAACTGGAAAACTATTTCTACGCCATCCGCCTTCGGGCCAATCGCGTTCTTCAGGGCAAGATTGCGCATCTGCTCAAGCGCCCTGTGGGTCGTCCGCCAAAAGGCGTGAAGCGCATCTACGGCGACTTCCAATATCAGGCGGCATCTTGGGACAAACCTCGTCGTGTCATCGCCAAGGTGGAATGGCATCCCAGCGAGTTGTTCCCGCGCGTGGGCTTCGTGGTCACCAACATGCCGATGGAACCCGACTGGATCATCCGCTTCTACAACCAACGCGGCACCGCCGAGCAATACATCAAGGAAGGCAAGCAGGCGATCAACTGGACCCGTTTGTCCTGCAAAGGCATGGCGCAGAACGAGGTGCGGCTGCAACTCCATGCACTGGCTTACAATATCGGTGCCTTCCTACAGGGCACTGATCTACCTGATGAGATAGCCGACTGGTCACTGACAAGCCTGCAGACGCGATTGATCAAGATTGGTGCGAGGGTTGTGCGTCACGCCCGTGCAATCACCTTCCAACTGGCCGAGGTGGCTGTCAGCGGCGATCTGTTCAACCGCATCCTTGCGGCCATACATCGGCTGCGCGCACCGCCGGTTCCCTAATGACAACATCGTTAATCATAAAACCTGAACAAAAGCGGCTCAACCGGTCTATCCATACGGGGGTCGGTCAGACCAATATCCGGATCAACCTCGCCCCCGAGACCGGAAATCGTGCTCAGTTCGCGCGTCAGATGCCCGAACAACGGCACCATGGGTCCAAGAGGCTTGATAGGAGCGCAGAACAGCGGCAAGGTGGGCGGGAGGACGTTCCACTTGGGGAATGTCAGATTTATCATGCTGCTCAACAGTTCGATGATAAACAGCAGCGTTCATATTTACAGAGCCCGGAAGACTGGATTTCCGCTGGAATGGGTGACAGAACTCCACCGTTCTATGCGATACCAACATGCTTGGCAGACATGAGACCACCCACAGGTCTGACAAAAACTGCTTGCAAGCTGATGCATTTAGTCTTCGCAACGGCCTGCTGGTCTGGATCCTCTAGTGTGAAACTGAAAATCGCAAGCATTGGGAAATTTACATCTGATGGACAGTATAATGCCGAACGCATAGTAGATACAATTCACAAACTGGACACACCAGAGTTCACGTTTCACGCAACAAGTATGACGAATAAATCTCTTCCGAAGAAGACTAAGCTCTTCAGCAAAATACGGGCTCAGAAGGGCAGTCGACACGCTTTCTTCGAACTCGATAAATGGGTTTTCTTTGAGCTGAAAAAATTCAAACAGCTGTACTCGTTCATCAGTCTGAGCTCAGTCAATAAGATCAGCTCTGCGCCAGCACTGTTCCTGTTTCCAGCATCAATTTGTCGGCTTCAGTCGCGGTCAGCTAAAAACAAAGTGCAGCTGATGTCTTCGCTCTCTGTCATCAATCCTGATGGCAACCCTGACGCGCCGGCCCCCCTCGATCTCGCACAAGGTTTTCCCTCAAACGCATATGAGATCGCGGCCTGGACCGGTTCAAAATCAACGGCGGCTTCATCGATAATGCGTAATCTTGAACGCGCCGCAGATAGCCTGGAGCGAGACCTGGGAGCAAACAGCCCCCTTAAACTCGAGATTTTTGGACAGTTTTTTGATGATGACGACAAACCGATCAATGATGAAATCAAAGTTGAAAGCGGAAAAACAAAGCAATTCAAGGTTTTCTCATACCTCTTCAAGACACCTGAGCAGCCGTTTGAGTACACATGTCACGCTCGCCTGTATGACCGAAAGTTTGACCTGAAAGCGCCGGAATACCTCTTCATCAGCAGCAATCTGTTTGCCAGCACTGTCAAAAATATGGGTTTTGATCCATCTGAGCCAAGGGTATCAGACATGATCCATTCAGAATGGATCCGGTATCTGCATACTCACCAAAGTTCAATTTTTGATAGATCTATTGGCAGTCACTACGTCGATTTCAGCAACGAAATCATTGCCAATTTCAGAATGACTGGTGAACTAGATGAGATCACTGAAGTAGAAGAAAACGAGCTCAAGAAATTCTGGGCCAGGCTGACACAAAAACATCTTGTTACAGCGTCACTGACGACGACCAAGAGAGTGCCAAAGCCGGTTCAGGAGGCCATCAAGGAAGACATCGCAGAGGTTACCGTCACTCCTATGCCTACCACCCCTGAGAGCACCGTTATGGCGCCATCTGCACTTGATGCATTGATCACTGAAGACGAGGTCGAGGAAGACTGGTTTCCAGCGGACATCGGTCGCGGACGCGTTGTGCTGCCAGGTGAGGATGAAATGAAAACAACTATGCGTGAACTAGATGCCTGGCTTGCTGAGCGCGGGAATCCAGAGATGGAAATAAAATCTGGTCAACATTTCACAGTTTCTGATTTTCCAAATTTTGTCGTTGATGACCAAGGTCGCCCCCAAACTAAGACGGAGTATGAAGACATCAGTGAAACGTATCCAGATCGCTTTCCACCTCTAAAAACGGCACCAAAACATGTTCTAATTTCTGCTGGATTATTGATTGAAGACATCCCTGAGAATAGGTCGTTCCAGCCGCGGGTGATAGCCTGTGAGGGTATGGTTTCTCGTTTTGCACACAAAATCGTAGGCAATTCATATGACCCCAAAAACAGGTTGTGTCAGTATGTACTAGAAAACGTATTCGATGCATTCAGAGTCTCAGGATTTCCAGATGTGCCCATCATAATTGAAAAGGACACTGAAAATGATGGGTGGTTTCATTTTCAAATTGTTCCTGACTGGGCCCTCAAAAATCAGGGGCAGGAAGCCTCCGATTTCCCCTTCAAGGAGCTGAAGATGAGCAACGCAGATGCGAAGGCAAAGCTGCTGAAGAAGCTGGGCCGGATCCAGAAAAAGAGATCTACATAAAGTACTGTTTCAAGGGTACTCAATGCGCCATAATGCGTTCAAAAATGGTGTTTTAAGGGCACTTTTTATTCCAACCTTCCCCAGCCAGCTTGTTCAGATTAGTATCCATTCTGGTAGCTAGAAGGGAGCAGTGATGAAGATCGAGATTTCGGACTATCCTCAGCTTCAGGCGCTGTGCTGGTTTCGCAAGCAGCATGGTGAGATAGATGAACAGGACGCGCTTCAGATCTATGACCGCAATTGGCGTCACATCAACCGGCGCAAGCTAGCCAAACCTGATATCACGTTCATTCGTTCCCTGAAGGAACGCTATGGCGCTGCACTGATTGATATCTGACTATGTCAAAAAAAACGTAAACTGACATGTAGTGGTTCATAGGCTATACGGCAAGTCCTGTACGCAATCCGTAAACGGTGTCCTGGCCCCACGTTGTAGGGGCGGGGCTCGCCTGCGAGATCATACCCATCTCATAGTGGGGAGTGCGTTTCGCAATGTGCGCTACAAATTCGTTTCTCAAATCGTTGGGCGTCGAGATCTACGCGTCGGGTCACCGGCGGTGGCCGGATGCAGTGAAGGCGCAGGCCGTTGCGGATACGCTTGAGCCGGGCGCGACAGTGAATGCCGTGGCGGCGCGGTATGGGGTCTTGCCAAACCAGCTGTCGGCTTGGCGCCGGCTGGCGAAGCAGGGGAAGCTGGTGTTGCCAGCGGCGGAGTTGGATGAACCGGTCTTCGCTCCGCTGGTGGTCTGCGATGTGCCGGAGGCGCCGCGGGAACCGGACATTCCGGCATCGGAAGAGGTGATCCGGATCCTCTCGGGCAAAGTCAGGATTGAGCTGGCACCCGGCACGCCCGCAGCCCGGATCGCCGAGATCGTGCATGCGATCGGGACCTCGCCATGCTGATGCCGTCGCAGGGCGTCCGGATCCTGGTGGCGACGAAGCCGGTGGATTTCCGCAAAGGCCATGACGGCTTGGCAGCGCTCGTGCAGTCAGCACTGGCGGAAGATCCGTTCACGGGCACGGTCTTCGTATTCAGGGCCAAGCGGGCGGACAGGATGAAGATCCTGTTCTGGGACGGCAGTGGCTTGGTCATGGCCTACAAGCGGCTGGAGGAGAGCAGCTTCACCTGGCCTGCCATAAGCGACGGGGCGATGACCTTGAACCGCGCCCAATTCGAGGCGCTGTTTGCCGGGTTGGATTGGCGGCGGGTGCGGTCCCTTGAAGCGCGCCGACCGGCTGCGGCAGAGTGACTCGGGCGCCCGGAAAGCCTGCCCATCAAGGTGCGGATCGAGCTATGCTCCGGCCATGTCCAGTGCCCCGCCCATCGACCTTTCTGCCATTCCCGAAGACCAGCGTGACGCTGTTCTGGCAGTGCTGCGCGAGCGGGATGCGCTGCGGGAGGCCAACAAACGCCTGGAGCACCTCATTGCCGAGCTGAACCAGGCCGTGCATGGCAAACGGTCGGAGAAGCTGAGCGAAGACGAGCGGCAGCTGGCGTTCGAGGATCTTGAGGCCGCAGTCGCCGAGGTCGAGACCCAGCAGGACGAACAGCCTCCGCCGCAAGCGTCCCCGCGCCGGGCGGTCCGGCGCAACCGGGGCAATCTGCCCAAGGACCTGCCGCGGATCGAGAAGGTGATCGAGCCGGACAGCTTGGACTGCCCATGCGGGTGCGGCGAGATGCACCGGATCGGCGCGGATCGCACCGAGCGGCTGGATATTATTCCCGCGCAGATCCGCGTCATCGTCACCGTCCGGCCCAAGTATGCCTGCCGCGCCTGCGCCGAGGGCGTCACCCAGGCACCAGCTCCCGCGCACCTGATCGAGGGCGGTCTGCCGACCGAGGGCGCCATCGCGCATGTGCTGGTCAGCAAGTTCTCGGACCATTTGCCGTTGTATCGGCAGAGCCAGATCCTGACCCGCTCCGGGATCGACCTGCACCGCAGCACGCTCGCCGATTGGGTGGGGACAGCCGCCTTCCACCTCGGTCCCGTAGTCGACCGGCTGGCTGAGCACCTGAAAGGATCGGGCAAGCTATTCATGGACGAGACCACGGCGCCGGTTCTGGACCCGGGCCGCGGCCGGACAAAGACCGGGTATCTCTGGGCGCTGGCCCGGGACGACCGCGGATGGGGCGGCGATGACCCGCCCGGTGTGGTGTTCACCTATGCTCCCGGCCGCGCCGGGCAGAACGCGGAACAGATCCTGCAGGGCTTCGATGGCATCCTGCAGCTGGACGGCTATACCGGCTACAACCGGCTGACGCGCCCGTCGCGGAAAGGCGGCGCGCCGGTCACCGTCGCGCATTGCTGGGCGCATGCCCGCAGGAAGCTGAAGGAGGTCTTCGACCGCGACGGCTCAGAGATCGCCGCCGAGGGACTGCGCCAGATTGCGGAGCTCTACCGCATTGAGGGTGAGATCCGCGGCATGGGCCCCGGCCAGCGGCTGTCGGCCCGGCGGGCCCGCACCGCGCCGCTGGTCGCCTCATTCGGAGAATGGCTGCAAAACCAGCGCTGCCGGATCTCCTCGAAGTCACGCCTCGGAGAGAAGCTGACCTATATCCATCGTCAATGGGACGGGCTGCAGACCTTCCTCCGCGACGGCCGCGTCGAGATTGACTCCAATGCTGTCGAGAACCTGATCCGTCCGATCGCATTGACGAGGAAGAATGCGCTTTTTGCCGGCCACGACGAAGGCGGCCGCACTTGGGGCCGCATCGCTTCGCTCATCGCCACGGCGAAAATCAACGGCGTCGAGCCCTTCGCTTACCTCAAGGCCACCCTCGAGGCCATCGCTGCAGGTCATCCCGCCAGCCGGATCGACGAGCTCCTGCCCTGGAACTACATGCCGTCAAGCTGATCCAGGGTGAGGTGCAGACGTCGCTTACCGCAATCCTTCAAGAACGGCTTCTTCTGCAGTACGCGGCGCGATGCAGTCGCCGACCAGATGGTGTCCCAGACCCATCTGGCGGGCCATATCCTCGACCGCATTCGAAGGGGTATGGCCCTGACACAGAACCAGCGTTTCGACATCTTCGCAGATTACGGCCTCGTTGCTCATGATATGCTGCAGATAGACGCTGTCCTCGTCCACGCCGAATAGTCGCATGTAGGGAAGCATCTCGACGCCAAGCCGATGTAGTCGACCGATGCTAGCATCGCGCACATTCATCTGGATGGTCTGCCCAGGCATATAGCCGTTAACCGACAACCGCCCAGATCACTACGGTTTCGTCCTGTGAGGGGTTCCGGTAGCGGTGCGGGCTTGCGCTGCCGAAGGCAAAGCTGACGCCTTCCTTCAGATGTAGTGGTTCAGATGTGATCTGACAGTTGACCGTTTTTCCGGCGGCTTCTGTCAGGCGAAGTTCAGTTCACTGTTTCCCACCAACTCGTTGACGAATTCACCTATGTGCTTTGAACACCCTTCTTCGCATCCGCGGGGCATGATGCTGCAGGCACTGGTTTTGCTCGGCGGCCTCGACGAACACCAACTTGAGTGTTTTGCGGCTCAAGCTCTCTTTGGATACCCAGAGTTGGGCGAGAAAACTCTTTCCAAAGATCTTCACGTTGCCAGCCATTCCTGGGTCGGTCTGAGTCTTCTGAGAGATTACATCCAGCTGGCACTTGAACACTTCGTTGCCACCCTCTGTAGCCGCGTGAAGTTCCAAAAGAACCGCCGCCTCAGCGTTGCGCAAAATTTTGATTTCAGCAATCGCGGTCAATAGCAGTGTGCCAATTTTCATCGTACCGAGAAAGGCTGGTCGCCCTTTCTTATTCATCAGATCTGATTTTATCAGCGTAAGTTGTCCTACCTCAATCATCTTCTTTCCCTCCAGCATGTGGAAAACAGATAAGCTGATGGATGCAAACAACAAAGACCGCGTGCGCCCCCTCCCCGCTTGTCTCTTGCAGGCATTCGCTCACTTACACATTGGAAATGACGCATAGCCAGTCGTGCAGAAAGCAGAAAACAATGGAAAGGTCGCCATGACACACAAAAAGCAAACACAGATGGTCGGGTTGAGAGTCGATCCCGATCTGTTCAAGGAGATAAGTCGACGTGCTTCTGAGCTCAGTACTTCACCGACATCTTGCGTCAGGCAATTGGTCGCCCAAGCACTCGACTAGAGCTATGCTTGAATTTGGGTGACGCGCGTCATCAGGCGGCGCGGTTTTTGGCGTCATTCTTCACTTCGACGCCGTCGTTGAATTTGATTCCTTCGATGACTTTTGGCAACTGATTTCTGCCTTTGAGGCGCAGCCATGTTTTCGATGCGGACTGGATGAGGGTGAAGACCATCAGTTTTGCGGTCTTTTGCGAGAGTGCGCCTTTGGTGCGCACCGTTCTATGCCGCACCGTTGCGAAGACGCTCTCGATGGGATTCGAGGTGCGCAGATGGCCCCAATGCTCGGCCGGGAAGTCGAAGAATGCCAGCATCGCGTCCTTGTCCTTGATCAGACAGGCCACACCTTTTTCGTATTTCACGCCATATTTGTCTTTGAAAGTATCCAAGGCAAATATTGCGGCAGCACGGGTGTCGGCGTGCTGAATGTTGTCCAGATCCGACTTCACGCCGGGTCCCATTTGCTTGGGAAAATAGTTCAGCACATTTTTCACCTTATGTACCCAGCATCTCTGGTGTTTTGTGCTTGGAAACGCCTTATCCAGCGCGTTCCAGAAGCCCATGGCCCCATCGCCAACCGCGATCTCGGGCGCGACGGACAGTCCGCGCTTCTTGATGTCAGTCAGCAACTCGTGCCAGCTCTGCGTGCTCTCTCGAAGGCCGACCTGAAAGCCGAGCAGTTCCTTCTTACCCTCCGGTGTCGCGCCAATGATCACCAACATACACTCGGCATTTTCTTCCATCCGCGCCTGAAGATAGACACCATCCGCCCAGATGTAGACGTAGTGACGAGCCGATAGATCTCGCTGCGCCCAGCTGTCATAATCTGTCTGCCAACCCGCTGTCAGGCGGGCCAGTACGCTGGGCGACAGGTTGGGTGCATCAGCCCCTAAAATGGCTGACAGCGCCTCCTGGAAATCGCCGGTTGAGATACCTTTCAGGTAAAGCACCGGCAAAAGCGCATCCAGACTGACCGAGCGGCGCGCCCATTTGGGCAATATGTTCGACGTGAAGCGGACTTTTGAGGCTGCATCAGGGGTCGCCTTCCGGTCGCGCACCTTCGGTCGCTGCACATCCAGTGCGCCAATCCCCGTCTGGATCTGACGTTCTGGTCCAAATCCATGCCGCACAATCCGTTGGCGGCCATCCTCCAGTCGGTCATCGGCGAAACTGGCGACAAAAGCATCAGCTTCGGCTTTCAATGCCTCCGCCAGCATGCGCCGCGCCCCTTCCCGCGCAAGCTCGGTCAATGGATCTGTGATCGAATCCGATTGGCGAAATGGCAGAATGTCTGTATCGTTCTTCATGGCGTATTGCTCCTTGTGAGGTTCTGGCTGGCTTTTACACCGCCACAATACGCCGCCCTTCAAATCACGCCATCACCCAAACTCCCGCATAGCTCACTCGACTACACGGCAAACCTACCCGAGCGACCACCTCGTCAAACACCGGCGAAGAAACGAGTTTCTCCCGAATTGAAAGAAGCGATCCAAGTTCTTGCAGTTCTCCTCGACATTCGAACAAATCTAGACGCGCTTTCAAGTCATTGCGAGCAGCTAAACTTAAGCGCTGCAACCCATGACCAAGATTTATGTGCATCAATAATGCTCTTGCGGATCATGCATAATGACTTGGCAGCGGTCCGGTCATTTCTGTTGGGGTCGCCAACATGATCATTAAATCAACGCGGGTTCCTGCACGGCAAGCGAGTAAGCTAGTCGAATACCTGTCTCAGCGCGGGAGCAACGAATCCATCTCTTGGTTACGTGGGCGCCCCGCCGATTTGTCCATCTTTGCCGAAATCTCAAAACTTGCGGGCAAGAAGTTTGCGGTGCGCCATTTCACGGTGTCTCCGAGCCAGCACATGTCGCGCGATGATCTAAGCATGGTTCTCGACGAAATCTGCAATGAATACAATATCTTGCAACGATCCCGAAATCGCATCGCCATCGTGCAGCATACAAAATACCGCGCTTCTGGAGCTGATAACGAAATTCACTGGCATCTTGCTGTTCCTGAAACGGATGCAGAAACTCTAACGACGCTCAGCAGTTCATTCTACAAAATGCGCAATGAAAAGATTTCGCGGCTGGTAGAGCTCAGGTTGAACCATCGGATCGTGCTTGGGCGTTTCAACAAGGGGGTGTTCAAGGCCATTCAAAACGAGCGCCCTGAATTGGATCTAAGTTGCTTTGAAATCATCTTGCGCCAGGCTGCAAGCGAGGTCGCCATGGATGCAGATCGGTGGCTGGACGTACGTGTGCGAGCCCCCTACTCCGACAAGAAATTGCACACACAGGATCGCAAGTTGAACGCAATTGCTGATGAACTCTGCATCGACATCAGCAACGCACGCCTGCCTATGGCCCTCCTCATCCAACGAAATGTGGCGGCCTCGTCTGTTTCTAATGGGCAAACGACCGGATCAAGAGTTCGGCAGCGCAGGCGAAGCAAAGACGGTCTCCTTAAAGGTCATCATCATCCAAGTGATGTCCCTGAGGAAGGTTACAAAAGCTGACATCCACAAGGCGCACCCCTCGCCTATTTTGTGGCGCCCAGTTCACCGGATCACGCGCAAGGCATCGCATTTTGGCGCTCGTCAACAACCTGACGCGTGAGTTCCGTCAGGATACGAATAGATCGATGCATTGGCCAAGTGGCTTCCAGCTCTTCGAAATCTGTTGAAGTCAGCATCAAGAACCGGACATCGACATTCATCTCAGTTGCATAATCGCCAACGATGCTGCTCAAAATGGTTCGAACCTGTGATTGATCGGGAGCTTGCACCTCATAGACGACGCAGCGGCTCAACAGCGCAGATGGAATGGGAGCCAGCGAATTGGCCGTAAAGACCCAAGAGACATGGGAAGCATTCACTTCAGCCGCGAGGAATTTTTCGTACCAGCGATGGCTTTCAGAAGGTTCGAGTAGCGGCAGCAACTCAGCATAGATATCCCCATTTTGACCCGGCCGAACCTTGTCCAACTCATCGACAACGATCAGCGGGTTGAGAACAGTTGCGTCGGCAATTGCCGTCGTCACACAACTGGGTGATGCCCCTCCCCAACCGTTTGATACGCCAAACACATTCGCATCCACCATCCCGCCAACATTGATGATGCTGGCATGGAGACCAAGCGTTGCGCTGATTTTGCGGAGCAGGCGTGTTTTCCCCACACCGGGCGGGCCCGTCAAGATGACTGGCTTAATCTGAATAACATCTTGGCCGAAGTGCCAGCCGCGTCGGAGCTGGTTTGCAATTGAAAAGATTGCTCCAGACGCATTTGGGATCGTGGCGGCAAGCTCTTCAACTTGCAAAATCAGATCCAAATTGTGCATGCGCTTTAGTGTATGAACATCAAATACACGCGCCAAATGAGGTGTTAAGTTAGATTTGACGCTGCGCGTAAGTTCCGCCTTAGGCTTTGACACATACTTCAACCTCTCTGGTACAACAGTACCCAATAGCCCGGCCTGAAACACGGCGTCCAAACTCTCAAAATCGACGGTTCCAATATCATCCCGGTTTTCTTCTTGATCTGGGCTGTCTTTGCATTCTCTGGGCATCTGAATTCCTCCTGGGAAATGGTAGGAGGGGAGGGACTCGAACCCTCACTAAATACGCACATCTAGCGCCAGAAAAAGGGGATATAACACCCATCGCCGCACCTGCGCCCTCCCACAAATAGTGGGTTCAATAACTGCTTAGGCAGTTATTCGGATGGACGCAGTTTGATGGTGAAACGAAGCCATGCTTTTACATATTGTTGCTGGCGCGCTGAAGTCAACATCCCTCAGTCGGATTTTTTCGCTCCCTGCTCTGACGGATCACACCCTGTTTGAGCATGCGCATTTGAGGAGATGGAGACAATCGATCTGTCGATGGATTACCCAATGCATGCGGCAAAATTGATCAGCCTGGAGCGGTGTACCGCCAGATCGAGATAGGCTTTCACAAATTGCTTTGCGCCCCCAAAGTGGCCTGGTTGATTGGGAGCTGTTTCAAGACAGTAAATGGAAAGCAAAACGCAACTCTTAGAAGTTCTAAGGAAAAATCCCCACCGAGGTCTCATTTTAAGAAAGCAATTTGAGAGTCCCTTTTCGGTTCTTTTCGCCGACCTTCCCAACATGAATGAAAATTCATATCCTGCCAAGTCATTGACAATAAACAATATTAAGTGATAGTTTCGAAATTCACACGGAGGATGCTCATTATGTTCAAGTATATTCAATCGTTGTTTCACCGCGCACATGAAGTTGCCGTCGTGATCTACGTCAGCAAATTCTCAATCGAGTTCGTAAGCAGCTTGCCTATCACCTGAGGATGGGAGGCATGTTAAAAAAACTGGACGCGCCAGTCGTCGCTGAAACACGAGTTATCACTCACCGATTTTGGCGAATAGTTGCCGCTTTCGTGTTCTCAGCAACGACTGTCAACGTGATCAGGCCGTCGTTCAGGATTCCCACATCGCAGAGCGCACAAAAATGATTTGCCAGCTGCTTGATGATGTCATGCCTGCATGATTCAAGTTCCCCAAACTGAGGAGCTTTATGAGCAGTCTTTACTGGCTGAGCGAAGAACAGATGGCGCGGCTCCGGCCCCATTTTCCGAAGAGCCATGGTGTGCCACGCGATGATGACCGGCGCGTGCTCAGTCGTGTTATTTTCATCAATCGCATTGGATTGTGGTGGTGTGATGCCCCCAAGGAGTATGGGCCTCCCAAGACGCTTTACAATCGCTGGAAACGGTGGAGCGACATAGGTGTGTTCGCAAGGATCATGACGGGACTGGCTGCTGAGGCACCCGACCACTAGCCGCCCGCGCAGGTGAAACCGGACGAGGCTTTGCGGTGGTCGCATCCGAGGTGCAGGCGCTGGCTCAGCGCTCTTCGGACGCCGCCATGGAGATCAAAACCCTGATCGGAGACAGTTCGCGGCAGGTGGAACAGGGCGTGGACCTGGTCGGCCGGGCTGGCGAGGCCTTGCACTCCATTGTCAGCCAGGTCGGCCATATTTCGCAACTGGTCTCAGAAATCGCGCTTGGGGCAACCGCAGGCGTTCCGCTTGAGGTCACGACAGCTCCCTCCTCCCCGGCACCAGAACCCGAAAGCTGGACAGACGAAGGAGACGCGGGAGGCGAGGTTTTTGCCGCTGCACTAAGCACCGTGGCAACGCAGAAATTGAACCCTGGCAGAACTTTTAGCCTGCCATAAGAACTGCACAGCGACGGGATCCAGTTTTGGGGGCCTGTCGCTGAACTTTCAGGTTAGCGCTGCATCTCAAGGCAATGGGCACCAGTCCCGCAGATGCGCCGCATTATTGAATTACCCTTTGGCTCCTTGGCCACGGGCGTAGACATCCTCGTAGCGGATGATGTCATCTTCACCAAGGTAGCTGCCGGTCTGTACTTCGATCAGAACCATCGGCAGTTTTCCGGGGTTCTCCATCCGGTGTACAGACCCCAGCGGGATATAGATCGATTGGTTCTCTGTCACCAGTTTCACCTCATCATCCACCGTCACCTTGGCGGTGCCCTCCACCACAATCCAATGCTCTGAGCGGTGATGATGGCTTTGCAAGGACAGCGCCGCGCCGGGGTGCACATGGATACGTTTCACCTGGAACCGTTCGCCCACAACCAGGCTCTCAAACCAGCCCCAGGGGCGATGATCCATCGGGAACTCGGTGGCCTGTTTTGCGCCTTTTTCCTTCAGCGCGGCCACGGCCAGCTTCACATCCTGCGCACGAGAGGCATCCGCCACCAGCACCGCATCCGGCATCGCCACTGCAATCACATCCTGCAAGCCAATGCCCACAACTGCCAGGCTGTCATCTTCTGACCGCAGCAGGCTGTCGCGACAGTCAATCGCCGTAGCATTGCCGCTGGCAACCACGCCATTGGCATCGGCCTGGCTTTCGCGCCAGACCGCATCCCAGCCGCCCAGGTCAGACCAGCCTGCCGCAAAGGGCACCACCGTCAGATTGTCGGCTTTCTCCATCACTGCATAGTCGATCGAGATATCGTCCAGCGCCTCCCAGGCGGCAGGGTCCAGCCGGAAAAAGCCAAGGTCATTTTCGCCCGCTTTAATCGCCGCCTCAACCGGGGCCACCAGATCAGCAGCATGGGCAGCAAAGGCCGCAAGCATGGTCTTGACCGAAAACAAAAAGATCCCGGCATTCCACAAGAAATTGCCAGAGGCCAGCATTGCCTCAGCTGTCGCTGCATCGGGTTTCTCGACAAAACGTTTAAGACCAATAGCGCGAGGGGAAAAATCGCCGGGATCGCCGGTGAGTTCAAGATAGCCATAGCCGGTTTCAGCATGGGTGGGCTTGATCCCAAAGGTGACGATCTGGCCCTGTTTGGCCGCATCTGCCCCAGCAGCCACCGCAGCACGAAAGGCCGCGTCATCGGGCACCACATGATCCGAAGGTGCCACCAACATCAGCGCCTCGGGGTCAGATTGAGCCAGATACAGTGCCGCCGCCAGAACCGCAGGAGCCGTGTTGCGCCCGGCGGGTTCAATCAGGATGGCGCCGGGATCAATGCCAACGCTGGCCAGTTGTTCGGTCACAATAAAGCGAAAATCGGAATTGGTCAGCACCATCGGGGCACCAAACTCTGCCCCCGAAAGCCGCTGCGCCGAGGCCTGAAACAGAGTTGTTTCCCCCACCAGAGGCACAAATTGTTTTGGATAGCTCTTGCGCGACAAAGGCCAAAGCCGGGTGCCGGAACCACCGCAAAGCAAAATTGGTGTAATCATAGATCCGTCCTTCAAAACCGCCTGCTGTGCTGATCATCAGCATCCTGCCGCAAAAACCAAGCGAAAGTATGATCAAGATTTATACCCAGCTTGATCAAAGTTGGTCCGCCGAGATGCGCCAGGATACAGGTATCTGTGCCACAGCCCAACTCATCGCCTGATCGTTTCATCAGCATTCTCACTTCCATACCCTCCGATACCCCAGAACCACAATAATAAGACCACAACATGATGTTGGTTTGTCTGTGCAACCAAAGACTCACATCACCACCCCCAGGGATGAAACGGCGGGTGATGACACCGAAGCTGCTTTGTCATTTTAGTTGCGATGTTAATTATTATTGACAACTCAAAGCATCACTGGCTATGGTGCCTTTGCTTAACATGTAAAGGTTGCGGGATGCCCCATTTTCAGATCGAATACTCAGGAAATCTGGAACAGATTGTGGATGTCACGGCGCTGTGCGAACATATTCGCGCCACCGCAGTTGAAATCGACACATTCCCCCTGGCTGGCGTCCGGGTGCGCGCCATCCGCGCGGATCACTATGCCATTGCGGACGGCGACCCCAAACACGGCTTTGTAGATATCTCAATCCGCCTGCGCGCCGGTCGTACGCCTGAGGTCAAGCAAGATGCCACACAGCGCATTTTTGACGCCGCACAAAGTTTTCTATCCCCCGCCATCGCCACCCATTCCATCGCCCTTTCGCTGGAAATGCGCGACATCGACCCCGATCTTTCCCCCAAAACCGGCTCAATTCGCGCCCATCTTGGTCGCCCTTCGCTGGAGGTATCCTCATGACTGCCCTGAACAACAATATCACAAAGCTAAGTGGCTTTCTGGCCCGCTTCCAAGAAACCGGCATCCAGAACCGTATCGCCGGAGAAGACCATTCCGGCTCGGCTGGTATCTTCCAGTCGATTTCACCCGTAGACAAGTCGATCATCTGCGATGTGGCCCGTGGCTCTGACGCGGATATCGACATGGCCGCAGAAGCCGCCAAAGCCGCCTTCCCTGCCTGGCGTGACATGCCAGCAATAGAGCGCAAAAAGATCCTGATCCGCGTCGCCGAAGGCATCGAGGCCCGCGCCGAAGAAATCGCGCTGTGCGAATGCTGGGACACCGGCCAGACCCTGAAATTCATGTCAAAGGCCGCCCTGCGTGGCGCCGAAAACTTCCGCTACTTTGCCGACCAGGTGGTACAGGCCCGCGATGGCCAACACCTACAATCGCCCACCTTGATGAACATCACCACCCGCAAACCCATCGGTCCGGTTGGTGTCATCACGCCCTGGAACACCCCCTTCATGCTGTCGACATGGAAGATCGCCCCGGCCCTCGCAGCGGGGTGCACCGTGGTCCATAAACCAGCCGAAGACAGCCCGCTGACCGCACGTCTGCTGGTCGAAATCGCCGAAGAGGCCGGTCTGCCCCCTGGTGTGCTCAACACCGTCAACGGCTATGGCCACGATGCGGGCAAACGGCTGACCGAACATCCCGCCATCAAGGCCATTGCCTTTGTCGGCGAGAGCCGCACCGGCTCGATCATCACCAAACAGGGCGCCGATACGCTCAAGCGCATGCACCTGGAACTGGGCGGCAAAAACCCGGTCATCGTCTTTGACGACGCCGATCTCGACCGGGCGCTGGATGCGGTGATCTTTATGATTTATTCTATCAACGGCGAACGCTGCACCTCCTCCTCGCGGCTGCTGGTGCAGGATACAATCCGCGCAGAGTTCGAGGCTAGGCTGGTGGAACGCGTCAATAATATCAAAGTCGGCCACCCGCTGGATCCCGCCAACGAAATTGGCCCCCTGATCAGCGAGGAACACTACAACAAGGTGACCTCCTACTTTGACATCGCAGTGGCCGATGGGGCCACCGTGGCCGCTGGCGGAACCAAACTGGGCGACGAGGGCTATTTTGTCCGCCCCACCCTCTTTACAGAGGCCAACAATCAGATGCGCATCGCCCAGGAAGAAATCTTTGGCCCCGTGCTCACCTCCATTCCCTTCAGCACCGAGGAAGAAGCGCTGGAGCTGGCCAATGACACCCAATATGGCCTCACCGGCTATCTCTGGACCAGCGACCTCACCCGCGCCCTGCGATTCACCGATCAATTGGAGGCGGGCATGATCTGGGTAAACTCAGAAAACGTACGCCACCTGCCCACCCCCTTTGGCGGGGTCAAAGCCAGCGGCATCGGCCGCGATGGTGGCGACTGGAGCTTTGATTTCTACATGGAACAAAAACACATCGGCTTTGCCACCGGGCAGCACAAAATCACCCGTCTGGGCGCCTGAGGTCCACCACCTGACTCTGGCTTCCTGTGGCCAAAAATATCCCGGGGTGAGATTTAAAATGTCAATTTGAAATCGAGGGGCTGGCCCCTCCCCGGTTATACATTAAGGAGGAATCCCAATGGGAGAAATCGTTCTCGCCGCCAAAATGACCCATGTCCCAACCATGCTCATGTCCGAGCAGGAGGGCCCGGTCAAAGGCAAACGTCAGGCGGCCATTGATGGCCACCGCGAAATCGCGCGACGCGCCAAGGCACTCGGCGCCACCACGGTGGTGATCTGCGACACCCATTGGGTGATCAATGCAGGCTTCCACATTAACGCCAACAAACATTTCGAGGGGCTGTTCACGTCGAATGAGTTCCCTCAATTCATTCAAAACTTGCCCTACGCCTATGACGGCAACCCAGAACTGGGCGAAGCCATTGCCAAAGCCGCCACCGATCGTGGCGCCTATACGCTGTGCCACCAACTCGACAGTCTCGAGCTGGAGTATGGCACCCTGGTACCCATGCGCTTCATGAGCCGTGAGCACGATATGAAGGTGGTCTCCGTCGCCGCCTGGGCCACGGTGCATGATCACGATGAAAGCCGCATCGTCGGCGAAGCCATCCGCGAAGCCATTGAAGCTTCAGATGAAAAGGTTCTGCTCGTCGCTTCGGGCAGTCTCAGCCACAAGATCTGGGCCAATAAAGACTATGCCGCCAACAATGGCACCTTTACCATCTCCTCCGAGTTTAACCGCCAAATGGACCTTCATGTGCTGGAGATGTGGAAGCAGGGCGATCATGCCACCTTCCTCAAAATGCTCGGCGAATATGCTCAATTCTGCTGTGGCGAAGGCTCAATGCATGACACGGCAATGCTTTATGGAGCCCTTGGCTGGGACAACTACGATGGCAAATGCGAAGTTCTGACAGAATACTTCCCCTCATCGGGCACCGGTCAGACCAATGTGATCTTCCCGGTCTAACCGGGCATCTCATCAACAATAGTACCCAAGGGAGCGCCGCAAGGCCTGCCTGTGGAGGAGGAACCAGATGCGTTTTGCAACCTATACAGCCGAGGGAAAAACCTTCTTTGGCGCCGTAACCGACGCCGGCATGATCGCCCTGAATGACACCTGCCCTCAATGGGCAACGCTTTACGAAGTGATTGCGGCAGGTGGCCTGGCAGAGCTTGAGAAACTGGCGGCAGACATGCCTGTCAGCCATACCGATTTCATCTATGAGATGGTGCTGCCCAATGCCCCACGCATTCTGTGTGTTGGCGTAAACTTCCCAGATCGCAATGCTGAATATAAAGACGGCAGTGCACAGCCGAAATACATGTCGCTGTTTCCTCGCTTCGCCAGCGGCTTTACAGGCCACGAACGCAATCTGGTGCGCCCGCCGGAAAACCACACCCTGGATTACGAGGGCGAAGTTGCCATCGTAATCGGCAAAGGCGGCCGCCGCATTGCTCAGGACGACGCCTATGACCATATCGCCGCGCTGACGCTCTGTAATGAGGGCACCATTCGCGACTGGGTACGCCATGCCAAATTCAACGTAACCCAAGGCAAAAACTGGGACAGCTCCGGTTCCATCGGCCCCTGGTTGGTGCCCTTTACCGACGCCAAACAGCTGGATGACGCGCGCATCATCACCCGAGTCAACGGCGAAGTCCGTCAGGACGATGTGTTGTCACGGATGATGTTCCCGATCCGCCGCGAGATTGAATATATCTCCACATTCATGACCCTGCAGCCTGGCGATATCATCATCACCGGCACCCCTACCGGGGCCGGTGCCCGCTTTGATCCGCCGCGCTATTTGAAACCCGGCGATGTGGTCGAGGTTGAGGTCGAAGGCATCGGCACCCTGCGCAATGGTGTTGAAGACGAGGTGCTCCCATGACGCCTCAGGATCACGCTCAGGCTGCTGCTGATCTGCTAAACGCGGAAACCACTGGTCAGCAGATCGGTCTGCTGACCAAACGCCATCCCGAAATGGGCATGGATGATGCCTATGCAGTGCAAAACGCAATCTACCGCGCCAAACTGGAGGCAGGCCAAAAGGTGATCGGTTGGAAAATCGGCCTCACCTCAAAGGCGATGCAATATGCGCTCAATATCGATATCCCTGACAGCGGCATCCTGTTTGATGACATGCTGTTTGAGACGGGTGAAACCGTTCCTGCTGGGCGGTTTATTCAGCCCCGCATTGAGGCTGAGATCGCCTTTGTGATGAAAGCCTCCATTGGCGGCGGAGATGTGTCCCGTGATGACGTCATTGCCGCCACCGACTACGTGACGCCTTCGATCGAGATCCTGGATACGCGCATTCGGCGGGCAGATCCTGAAACCGGTCAGACCCGCAGTGTCTTTGACACCATCAGCGACAACGCCGCCAATGCAGGGATCGTGCTGGGCCGCGAACGCCACGCCGTTGACGCCCATGATCTGCGCTGGGTCGGAGCCATCACATCGCGCAACGGCGAAGTGGAAGAAACCGGTCTGGGCGCAGGCGTTCTGAATGACCCGGTGGAAAGCGTTGTCTGGTTGGCGCGGCGCATGGCGCAGTATGGTCAGAGCATTGAACCTGGTCAGGTGATCCTCTCTGGCAGTTTTATCCGCCCTGTTGAGTGCCCGTCAGGCACGGATATTCACGCTGACTTTGGCGCCTTTGGTTCAGTTGACATTCGCTTCGCCTAAGGCTCCTGTTACATCACATCTTATCGCATAAGGACATAAGCCAATGCCCGCACCCCACAACCCGTTCAAAGCCGCACTCAAAGCCGGAAAGCCTCAGATGGGCTGCTGGTTGGGTCTGGCAGATCCTTACGTGGCCCAGATCAGCGCCGGGGCAGGGTTTGACTGGCTGTTGATAGATGCGGAACATGCCCCCAATGATCTACGCTCAATCACCGCGCAGATGCAGGTTCTGGCGGGGTTTGACAGCCATGCCATCGTCCGCCCCACTATTGGTGAAACCTGGATGATCAAACAGTATCTGGATGCTGGCGCCCAGACCCTGCTGATCCCCATGGTCGAAAGCGCCGACCAGGCACGAGAACTGGTCCGCGCTGTCACCTATCCACCCCATGGCGTGCGCGGCGTTGGCTCCGCCCTGGCCCGCGCCTCAAATTTTTCGGCCATTCCCGACTATCTGCAAACCGCAGATGCCGAGATCTGCCTGCTGGTGCAGGTGGAAAACCGCGCGGGCATGGCAGCGCTGGATGAGATCCTGCAGGTCGAGGGTGTCGACGGGGTCTTTATCGGCCCATCCGATCTGGCCGCCGATATGGGGTTCATCGGCAATGCCGGCGCACCCGAAGTCAAGGCCGCCGTGATGGAGTCCATGGGCAAGATTGTCGCTTCGGGCAAGGCAGGCGGTATTTTGACTCTGGACCCAGAGATGCAGCGGGCCTGCCTTGATGTCGGCGCGACCTTTGTCGCCACCAATATCGATGTCACCTTGTTTGCCGCTGCTATGCGCAACACGGCGAAGGCGGCACTGGCTTTGCTGCCGGACCACGTTGCCACTGGCAGCGCCACAACTGAGAGCGCCAGCCGTTACCTGCAACAGCTGTGCAACCACTGGTCGCACAAAGCCACGACAGACTTTGATGCCATCCAGGGCAGCATTACGTTTGACAGTGGCAACCGGGTTGAACTGAGCGCCTCAGCAGATCGGCTGGAAATCACCGCCACCACGGGACCACGCGGCGATCTGGAGCGCTGGAAAAAGGTCATCGCGGATCACCTGGTGCGCTTTGCCTTTCGCGAAGAACTCTCGGTTGAATGGGTGGAATAAATTACCTGCCCCAGCCATTGTGCTGGGGCAGTCACGCCAAACTACGCAGGGCTTAGTCGGTGCCCGACAGATCGCGGGTAAAGATCTTGGCCTCAACATCACGGATGTCATCGGTCACCCGGTTGGCCACGATGACATCCGACACCTGCTTAAAGGCCTGCAGATCCCGCACCACGGCTGAGCCAAAGAATTCATCCTCTTGCAAGACCGGCTCATAGACTACGACCTTGATGCCCTTGGCCTTGATCCGCTTCATGATGCCCTGGATCGAGGAGCGGCGGAAATTATCTGACCCCGCCTTCATCACCAGACGGTAGATGCCCACCACATTGGGCGCCTTGGCGATGATCTGCTCCGCAAGGAAATCCTTGCGCGTGTGATTGGCATCGACAATGGCGCGGATCAGGTTCTGCGGCACCTCCGAGTAATTCGCCAGGAGCTGCTTGGTATCCTTGGGCAAGCAGTAGCCGCCATAGCCAAAGGAGGGATTGTTGTAGTGACTGCCAATACGAGGGTCATAGCCGATGCCCTCGATGATCTGCCGTGCCTCCATACCGCCCGCCATCGCATAGCTGTCCAGCTCATTAAAAAACGCCACCCGCATGGCAAGGTAGGTATTGGCAAAAAGCTTGATCGCCTCGGCCTCGCTGGGATCGGTAAAGAGAACCGGAACATCCTTTTTAACGGCCCCTTCGATCAACAGATCGGCAAATCTGCGCGCGGCCTCGCTTTGTGAGCCGACAATGATCCGCGAGGGATGCAGGTTGTCATAAAGCGCCTGACCTTCGCGCAGGAACTCAGGCGAGAACATCAGATTATTTATACCAAGTTCATCCCGCAATCGCTGAACAAATCCAACCGGGATGGTGGATTTGATGACGATCATAGCCTGAGGATTAACCTGCAAAACCTGACTGATCACCGCCTCAACACTAGAGGTGTCAAAATAGTTATTGTCGGTGTCATAGTCGGTTGGTGTCGCAATGATCACAAATTCCGCATCACGATAGGCCACCTCTGTGTCCAGCGTTGCTTCCAACTGCAAGGGCTTGTCGGCGAGGAAAGCTTCTAGCTCCGCATCAACGATAGGACATTCACGGGCATTGATCATATCAACCCGCCCTTTTGTCACGTCCACAGCAGTCACCTGATGATTTTGAGCCAACAACACGGCGTTCGAAAGACCAACATATCCAATACCAGCAACGGCAATCTTCATTACACACCTATAAATCTCAAACTATTCAACCGAACATGTATTAGAAACCATGAAACTATCCAATTCGTTTTTCCAAGTTGAGTTGCCCCTTGATTCTTAGACGCTTTGCTTGGCAGTCGTGGAACCATAGGGAGACGGATAGAGGTGGTCGTAGGATAAGGACCCATTGATTTCAGAGTGGTGAAGTGATTCAGGGATCGGAAAAACGAACCCTGAACAGGCCAGATCCTTTTTTTGGTTAAGCGACGAGTAGATGGCGCGTCTTGAGCCTTACTTTCCAAAGTCCGATGGAAAGCCACGCTGGATGACTGCCCCGTGCTGAGCGGCATTATCTACATAAACCGCAATGGCTTACGATGGCGCGATGCCCCAGCTTATGGCCCGCATAGAACGCTGTACAACCGTTGGAAACGGAGGAGCGAAAAGGGAATCTTTGCCCGTATGATGGCCGGCCTGGCCGCCCAACACGGAGAAGAAAAGACTGTGATGATCGACGCCATCTACCTAAAGACCGCCGCTTGGGCATCAAAAAATGGGGCGTAAACGCCTGATTGGCCAGAATGCCATCTGCGATAGCCAGGGACGCTCTCTGAACCTGTTCGTGACCTCAGAACAGTTCAGCGATTTCATCGGCACCCGAGCTTTGATGAATAATGTGCCAAAGGTGGAAAGACCGCTCGGGGATCGAGGATTTAACGCCGTTTGGTTTCGGTAAGCCTTAAAAGCGAAGGGATAGGGGTTCCAAAAACCAAGAGTTTTTAGCCAGTACTATTGTGATCGTGCCACCGATACCGCAGGTACACTGACGCGGATTTCTCTTCCCATTAGATCAAAGAGCACCCGGAGACGTTCTTGAGATTCAAAACTTTCAACCGTAGTGACAAAATCTGCGAAGGGGCCAGAAAGAAGACGCACCCTGTCTCCTGGCTTAAAATCTTCGGTCTCGATCAAAATCCCGGCCTCATCACACCGCGCCAACAATCCCGCCATAAAAGGGGAAGGCAAGGCTTGCAGTTTGTTCCGACCCTGCAAAAGTAAACGCGAGACACCACGTGTTGAATTAATGGACTGCCAACCCGGTTGGTCAGCGGAAAACTGGACAAAAAGATAACCGGGGAACAAAGGGCGCACAACTTGCTTGCTCTTTTGGAGCTGAGCTAGGTGACGACGCTCCCGCTGAGTCGGACCGAAGCAGGTGAAGCCTTGGCGGAGAAGATGTTGTTGTGCCAGTTGAAAACCATTGGGTTTGATCTGGGCCACATGCCAGTCTTGCGCGTCTAGCTGCATAACACACCATATTGATTTTTGATCTACCTTTGCCCCCAAGTATTCCCGCAAGTCAAAGAGAGTTTCAAGCCGACGCGCGGTTTATGTCATTATAAACGTTAAAATCCACCTTCAAGTGTAGACTAAAATGCTGCTAATATGCGGAAATTCTATCGCTGCACTTCTAGGCTCAGGACTCATAACCAAAATATGACGGTGGCCGCGAGAGCGATGGCTGACAGGAAGACCTTGGGGCAACGATCATAGCGGGTTGAGACGCGTCGCCAGTCTTTGAGCCTACCAAACATGCGTTCGATACGATTGCGGCGTCGGTAACGGCGTTTGTGGTATCTAACGACCTTGTTGCGGGACTTTCGACCCGGGATGCAGGGCCTTGTGCCCCTGTCTGACAAGGCTTCTCTGAACCAATCAGCATCATAACCTCGGTCGGCGAGCAACCATTCCGCATCCGGCAAACTGCTCAGCAACGCTGCTGCTCCGGGACCGCAGATATGACGCTGATTGGTTCAGAGAAGCATTACAAGGCAAAGGGATACCTGCATGAACCCCGGGGCGAAGACAACGTAGGAAGCCCGTCAAGTACGACAGGCGACACTACAAACGCCGTAACCGGATCGAAATCATGTTCGACAAGCTCAAGGGCTGGAGGCGTATTGCGACCCGTTACGACAGGTGCCCAATGGTCTTCCTGTCAGCCATCGCTCTCGCGGACACCGTCATCTACTGACTTTGAAAGTCAATGAGTATAGAGCCTAAAGAACCAGACCTCATTGTTTGGTTAGAGCGCGTTCCATAGCGGCTCGCTATTCAGAGAAACGAAGTAAAGTTCAATACCGGGAACGGAGGAAACGCGCCCTGACCCCGGAACAAAACAGCGCAGGCCTGCTGACCGTCCAATTTCGGCTCGACAAAACGCCCCTCGGGGTTCTGCGGCGCGATCACTTTTGCATCATGGCCATGCTTAGCCACCTTCCCTACCCAGAAACTTGCAGCACCACATACCTCTATCACGACGACGCATCATGGAAGTTGGCTGATAAATGCCTAGACTTGTAATCAACGCTTGAACTTTACTTCAAGACTGTTAGGGACAGACACGCATTTGTATTTGCGATGCTTTTCCGGACCGCGAGAGCGACCTCCGATGCGGTAGCTATGCAGATCATTAACTTATGTGATGGTGCTCTTTGACCAAACTGGAGTTGAGAGACACTTCACCTACGGAGTATCTGACCCTAGCAGCTCGACAATTAATGCGATCCCTGTTACAGCTACAGAGTGCACCGCAAGCCCGCTATTGTGCGTTATCGGGTGTTTGGCGTTGGCTCCTTGAGCTAAGACACAGCAATCGATGCGTGTGGGAGAGAGAAAAGACACCCAACTGAGTAAGAAACACATTGTCTTTTCAACACCCTAACCTTTAGATGAGCGGAACCTCCGCAGCACTTTTTGACCTATGATTTTTCCTGAGCAACGAACACAAGAGCTGTTTGTTTGCCGCTACCCTCTGGTAGTTTTTTCCTGTTTAACGAGATCCGAATTTTGATAGTGATCACATTTTCAAAAATGACCACACTGGCACAGTGTAGCTCACCCCGGCCTCGAACTGGGACGTTGAGACCTACTCTGGGGCAGCCCTGTTCCGATCAGTTGACCCGTTCTGGCCCAGCCTCTTACGGTTCCGAAACGCTGATCATTCCCAAATCATTGTCCACTTTCAACAATTACAAAATGAGTATGGGATGGTGTCGAATAGTATGGCTGATCCGTCATGAAGATTTCGGTGCTTGCTGGTCCTGGCATGTCCACGAACATCCTCTTGAATTGGCTTGAAGACCAAGGATATTCAAACGTCGAGGCGATAATTGAGTCGAAAGTATCCCGTGGGAAAATGCTTCGCTACAGGCTACATCGCCTAGGATTTTTGGAAACAGTGGGACAGATTGCATTCATTGTGGCCGTGATGCCGTTTTTGCGCAGGAACGCTGTTGAGCGTCAAGGCAAGATCCTTGAACAATACGGGCTCCGGAGTGAAGTCAATCATTCCACTCCTATCATCGCGGTTCCTCAGGTTAACCACCCCGTTGTAGAAGGTCTTTTAAGGAAACGAGAACCGGACGTAGTGCTTGTGAATGGTACTCGCATTATAGGAAAAAACACACTTGATGCAGTGAAAGTTCCCTTTATCAATACTCATGCTGGAATCACGCCGAACTATCGAGGTGTACATGGAGGATACTGGGCTCTGAGATGCAATGACCCTGCTAACTTTGGAGTGACATTGCACTTAGTTGATCGCGGCGTCGACACAGGCTCAGTTCTGGCACACGAACGAGTGACTCCAGACACGAAGGATAATTTCGCGAGTTTCCCTGTGCTTCAACAAGCGGCCTCCTTTGGCGCGCTGCAGCGTGTGCTCACCGAGCTTAGCCGAGGGCATCTACCTAAGACCCTCGAGGTAGACAGTGTGTTTAGCCGTCAGTGGTTCCACCCCACAATCTGGACGTACCTCGTAGGTCGCATCAAAGGTATCCGTTAGCCGAATTGGAAGTAAAACATGAAACGTATTCTTATCACCGGAACCGCTGGGTTCATTGGCTTTCACCTCGCCAAGCTTCTTCTTTCTGAGGGCTTCCGCGTACACGGCTATGACGGGATGACCGATTATTACGACGTAACGCTAAAGCAGCGCCGTCACCAGATGCTACTGCAGGATGCCAATTTCTCGGCGACCGAGGGCATGCTGGAAGATCAGGTTTTGTTCGACAAGATAGCTGATGATTTTGAACCAGACGTGATTGTCCACCTCGCTGCCCAGGCTGGCGTCCGCTACAGTTTAGAGAACCCGCGCGCCTATCTCGACAGCAATATTATCGGTACATTCAATGTGATGGAGGCCGCGCGTCGCCTCAAAGTCCAGCACCTGATGATGGCTTCGACGTCCTCGGTCTATGGTGCGAACGTAGAAATGCCATTCATTGAAACCGAAAAAGCTGACACGCAGCTGACGATTTATGCTGCCACCAAGAAAGCCTCGGAGAGCATGGGGCATGCCTATGCCCACCTCTACGATCTGCCAACCACGATGTTCCGGTTTTTTACCGTCTATGGACCGTGGGGTCGGCCAGATTTGGCCCTGTACAAGTTCGTCGATGCTATGCTCGATGGTCGTCCGATTGATATTTATAACAATGGCGATATGTACCGCGACTTCACCTATGTCGATGACCTGGTCCGCGCAATCCGGCTGCTGATTGATGCGGTGCCCGTGCGTTCGGCCGATGGTGTGGTGCCCGAGGGTGACAGCCTGTCGCCTGTTGCCCCCTACCGCGTGGTGAACATCGGTAATTCCGACAAGGTGCGCTTGCTTGATTTTGTCGACGCCATCGAAGACTGCCTCGGGCAAAAGGCCGAGCGGAATTACATGGGCATGCAAACCGGCGATGTAAGGGTCTCTACATCAATCGTCTGATCTGGCGCGAAATGGACAGCTTTAGCCAAGGTGCGGTTTGCATGGTTCTGGCCTCACACCCCTATGATGAAGCTGACTATTTCCGCGACTATGATGATTTCATCGTCGCGGTAAACGAGGGCGTAAATTGAAAATCCCTTTCCTCGACCTTGGCGCATCCTACCGAGAACTCAAGCCGGAAATCGATACAGCCGTCATGCGCGTGCTGGATAGTGGCTGGTACATCCTTGGGCCTGAGGTTGATGCCTTTGAGGCTGAATGGGCCGAATACTGCGAGGCCAAACATGCTGTCGGTCTTGCCAATGGGCTGGATGCGCTGATCCTTGCGTTGCGCACGCTGGATGTTGGTCCAGGCGACGAGGTGATAGTACCGTCCAACACCTATATCGCTACATGGCTGGCGGTGTCCGCAGTCGGTGCCACACCGGTGCCGGTCGAACCCGATCCCGCGACCCATAACATTGACCCCGCCCGGATCGCCGCCGCGATCACACCGCAGACAAAGGTTCTGTTGCCGGTCCATCTGTATGGCCAGCCCGCCGATATGGATCCGATCCTCACCCTTGCGCGGGAACACGGTATCGCCGTGGTCGAGGATGCAGCACAAGCGCATGGCGCACGCTACAAGGGCCAGCGCATCGGCGCTCATGGCGATATTGTCTGCTGGAGCTTTTACCCCGGCAAGAACCTTGGCGCCCTGGGCGATGGTGGTGCCATCACCACGAACCGCGCCGACCTCGCGGACAAAGTTCAAGTGCTCCGCAACTACGGCAGCCGCGTGAAATACGTGAACGAGGTGCAGGGCGTGAACTCGCGCCTTGATCCGATCCAGGCGGCAGTGCTGCGGGTGAAGCTAAAACATCTTGACGAGTGGACAGACCGTCGCCGGACGATCGCGGACTTCTATACCAAAGGGCTGGAAAACAGCGGGCTGATCCTGCCCCATGTTCCCGACTGGGCCGATCCTGTGTGGCATCTGTATATCGTTCGCAGCAGCGAACGGGATGCGCTGCAACAGCGCCTTGGAGCAGCTGATATCGGCACTTTGATCCACTACCCGATCCCTCCGCATATGCAGGAAGCCTATGCAGAGCTGTGCATGACCGCTGACGCTTTTCCGCTTGCACGCCAAATGGCGGGTGAGGTGTTAAGTCTGCCGATTGGGCCGCAGATATCCGCTCCAGTGTCGCCACACCGTGCGGCCCAGATATCGTTGTGCATTGACCGCATCGTTGCGGGCAATTGCTCCGGCGCTGGTGGGCTTCCAGGGCTTTGCATTCTTGCGTGGCGGGATCACTACATGGGCACCTCGGGCGGCAATTGCCTCGTGACATTTACGCGTGTCATACGCCCCGTCTGCGGTGACGCTGCCGATGTCCTGATCAAGCGGGATTTGGTTCAGGAGTTCGGGCAGCACGGGAGCATCCCCGATGTTGCTGCCCGTGACTTCGACTGCCCGCACTTCCAGCGTTTCTTCGTCGATACCTATGTGTATCTTGCGCCATATGCGGCGTTTAGAGCCGCCATGCTTACGTGCATTCCACTCGCCTTCACCCTCGGCCTTGATCCCCGTGCTATCGATAAGAAGATTCAACGGGCCAGCACCGCCACGATAGGGCAGGCTCACGTTCAGCGTTTTCTGGCGGCGGCAAAGAGTGCTGAAATCCGGCACTGACCAATCAAGCCCGACCAACTGCAGCAAGCTCTGAACGAACCCGGTTGTCTGGCGGAGCGGCATGCCGAAAAGGACTTTGAGCATCAGACACGTTTGAATAGCGGCGTCACTGAATTGCTGTTGCCGACCGCGTTTGCCGTTTGGCGGCGGCGTCCACACCATCTCTGGATCAAACCAGACCGACAACGATCCGCGCCGCTTCAAACTGTCATTGTAAGACGACCAATTCTTGGTCTTATATTTAGTAGGGGACCAGCTGCTCATCCCCTGCAGCTATCACGCTGGATTCATACAGTGAATCCCATCAACCCATTTGTGCAACATATGTAACCGCCCCTAACGCAAGAGGTATCTTCAGAGCTGATTTTGGCGCGTCGTCGGGTGCTGACATATGTCCGGCCTCATGATGCGACCTCACAGATGTCGCGGGCCCGTATGGTGTTCGAAGATCAGGTCCAGATCAAAGCCGCGTGCTCAAAGGCACTCTGTTGCACACTGGTTTTCCCAATCCCGTCTCACGACCGTTGCGCCATACAACTCCTTGCCCTCCTCCGTTCCGACGTCCTCGCGGCTGTCAGTCGGCTTACGCCGTCGCAGCCGGAGCTCTGTAAACTTCTTTTTTCACCATGAGCGCCCAGACAATCCGCGCCATTTTGTTCGCCAGCGCAACGCGCACTAGCATTGGCGGCTTGCGCAACAGCATTCCTCCCAGCCAAGTGCCCGGCTGTGCCATTGGATGGACATGCCGCTTTATGATGACGCTGTTGGCTCCAATAATCAGCAACCGCCGCAAAGACCGCTCCCCCATCTTTGTCGTCGCCCCGAGCCGCTGCTTGCCGCCTGTCGAATGCTGTCGCGGCACGAGGCCGAGCCAAGCTGCAAAATCGCGCCCTCTACGGAATGTCTCGGAAGGCGGCGCGAGTGCAACCAGAGCCGTGGCGATCAACGGTCCAATACCTGGGATCGTCATCAGCCTGCGCGCCACCTCATTTTCTTTAGCACGCTGGCTGATCTCGGCGTTGAGCTTGGCGATCTGGTTGTCGAGACGGGTCTTAGTCTCGATCAGGACCAGCAACGTTGCCCGGGCTTCCTCGGGCAAGCCGCTTGCCGGATCCTCTATGATTGCACTCAGGCGTGCTGCGTTTGCTGCGCCTTGGGGAACCACCTCTCCAAACTCCGCCAGATGGCCGCGAAGCGCATTGATTGAGCTACCCCCTGAATTTCGGACACTGACGTAAGCTACGATTTGTTGTCTGCTGATCTTCGGCGAAGAGGAGATCAGAAATGTCGAAACGGAAGAACCATTTGCCCGAGTTCAAGGCCAAAGTTGCGCTTGAGGCTTTGAAGGGCGAGCGGACTGTTGCTGAGCTGGCGAGTCAGTTTGGCGTTCACCCGACGATGATCCACAGCTGGAAACGGGCGCTTCTGGAAGGCGCGTCCGGCGTGTTCGAGCGTGGCGGAAAGAAGCCCCCAGAGATCGACGAGGAGCAGGTCAAAGAACTGCACGCGAAGATCGGGGAGCTGGCCGTCGCCAACGATTTTTTGTCACGAAAGCTCAAGCCGTGGATCGGCAAGTGAGGCGCAAGATGGTCGAGCCTGGCAATACCAACCTGTCAATTGGCAAACAGTGCAAGCTGTTGTCGATCTCGCGGTCATCGTTTTACTACATGCCCAAGGGCGAGACGGCGATGAACCTGATGTTGATGCGGCAGATCGACGAGCAGTTTCTGGAAACACCGTTCTTTGGCGTCCGGCAAATGACTTGGCATCTGCGAAACGAAGGTCATCTGGTGAACGAGAAGCGCATCCGACGCTTGATGCGGCTGATGGGCTTGATGCCGATCTATCAGAAACCAAACACCAGTAAAGCGGCGAAAGGGCACAAGACCTATCCCTATCTGCTGCGTGGCCTACGGGTGGAGCGCCCCAATCAGGTCTGGTGCGCCGACATCACGTATCTGCCAATGCGCAGGGGCTTTCTGTATCTGGTCGCCATCATGGATTGGCGCACCCGCAAGGTGCTGGCCTGGCGGATATCAAACACGCTGGAAGCTGACTTCTGCGTCGAGGCGTTGAACGAGGCCATCGCCAGGTTCGGCCCACCCGAAATCATGAATACCGATCAGGGCAGCCAGTTCACGTCCTTTGCCTGGACGGATCGGCTGCGCCGAACCGGCGTGCGCATCTCGATGGATGGCAAGGGCCGGTTCCTTGACAACATCTTTGTCGAGCGGCTCTGGCGGAGCCTGAAATACGAATGCGTCTACCTGCATGCTTGGGAGACCGGATCGGAAGCCAAAGCGGGTGTCGGCAAATGGATCGAGTTCTACAACCAAAAGCGTCCTCATTCCGCCCTTGGCGGCAAACCACCAGCCGTGGTCTATTGGCTGAGAAAAGAAGAAAACCAAACCGATCAGCAGGAGCAAAAAGTAGCCTAATCTACGCCGGAAACTGTCCAATGATTGGGGAGTAGCTCAGATCGCCTGTGTGCGCTGGCGGATCAGCAGTTCCCGGACCCGGAAGACCATAGCCGCGCCCTGTACATCTTCGCTCTTCACCGGAACGAAACGCATCGACGGGCGCACCGCGGCTTCACAAATAGCTTCAGCATCCGAAGCATCGTTTTTCTGGCGTTTTACGAACGGTTTGACGTAAGCGGGCGGGATTAGTCTTACTTCGTGACCCAACTTACCAATCTCACGGCCCCAGAAATGCGCGCCTCCACATGCCTCCATCGCAACCACGCATCGCGGAAGTTGGATGAAAAACGCCAAAACCTGCGTTCGCCGCAACTTCTTGCGTAGAACCGCCCGGCCTGTGCCGTCAGCTCCATGCACTTGGAATACATTCTTCGCCAAATCGAGTCCGACTGTGATAATATCCGACATGACCGCTCTCCTTTTTGTGGATCATTGCAGACCCACCTTGGCACATCGATGCCGTCGGGGGGCGGTTACATCATCAAAGCCAAGCTAAACGAGTGATCAAAAACTGGATCAGCTTCTACAATAATGAGCGACCTCACACCGCTCTGGACTAGCGAACCCCAGACAACGCATTCTGCGATGCAGAACGGACTCTAAAGGCGGCATGATACCAATCCGATTACTTACATCTTAGCTGAGCCGCAAAACTGTCCGAATAAGTGGAACCACTTCAAATACACCGCAAAATGCTAGCAACCAAATGAGCACATTTCTCTCCTAGTTGAAGCAGCCACTGATGCCAAAACCCTGATGAAGGGTGCTGTTGATCCGCGGTCTTCCGGTTACTTCCGGCCTCTTCCGGCCTCTTCCGGCTATGGCAACCTCAAACGCCCGTTATTCTACGTTATCATAGCCTCTAGGAAACTCCGGCCTATTAGATTCGAATGCGAATATCTAAACCGGCAGCGGCTTTCAGAATATCGCATTCACGAGGCGGCTGACAAAAACTCGTCCACTCAATCTCCTAAACGGCCACAAATTTCTTCCATCATTGGGGCAAAATCAATTCACGTAATACCTACGACCGTATTGAGAATAAGCACCATACTGACCGCCATATCCGTAGCGTTTCATTCCTTTCATGTCGATCTGGCTCAACACAACTCCAGTTGGCTGAATATTGACGCTCGCGAGCATTTTTAGTCCTTCGGAAAGCTGTTCTTGACTGGTATTGTCCCAGTGCACCGCAAACACTAGGGCATCGGCATGCTGTGCAATGGTACGGGCATCAGGGACGACCAGAACCGGTGGAGTATCGATCAAAATGATATCATACTTGCTGCGGGCCAACTCCATCAGTTGAGCAAATCTTTCAGATTCAAACAGGTCAGCAACATTTGTCTGCGTCTTCTCACCAACCAAAACATCCGTACCAACCATATCTACCGGGTGTACGGCCTCTTCAAGGGTGCAATCTCCGGACAGTACAGAAACCAATCCCTTCTCGGCATTTCCCGCGCTGAAATACTGAGAGAAAATTAGTCTTCGCAAATCACCTTCGATCAAGAGCACCTTTTTGTTGAGACCCGAAAAGCTCTGAGCAAGCGCCATAGACAGCGTAGTTTTGCCTTCTCCCGGAATTGAAGAGGTCAACATAATTACCTGAGGGGGTTTATCAACATTCGACAGCATAATGGAAGTTCGAAGATTACGAATAGCTTCAGCCCCTGCTGAGGTTGGCCTGTCCTTAAGGTACTCGATAACCCCTTTTCGTTTGTGGCCAGGAAACTTGGGCACCTGCCCCAACACAGTGAGGCCCGTAGCAGCGTACAACTGCTGAGATGAGCGGAACGAATTGGACATGAATTCCCGCAACAAAAGCCCGCCAACACTAACAATCAAACCCAAAATCGCCGACAGCGCCAGAATGCGTGATTTTCTTGGTGCCGATGGGCCTCCAGGCAAAACGGCCTGAGAAAGAATTCGACTATCCGCCTGTTGAATCCCCTGTTGAACAGAAGTTTCCTTTAGGCGGCCTAGAAAATACTCATAAATCGACCGCGCGGCTTCTGCTTCTCGCGTCAATTGCTGTAATGTAACCAAATCCTTGGACTGCCGTTCAATCTGTCCTTCAATTGTAGTCAATGACTGTGACAGACCCGTCACCTGGGTTTTCAAACGGCTCAGGCCAACGGCTTCACTTCGTTGAACTTGTTCAAATTGGCTATCAAAGAGCTCAGCGGGCATTTTGCCAGCCTCAACCCGCACCAGTCCTTGCGTCAGAGTTGGGTTGTTAGCAACCCGCGCCATTTCGGCCCGATCCTTGCCCTCAAACGCAGACTGCATTTCGGCGATACGCAGTGAAAGCAGGGTTACCCGCTCCGAGGTCACTTTTAGTCGCTCGCGCGTGTCTTTGGCCTGTCGGTTCAAACCTTCCAGGACTTCCGGGCTAATCAATTCGGTGCCAGCATGGAATTCTTTGGCACGCGCCTCAGTAGCCTCCAGATCAACCTGTAAATCAGCAACCCGCTCAGTCAGCCAAGCGGTTGCCCGTTGCGTTGCTTCAAATTTCACATCCAACTGGTTCAGAACGTAAAGATCCGCCAGAGTGTTCGCAATAAGTTTTGATTTTTGCGCGCCTTCAGTTGTTGCGGTGACATTGAAAACATAGGTGTTACGGGTATTGGAGATGGAGATAGTGGACCGAACTGCGGTTGTAACCCGCTCCAGCACCTGTTCCTCCGTTACCTCCGGTCTCATTGGCGGGGCACCAAACACCAAAGCCTTTACGTTGCTAATCACGCCAGATACAGAAAGCCCTGTTTCCTCGCGGAGGCTGGGATTGAACTCTGGGTCGCTCACTAGGTCCAGCTTGAGAACAAGCTTTTGGATCAACTCACGAGACTTTAGAATCTCGACCTCGGTATTGAGACTTATCTGATCTCCACCCAAACCAGAAACGACACTATCAAAATCAACCACCTGTTCCTGGCGGTTCTGCAGCGTCACGACGGAAGTAGTTGAATAGACAGGAACAGCAACTGCATAGGCATAGTATCCCCCTACCAGGATCGCCACCAACATGGAGAAAAGGATCCAGAGCTTGCCGCGCCACAAAGTTCGGAACAGCTGGCCCAGGTCAATTTCATCATCCGAATGAGACTGTGGGGACACGATCTGCGAACTCTCTTGAACTGACAAAGAAACACCCTTGTGGGAAATATTCTCGAATGTGCTCACGTAAAAGGTTCCGATCGACTAGGCCTCATTTGAAAATTCAAATCAGGGGAATTAGTTAACTGCAGCAGCTGCCGTACTGGTTACAATACTTGGTTGAAGCTGAGTGAGAACTCTGTTCCATTTTGTAACGGGCTGCTCCGCGATGAAAACAACATCGTTGGGTCGAAGTTCCAAGCGTGTTGCGAGGACGAAATTTGCAGCATTGCGTGCATCAAGGTTCCAGGCCGTCATTCCGGAAAACTCCGCCGGATCATTGCTGCTGCGCAGAATGTAGATGTGACGTGGGTCACCGGTACGGTTGTTGTAGCCTGTCGCTTCGCTATAGAGCGCATCCGCCAAAGTGGCCTTGTGCCCAAAAGGCAGTGGGAACCGCGATTGCCGACCAACCTCGCCCAGAACATAAGCATAGTCCCGCTCCACTGCGTCCAGAGCAACGCGATTTTCAAAATTGCTGCGTCGTTCTCCCAGCTCTGCACGACGCGAAGCCGTTTCCTGCGCTAGTTCGGACAAGGCAGTATTGCGCGCCGATTGGCGAAATTCGGTCAGCTTGATCTGTTGTTCAAAATAGAGCGTCGCCTTGTCCAGATCAAATTCGGTATCAACAAAGACACTGTCCCCATCCACCAGAAGCGTATTCTGCAAGGAGCCTTTGCTATAATACTCTTTGACAGGGATCTGGTACAATGTGCCATCACGGTAGATCCGAATGGAGGCATAATCCAAATCATTCAGAGAGAAGCCACCCGCAGCATTCACCGCCTGGTTTAGTCGCAAAGGTGACAACGACAGCGGCACAACTGTTGGATTATTCACGGCACCGCCAACCGACACGCGCTGCGAATTGAACTCTGAGATTTCCAAGCTGAAGGCCGGGTTGATGCCCGCTTCAACCAGACTATTAAAGACAGCGCTTTCCGCCTCTTCCAGGGACTTCCCGGCAACAAGCACCCGCCCGACGTCAGGAATGGAAATAGATCCATCATCTTGGACCGAATATCCCTGCCGACGATTTTGCGCCGCCAAAAGTCCTGTAAGCTGCTCAACCGAGGACGAGGCACTAGGTGTGGCCAACAACAATGTGTCCGCGATACCAATACGATAAGGTGTTTTCGCTGGGGTTGGCGGCAGCCGCGTTGCTACATGCCCCGGCCTGGTTTCCGGCCTATATGCCGGTTCCACAGCTGCGTTTGGAACGCGCAACCCGCCAGGCGCGCCAGCCGAGGCAAAGAATGCATCAGGCAGTTGCTTTGGCGAATAAGCGCTTCGGTTGGCCACAAGCACCGACTCCGCCGTCAATGGGATGACACGCACCTTCGACCCAGAGGAGGAGATCCCCGGAGAAACCGAAGAAGAATGATAAGCTACGCCGCAGTTCGAAAGGAAAAGGGCGGCAACAAAGGGCAGAAGAATCTTCAACGTAACGTCCACATAAAATTCGCCTAAGTGTGAAAACTTCTAGCCAGTTTTCAGCCTTTTCACAACCCGCCGATATGGGTCATGTGTCATGATAATAAGTTGAACATAGGTGGAAAGTCTGGGTTTTCCCCTAACACCCCCTGGGTTTCGCTCCAGAGAACCAGCAGCGGCATTTATGAAAAACATCGACTGCCAATTGTTACTCAGCAGGCTGAACTCTTGTGTTCTCTTGCTTGGCACCGGGGCGGCGCAAGCGCGCCTGGGCAGCGCGAATGCCGATGCGATAACTCAGGACAAAAGCAAAGCCAAAGAACACCAAGGCAAGGAACGACGCCAGTGGATTGTTCCACAGGTAGACCCCGGTGAAAATCGGCACAGCAATCACAGGAAGCAGAACACTTGTCGCCAGTGGGTTTGCCGTACTGCGCTTGTTACGACCGAGGAAGAAGATCTCAAGTCCGCGCAGCACCACTTGGTGAAAATGCAGCCGATCAGCGGTATCCAGGCTCACGCCGCGGCTCAGGCGGCGGTAGATGGCAAAAAGTGTATCTGCCAAGGGCCAGAAGAACACCAGGAACAGCGCCCAGGTTGATGTGGCAGGCTCAAGATGCAGAATCACCAATCCAATCCAGGTGAGCATATAGCCGATGATATAGGCTCCACCATCGCCTAGGAAGATACGGCCGAAGGGGAAATTGAAGATAAAGAAGCCGGCAATCGAGACAGCTGTGATCATGCACATACTGACGATCTCTTGCTGTCCGGACTGCACCGCAATTCCAGCCAAACCAACCGCGATCAAAATCCCCGTACCCGAAGCAAGCCCGTTCAGCCCGTCAATGAGGTTGAAGGCATGACAGTAGCTGGCCACAACAAACAGGGTGATCAAAATGGCAAGCGGAGGAAGTGCAAAAGCCCATTCCAACCCGTAGGAGTCAGCAGTGGTGATCCAGATGCCCGTCACCCAAACCGCGATTGCGGCGGAAACAACCGTGGCAAGATACCGGACCTTGGTCGAGATATGGCGAAACAGATCTTCCCCGAGGCCGGTTAGAAACATTGGGAGGCCTGTCAACAACAGGACAAGGTACGTAGTGTGGCCCTGTAACAAGCCGACCAGCGCGCCAGTAACCATACCAGTCATGACGGCTACACCGCCAATACGCGGCGTGGGAACTGTATGTGAGGCTTGAACTGCGGAAGTATCATCTCCCGCTCCAGTGAACTTTAAATGTTTAGCTTTTGTAACAACTAAAACACCACAAGCAATGATAGACGCAAAAAGCGGAAGCCAAAAATCTAGCATAGTTACAACTTACTTAAAAGGAATCTAAAACTTTAGGATTCATACCGCACCACCTGAACGAAAGTAAACAGGTAGTTAAGATAGTTGATTTCGTGGTTAATGACCTAGGGTCAGGATTCATAACCAGTAGATCACAACAGCAGCGAGCGCGATGGCTGAGAGGAAGACCTTGGGACAGCGGTCATAGCGTGTCGCCACGCGTCTCCAATCCTTGAGCCTGCCAAACATAATCTCGATGCGGTTGCGCCGTTTGTATCGGCGCTTGTCGTATTTGACCGCCGTCTTGCGCTGCTTTCGACCCGGGATACAGGCGCGTATCCCTTTGTCTTTCAACGCTTCTCGGAACCAATCTGCGTCATAGCCACGATCTCCGAGCAGCCATTTGACGTTTGGCAGGCCGCTGAGCAGTGCCCGTGCGCCGATATAATCGCTGACCTGTCCGGCGGTGACGAACAGATCGATTGGTCTTCCCTGGCTGTCACAGATTGCGTGCAGCTTGGTGTTCATACCACCTTTGGTGCGACCGATCAGGCGACCACGCCCCCCTTTTTAGCGGCCATGCTGGTCGCTGTTCGATGTGCCTTGAGGTATGTCGCGTCGATCATCACAGTCTTCTGTTCGCCGTGCGCCGCAGCGAGCCCGGTCATCATCCGCGCGAAGATGCCTTTCTCGCTCCACCGCTTCCAACGACTGTAAAGCGTCTTGTGTGGACCGTAGGCGGCTGGAGCGTCGCGCCAACGCAAGCCATTGCGATTGATGAAAATAATCCCGCTCAACACACGCCGATCATCGACGCGAGGCTTGCCATGCGACTTCGGGAAGAAAGGGGAAAGCTTGGCCATCTGCTCGTCGGTCAGCCAGTAAAGGTCGCTCATGTCACCGCTCCATTTTCCGAGCCGTGAATCACGCAGCGCTACAAAAATCAATGCATCCTGACCCTAAATACTCTGCTCCAAGCACCTCAGCTTCAGCATTCACCCCAAGGTAGAATTACCCCATAGAGGCAGAACGTAAGTCGTTGTTTTTTGAAATAGTTTCGAGGCTCTCACAAAATGAACGATGCATAATCGCCCCAAAGATGTGTCTGATCTTGCACAAACCTTAGGCGCCGATTAGGCTGCCACCGCCAAATTCCTACAGCCTCCGGAAGCATGCGGCAAAATGCAGCCCCGGTTTTTTCAGTCGCTGATTCTTCCCTCTCTGCCGTATCTGATCACCTGAATAATCAAAACGCATCCTGAGGAATGTCACGCAATGTCACTGAGCCTAAGAAGTCACCCAACCATTGGCGTGACTGAATGATGCCTCCTCCGGCATCTGCAACCCAATAAGAGTTCACAAATACCTGGTCCAAACTGCGGCAGGTTTCCGTCACCTGGCGCGCCGGAACCAACTCCCCAAGAATGGTTGCAGGGTTGGCGCCCAAGGACTTGACCTCACATTTGTAGCTGCGCGTCACTGTCTCATCATTGCCATTTAGGAAGCTATGAAACCGAAGGGCATAATCCCCCTGCCCTAACAACACTGCATCCAGGGATTGAGTAACATCCGAGGCCATCAAGCCACCTCCGAAACCACGGCTTCCCACAACCATCCCCTGTTGCATGATCAAGGCCGCACCATCTACCGACAGCCAAGTCTCTATCCCGTCACGACTGGATTCCAAGGCAACAACGCCTGCCAGATCAGTGCGTTCAAAGCTCACCTGTTTACGCGGCGCTCTGGTTTCGATCAGCCTTTCGACCCGCGGATCCGAGGCAACCACCTTGCCCGGTTGCACCACTTTGCGAAGTTGCTGAAGACTGTCGCCATCATTGGTACAGCCAAACAGAAGTGCGGCAGCACAGAGAGCAAAAATGGACTGTTTCATCGGTAGAACCGCCCCCATTGACCAACAAGGCGCCCTGCCCGCTCTTCCCGCGTATATTCATACAGGCGATTGGCCACATTGAGCCGCGCACCACCATCGCGCAGGATTGGGCGGATGACCTGACGCAGCTTGGCCTTGTTCGAGGTTCCGGTGAACCAGGAGAGTGGCACCTCAAAACGGATCCCCTTGTCAAAAGAGCCTTCGCCAAATTCTGCAGATGAGACATTGGTCAATGTCGCAAAAGCACCAACTTTAAAGCCATTGTTGAACTCTCGATCCAAGCCAAAGGTCACGCCCACATCCCCGGCCAAATAGCGCCCGACATCAACCTGTAGGTGATAGTCCCCTGGCGTGTTGTAGTACATCGACACATGTCCGGTTAGGACATCGTAGTCCTGGAACCCAAACAACATGTCAAAATCACGCTGTTTGACGTAGTTGAGCTCGGCTCCAAAAGCGAGGCGGCTTTCAGAGGGAAACCAGAGCAGTTCAGCCGACAGACCGCCATACATCTCCTCCAGATAGCCTGCCGTGACACGAGCAAACAGGTCCGGTCCAGGGCGCCACAGGTATTCAGCGGTCAAGTTGCCAATTTGCAGATCTGACTCCTGCGAATATCTGGCCCAATCGGAGCGCACATGTGGCAGGACAGAATCCGATACCCGGGTCGTGTCGGCAAGGGTACTGGCAACAGGTTGGCGAAGCACCCCGAGAAAGGTCAAACCTGGACGCGCCACATAGGTGGCGCGGGCAGAGACGCCGACCTCGTAACGCAGCGGATTATCTGGGTCAAAGAAGGACAAACGACCGTAAGGTCCGAGAAAATAGCTCAGGTGCGAATAGGCGCCTTCGACCGTTCCAGTCGGCAAGCCGTTTGGCTCATCGCGAATGGAGGCGCGCGCCAGGGTCGTCCAGGCGCCATCCAACTCGTTTTCCAGCTCATACAGGTCGGCGCGGCGAATTTCTGCTGAGGTGATCGGCAGCCCCTGACGGCGCAGGGTAATCACAAAAACCTCGACTGAGGGATGCAGCGTGTTGGCCATGGCACGTGCAGTGCGGCCAATCGCCTGCGCCGAAACATGGAACTTGTTGTTTTCCACCTCAACAATGGCGCGCGTTCCCGCAACCTCATATCCTACCAGGCGCTGGCCCTGATCGCTCAACCGGCTGCGCAATACATCACGAGTCGAGGGGCCATCACCGGCAGTCTGCTCGGGTGGCAGGTTCCAACTTGCCGCCGCGACCTGCTGCGCAGAACTGAGAGCAGGAGCAGCAGCGTCCTGCCCGCCTGGCGCTCGCGCTTTCCGCGGGTCAAGCGAATAACTAATTTGCAGCCCCAGTGTAGAGCCATACATATAGTACCCATTCAGAGCGACACCGTTTTCAAGCTTATAGCTTACACCCAGATTAAGAGGGTTACTCGCATCAAAGCCGACATTTGTCGTCTCACGAGGGTACGTATCCGATGAGTACTCAGCCATTAGCGTCAGGCGGTCATTCAAATTATACTGCACACCTCCAAAAAAGGCAGCGGGTCCGCGGAACCACTGGTTCAGACTGAACTGACCACCGCGTCCAGCTGTACCTGTTGGACGCGTATTGAACCGGTCGTCCAAAGCGCCGAGTGGGTTCGAAAAGCTGTTGCGAAGCCCAAGGCGCCCCCAGCCCAATCCACCAGTGACTTTCCAGCGGTCAGCAAAGGTTTTTGTCGCGACAAGGTACTCTCCACTATAAAGCCCCGTACCACCAAAATCTCGAAGACCAACCGCTAGAGCTGGTCCATAGCGCGTCTCATTGCGAATATGATAGTGAATATCAAAACTACGGTCATACCGGCTTTCAGTGGTGTCAAAATCTTTGATGTAAGAGTATCTGAAACTCCCATACACCCTGGGTAGGATTTGGAATGTAACTGTATTTCTACTCGTGTCCCGCATCAGAAAAGCAGTAGTCGCCAGTTGCCCATCCGGCATAACTTCGGCCGTCGGCATCTCGATCAAACCAGGCGTCCCATAGTTAGACAGGTTTTGAGACCAGGCAGCCCCTGCCAAGAACAAACCGGATATCGCAACGAGAAATCGCATTAAAACCATCCAAACAAATTCGTGCTAAAGCCCTAGCAAATTACTCGGCTCACTTCACAATTTCCCCAGCAAAGGATAACGGTTCCTCGTCATCTGCGCCTCAAATATCACATTCTGTACCTTACCCATGGAGACACCACAATGATTGGCGCATGGATTGCCAAACTACGCAGGAATTCAACAGTTTTTCCGCCCCTTGCCCCTGTCACTCCCTTCTATGTGATTGGAGATATCCATGGCCGCGCGGATCTTTTGAACCGGGCTTTGGACCAGCTGCCGTCCTCTGGTCCAATCGTCTGTGTCGGCGACTACATCGACCGTGGTGAGAACAGCGCCGAGGTCCTGCGTCTTTTGCGCGACCGTCGCGACATTCAGTGTTTGAAGGGCAACCATGAAGAAATGCTGCTCAGATTTCTCGACGACCCCGCTGGCCAGGGTCCGCGCTGGCTGCGCTATGGGGGATTACAGACTCTGGCCAGCTTTGGCGTCAGAGGCGTAACCGAGACCAGTGACCCCAACAGAGTGCTTGCGGCTCGGGATGCCCTGGTCGCTGAGATGGGGGCGGAGCTGATCAATTGGATAAGGGCCCTCCCCCAGAGCTTCAGCTCGGGAAATGTTGTTGTCGTTCATGCGGCGGCCGATCCCAAAGCGGCGCCACAAGATCAGCAACAGCGTCATTTGTTATGGGGGCATCCGGAGTTTGAGAAAACGCCCCGCCAGGATGGCATCTGGATTGTCCATGGCCACACCATTGTGGACAGTGCAACGGTCAGCAATGGACGAATTGCAATCGACACCGGGGCCTATGCCACCGGCAGGCTTACCATTGCTAAGATTGGCCCAGATAACATTTCATTTTCAATAGCCTAGTGCTAACTGAACCTAAGTTTCCAACCTAAGCCATGCCAAGTCCTGGCTTAGGTACAAAACAGATCGGCCTACCAAACGGCAGGCCGATTCAGTGGATTTCTAAAGTGCCAACAGGGTTCAGTTGGTCCCAGTCGTACCGGTTGTACCAGTTGTGGACCCACCAGCACCTGCTGCAGCAGCAGCGCCCAGAACACCGGCAACCGGCGCAATCAGTGGCGCAAAGTTGGTAACTCCAGCGCCACCAACGGGCACGCCGCCATTGGCAATCCAGGCCACACAAAGTTCTTTGTCTGCATCAGACAGGTTAGAAATATTGCTGTCTTGGCAAAAGCACTCTTCCTTAGCTGCATTAACAGGCTCTTTACAATTTAGAGGCTCCACTGCCGCGAAAGCAGAACTTGCAAAGGCACCTAGTGAAGATCCAATAATCAAAATTCTACGGATTGTCATAATCAGTCTCCAACAAAAACTTTTCCCCTTCCTACCACGTCTAGAAACGAGAGAGAACCAGACAAATCACCACTGGCGATGGATCCTTTCAGGAAAATAGGCCAAAAACCGCTGCCCAAACCCCAACAACAGAAAGTTTCACAGCCCCATAAGCCCCCCTCCCCTCTCTTGTGCCAAGAGATTCGCACTCCTCCTTCGGCCAGAAATTCTGTTTCTTGAATACTCCGCCATTCTATGCAGGATCTAAAGGAGACCAAAGTGACGCTTGGGCGCGTCCTATACCCACTATGTTAAGAAAAGGCAGATGTCGTGCCTATATAAGGCTACGGGCTGACTGAGATATGTCATATAGTGTTGGAGTAGTGAGTTTATAAATGCAGCAACTGACATCACAAGAGAATGAGTGGAACGGCCAGAATAGTTCCAACGAGCTGCTGATCCTCTCCAGTTCCACGGGCCACCGCTTCATGCAGTTCTTTGCCGAGACCCTGGCGGATTGTTTTGAAATTGATATCGTTACCGTTGGTGAACTCATGGTCATGGAGGACGAACGGATCAGCGTCCTGGCCGGCAGTATGGACGGCAAACCTATCGGTGAATTTGATTACCAGGCCTGCGTCACCCCCTGTATCGAGGTGATCCAAACCGCCCAGCCCAAAGTTCTGCTCAAAGATGTTCGAAACACCTACACAAAGGACAACCTGTTTTCGGACCAAAACATTCTCAGCTACATCGGCTTTCCACTGACCAACCAAGAAGGCGATCCCATTGGCCTAGTTCAGGCCTCCTGGCGGCGCGAGATTGATCAGGAAGAGGCGGATCATGTGCTCGAAACAATTGGTCTGTTTGTCGCGCGCCTCAGCGCCGAGCTTGTCACCCTGCATGCCATGCGGATTTTGTCGGCCTTGGTTGAAGGCTCAGATCTCACCGGCAATCTGGACGCGCTGCGCCTGCTCACCGAACAAATGCAAACCGCACTGAAGGTCCGTGTTGCCTTTGTTTCCGAATGTATCGCTGGGGACGACAGCTGCTTTCGCCTGCTGGCCTATTGTCAGGACGGCAAGCTTCTCCCACAGGCAGAGGGCAAGATCATTCCCTATAAGGGCACTCCCTGTATTCATCTCGAAAATGACGATGTGTTTTTTGTGCGCACCGAACTGCAAGAAGCCTTTCCCGAACAGAGACAAAACAAGAAACATGGTCTTGTCTCCTACCTGGGCCTAAACATTCGGGATGAGACCGGCCAGGTGATCGGCCATTTAGCCCTGCAGCATGATCGCGAACTTTTGGACAGAACACTCAAAACCGATCTCTTTAAACTGTTCTCAGCCCGCATGAAACTTGAACTGCGCAAATACCACGCCGAGCAGCAGCATTTGACGGACAGCACCCTCCCCGCGGACACCCGCGCAGAGCCAAGCCCTCTGCCCGAAACCACAGCCAAAGAAATCACGCAAAAGCTCGCTTTGATGCAGGACCATGTCACCCATCTGGCGAACTGCCTGGAAAATGGTGCTGAACCGCTGATCAGTGCCGATTTGCAAGCCCTGCGCCGTGACCTGGCTGCGACGCAAGAGTTGCTACTCTAAAGCACGGCTCCTGCCCGGCTCAGGGCCGTGATCAGATAAATGGATCGTAGGCCCATTGCAAAAGGGCCTGCCGTTGACGCGGTCGGCAGAAGACATCCCCCGGGTAACAATTGGCGCGGATCTGCCCGGCGTGTCGCGCAAAACCGCGCCAGCGTTTGATCTGAATTTGATCGACCTCAGCCAGACGACGCCCCATGTAATAGCGGCAGTACCACTGAAACCAGCCGCGCGGATCCGGGCCGTAGATCCAGCCCTTGTCTTGCCAATGGCTCAGGGGTTGGCGGCTTTTGATGCCAAAGTAGTTCATCGTCACATCGGGCATCTCTGACAGCTTGGCCTCGTCAAACCAACTGCTCGGAAACTCATCGCGGCAGTCATTCAGGTATTTGCCCTCAAAAACCCCCAGCGCCAGCATCTCAGCCGGGGTGTGGAACGGGGTGAAAGCCTCGTCGAACCCCTCCCCGGTTTTGGCGGTCAAACAATAACTATACCCCTGCTGCATCCGGTCTGAAACGCGGATCACCCCACCACCAGTCTCTG
>NZ_CP071702.1:0-180649 GCF_042192375.1 Pseudophaeobacter sp. TrK17
ATGAGCGAAGCAGAACAGGATCTAGATATCGCCATCGGGCACTACGCGGAACTTCTCGCGTCGAACCTGCATGCTCAGCGCGCTGCGCACTTCCCACCGGATGCAAAGAAGGTGATGCGCACTTTGACCAGCGGCGAAGCTGCTGAGCTCCTTGGCGTCGACCATACCTATCTTCGGAAGCTTCATCGAGAAGGAAAGATCGTTGACGTCGAGACGACGGCGGGAAGTCATCGCCGCTATACGCTCGACGATATCTGGGAAATCCGGCAGACGCTTGAAGGAAACGCAAAAAAGTCTGGAACTTACGTGCCTGGGCGTCGCGACGGTGACGAGCTTCAAGTCATTTCAGTGGTGAACTTCAAGGGCGGAAGCGGCAAAACGACGACGTCTGCTCACCTCGCTCAGCGCTTGGCGCTCAAGGGGTACAGAGTTCTTGCGATCGATCTCGACCCCCAAGCATCTCTTTCGGCTCTTCACGGAATCCAGCCAGAACTCGACCTCATGGAGGGCGGAACCCTCTATGATGCCGTTCGCTACGACGATCCGGTTCCGATCTCCGAAGTGATCCGCAAGACTTACATTCGCGGCCTTGATCTCATCCCAGGCAACCTTGAACTCATGGAGTTCGAGCACGAGACGCCTGCTGCTATCCAGCGAGGCGGAGCGAAAGCGTTCTTCGCGAGAGTTCATGACGCACTCGATAGTGTTGAAGCGAACTACGACGTTGTTGTGATCGACTGCCCGCCGCAGCTTGGTTTCTTGACGATGTCAGCACTTTCCGCGTCCTCGGGCGTCCTCGTGACGGTTCACCCGCAGATGCTTGACCTTATGTCGATGTCCCAATTCCTGCGAATGACGGCGGATCTCCTGGGAGTAATCAGGGATGCAGGCGCAAATCTGCGCTTCGATTGGCTGCGCTTCTTGCCAACGCGATACAAAGTCGGCGACGCGCCACAAACCGAAGTCATCGCCTTCATTCGCGGGCTGTTTGGGAGGTCGGTCCTGACCAATCACATGGTTGAATCGACCGCAATTTCTGATGCCGGCTTGACCAAGCAAACGCTCTACGAAGCTGACAAGAGGGACTTCACGCGTCAGACGTTTGATCGTGCGATCGAATCTATGAACGCAGTGAACGATGAGATCGCTGAAATCATCCAGAACACATGGGGGCGGAATGGCAAGAAAGCCTAAACTTGGCCTGCCGCTGCAGACCCTTCGCAACGCTCCTGACGCTCTTGAAGGGCGCCGACTGCGTGGCGGTGTTTTTGAGATCGATCCGGCGCAGATTGTTACCGAAGGACGGTTGGATGACAGGCTTCAGATTGAAGTTGAGGGCCTGAAGAACTCTATTTCCAAGAACGGTCAGCGTGTGCCTGTCTTGGTCCGCCCACTGGAAGGCGATCGCTACAACCTGATCTATGGCCGCAGACGCTTAGAAGCATGTCGCGAACTCGGTATCAAAGTTCGAGCCATCGTCACAGAGGTTGAGGGTGATCAAGCGCTTCGAGATCAGCTTCTCGAGAACCAAGAGCGTCGTGATCTGAGCTTTATTGAGCGTGCGCTCGTTGCGACGGCACTTCTGGACGGTGATCATTTGGAAGGGGCTGAGCGCACCAATCGAGGTGTCGCCGAAGTCCTTAACCTCCACGAAGCTGGGGTTTCACAACTCTTGAGTGTCGTTCGGACGGTCGGCGAAGAACTCATCCAGGCAATTGGTGCGGCTCCCGGGATTGGTCGCCCGAGATGGGAAGAGCTCAAAAAGGCTTTGGGTGCCTACGACGGTGATCGAGACCAACTGCAAGCCGTAGCTCATGCAGCTAAGTCCGAAAGTTCCGGCTCGGTCGATGAGGTTTCTGAGCGTGCGTTTCTCGCAGTTCTGGCAGCTGCAAAGAGCGCAGAGAAGAAAGCAAGCCCGTCTAGAAAAGGCGTGCCTGCTTTGGCGATCCCCGGTGTCGGAGCTGCGACGGTCAAGACCGGCCGCCAAGGCAAGCAGCTTAAACTCGATCTGACGACGGATGAACCTGATTTTATCAGCTGGTTGGAGGGCAATGCCCCAAAGCTGATTACCGAGCTTCATGAGCGCTGGAAGCGTTCAGAAGACTGAGGAAGAGCAACCAACAAGAAGGAGGCACGATACAGGCAAAAAGAAAAAGGCCCCGAGAAGCTAGCTTCACGAGACCTTTGTAAGGTTTCGCACCGGGATCAGCCCGCTACAAAATCTCAGTTTTCGCACCTCTGAATGTAGCGTTCTAGCCCCTACCCCGCAAGCGCAAAGCGATTCGCGGGCCCTAGAATTTTTGTCTTCGTGAACATTTTCATGGATTACACACCAATTTCGCCGTTTATGCGGCCGATTTCGCACGGCCATTTGCGCGTCATCGAGCGACCCGAGGCATCTGTTCCGGCCAGACCCGTTAACAAGTGGGAACTCCTGCGCGAGCTCTCCAAGGCGCAAGCGGCCTTTGGCGTGTCAGAACGTGATTTGACTGTTTTGCAGGGGCTTCTCAGCTTCTTTCCAGACGATGCACTTGGCGGGAACGCCGAGATGGTAGTCTTCCCCTCGAACAAGGCGATCTGTGAGCGCCTGAATGGTATGCCCTGCTCCACTATGCGTCGTCACCTCGCGCGTCTTGTCGAGGCTGGCTTGCTCCAGCGGCGTGATAGCCCCAATGGAAAGCGCTACGTCCGCAAGCACGGCGAAGAGCGCGTCGCCTTTGGCTTCGATCTTTCCCCGCTCTACTGCCAGTCCGAGGAGATAGCACGGGCGGCAGAGGCCGTACGTGAGGCTGAGGAGCGCGTCAGGCGTCTGAGAGAGGTCGTAAGCCTCATGCGGCGTGATCTCGCGGCCCTCGCAGAGTTCGGAGACGAGATGCAGCCAGGCCTAGGCTTCTGGGATCAGCTTCGCGACAAGGCTGCCCTCACAGCCCGCGCGCTTCGCCGCAAGCTTTCAATTGAGGACCTTGCGGCCTATCGAGCCGACCTTGAAGCTCTCCTTGACCAGGCACGCAACATCATTGATGGCCCTGAAACAGAAGAAATGAACACCAATGATGCCCAATCTGAGCGTCACCATCATAATTCAAATAAAGAATCTATAGATCTTGAACCTGCTTTAGAAAAAAGCGGAGCGGCGGCGGGTGTGCCAGATGTGGATACGAATGAACCGGTGGCTGACGTTGATGAACAGGACACAAGACACCTGCCAAAGATCCCGCTCCACCTAGTGATCGCGGCATGTCCCTCGCTCAAGACCTTCTACCAAGGTGAGATCCGGCATTGGCATCAGCTCTTCGATGCGGCGTGCCATGTGCGGCCAGCCATGGGGATCAGTGCGTCTGCATGGGAAGAAGCACAGCGGTTCATGGGTCCGGAGCAAGCGTCGATCGTCGTTGCTGCCATGCTGGAACGCTTCGCCGACATAAGATCGCCTGGTGGATACTTGCGAGCTCTGACTACCAAAGCTGCGGCAGGCGAGTTTTCCTGTGGCCCAATGGTCATGGCATTGATTGGCCGGCGGAACGCGGCTTAACAGCTGTTAAACTCCGATCTCGTGCGGCTGGCATGGCATAACTTAACAGCTGTTAAGTAGGCTCTCGGCACACAAACGGTGTTCGAGAGAGAAAAGTTAGGGGGTTGAGGTGTGGCGATATTTGAGATCGTGAAAGTGGCTTTCGCCTTCGTCGCGGCGAAGATCTGATGACGAGGGCATCCCGATCATCATGATAAAACCTCAGCTGGTGACCATCGCTGCTAGTAGCGCAAAGGCGGCTAGCGAAGAACATACAGAGTGTTGCGCTGCAGCCAACCTAGCAGTTGCGCGCCTCCGCGGCCCCTGCCCTTTTCGATGTCTGAGATCTGATGATGAATACCCGCAACAATTGGCTCTACGCTATCCGGCGCCTGCTGACGGCGATTTGGGTCCTGGCCTCGGATATTCGCTTGACCTTCATCGGTGCTAATGCTTGAGAGGTAGGTTGTGGATGTCTGTTGCATGATATCGTGGCTACGGGCCGTAGCGCACAAGGAGCAGACGATCGATGGTTACCAAAACCGTTTGACCAAGGGTTCGATCCTCGAATTCCCGCGCGCTGGGAAGGGGACCCCATAACTTCTCAGTCACTTCGATAATGGCGACATGGCCAGCGAGGCAATCGGCTCCTCAAGCGCAGCAGCTAGTTGCCAGCGGTCCCGCGTTCCGCTGATTTGGTCGTAGTGGACGACGAGGACATCTCAGAACAGCGGTTGCAACTCAATCTCTTGATTTCATGACACCCGAACTATTCAAAAGAGTGCTTTGATGTTGGCTGCGGAATGATCTGATCCATCAGATGTAGGAAAACTATTTAATAACAATAGGTTATTGCGTTTTTTGGTATTCGCGATGAGAAATCATGCCCATAACAGCCTTCATCAACATGGTTTCCCTTTCCAGGGTGCCGATCCGCTACATCGACGGGAAGCCAAAGTATCAGCACGCTCTACGAAGAAGTTGGCAGTTGCGGGCCGATTGAGCGGTCTGGGCTATCTCGTGAAGAAGGAACCGCCACAGGTCTAGCCGATGGGCCCTGTGGAAGTTCTGATCCCGTCGTACCAGTACAGTTCGGTGGCGGTTGGGTGTTTCATGGGTTTGGTCCACGAAAAGTAAAAGTGTCCTTCGGGTTTTGTGACTGACGGATGAGGGCCTTTGGGGTCCCTCAGATGGGTCCGGGCCGGATTCCGGTCTGTCTTTCCTGATGAAGGGCATTCCGATGCAAACAGGTGTTTTGCGCGTGTTGCGCGCGACCGCTGCCTGGTGGTGGCGACACAAGGAACTACGCCGAACCGGCCAGACGGGGCAGGCACAACGGCTCGAGCGCGAGACTGTCCTGCGTGAGCTTGGCTATCTGAAGCAGGCGGCGTTATTGCCAAACGCGCATGTGATCTGCGGAGAGGGCGGGACATTCATCCACCTCGGCTTGACCACCGTGTCGAGTTTCGCGCCGATCGAGCGCTTTCCCTTGGCCACTCTTGCGGTCGCACGTGGCACGCCGTTCATCGATATCCGACTCGTCACCGATGTCATCGCCTTCGCGAACCTGCCGCGGGTGGCGCGGGACGGATCGGTCGACCCTGACTCTTCGGGTCCCGGCAAGTCCGTGTCGCTGACCACCTACATCGACATGGTCGAAGCCCTCGGTGCCAGGATCGCCAACGATCCGCGCCCCTGTCGGTCAACCTAGTCACCACTCCCTCTCACCAAAACTCGAAAAGGAGGCCAGCCATGGCCCGATCCCGTACGCCCAAATTCGATGCCTCAGAGGTCATCACAAACGAAATCATCCGCATCATCGAGCGCGGCGTCCTGCCGTGGCGCAAGCCATGGACCGCAGGTGGCAGCTGTCGCCCCCTGCGCGTGGGCGGGGAACCCTACCAGGGAGTGAACAACTTCCTGCTGACGATGCGGACCGTGATGGCGGGCCACAGCTCTCCCTTCTGGATGACGCTGCCGCAGGCCAATGCGTTGGACGCAAAGGTCCGCAAGGGCGAAAAGTCCTCTGTCGTCGTTTATTACGGTCAAAGCCGGAGAGACGCCGGCGATGAGCATGATCACAGCGACGGGGATGATCACTCCGAGGAAGCCCGTATCTTCCGCTTCCAGAAATCCTACCGTGTGTTCAATGCCTGCCAGATCGAGGGCCTGCCCGACAGCTTCTACCCTGACCCGGAGCCCGTGCCCGAGCATCCGCAGTCCGAGCCCATCCCGCATATGCAGGCGTTTTTCGATGCCATCGACATCACAACCGTCTTCACGGGCACGGAGGCCTACTATTTGCCGCCCGTGGACAAGGTCTACATGCCGTCCATCACGCGGTTCCAGGACCCGCGCAATTTCTACGGGGTCTGGGCCCATGAGCTGGCCCATAATGCCGCGCTTCGGATTATGCCGCGCCGATCCAAACGACCAGTTGCGTTTCAGTTAGATCGGCGCGGCGCGTCGGCATAATTCAGAGCGCTTCGAGGAATGCCAGGAGTTCGTCACCCGGTCGATATCGACCACCCATCTGGTCAACCGGCTTTGTCAGAGCCATCGCCCTTTCTTTCAGTTCGATATCGGCGTGGATGTAGACCTGTGTCGTCTCAATCGATTCATGGCCCAGCCAAAGGGCAATGATTGTCCGATCAACACCGCTCTGTAGAAGCTGCATTGCAGCGGTGTGGCGCAAGACGTGCGGTGTGACGCGCTTCAATCTGAACGTCGAGCTGGTCGAGGCGGCGGTGGCCGCATGTTTTCGAACAATTCGCTCAACCGCATCTCTGCTGAGCGGCCTGCCACGGATGGTTGCGAACAGGGGATCGCTGGGCTCAGTCCGGCACTGCGCAAGCCATGCCTTCAATGCATCCCGACTGTCTGTCCGAAGCGGCGTTGCGCGTTCCTTTCGGCCTTTGCCCATGCATCTGAGATGCGCTCCGGTGCCAAGCTCGACATCGCCAATACGAAGGCCAATCATCTCTGATACGCGCAGGCCTGTTTGAAGCATCGTGAGGAGCAACACCCGATCACGCCGCCCAAACCAGGTCGTCTGGTCAGGTGCCTTCAGCAAGGCCTCCATCTCGTCACGGGTCAGGAAGTCCACGACGCGTTTTTCATGCCGTTTGGAAGGCATCGCCAGCACCTTCTGACAATGATGCAACAACTGGGGTTCACAGCCCGCGACATATTTGAAGAACGAACGGATCGCTGCTAACCGCGTGTTCCGGCTTCGCGCGCTGTTGCCGCGTTTCTCCTCGCAAAAGGTCAAGAACCGCCCGATGATGTCGGCATCGATGTGGGCTACATGCAGCTCAGTCGGCGGCAACCTGGTCTCTGCTGTCGCGTATTTCAGCAAGAGCCGGAAGGTGTCGCGATAACTGGCGATCGTGTTTGGACTGGCCTGCATCTGGGTCAACAGCCGTTCGGTGAAGAACCGTTGCACGTAGATGGGCAATGGGTAGGTCGCGATCATGATGCGCCCTCCAGTACCCGTCGTTCGGCCCGCTCTGCCGCCAACTGCATCAGCTCGGGCACGGCTTCGATATACCAGAATGTATGCTTGGGCTCGGAATGGCCGAGATAGGTGCTGAGCTTGTACATTTCGGCCTCGATGTCCCGGCCATCGCGGAACCAGTCCAGGATGGTGTGGACGGCAAATGTGTGCCGCAAATCATGGATGCGTGGTCCATGGCCGTGGCGGTTGAAGGCTTGCGGCGATCGAAGGCCGATATTTCGACTGACCTGCGCGAAGCTGTAGCGTGCCCCGCAATCTCCCGCCGGGTCGCCATCTTCTTTGATGAAGAACCGCGGCGATTGCTGCGCGACCAGCCGATCCCGCAACTCGGCATAGCGGGCAAGCCGATGGGCGGTATCACCGTTGACGGGCAGCCGACGATCCTTGCCATTCTTCGTGTTTCTGAGCGTTAGCACGGCGCGGTCAAGATCGACGTCCTTCTGATCCAGAGACAAAGCTTCGTTCACCCGCATGCCCGTCACCGCGATCAAGCCGAACAGAGTCTGCCATAAAGCAGCCCGAAGGCCATAGGGTGACGGCAGCCGACCGGCCTCGGCGACAAGGTCTGCGATCTGACTGGGCGCGTAAATGTAGGGCACCCGTCGTCGGTATCGGCCTGTGACAAGTTGGCTGGACGGGATTTCGGTCTGATTATCGTGCTCCGCAAGCCAGAAGGCAAACCTGCGCACCATACCAAGGCGATGAGACCAAGTGTTGTTGTCCGCGCTGCCGTAGTTTGCCTTCCAATCAAGGAACAAGGTCGTCGAGATGATTTGGAACCCGTTGTCGTCGGCAAAGCTGACGAACTTGCGGAGGACCCGTTCATCGAAGGATAGATCAAAACCCATCGAACGCCGAAGAACCAGATACTCGTCAAGTCGTTGAGAAAGCGTCTTCATTGTATTTTCTCCGCCGTCGGCCAGGGACGCGAGATCGAGCGCAAAGCATCGACATCATGTTGCGCATAGATTGTAGTGGTCATCGCAGATCGGTGTCGCAGCACATCCCCGATCTCGGCCAGCGACGCACCTTTTCGCAGCATGTCGGTGGCTAGGCTGTGCCGCAGAATGTGCGTGCCGATATAGGCTTGTGGCGGACAGATGCCGGTCGCGTCATAGGCATCCCGCAAAATCCAGCGAAGGATTTGAGCGTCCTTGAACCTCTTGAACGGCGGTTTCACCGACACAAACAGCGCGCGGTCCGGGCCCCGGCGCTCATTCTTGATGTAATCGACAATCGCCTCACCAACCTCCGCCGACATCGGCATCCGATCATGCAACTGCCTCTTGCCGCGGATCAGGATTTCACCGGCGCGCCAGTCGATATCGTCCAGTTCTATCGCCGTCACCTCTGGGGGCCGTAGGCCCAGCCGGGCGATCAGCATCAGCATTGCATAGTTGCGTCGGCCCGTTTTCTTGTGGCCGCGCACCACCTCAATGAGCCGGTTGACCTGTTCCGGCTCCAGATACCTCGGAATGCCTGTCGGTTTCGGCTGCCGCGCCTTTGGCACGGCGTTGCTCAGGTTGCGCTCCGTCTTGCCGCTCCAGAACAGGAACTGGAACAGATTACGCAGATGTGACGGGCCGGTCTTGTCGCGTGGCGCGTTTTGCGCCTCACGCAGTCGAAGGATGAACCCGGTGATGTCACCGGGTTTGATCGTATTCAGATCACCCAAACCGGTGCTGAACTTCGCTGTCAGGAACCGGTCACAAAACCGCAGGCAGTGATAGATCGTGTCCTGAGACAAGCCGCGCTGACTGCGAAGGTAGGTTTCGTATTCACGTTTCAGCACTGCCCTCGGAGACATGTCGAGGGGCGGCGCTGAACGCGGCGGTGCGCTCGCATTCTCAACCAGGTAATCCCTGAACCGATTGACGCGGTACCGACAGTGTTTTTTGTCTTTCACAGACGCGGCGTCGATGATCGGCACCGTCAGTCGTTCCATGCGATTGTCGGTCAGGTCAGCTGGACCGAGGTTTGCGGACTGCATCGCTGCCCAAAGCGCATCGGCTGTGGCCCTGTAATTGGCGATGGAGCGGAGACTGTATCCCTCAGCCTCGATCTGTAGGGCAAAGCGACCGGCATGGTTGCCCACTTGTTGTTCTCGCTTCGTTGTCTGGCCTGATGGTGTGTCATTTCTCATGAGTGTTTCCTTCATGTGGTTGAAGGTTGCACCAATGGCAGATCGCCGGCCCCAATTGCGCAGTTCGCCACGCTCACATGGCGGTTCTGAACTACAGTCTTATGCAGCCGGAAAACGACAAGAACCGTAGGAAACAAGCCCTCGTCCGAACAAGTGCGGCATAATCCGAAGCGCGGCATTATGGGCCTTATGCCGACATCGGCATAAGGCCCATGCCACGAAAGCTCCCCATCGACTGAACCGCGATTTCGGGTTCTCGAAGTTTGGCGACACGTCCTATGCGCGCGAGGAGATCGTCGCGGAATTGACCTCGGTGTTCCTGGGTCAGACGCTCGGCTTCACGGCGCATACGCTCGAGATGAATGCCGCCTACCTGCACAACTGGTTGCGGGTCCTTCGGTCGGACAAGGGCGCGATCTTCCGGCACGCCGCGGACGCGCAGCGCGCCTGTGATTATCTGATCGCCAGATCGGAGGTGGGCAGGGCAGGTCGCAGTGCCGAGGCCGCCTGACCGCACGGAGAACGGAGACACCCATGTCACGTAAGGAACCCAAAACGCTGCGGGTGGCCTGCTTCAACGACGGCCGCCGCAAGATCATCACCTTCAAGCGCGGTGCCTATTGGTGGAGCGCTGCCGAGGGCGCTTATCCGCTCTCGGCAGCGCTCGAGAGCATCAAAGAACAAGGCGGCTGGATCGAAACCATCCCCAACCCGAATTACAGACCCAAAGGGCTGTTCGGGTAGGGCGCCTTCGGCCTCGATTCATCCGCCAAGCGGAAAAGAAAAAGCGGGCTTTGAGAAGGGTGTTTCAAACCTCTCAAAGGAGATCCCCATGTCCATGAATGTTCAACCCCAGCCAGACCGTCCGGATCCGACCGTGATCGCGGCGCAGAACGACGCGTTTCGCAAGCTCGCGTGCCTTGGAGTGCCGCCCGCGCAGCCCATCCAGGGCCGGATGCATGTCACCCGATCGCTCATGGAGGCCGGTGACGGCTTCATGGCCGAGGCGGTGAAGGCAACCGGTGAGTTTGCCACGTTCGAGCCTGAGAATGACCCCGAGGGATGGCACGATTTTGGCGCGGTCGAGATCCGGGGCGAGACCGTGTTCTGGAAAATCGATCTCTATGAGGCAGATTCGGATTTCCGCTACGGGGCTGAGGCCCCGGATAATCCCGCCACCACCGTCCGTGTGCTGACCATCATGCTGGCGCGCGACTGGTAGAAGGGCAGGGGACTCCTCCCCCTGACATCTGAGACGATGAAGGCCCGCTGCCCCTCAAAAAGGCAAAGATGCCGTAATGGGGCTGTCGGCGAATCGAGCACGTTTCGCTTGTTTGTCAGCATGATGTGGAGTGCCGTTGCCCTTGATGCGCCTGCAGCGCGTCTACGAGGTCGTATGTTTCCATGCGCCTCAATTCCTAAGAATAGAAGGGCAACGACATGAATGTAACTATCGGACTGGATGTATCTCTGGCAAGCACGGCGATTTGTGTGCTGGGGCTGCAGGGGAAGATTGTTGAAGAGTTGCAGGCGGAGAGCGAGCCTGATGCCTTGGTGCGCGCGATCGGCGCCCTGCCGTATTCGATCGATGTGATCGGTCTTGAAGCTGGACCTTTGTCCCAATGGCTGAGCAAGGGGATGGAAGAGGCCGGCTTTGACGTGGTCATGATGGAAACACGGTTGGTGAAGGCCGCTTTGAAAGCCATGCCGATCAAGACCGACAGGCGCGATGCTCAGGGCATTGCGCGCTTGCTTCAAATGGGTTGGTACAGGCCGGTGCACCGCAAATCTGTGTCTTCCCAAGAAATCCGCGCTCTGTTGACGGCGAGAAAATCAGTTCAACAGGCGATCATCAACCTTGAGCTTTCCATGCGGGGTGTTTTGCGGAACTTTGGCCTGAAGCTCGGGCATGTCACCCGGATCAGGTACGAAGCTCGGGTGAGGGAACTGGTTGAGCAGAATGAAATCCTGTCCGCGTCGACCGAGGCCCTTTTGCGCGCGCGTGCGCAGTTGCGCGCCGAGTTGGCTGAATTAGACGCGAAAATCGCGAGTCTGGCAAAACACGACGACGTTTGCCGTCTGATGATGACGATGCCGGGTGTCGGTCCGATCGTCGCCCTGACAGTCAAATCCGCGATTGATGATCCAACCCGCTTTGCGCGGTCGAAGGATGTTGGACCGTGGGCGGGGCTGACGCCACGGCGCACGCAATCTGGTGAAATGGACATCGTCGGGCAGATCACTCGAGCCGGCGACCGGGCCCTTCGAACGGCCTTGTATCAAGCGGCGATGATCCTGATGCACCGTGGGTCACCAAACTGGCTCCAGGCCTGGGCTCTCAGAGTGGCACATAGGCGTGGATCGAAACGGGCCTTGATTGCACTCGCGCGGCGCATTGGCGTTGTTTTGCACCGGATGTGGCGAGACGGCACACCATTCCGCTATGCGCAGAGCCCCACGGCAACGGTCTGAGAATAACAATTCCTGAACTTCATTGTACGGCGGAACGCACTGCACCTGACAACAGGTACGACGAGGTCCCTTGCCGGGACGAGGTTCCTGGAGATGCCGTAGGCCCGCAAGTTATCGGCAAACGTTGAATACGCGGGAAAGATGGGCACCCAGGGCCAAATTTGGACCAGGCATAGAGTGGCAGCCTTGAGGCTGACTACGGACGGAAGAGCGAAGCCCGGACAGGGGGTGTCCTTCAGTCCTGACGTACGGTTGCAGTGAAAAAGAAAAAGTAAGCTTCTGAATTTGTGTCTTAAACCGGTGAAGAAAGAGATCTTCGCCGGAATTTTTGACTTGCCCGAAACCCTTGACAGAGGCCCGCCCCATTACGGAAGCGGGCCTTTTGTCGTGGTGATCCCTGAAGCCGGGGATTGGTCACGCGCTTGAAGGCGCGGGCCACACCTCACCCACCTGGAAGGATATCCCATGACCACAAGCTTTGCCCCTCTCACCGTCGCCATCAGCGATCTCACTGCGCATCCCGCCAATGTGCGCAGCAACTCGGCCCTGTACGCACGAAAGGGGTCAAAAACGGCCACATTTTCTGGTTGTGCATTTTGAGTTGATATGGCGGACTGATCCGTATATATGCTCCGATATAAATTAACTTGGAGCGTGCATGGAACAGCTTTGGTCAGCAGAGGCCCTGCGTTTACATTGGGTTTTGCAACCCTCAGAGCAGCCGCTGCTGAAGGGGTTGCCTGGGCCGAAACGGCTTGTACTCGGATACTACCTGAAGTTTTTCCAACGCCATGCCAGATTTCCTAACCGAATGGATGCCATGCCAGAGGCTGTTGTGCAGTTTTTGGCGGAACAGATCGAGTATGACGGTCCGCTGCCATCAGATGTACCAGAGCGCTCGGATCGCCGGTATCGCCGTCTGGTTTCGGATCATTTGCGGCTGCGGCGATTTGATCGAGCCGCTTCTGGCGAATTTGTGGAATGGCTTGTGGTTGAGGTCTTGCCGAACGCGCCGCAGGTGTCGGCGCTTGATGAGCGGATGACAGCGTGGTTTCTAGCCAATCGTTTCATCCGACCAGAGCAATCGCGCTTGGACAAGCTGATGGCTCAATCGGAACGCCAGTTCGATCACAGGCAATACGCCAAGATTTCAGGGCGGCTGACGTTGGCGCACAAACACGCCTTGGATGCTTTGCTGACGACCGATGAGGCCGCATCGCGATTTGCGCAGCTTGCGCGAGGTCCAGGCGGGGCAAGCGTACAGGCCGTTCAGGATGCTGTGGCGCGGTTAGAGATGGTTCGTGCCATCGGCCTACCGCCTCATCTCTTGGAGGGCATTCATCCAGACCATATCGCCAGCCTGGCTCGCCGCGCCGCCAGCGAAGATGCTTGGGACATGCGCCGCCGTCCCGAGGCTGTACGGCATGCCCTGCTCAGTTGCTTTTGCGCGATCAGAGCCGCAGAATTGACAGATGATCTGGGCGATTTGGTGATCAGCATCATCCACAAGATATCTGCGCGCGCTGAGAGTAAGGTGATCAAGGAATATGTCGCTGACTTTCGGAAGGCGGAAAGCAAAGACACGGTTTTGGGCAAGATCGTGCTCGCAGTCGATGGGCAGCCGGAAGGCGACATCCCGCAGGTCATCTACCCGGTCGTCCCGCGTGAGACGATCCGTGAGCTGGCGAAAACCTACCAGGCAGACACGCCTTCATTCACGACCCGCGTGCATCATACAATCCGCCGCTCTTATGCGCGGCATTACCGGCGCGTCCTGCCAGTGATCTTGAGAGCACTGACGTTCCGGACGAGCAGCACCAGTGCCGAGCCGTTGTTGGCCGCCCTTGCCGTATTGACGGAGCCATCGGACCGGAAGCCACAATTTTATGCTGAGGAGGAGGTTCCGATCGACGGTGTTATTCGCCCCAAGTGGCGAGACATTGTTCTCGAGGTGGGCCCTGGAGACGTGGTCCGCGTCAATCGCATCAACTACGAGATATGTGTCCTTCAGACTCTGCGTGAGAAGCTGCGGACAAAAGAAATCTGGATAGAGGGTGCAAAGCGATATTGCGATCCGGACCAAGATCTACCAGCCGATTTTGATACGCGCCGCGCGCACTACTTCGACTTGCTTGATCAGCCCCAGAGTGCGGCTCAGTTTGTCCAGGCGTTGCGAGACGGCATGAGAGAGGCCCTGAGCGCCTTTGATCAAGGCTTCCCGGCCAACAGGGATGTCAAACTCAAGGCTCGGGCCGGAGGCGCGCGCCTATCCTTGCGTCCCTTGAGTCCACAGACTGATCCTGTGGGGTTGGAAGACCTTAAAGCGGAGCTTGGCCGACGGTGGCCGATGACCAGCCTTCTGGATGTGCTGAAGGAAGTCGATCTGCGCACAGAGTTCACGCCGCTGTTCCGTGCAGCGGGGTCTCGGCAGAACTTGCCGCAGGAAGAGGTCTCCCGGCGTCTCTTGCTCGCCCTGTTCGGGATCGGGACAAATATCGGGCTCAAGGCCATTGCGGCGGGCCCCCATAAGGTCAGCTACAAGGAGTTGCTCTACATCCGGCAACGCTTCATTCACAAAACAGCACTGCAGGATGCAACCCGCCGGATTGCAGATGCCACCTACCGCATTCGCAGCTCCGATATCTGGGGAGATTCGGGTACGAGCTGCGCCTCGGATTCCACGCAACTGGCATCCTGGGACCAGAACCTGATGACCGAGTGGCATCAGCGCTATGGCGGGCGTGGTGTAATGATCTATTGGCATGTCGATAAGCAGGCCACCTGTGTCCATTCACAGTTGAAACAAGTCTCGTCTTCCGAGGTTGCGTCCATGATTGAGGGCGTACTGCACCACGGCACGGACCTGGATATCGACCGCCAGTTTGTTGATACTCACGGACAAAGCGTCGTGGGGTTTGCTTTTTGCCACCTTCTTGGCTTCGACTTGATGCCACGCCTGAGAGGTATCGCCGGCCAAAAACTCTCCCGCGCAGACAAGCAGGCCGACCGCCGCTTCGCAAATATTGAGCCGATTTGCACGGCCCGACCCATCGACTGGGATCTGATCGCGCGGCATTACGATGAGATGATCCGCCTTGCGATTGCCCTCAAGCTGCGGACAGCCGATGCGGAGACCATCCTCCGCCGCTTCACACGGGGCCAAACGCACCCAGTGTTCTCGGCACTTCTGGAATTGGGCAAGGCGGTCAAAACGATCTTTCTATGCCGGTATCTCGGCAACGCGGAGCTGCGCCGCGAAATCCATTCCGGGCTCAATGTCATAGAGCGCTGGAACGGGGTGAACGACTTCATCTTCTACGGCAATGGTAATGAGCTGGTGTCCAACCGTCGTGACGATCATGAAATCTCTGTCCTCAGCCTGCACCTGCTGCAAGCGGCGATGGTCTATGTGAATACGCTCATGATCCAGCAGGTACTTCGTGAGCGCCCCTGGCGCGAAAAGATGACCGCCCGCGACATGGCAGCGCTGAACCCGCTGCCGCACAGCCACTTCAACCCATATGGTGTCTTTGATCTCGATATGGATACGCGCCTTCCCCTCGAAGAGATGAGGATGGCAGCATGATGCGTTCCGAAACTTATAACAAACGGAACGACCTTTTTTGTGCGCAAAATCAGCGCCTTGTAAAATCCGTATATTTGTTCCGTATATGGCGCCTTAAATCCGGGCAAAATCCATGCTGATCGGGTACGCGAGGGTCTCGACGACTGGCCAGAACCTAGAAAGTCAGATCGAACACCTCCAGAGCGAAGGTTGTGACACGATCTTCCAGGAAAAAATCACGGGGTTTGACCGGCGCAGGCCTCAGCTTGAAAAGATGATCGCTTCCCTACAGCCCAGTGATACGTTGGTCGTCACCAGCCTCGACCGTCTGGCCCGATCAACCAGTGATCTCTTCGTGATTACCCAGAAGGTAGAGGCCGTCGGAGCATCATTCCGCTCCCTGCGGGAACCCTGGGCCGACACAACAAGCTCCATGGGAAAGTTCTTACTTACTGTTTTTGCTGGACTTTCTGAACTTGAACGCAACATCATCAATGAACGCACAGAAGAAGGACGGACCTCCGCAAAGAAACGCGGCGTGAAGTTCGGACGCAAGCTGAAGCTGACACCACACCAGCAGGATCAGGTCAGGGCCATGCTCAAAGAGGGAAAATCCATTCGTGCCATCGCGCGCGACTTCAACGTCGGTGTCGCAACAATCGACCGCATCAAGCGCACAACAGCACTCTCATGAAATGTGGCCGTTTTTGAACCCCTTCGTGCGTACGGGGCCAACTCGCCGGAAACCTATGATCCCGAAAACATCGCGCATCTGAAGGCCAGCATAGCTGTGCTGGGCCTGCTCCAGCCGCTCCTGGTCCAGAAGATCGACGGCAAATGTGCCGTCCTCGCCGGCGGCCGGCGACATGCCGCGCTGAAGGAGCTGGTCGCGGACAAGGCAGCCAAGGGCTTCACCGCCAAGACCAAGATCGACTGCCGCCTCGTGCCAGAGGATTGTGACGTGACGACGGCGCTGTCCCTCGCCGAGAACATTACCCAGGCGCCGATGAATGCGATCGACGAGTTCGAGGCCTTCGCCCGGATGATGGAGGTCGACGGCCAGACGCCCGAGACCATCGCAAAGACCTTCGGCACCACAGTGGCGGCCGTGAAAGGCCGGTTGCGCTATGGCCTGATCCACCCCGACATCCGCGCCGCGGCCCGGGGCAAGGTGATCACGCTCGACACGATGAAGGCCTTCGCCGAGCACCCGAGCCAGGAAGCGCAGCGCGAGGTCTTTGAGGCGCTCACGAAAGACGGCGGCTATCTGCAGGCCTATACCGTCCGTCAGGCACTCAAATCCCGCGGGGTGCAGGTCAGCGATGATATCGGGGCTTTCGTGCGCGAAGACTACGAGGCGCGGGGCGGTGCTGTCGCGGCTGACCTTCTGGAAGAGCATTCCGTGCTTGAGGATACGGCGCTGGTCGAGACCATTTTGCTCGAGAAGCTCGGTGCCGCTGCCGAAGAGGCCCGTATGAGGCTGGGCTTTGCATGGGCCGATGCGATGGTGCGCTATGATTACGCGACCATGGCCGACTACGGCCGCGTCTATCCCGGCCCGATCGAGCCCGATGAGGCGGCCCAAAAGCGCATCGATGAGATCACCGCCGAGCTTGAGAAATTGCAGCTCGAGATGGAGGATGAGGGGCTCGAGGACGGTGCCTACAACGCGCTTTACGACCGCGTGGACGCCTTGGAAGAGGAAGCCCGCGACCTGCAGGAGGCCTACAGCGCCGAGGACCTCGCGCGGTCTGGGGTAATCGCGTCCTGGTCGGGCGGGCAGCTGACCCTCCATGTTGGCCTCGTCCGCCCGGAAGACACCGTCAATGAGGAGGGCGCACGCGGCTCCTCGGCTAGCCCGACCGGGGAGGAGGCCCCGGACCCGGGCGAAATCACTTATCCAGCCTCGCTGGCCGAGGATCTCAAGACCGAGCGGGCCATGGCCCTCGGGGCAGCGATGGCGCTGCACCCCGAGGCCACGCTCGATCTGACCCTCTTCAAGCTGGTGAGCGACGTTCTGGCCAGCGGCATGAGTGTCACGCAGGCGATCAAGGTCGAGGCCCGCAAGGAATACCGCAGCCATGCCAAGATGGACGAGATCGATGGCACCTCGCTGGAGCAGGTGGCGCTAGCGCATGATGCGCTTGATCTGTCCTGGCTCGATGACACCCGCGCGCCCGCGGATCAGTTCGCGGCGTTTCGCGCGCTGGAGGCCGGCGAGAAGGCCAAGCTTGTGGCCTATGCCACGGCCAGCACCACGCAGTCCTGCTTCGCGCGGGACCGCCAGCGCGACAGCCTGATGCATGACTTCGAGATTGAGATCATGCCCGACATTCGCGCCCACTGGACGCCGAATGCGGCGCTCTTCAACCGCTTCAAGAAGGCCTGGCTCCTGAGGATCCTCGGCGAAGATCTGGGTCTCGCCCAGGAGGCGGTGACGCTGGCCTCGTCGAGCAAGAAGGAGATCGTCGCCTTTTGTGACAAGCTCTTCGCCGAACCCTTCGCCACACTCACGGACGCGCAGCGCGCTGCCGTGGCCGCCTGGTGCCCGCCGATGATGCAGACCGCCGGTGTCGCCTTTGAGGAGGCGGAGCCCACCGTGGAAACTCCGGAGCCTGCCAGCGAGGTCGCGCAAGCGGCCTGACGCATCAAGTGACCCGCGCGGAGCATTCCGAGCGCGCGGGTCGACCCTCCCACACCCAACCGAAAGACATCCTCATGGCTATTCTCAAGTTCTCTGCGTCCGCTGTTGCGGCACAGATCGCCCATGCGCGCGCCTGCAAAACCTTCCTGCCCAACTGGAACGGGCCCGTGGACAGGCCCGCCCTGATCCTGATCGTCGGCAATGGTGTGCATCTGCGCTCAAACGGCATCGATGGCACGACCACCCGAATCGTCACCACCGAACAGGCCGATCCCTCTTTCGCCTTCGCCGACGGCATGAACCCGTTTCGGGACACCGACTGGATGGCGCAGCGCCGCATGGCGTTTCGCGATCTGACCGGCCAGTTCTACACCGACATCCTCGATGACGTGCAGGTTCTCATCGACCGGGGGCGGGGGGCCATCCGGCTGGCCACCGATGGCCACAGCATCCGCGTCTTCGTGCGCCGGGCCTCGGACTATCTCATCGGCGGGACCTACGAGGTGCCCTCGGGCCTCGGCGGCACCTTCCGGGTCATCCTCAAGGATGCCTGCGACACCTTCGCGATCGTGCAGAACTGCGGCAATTGCGAGGATTTTGACGCCATGCAGCCCTACCGCGTGCCGCTCGATGCGCTCATGGAGCTCGATGATCGGAGGGCGGCGTAACGCGCCCTTTCTCAGACTCGCATCGCCAATACCCTGCCGCGCTTCGCGCTCTCGGGACATTGGCGACACATAATTCCTCCAGAGAGAAAGGACTCTGAAATGGGATGGCTTTTCTACACCGACCGCCGTGTCCAGACCTACGCGGATGAGAAAGCGGAAATCGCCCGGCTCTGCACCTCTCATGGCGATACGCGCAGAACCGAACTGGTCAAGGCATGCAAGGTCGGCTTCACCTGGTACGCGGCGGCAAAGGTCACAAATATCGACGGCACCCCTGTCGAAGACACGACCTATGTCACCGATGCGGATGGCTCCATCACTTTCGCCGCCGTATTCCTTACCCGATATGATGACGGCTGCTGGGGCTACAAGGACATGGAGGAAAGCGCGGGACCGGTCGAATCCCGCGCGCCACTGAGCCTATTGGCCCTGCTGTCCGAGCTGAAAGACCCAGACAGCTATGCTCACGCCTGGCGCCAGCGCTGCCAGGACTGGGCTGCGATCCCGGACTACGAGGAAGGCGACAAGATCAAGCTCGCAGCACCTGTGACGCTCACCGATGGCAGTACCTGCCAGATTGTCACCGCGACCCACTACCGGCGCGGGCGGCAAAAGCGCCGCTGCTACCGCATCGAGGAAACTGGTGGGCTCGTACGCCTGTCGAAGGCCTCGCTTGCGGGCTCGGAGCTGCTCAGCTCCGCGAAAGGTGCGGCTAGCCCGGTGCTGGCGGAGTTCCTGGCGGGGCGAAATTAGGTCCTGCGCCGGACGGTTCATCGACCTGCCCGGCGACAGCAGATGCTGCGGCTTGTCTTGACAAGGCAATGCAAATGCATTACCTATCGCAGGTAGCAAAGACCCCCTTTCTTTCAGGAGACTGCCATGACAGCCCTCGCACAAGATATCTCGAAACTCACGGATCGGTATCAGACGACCGTGCCGGCGGGTGTGCGCAAACAGCTCAAGCTGGGCAAGGGCGACCAGATTCGTTACTGCACCGAGCCGAGTGGCAGGGTCTATATCGAGCCCGTGCGCAGCGACGAGGAAGATCCCGTGCTCGGAGCCTTTCTCGATTTTATCGAGGCTGATATCAAGGCGCATCCGGACCGCATTCGGGCGTTCGATGGGGCTTTGCATGACCGTCTTGCAGCACTGGTCGGAGACGTTGACGTCGATCTCGATGCGCCGCTATCGCTCGAGGATGAATGAGCGGCGATAGCGTGCCCGCCCAAGCGCCCCTTGTCGTAAACGGATGGTCGATTTATGCGCATCCGCTCTTTCTGGACCAGCTCGAAGGGCTGATCGAGGAAGTCGAGGTGCGTAAGGCACGCGATCCCAAGACCTGGCGCAAGAAGAATTCCACGAAACGGCTGGCCGCCATCTTCAAGCTGGTCACCGAGGCCATACCGGCAGATCCGGGTGCCGCCGCCTTCCGGCAAGGCGGCACACTCGGCGATCACCGCAAGCACTGGTTCCGGGCGAAATTCTTCCAGCAGTATCGGCTGTTCTACCGGTTCAACAGCGATGCGAAGGTCATCGTGGTGGCATGGGTGAATGACGACAAGACCCTGCGCGCCTATGGCAGCAAGACGGATGCCTATGCGACGTTCAAAGGGATGCTGGAAGATGGCAACCCACCTGACAATTTCGACGCGCTCTTGAAAGAAGCTGCAGCGGCAGGCAAGCGGTTCGAGAAATCCCTTGAAGCGGTGCCCGATCGGTAAGTGGGCCAGCTTGCTATGACCCTTTGGCATTATCATTTACGACGCCACGCTCGAAGATGTAGCATCGGCTGATAATGCGGTCGGAGAAAGCACAATGAATGAGACGGAAAAGGATAGGCAGCACCTCGGTCTAGAGGAGCAATGCGCGCCTGACCTGACGGGGCACCGTTTCCCAATTGCTGTGCGCGTTGCAGACATGCCCGATGACCTCGGCAAGCTGCTGGATATCGGGCTCGAGGAGCATTTCCGTGGCGGCTGATGTCAATTCGTATGACGCGTGGTTTCGCGCGAAGGTGCAGGCCGCGCTGGAGGAGGAATGCACGGGAACATCTCAAGTTCAGGTGATGCAGGCCGCACAGGCATTGATTGATGCGAAACGGGAGGTCGAACCCAAGTCCTGACCAAGCCTTGGAGGTCAGCGCGGTCTGACCCCCGTCACCCCGAAAAGCGAAAGAGGGCTTTTTGTCTTTGGAACTCAGACCCTGATCCAAAGGAAACCCCCATGTCCAAGCCTCTCTCAACGCTCCCCAATCCTGTTGAATCCGACGCTAACCTCACCTCTGCCCTCGCGCAGATCGGCGCGGAGGTTGACAACCAGCCCCTGCGCAGTTCAGCGCTCGCGCGTATCATGCGCGAGACGTTTCATGGCAGCGATGCTGGCGGTGCCTGGGACTGGCGCATGGCATATGACCTGATGCAGGCCGCGGCCATCCAGGTTGTGCTGCGTGGGGACGGCGCGGCAGGTGACATCGCCGCTGCAAGGCTGCTTGCCTCACGGCTCCTCACGGAAACCCGCCGGTCAGAGCAGCAGATCCGGCTGCAGCAGTTTTCCACGCCGCTGCCATTCGCGGCGCTGGTCTTGCAGGCCACGGCGATCCGCAAGGGCGAGACCGTTCTGGAGCCCTCGGCTGGCACCGGTGCCCTGGCCGCTTTCGCCGCCCGGGCCGGTGCCACGCTTGTGCTCAACGAGATCGACCCCTTTCGCCAGCGCCTCCTGCGCGCGGTTTTCGGCGGCGAGGTCACAGGCCATGACGGCGAGCATATCGATGATCTGCTGCAAACGCCGGTTCTACCCGACGTCGTGGTGATGAACCCGCCCTTCGCCTCCTCGGTCGACCGCTCCCGGGACAAACACATCGCCGCCAAGCATCTCATCGCGGCTGCCAAGCGTCTGGCACCCGGCGGGCGGCTTGTGGCGATCATGCCGCCGGGATTCACGCCCGAACGCGATGCCGCGCATTGGTCACGCGCCTGCGGTCTCCTGACGCCGCGCTTGGCGTTGACGATGCCGGGGCAGGTCTACCGCAAGCTCGGCACCTCTGTCGAAACCCAGCTGATGGTCTTTGACAAGGTGCAGGAGGACGGCGAAATGATCCGCGTCCCTGTGCGGGATCTGGATGAAGCCTTGGCATATGTCGATGCCGTGGCCGCAACCAGGACCGAGATGCGCCGCGTACAACAGGCAGCGGCGATCCCTAACGGGCGGCCGACCGTTCCATCCTCTGCCCCGCGCAAGACCGCCGCTGCGCCTGTCGCCCCCTCCAAACCCCGGGCCAATGCCGTCCGTCCGCTCAGCTTCACAAGCTTTGAGACCCCTCGCGACAACACGCCCATCTCGGACATCTATGCGCGCTACCGGCCGCAGCGGATCGAGATCGCAGGTGCACAGGAACATCCCACGCCGCTCGTTGAAAGCATCGCCATGGCCTCGGTTGCCCCGCCCATGCCCTCAAACACGGGCGGTGATGACTTGCGCCTGCCCGCCCGACTGATCGAAGAGGGACACCTCTCCGAGGCGCAACTTGAGACCATCATCATGGCCAATGATGCCCATGGGCGCGACTTGCCGGGGCGTTTTACCATCGATGACGACCAGACAAAGCTGACGCGTGCCGATGATGACCCGGATGCGCGTGCCTATCGCCTCGGCTACTTCCTCGGTGACGGCACCGGCTGCGGCAAGGGTCGGGAATGTGCGGGGCTGATCCTCGCGGGATGGCTCGCCGGACGCCATAAGGCCGTCTGGGTCTCGAAGTCCGCCACGCTCATCGAGGACGCCATCCGCGACTGGACCGATCTCGGCGGCTCGCCCGCCGACATTCAGCCGCTGTCGAAATGGAAACCGGATCAGCCCATCCCCATGGGCGACGGCATCCTCTTCGTCACCTACGCCACGCTGCGTTCGGCGGGCAAATGCGGCACCACACGGCTGAGCCAGGTCCTCGACTGGATGGGCGCGGGGTTCGATGGTGTTCTGGCTTTCGACGAAGCCCATGCCATGCAGAACGCGGCCGGGTCTGTTGAGGGCAGGGGGGTCAAACCCTCGCAGCAGGGCCTTGCGGGCCTGCGGCTGCAACTGGCCGCGCCGCGTGCTCGCGTCTTTTACATCTCGGCCACGGGCGCCACGAGCGTACACAACCTCGCCTATGCCGCGCGGCTGGAGCTCTGGGGGCAGGGGCCCGAATACCCCTTCCCTAGCCGCGAAAGTTTCGTCTCGGCGATGGAGGCGGGCGGCGTCGCTGCCATGGAGGTGGTCGCGCGCGACCTCAAGACACTCGGGCTCTACACGGCCCGCGCGCTCAGCTTCGATGGGGTGGAATATGACGTGCTGGAACATGCACTGACCCCGGCCCAAACCGAGATCTACGACGCCTATGCGGGTGCGTTTCGCACGATCCACCACAATCTCGAGGCAGCCCTGACCGCCACCGGCGTCAATGACGCTTCCGGCGAGACCAACGCCTCCGCCGCACGCGCCTCGGCCAAGTCCCGTTTCGAGAGCACGAAACAACGGTTCTTCAATCATCTCCTAATGGGCATGAAGGCCCCGAGCATCGTCCGTGCCATCGAGGAAGATCTGTCGGCAGGCAAGGCTTGCGTCATCCAGGTGGTCTCGACGGGTGAGAGCCTGTTGAAGCGGCGACTTGAGACCATGGATCCGGAGGATGAACTCGTTGAGGGTGCCCTGACGCCTCGCGACTACGTGCTGGGTTATCTTGAGCAGGCCTTCCCGATCCATGCGCAAAAGTTGGTCGAGATCGACGGCAACATGGTGGCTGAGCCTTTGCGGGATGAGACCGGCGCGCTGGTCGTCTCGCGCGAGGCGCTCGCCTTGCGCGATGCGGCAATGATGGAACTGATGACACTGGCACCGATCCCCTCGGCGCTCGATCAGATCCTCTGGGCCTTCGGCGACGAGGCCGTGGCGGAGGTGACCGGGCGCTCGATCCGGCCACTGAAGGCCGACGATGGCCATCTCTTCATCGAGAAGCGGTCGGCCAGCAGCAATTCCTCCGAGACCCAAGCCTTCATGGAAGGCGAGAAGAACATCCTGATCTTCTCCGATGCGGGTGGCACAGGCCGCTCCTATCATGCGGCGCAAACGGCGAAGAACCAGAAGCGGCGACGGCATTACCTGCTGGAGCCCGGCTGGCGCGCCGATGCGGCCATTCAGGGGCTGGGCCGCACGCATCGTTCGGCCCAGATCAGCGCACCCTTCTTCCGGGTCTGCACCTCGGATGTGCATGGCGAAAAGCGTTTCACCTCGACTATAGCCAAGCGCCTCGACCAGCTGGGGGCCTTGACCAAGGGCCAGCGCGAGACCGGCTCGCAAGGCATGTTCCGCGAGGAGGACAATCTCGAAAGCCCGATCGCGCGGGCCGCACTACGTGGGTATTTCGCTGATCTTGCCGCCGGGCGCGCTGAGGCGATGAGCTACGAGAGCTTCACCGACTGGACGGCCCTGCGGCTGATCGACAAGGACGGGGTGCTGCTCGAAGAGCTTCCCCCGATCCAGCGGTTTCTCAACCGGGTGCTGGCGCTGCCCATCCACATGCAGAACGCGCTCTTTGCCGAGTTCATGGCGAGAATATCTGACCAGACGGAACGGGCGCGCGCGGCGGGCACGCTTGATCTCGGCGTGGAAACCCTGCGTGGCGAAAAGATCGAACAGGTCTCCACGGAGGATCTCTGGACCTGCCCGAAATCCGGTGCCGTGACGCGGATCATCGGGCTCGAGGTAACCGACCCGGTCCATGTGCTGTCGGCAGATGACGCCCTGTCGCGCAATCCCGACAAGCTCCCCATGGTCAACCGTGCTTCGGGTCGCGCGGCGCTCATCTCGGCGCGCCCGATGCAGATGTATGACGAGGATATCGTGACGCTGATGCGCAAGGCCGTGCGGCCAAACGGGTCGAGCTATCTGGAGGAGACGCGGTCCGAGTCTTCGGCCTGGGAAGACATCGGAAGGCCCGAGTTCGCACGGCTTTGGGATGCCGAGGCTGCGTCCCTGCCGAAAACCACCACGACCAAGCTCTACCTGCTGACCGGGCTGCTGTTGCCGATCTGGAAGAACATTCCGGCCACGAATGAACGCATCTACAGGGTCACGCCTGACGGGGAGACGGCCATGATCGGGCGCACGTTGAGCGAAGAAGGGGCGGCCGCGCTCCGCGCCCGGTTTCTCGTCTCCAATCCGCAAACGCCGCAGGAGATGCTGACCGCCGCATTGGGCACCACCGCACCTGTGGATCTGGGCCGGGGTCTCACCCTGACCCGTCGCCGGGTCGCAGGCGAGATGCGCCTCGAGCTCTCTGGTGCGGATCGGGGCATGATTGATGGCCTCAAGGCCATGGGGTGTTTCACGGAGATCATCGCCTTCCAGTTGCGGGTGTTCCTGCCGCATGGGGACGGGATTGACACGGGAAGCATTCTGGCACGGATCGTGGGGCAGCGAGCCGCTAGAGCGGCAGAACAAGCCGCCTGAAAAGCCAAAGCGGGCTTTGGGCCGGGCGTCGCGGATCGGGGTTTGGCCGGTCCGCGCTTTCCGGGCGCGCGCTGACCAATGCCACGCCCGGCCCCCCAAATTCGGACAAGAGGACAGACCCATGACCAATCCCCAAATAGACTATGCCGCACTGGCGGCTCAGTGGCGCGCGGAGCGTGAAACTACCTTGAAGGCATCCCGAACGGACCTGCTCGCGCAACTACGTGCGCTTGGCATCAGCGAGGTCACCGCCGAATACGAAGGCTATGGCGACTCTGGCAATGTCGAGGATGTGACGGTGCAGCCTGCAGAGGTCCAACTGCCGGAGGCGCTTGCTACAGAGGTTGGCGACTTCGCCTGGTCGCTCGCTTATCACCATCACCCGGGGTTCGAAAACAACGAGGGCGGCTACGGCACACTGACCTGGGACATAGCACTAGACAGCATCACGCTCGATCACGCGGACCGCTATGTCGAATGCTCGCACAGCTATGACGAGGGGCTGTGAGATGGCCCATCCGCTTCATCATGCCGAAAGCTCCGCCCGGAAATTCGGCGGGGTGCCGTCTGACTATCAGGACATCCACGACTGGTTCGACGCCTCGAAAGAGCACCTCGCGCTCTTCACGCACCGGGCCTTGCGCCATCATGCCCAAGGTCTGTTCGAGGCCGAACGTGTCTTCGGTCTGACCCTGATCAATAGCGCGGGTCGGGACATACCCGTGCGCTGGATCGGCGAGCAGCATGTCCGCGAAGACTGCCAGGGCCGCATTCCGAGCATGGCGGACTGGCTGCGACGGATCCAGCCAGAGCCATGGATGGCCAATGGCCATATCGAGCAGCATGTCAGCGGGGAGCCCTGCGGCGACCCAAGAGTCGCCTGGGCCTCCGAAGTCGCCGCCGGACGAACGGTTCTTGGCCTGAAGGATTGGATGGCGGCGCGCGCGATGCAAGCGGCACAGAGTGCCTGACAGGACCCGGCTTTTTGCCAATTGAATGCCGCACTGAAGCCCGGTTGGAAGATCGGGCTTCTTGCGTCGTTTCCCCACCATTCTTCGTGAGGAGGATCATATGACACTCGATGACATTAAGGCGGCCGTTGATGCCGGCCAGACCGTGCATTGGACTAATACCGGCTACGTTGTCCACAAGGACAGGCTCGGACAGTACCTGATCACCTACGTGCCGAACGGCAGCTGCATCGGCCTGACCGATCGGGGCGGGCAAAGGTTGAACGGTAAAGAGGGAGAGTTTTTCGTCGCGCAATCGGAGGACGGCGCGAAAATTCGGGCAGCCAATCAAGACCAGACGGGCAGGAGAGGGGCGTAGCACCCGGAGGCGCGGGAGCATTCCCACTCGGACGGCAGCTCTGACCCGTGGGCGGGGCTGAAAGGAAAGCAGGCTTTTTGATTTGTGACCCCACGAGGGGTCGAAAAAGCAATCCCGGATGCGCTGGCAAGGACGTCAGACACCGGCCAATCCAAAAGGAACCATCCCATGTTCGCAGGAACCCTCACCCGCAATGTCGAGACCGCAGCCGCTCAGTACACCGGCATGATCCACTCGATGCGCTTTGACATCGCCATCCAGTTGGAGGCGCGGGCCAAGATGTCCGAACGCAGCCCGGATTTCGATGTGACCGCAGTCAACAAATCAGGCCGCAAGGTGCGCATCGGCACGGCCTGGAACGAGACCGGCAATACCAGCGGCAACCCGTATATCTCGATGCAGATCGATGTCGGCTTGGGCCCGTTCCGTGTCAACGCGGTGCAGACGAAAGAGGCGCGCGCGGCCCAAAGCGGCGCGTTCGAGATCATCCCGCTGGTCTCGAACGGCCTGATGAAGTCCGGCTCGATCTCGGGCGAGCTCACCGCCATGGACGCTGACAACGCCTTCACCGGCTACATCGCCAACATGATGTTCGATCTGGAGTTCATGCTGATCGAGAACAGCTACAAAGCCGAGGAGACCCACCCCGATTACCGCATCGAGGTCAGCTCGCCCCGTGGCACACCGATCCGCGTCGGCTCGGCCTGGATGGCGAAAAGCAGCCGCACGGGCAACGACTACCTGTCGCTGCTTGTCAACACGCCCGATGGCGACCTGCGCGTGAACGCCGTGCAGAACGAAGAGCAGCGCGGCGGTCAGACCTTCTCGATCATCCCGTTCATCGACAGCGGTGAGCAGGCGCAGGATGCGGGGTTGTCGCTGGTCGCGTGACCTTGGCATGAGACCAAAAGACCTGAGCCAAAAGGGGAGCCGTGGGAACACGGTTCCCCTTTTACTGTGTTTACTTCAATAGAGCGATCGAACTGCCACTTCAATTGGCGTTCCGGTGTAGATGAGACTCCTAGATCGCAAGTGCCGCGCGGAGTTTCGATCAAAGTCAGACTTGTGCAACCGCTTGAGCGGCAATCAATGCGTCAACAGCAACTTGAACCTCGGCGTAGAGCTCGGTGTCCAACTCTGCCGCGTCGATTTCCACAATCAGTGCGTAGCGTACGGAAGGCAAACCCTCAGCGAGAAGCTTTTTCGACTTCCACCAACCGGTGACTGGGTGAACAGCCAGCAAGTTGCGCCGCGCCAGATCTGAAGCCTTGCATGTCAGCTGATCTATATGGAGCGATCCGACATGGCGCCGATTGCTACCGAAGTCCCAAAGATCATCTTCGTCGCTTGCAGGACCATCGGGCTGTTCGGCCGCCTTGCTGATCCGGGCCAGAAATTGGGCTTCGTTCTCGCCAGCGCGATTGAGTTGGAAACGTAAGTTGTGGGACGCGTAGCGATACCGAACGCCGCGCGAAGCTTCGGACGGGTTCGGAGCGATAAAGCTGCTGAGTGCCACCCGCAAGGTCACATCAGCATTGCCGAGCGCGCGCAAAGCCTCAATGGGCCAGGGAAGGGCGAACAGCTTCATTTCGTTGTGGACATCACCTCCGGTCTTTTTAGAAATCCCGTACGGCGTTATCGTGTCTTCCACGATGAGGGTCAGCGCGTTTGACGCGCTGCGGCGGGCACGCGCCATGTCCGGCACACCATACCCATAGCGCTGAAATAGGGGCGTGAAGTGGCCCTTGTTTGGCTGGGCCGGCAGATGCTCACGCATCTGCTGCGTCCACCGCGCTGACGACACGTAGAGACCACGCACTGTCTCGGGCCAAAGCGTCGGATAGTCCGACCAGAGTTCCGTTACATCCTTCGCTGCAAGCGCGGTCGCCGCGCTGGTGTCGAAGGTGAATGTGAAGGATCGGACCGGGTAATTGTGGTGTGTCGAAAGCAGCGATAACCATCCATGCCGCATTGGCGGTGGCATGGCACTTAGCGCCCAGTTTCCACCCTCAAGGACGACGTCCGGCTTGTTCGGCCAATGGGACGACCACGATGCAGTTCTCGAAGCTGGCGATAGATCGCCGAATGGTGCAAGCGCTTGGGCCGGCTCTCCGTCTGGCAGTACGGTCTTCTCTGTGAAGGCCCCGACAGACAGAACATTCCACGCTTGGGCCGGCGACTCGATTTCGTTGTCCTCGTGATCGCATCGGTCGAGGTAGTTTCCGGCACCAAAGGTGAAGTTGTCGGTATTCCCTGCGGAAACAAGCACCAGGCGCTGATGTTTGATTTCACCTGATACACCGGCGGCAAGCTGATCGACTTCCGTTGACCAGGAGGTGGGAGCGCCGTCGTGCGGCGTATCCTCGCCTGTCGTCGTCGTCATGGTGAACGTCCGGCGTCGGTGACCAACCAGTTCTACTGTATTGATCGCCTGCCTGGTAACCGAGCCGAGGAGATGATGCGGGTTCATCCCTGCATCAGGGAGCAGCTTCACAGATTCCAGACGGTTCAAGACGGAAACTGGATTCGCCTGGTGCAGCTTCGGCGTGAGATCGCCAAAGAGCGCCAGTCCTCCCATCTCCGTGCCATGGCCCTTCACGTCCTCCAGTCCCCAAGCTGGGTTGGCGGCATGTCGGTCATCCACGCTGAGCGCCGGCTGAATGAGAGGATGAGCGCGACTGACACCGGTATCCAAAAGCGTAACGTAGCCTGGATCGGGATTGTCAGTGTAGGTCGTACGACCCGCCAGTTCGTCGACCCACTGCGCCTGTTCGGCCACTGGCAAGCCGTCGAAGAAATCCGCTGTGATGGTCGGAGCGGCAAGGGCGCGCACGCCGCCCAGTCGGCGGACGGCCTGAGCGAGCTGATTGCGATCGGCCTGTGCGACTACAACGGTATCTTCGGGAAACTCCAGTCGATCCGCTCCCACTGTGACGCCGTAGTTTGGTGCGGCCGCGACGAAGGCTTCGGTCATATTAGGCTCGAGCCAAACCTCCCAGACGGTCGCAACATCCACTCCGGGAAATTTGCCTGGGGGGCTGCGCCAGAGGGCACGCAACCCCGCTTCCGTGATGGCAGCGACACTTTGCACAAGGTCCGCGTTCTTCGGACGGCCTGGGACGATTTCACCATCTTTTTCGCGATCAGGCGTGTCTTCAGTCCGAAACTGCTCGACCTTCTTGCGCAGCTTTTCGATACCCTTGGCTGTCGCAAACACCGTCGCTCGCTCTTCGGCGCCACCGGGAACTGGAGCATCTTCGATGCGAAGAAGCATCAGGCCGCTGGCGTCCAAGCTGTCTTTTTTCAGACGTTCGTCTACTCGAGAGCGGACTTCCAGATAAACGCCAGGAATTTCGGCTGCTGGAATATCCGGCAGCGCGTCGATGGCCTGAAGCAATGCTTGGGCGTGCGCCGCGCGATTGGGGACGTCACTTGGTCTTTTGGACCCGCCCCCGCCCTTTGCTTGGAACGGGCGAGGTTGTCCGAGATTGCGAAGGTGGAAGTGTAGAAGGTCTCGCGCCATTGTCATCGGTCCCTAATTCTTGGAGCGACCGTCGGCGTTCGAGGGCATCAAGCAAATCCTGTGTCGCAATCTTGTCGGTATCATTCAGCACGGCACGTCGAGCGGCATCTTCCGCCGCCGCCACAACATCGGCCGTCGAGAGGCCGGTTGCAACATCCGTCACCCGTTTCCATCCCATGCGAGCCAGTGAGAAACCGATCAAACGGCGCTCGAGCGCCTGCCGAATGGCCGGGCCATCGGGCATGACATATGGCAAAACGAGATCGAAGCGGCGCAGCACCGCGCGGTCAAGAATTCCCGGCAGGTTTGTAGTCGCAATGATGATCGAAGGACCAGCATCCTCATCCAGAAACTGTAGGAACGAGTTCAGAACCCGTCGGGCCTCGCCGACGTCGTTCTCGCCGCCCCGGGCCGCAGCCAATGCGTCGATTTCGTCGAAGAGATAGATACCACGCGTCGTCTTGACGGCATCGAAGATCATCTTCAGCTTCTGCGCTGTTTCACCCATGAACTTCGTGATCAGCCCGTGGAGCATGACCGAAAAGAGGGGGTACTGCAGCTCACCGGCAAGCGCTGAAGCACTCAGGGTCTTGCCGGTTCCAGGAGGACCGGAGAGGAGAACGCGCCGCCGTGGTTTCAACCCTTTTGCCTCGAGCTTTTCGCGCATTCGTGTCTCGACAACGAGATGCGCGAGTTCGCTCTCGATCCTGTCTGGCAAGATGACATCGACGAGGCGCTCGGTCGGATAGGACGCAGCAAGGAACTCCGCCAGATCACCGCGGGGTGTTGCGATGGGAGTGATCGCAAGGGTTCGCTTCGCAGGCGGCTTCTGCCCCGCTTCAGCCCATTGTCGCAACTGTTCAGCCAGACGGGTATGCCCCTTCTGCTCTTCGGCCGCAGAGAGTTGCATCGCCAGATCGTAAAAACGATCAACGTCCCCTTCTGCGTGGCTCTTAACGAGACCGATGAGTTGTTGGGCGGAAGCCAAGGTCGAACTGCTCTTTCTGAATGATCATTTTCACTGATGCTAAGGTCTTTTCTACATTCGAACCCTTTAGCAGACCAGACAATTTGCGCTGTTTGGAGGTAGAGTGTGTCGGTTTTGTGCTCTCGACCATCGACCTGCGGTCTTGCCTGTCGGCCTCCCCAGCTCGGCTTCGCGTGTCACAGGGGAGAACGGCCCTTCGGTCCGTCGCGCATTCGGCCATGCGGCCTCACCGCGGCGTCGCGCCTGGCATCCCGGTTTGCCCGCCTCGCGAGCACGTCCCTCCCCGGCCGCTCCGCCGGATTGCGCTCTGGTCTGTTTTGGCCCGAGGCCAAAACGATCCCGCCGCTCCATCCGTCTTCCGCGTCCGGTCGGTCCGTTTGCCTGCTCGGGTCGGGCAAACCTACCGTGAAAACACACACACATGAGTGCGGAAGCATATCCTCCGGATGGCCCCCAAATCAGCCCGCGTCAAGGATCGCAAAACTTTTCGGCGAGGGCGGCGCCATTGGTGTGGGGCGGTCCCGTGCGTGAGGGTGCGCGTGTGTCGGGTGCCGCGCTCGGAAAACTTTTGCGCCCGGCAAGCCGGCGGCTGCGCCGTCCCTGACCCGGGCAGATTCGGAAACCAGGCATTCGGCCATGCCCCCACACTCACGTGGTGGCCTTGGAAACGAACACTGGAGACCAGACATGGCTTACGACACCGCAAACACCTACGAGACCATCGAGCTTTTCGGACTGACCGAGAAGGACACGCAGCTGCCGATCCCGGAGGACCAGATCCTGACCGACCACATCATCCGCGAGAGCTTCGAGGCATTGCTCGGGCAGCTGCGGGGGACCGGGCTTGAAGCAGAGATCGAACCGCTGGCCCATGGGCTCGCGACGATCCTGCAGCGCCGCAAGGTGGCACTCGGCAAGGAGGTCGACCGCACCGCTGACAAGATCGGCGCGCTGGCAAAATCCCATGACGGATCGGAGATCGCCGAGACCGCGCTCGAAGAGGCGCAGGCGCGCTTTCTGCAGCTGCGCGAGATTGTCAGCGCCATCGAGGTGATGAGCGAGGCAGCGGCGGAATGCTACGAGATCGAGACGGGCCACGCCTTCATCCCGGCAGCCGGGTCGCGCGCAAGCATCCGGGCGCAAGAGACCGGGGCGGTCTTCGAGGCGCGGCAGCTCCTGGAGCAGCACGACCGTGAAACCGCCGAGAAGTCGAAAGTCGAGGGGGTGCCCCTGATCGTCTCAGGCGCCACCGACTGGACCGATGTCGATGTGATCTTCAACACGCTCGACAAGGTTCGCGAACGGATCAAGCAGAACCGCAACCAGGAGATCTTCCTCTGCCACAAGGGTGGCAAGCACGGGGCGGAGATGATTGCGGCCCGGTGGGCGCGCGCACGCGGGGTCGCACAAGCGCGCTTCGATCCGCGCTGGTCCGCGCATGGGCGGGCGGCACCGTTCAAGTGCAACGACGAGATGCTGGACGACAAGTTCGCGGCGACGGGGGTTGTACTCTTCGGCGGCAACGGGGTCGCGCTGAACCTCGGGCAGAAGGCGGAAGCGAAAGGCCTGACGGTCATGCGGGTTGCTGACCCGGCTAAGAAGGCGTCGCAGGATTGAAGAGAGGGGGTCGCGCTTGGCGCGGCCCTTTCGTCATGTCTTATGGCGCGTGCGATTGGTCATGCGTGATCGGCAGTCTGCGGCGGCCAGCACCGTTATCCCTCTACCCGGTCCGTCAGCGTGCGGCCCATCCGCATCGGTACGGGCTGGGGATGGTGCGCACCTCACGCACATCGTCAGCGGGGCAAGACGCGAGGGGTCGAGACATCGCATTTGAGGCTGAAGACCAGCACGACCCTCGGAGGGTGTTTCGGAACATCGCATCCACGCGGGCGGGCTCCGTCAGTACCCCGGCCAGGATCGGCGGGACGAGGACGCGGATGCTGGCTGCGGCGTGATGGCAAGGGTCATTTGGGGGTCGTGTATGGATGCCCCCGGTTTTGCAAGGATTTCCTGAGCTGATTTCCAGCGATTTGATTGCGGTCGTGTATTCGGCCTCGTGTTGCGGCTTTTACGCGCCGCGGGCCATGATGGTCAGTTCGCTGATTGGGTCCAATTCGATTCCGCGGGCTGTAAGCGCCCTACCCCTATCTGGCTTTCCAATCAGGATCTGTTCAATCGACGTCCATCACTTCAGAGCATTCCTTGCCATCTGCCCACTTAATGCAAGCGGGACAGAAGCTTATGCGGCCACCTCCTGATTTGACTGGTAGCCTTGTTCTCTGGTGATCATCGCCCAAATCTGGCGGGCCATTCTATTGGCGAGTGCCACAGCGGCCACCATCTTTGGTTTGCGGTCCAGCTTGTCTTGTAGCCAAGGATGGCAGCGTTTGCCGCGCCGCGCGGCGGCGGCAATGCAGCTCATCGCGCCGATAATCAGCGCGCGGCGAATGTCCTTTTGACCCATTTTACTGGTCTGTCCAAGTCGGGTTTTGCCTCCCGTCGAATGCTGTTTGGGGACCAAACCAAGCCAAGCCGCGAAGTCCCGCCCTTTTTCAAAGCACTTCATGTCTGGCGCAAACGCTTCGATCACCATCGCGGCAATCGGCCCAATGCCGGGCATGGTTTGCAACCGTCGTGCCTTTGGACTGTCGGCGCAATGGCTCTTGATCCGCCCGGTGAGCGTATCGACCTCTTCCGAGAGCTGGTCGATGCGGTTGAAATGCAACTTGGCCATCGTCACGACCAGTTCCGGAAGATCAGGATGGACATCGACCAGCTCCCGGAGCCGCTCAACATTCTTCAACCCAACAGGTGCAATCAGCCCGAATTCCGCAAGATGGCCGCGCAAGGCGTTCACGGTTGCAGTGCGTTGCTCCAACAGCTGGTCCCGTGTGCGCATCATCATGGTCAGTGCCTGGGTTTCAGCGGATTTTGGCACGACAAAGGACATGTTGGGCCGCAGCGCAGCTTCGGTGATGGCCTCCGCATCTGCCGCATCATTCTTGTGGCGCTTTACGAATGGCTTGACATAGATCGGTGGAATGAGCCTCACTTCATGACCCAACGACATCAGTTCGCGTGCCCAATAATGGGCTGTCGCGCAGGCTTCCATGGCGAAAAGGCTGCGTGGATGTTCGGCGCAAAACTTGGCAAATTGTGGTCGGCTCAATTTCTTCCGAAACACAACCTGTCCATCCCGGCGCGCGCCGTGCAGCTGGAAAACGTTCTTTGCCAGATCAACGCCAATGATGATATCTTCTTCCATGGGTGCTCCCTTTCTCTTTGGTGGTGGTTGAATAACCACCATGGCACATCGCGATGCCGTTCGAGGAGGGGGCATCCACCGCATCAATTCCGGCTGGGGGCAGGATCGTATCATAAGGTCCGCCGCCCTTATTTTTCTTCATTTGCAGAAGCGCTGTGTTCACTTTTGGGCGACGGTGTGACGCAACCTCCTCTCTGTTTGTCGGGCTGCGACGCATTTTAGGTCAGCCAGGATTTGGCATTTCAGTCTCATCCAAATGTGGAGCGCGCACTAGCTGCGGGACTTCGTTTTCAACTTTACCGGCGGAACGTGGACGGGCTGGCGGCATGGGGGGCGAGGATGCACCCTTGGATGCATTAAGAACATCGAGCCAGTCCTTGCAGGGCTTCTTTGTGCCCTTGACGTGCGCCGGCGGTGCAAGACGCTTCGCCCCGGGCAGGAGACCGGTGAGCTGCCTGTGAAGGTCATCCCCCGCCACGTCATTGTCGAAACCTGTGAGAACCTGCCGGCCCTCGGCAGACTTGAGGAGGGCTGCTTCCGTCCTCGGCCCGAACCCACCGCCCGTGCTGACGTAGATCGTGTCTTCCTGGGCCTCGAACTCCGCGAGCGCGAGGGCGTCAAGGCCGCCTTCGAAGACCACCATACGCGTGGCGGTTTTCGGATTGCCGAGGACCGAGACCGTCTTCACGCCGCCCTTGGCAAAGCGCGCCGTGTTTTTCTGACCATCCTTTTCCCATCGCTGTTCAAACCCCACGATATCGCCGGTCTCGGGATTGCGATGTGCGAAGTAGATGCCGCCAAAAGCACCACAGCGCACATCGTCCCGGAAGCGGTACAGGGTCGCTTTCGAGATGCCCCTATCCTCTGCGTAGGTCCGCCGGTCCTCGATATAGGGGGCCTCCTCCCACCTGCGCCGGGCTTCGGTGTGATCTTGCTGCCTGTCGTCCTGGTGCGGTGCTCCCGTGGGCACCGGTGTCGACGTGTCGGTCCCCATGATCTCGCGGAATGCCTTGCGCGCATCGCCCAAGGTCGATCCCGAATTGTCCGACAGCCAGAGGTCGATGACCGAGCCGGACGCGCCGGTCTTGTTGTTTGTCCAGACCCAGGTCGCACCTTTCCGTGTCGCCTTGATCGTCTCAGCGCCGCGCACATAGGTGCGCAGAACCCGGCCCTGCGGATCGCTATGGCCGTCCCTGTGCTTGGGGGCGTAGGACCAGCCACCCCGTGCGGCGATCTCGTCGATATGGACTGCCCGCATCCGGACCAACTCATGATGGTCGTTCTCCTTGACCACCTTAGCGATCCGACGCTTCTTGCTGCCGCCGCCACGATCTGCGTCCGGTGCAGCTTGCGGAGCGGAGACGCTTCGACGATCCGGCAGCTCTGCTGTGATCCGCTGTTCTTCCGCATGCGCCACGGTCCGCAGGGCCGTCCGGACGGGATCACGCCCGGAGCCGATTGCGTCGAACACAGCCCTGGCCTCGGCCGTCATCTCCTCAAGCTGGGCCGTGGCCTCCGCCCGTTCCGCGACATTTTCCTCGATCGCCTGATCGCGGTTTGCGCCGGCTTCATGGGCCGCCCTCGCCGCCGCCCGGGTCTCGGCCTCGATGCGGCGCTGTTGGCGCTCCAGCCGTTCCAGAATTGCATCACACTGCGCCTGAATGTCCTCTGGGGCTCCATGTACGGGCAGGCCTGCCCGTGCGGCCTCAAGAGACGCAAGACGTACAAAGTCAGGTGAACCTGTGAACTTCACAGAGGACCACCCCTTGGCCTTGGCAATCGCGATCATGGCCGTTCGCGTCTCTCGGGTGCTGCGGGATGTCGTCAGGCGGTCGCCGTGATCGACCAGGGTCACGTTATCCCGGAAGGTGATCTGAGGCGGGACATCCTGCAGATCGACAAAGCTTATCGCCTCGGACACAGCGGGATCGAGATGAAGGTCGCAATAGATGCGGCGCAAGAGGGTCAGCTTGAACGCCGAGGATGCGGTCGCTTTGCGGTCCTCTTCCCAGACCACCCCGGATATACTTTCGATCTCCTTGTGATCCTCTTTACGATCATTGACGTATGCGCTGCCCGGATCTTCATAGGTCCCAAGCTGAGCCTCCATCTTCTTGATGGAAAACTTCGACCCGAAGGCTGAGGCTTTCGAGCATTCGGTGCTGCCCAGGATGCCGATCCGCGCGCCGGACCCGGCCTTGTAATAGTGGAGTCCAAGGGCCCCGAGGGCGGCGTGCAAGTCCTGCCAGTCCCGCGCGGCGCCAACGGCCTCTGCAAACCGGACCTTCAGGGCGGCGGGGATGCCGTGCTCGAATGTCTCGATCCCGATTGATTTCTCGCGCTTGCGCGCACCCGACGTTTTGGGCCTCTTTCCGGCGTCCCGATCACCTTTCTTCTTCTCCCAGGCCGTCGGGTTGGGTTTCAATTCCACCGTTCCGTTGGCTGACACATCGAACTCGAACCGGCCCCGGTCGTGCGACCAACCTTGTGCCAGCTCGATTTCCCGGCAGGCCTTCTCGATCCGAAGGTGGTCATTCGACTTCGACCAGACTTTCCCGGTGATAGGGTGAACGGTGTTACAGACAAGATGAACATGCAGCCGCTTCGTGTCGTGGTGCGTGCCGATGACGATCTGGTGCTCCTTCAGTCCGAGGCTGCGGATCATGTGATCCGCGGCCTCAACCATTTGATCATCGGTCGGCCGCTCCAGCTCATGCCAACTGAGGACCAAGTGGTAATACGGCTTCCGGACCCGGCTGTTCAGCTCTGATGAGAGCCGCATGTCCTCAGCCGCATGCCGCCAGTCGGGTGAGGCTAGGTTGCGCAGGGCGATCCGGACGGCTTTGCCGCAGACATAAGCCACGCCAGGCTTGAAGGCATCTGCGCCGCCACCGGACCCTTTCTCCCCCTCTCTTTTGATCGCCTCGCCGATCATGCCAGCAGCGCCCGGATCTCTGCAGAGGCCTGCTCAACAGCAGCGAGGGTCGCATGGATAATGCGCATGTCATCGGCCGACATGACGGTGAGACGCCCGGCGTTGACGGCATAGGTGAGCTGATTGAGGTTCGATCCCTGCTTTCCCAGCTCGCCCTTGATGCGCAGGAGGTCATGGCGCTCTCGGCGGTCAAATCCGGCCTCGCCGGAGATCAGGGCGCCAAGAAAATCACGGTGGCTCTGGAACCCAGCCTTACGCGCGCGATTGATGAAATCATCCAACTCGTCATCGTCCACCCGCTTTTGAAGGAGGTTCTGCCGCTTCCGGCGGTTCGATCGCTCTTTCCCGTCCCCTGCGCGTGCCATGTCTGCTCAGCCCCAATTCACCGTCCCTTCTTTTTTATGCCACAGCCGTGAAAACGCCTAACCCACACCTTCTCCTCCTAACGCCCCCAGCTGATCCCGCCGACGCCATCTGGCGGAGAAGCGGATCAGCCTTCAGCGCTGAATGAAACATCCCACCCGTCCGTCACCGGTCAGGAACGGTGGTTCGGCGCAGAGGCCTCGGGCCTCGAGTAAGAGATACATCCCCCATGCCGCAGCACCGGCGAGGCAGACGGCAATAAGGGCGCCGACGATGGCTGCGACGATGAACTGCCGCCGGGAGATCCTGTCAGCCGTGGTGGTGGATTTCTGCACAGAGTCCCGCGCGATCTGGTCGGAGGCGTTTTCGATGATGCGCGCGATCGCCTTCTGGGCTTCGGCCGTCGCGATCGGCCCGGCGCGGTCCGGGACGGATTTCAATGCGTCCAGAACACGCTCGACATCGCGCAAGGTTGCGGTCCGGCCCGACCGGATGGTCCGTTCGTAGTGGTCGAGTACCAGCATCACCGGCCACATCTCGTCCCGGGGAGAGAGGCCAAGTCCCGCTTTGACCGCCAATAACCGGGCCCGGTCTTGCTCCGTGGGTGCGCGGCGGTAGATCAGGGTGAACAGGTCTTCTGGAATATCAGTCATTCGAGCAGTCCCGCGATTTGCATCTGCTCGGACCAGGACCGCAGCGCTGCTTTCACCCGCATCTTCTGGAGCATCGAGAGCTTGTCTGAGGTCTGCGCAGAGATCAGGTTCAGGCCAGCGTTCTCCAGAATGTCATTCACGCGGGGGTCGAGCCGGATCATGTCGATAACGGCAGCCCCTCGGGCTTCGAGATCGGCTTTGGTCTGCGTCGTGTCGAACAACGTGAACGCGCGGTCCTCGCGCCAGTTGCGCACGACGATCCACTTCGTCGTCTCTGGCAGGGCTTTCATCTCTTCACGTAGGGCGACAATCGGCGACCGGGTCTGATCGATCACGAAGACGATGGTCAATTCGGCGTCGATCTCGGCCATCAGCAATGGGAGGCTGAACCCATCTTCGGAGGCACCGTCCTGATGCAGTCTCTCCGTGACGTCCGAGCCGCGCGCGGGTAAATCGATCAAGACATCCCCGGGGCTTTCCGCGATGACGTCGAAGAGGGCATCGCGGCCAGCGGGTGTCAAGACCTTGATGCGCCGCACATCAAAGTCACTATGTTTGAATGCGGCGTGAAGGCCCGCGTTTTTATCGTCGCCATCGACCAATGTGACCTGGTGTTCGGCCTGGAGCATCACGGCGGCCATGCGCTTTGCAACTTCTGTTTTGCCGACGCCGCCTTTGTCTCCATGTATGAAAAAAATCCGCTTCACAGGTCACCTCCTTGATCTCTAAAATCTGATGCGGGGTCTTCTTTCTGACCCCTTGTCCTCCCCTTGTTCGGGGTGGTCTGTATCTTGGGCTCGGGTGTACCGGTCCGGCGGGTCCACGCTCGGGTCGGTGCGATCCCGGCCTGGGTCCGGGCGCGACGGACGTATGTTTTGAACGTGTTCATGTTGAGCTGATCGTCCTCCGGGAGCGTCGTGTTGAGTTCTTCGCAGATCTCTTCAAGAGAGAACCCGGCTGTCATCTTTGCGTGTATATCCTTGATCAAGCCGGTGATGAAATCGGCCCTTGTCAGTGTCTTCTCGCGTCGCGTTGACATCGACTTGAGCGCTGCCTTCGCGTTATTAAGGTGTTCCGTTTTGAGTGCCATGCTGCTATCCTCGCCTTACACGGCAACTGTCTTTGATGACCGTGAAAATACAAAAATAAATCTTCAGAATCTTCTTCTGGAAGTACCCACCCCCTAGCAGGGTATGGCGACGGTAAACCGTCCCCCCTGATCCTGCAGCGGCGGCGACACTGAGGTGTCTTCTTCTCGCAGGATGGGCAACTTGTCGGCGCCGAGGGGCTTCTCCGCGTTGCGTTTTGGGCAGTAGGGGAAGGCAGAACGGCGCATGAAAAACCAGATCATGCACCGACGGGCCGTGAGACGGTCTGTCGGCGGACCACCATTTTCTGGCTGATCGTGGTCGGGGATGTAGATGATGCCCTAAGCGTGATCCCTGTGTCGTTTAACGATGTCAGTGACGGTGTTTTTGGAGATCCCGAGTTCGCGCGCAATCCATCGGTATGATCTGCCGTCTTGAACGGCCTGCAGCACCTTCGGGGCAAGCTTGTCAGATTTGGGTCTCTGTCCGGGCTGCCGACCGAGTTTTTTGCCGCGCGCACGGGCAGCGGCCAGGCCTGATTTTACACGCTCGCTAAGAAGGTCGCGCTCGAATTGGGCGATCCCGGCCAGCATGGTGGCCATCATCCGACCGTGAGGTGTGTCGAGTTCGAAGGTCATGCCGTTCATGGCGACGACCGAGACTTTCCAGCCTGCGAGCCGATTGAGGGTATCGAGCAAGTCCTGAGTGGAACGTCCCCATCGGGAAAGTTCACTGACCAGGATCGCATCTATCTGTCGGGCCTGCGCGAGATCAAGGATCTGGTTGCGGACAGTGCGATTGGCTAAGGCCCCGGAGGCCTTTTCCTTGAACACACCGACCACGTCATAGCCGCTGCGTTCTGCAAATGCGGTCAGTTCCGCGACCTGTCGCTCACAGGACTGGTCGGATGTCGAAACTCTGGCGTAGATGGCCGCGCGGTTTTTCATATCCTATCGCTCTGCTGCTTGAGGATGTGTCCCAGTTGAACCCCCTCGGAATTTGGCCTTGCAAGCCTTTGATTTTGCTGGTGCGGATTTTGTCCTGAACAGACTAATGACTAACAAGGACAATCCCACATGCCAAGACGCTCTATTCTGACCGCCCGTCAACACGCGGCGCTGTTTGATTTGCCCACTGATGAAGCCACCCTCCTGCACCACTACACCCTGGCCGATGATGATATCGAACACATCCGCACCAGGCGGCAGGCGCGTAATCGGCTTGGCTTCGCACTGCAGCTGTGCGCGTTCCGGTATCCCGGTCGTCTTCTGATGCCGGGGGAGATCATCCCCCTGGAAGTGAGCCGTTTCCTCGCTGCACAGCTTGGCGAACGCTCCGAAGACCTTGCCTGTTACGCCGAGACCGATGTGACACGACGCAGGCACCTGGTCGCCCTTCGCCGGATTTACGGCTTCAAGATGTTCTCGGGCCGTGGTGCGCGTGACTTGAAGGCGTGGCTTGAGCGCGAGGCCGAAACGGCCCGTTCCAACGAAGACCTGGCGCGCCGGTTTGTTGAGGAATGCCGTCGGACACAGACCATCCTGCCCGGTGTCTCGGTCATCGAGCGGCTGTGCGCCGACGCCCTCGTAGCGGCGGAGCGCAGAATAGAAAGCCGGATCGCCGCCAGGGCTGATGACCAAATGAAGGAACGGCTGGACGCGATGCTGACCGAGATGGTCGATGGCAAGGTCAGCCGGTTCGTCTGGTTGCGCCAGTTCGAGGTGGGCAACAACTCGGCGGGGGCATCCCGGCTCCTGGACAGATTGGAATTCCTGCAGGCATTGGCAGTGCCGCCCGGAATCCTGGAGGATGTTCCGCCCCATCGGGTCACGCGCCTGCGCCGTCAGGGTGAGAGATACTTTGCCGACGGGCTACGCGACATCACCAGCGACCGGCGTCTGGCGATCTTGGCAGTTTGCACCATCGAATGGACCGCGACCATCGCTGATGCGGTGATCGAGACCCATGACCGGATTGTTGGCAAAACCTGGCGGGACGCGAAGAAACTGTGCGATGCGCGGATCGCCGATGCCAGATCTTCGCTGCAGGAGACGTTGCGGTCATTCAAAGACTTGGGCGCCGCCCTGCTGGAAGCCAAGGGAGATGACACATCCCTCGACGCGGCCACGGAAGCGGCATGCGGTTGGACACGTCTCGAAAATATGGTGGCAACCGCTGCCGAGCTGACCGACACGATGGCCGCCGACGCTCTGGCGCATGTCGTTCACGGATATCACCGGTTCCGGCGCTATGCGCCACGCATGCTGCGTGTGCTCGATATCCGGAACGCCCCTGTGGCTGCGCCTTTGGTGAAAGCCGCCAAAATCCTCGCCGAAGATCAGACCGATGCGCCCCGCCAGTCCTCGTTCCTGCGCCGCACGTCAAAATGGCATCGCCACCTCAATGCCCCCGGCCCCGATGACAATCGGTTTTGGGAGGTCGCCGTGCTGTTCCAGATCCGAGAAGCTTTCCGTTCCGGCGATATCTGGCTCCCGCATTCCCGGCGCTACGCTGACCTGAAACAGGCACTTGTGCCGATGGAGGCGGCGAAGGCGTCGCCGCGACTGGCCATGCCCTTTGAGCCGGAGGTCTGGCTTGAAGATCGTAAAACGCGATTGGCGGAAGGCATGAAACGCTTGGCTAGAGCCGCCCGAACTGGCGCAATCTCAGGTGGATCTATTGAAAATGGCGTTCTCAAGTTGGATCGCCTCACCGGCACCGTGCCCGGCGATGTCGATGACATGGTGCTCGATCTCTATGGCCGCCTGCCCGCAGTCCGCATCACCGATCTGCTGCAAGAAGTCGATGACGATATCGGCTGCACTGAAGCATTCACTCATATACGCACCGGCGTTCCCTGTAGAGATCGCATTGGGCTCTTGAATGTACTGCTGGCCGAGGGGTTGAACCTTGGGCTCAGCAAGATGGCCGAGGCGACCAGTTCTCACGATTACTTCCAGCTTTCCCGCCTGTCGCGGTGGCATGTCGAAAGCGATGCCATCAACCGGGCGCTTGCCATGGTGATCGAAGCTCAGTCCCGTCTGCCCATGGCCCAGTTCTGGGGTGGTGGCGTCACCGCGTCCAGTGACGGGCAGTTCTTCCCTGCCGCCCGGCAGGGCGAGGCCATGAACCTCATCAACGCGAAGTATGGCTCCGAGCCCGGCCTGAAAGCCTATACCCACGTTTCCGACCAGTTCGGCCCGTTCGCCACCCAGAACATCCCGGCCACTGTCAACGAAGCGCCCTACATCCTGGATGGGCTGTTGATGAACGAGGTCGGGCGCAAAATCAAAGAGCAGTACGCCGACACCGGCGGCTTCACGGATCACGTCTTCGCCGTCACGGCGTTGCTGTCCTATCACTTTATCCCGCGCATCCGTGATCTACCATCGAAACGGCTCTACCTCTTCGACCCTGCCGCCGCGCCGAAGGAACTGCGCGGTCTGATCGGCGGAAAGGTTCGGGCGAAATTGATCGTCGACAACTGGCCAGACATCCTGCGGGCCGTCGCCACGATGGCGGCAGGGGCCATGCCACCCAGCCAACTTCTGCGGAAGTTCGCCTCATATCCGCGTCAGCATGAGCTTGCCCTGGCGCTTCGGGAAATCGGGCGCATCGAGCGCACCCTTTTTATAATGAACTGGTTGCTCGACGTTGACATGCAGCGCCGCGCCCAAATCGGCTTGAACAAAGGCGAGGCGCATCACGCGTTGAAAAATGCCCTGCGCATTGGACGCCAAGGTGAAATCCGCGACCGCACCGCCGAAGGACAGCACTACCGAATGGCCGGCCTCAACCTGCTGGCTGCGATCATCATCTACTGGAATACGAAACACCTCGGCCACGCGATCAAAGCCCGAAAACGCGAAGGACTCGACTGCTCGCCGGAGCTTCTGGCGCACATCTCACCCCTCGGATGGGCGCATATCTTGCTCACCGGTGAATACAGGTGGGAAAGGTAGATCAGGATCAGCTTATGATACGATCCTGCCCCCAGCCGGAATTGATGCGGTGGATGCCCCCTCCTCGAACGGCATCGCGATGTGCCATGGTGGTTATTCAACCACCACCAAAGAGAAAGGGAGCACCCATGGAAGAAGATATCATCATTGGCGTTGATCTGGCAAAGAACGTTTTCCAGCTGCACGGCGCGCGCCGGGATGGACAGGTTGTGTTTCGGAAGAAATTGAGCCGACCACAATTTGCCAAGTTTTGCGCCGAACATCCACGCAGCCTTTTCGCCATGGAAGCCTGCGCGACAGCCCATTATTGGGCACGCGAACTGATGTCGTTGGGTCATGAAGTGAGGCTCATTCCACCGATCTATGTCAAGCCATTCGTAAAGCGCCACAAGAATGATGCGGCAGATGCGGAGGCCATCACCGAAGCTGCGCTGCGGCCCAACATGTCCTTTGTCGTGCCAAAATCCGCTGAAACCCAGGCACTGACCATGATGATGCGCACACGGGACCAGCTGTTGGAGCAACGCACTGCAACCGTGAACGCCTTGCGCGGCCATCTTGCGGAATTCGGGCTGATTGCACCTGTTGGGTTGAAGAATGTTGAGCGGCTCCGGGAGCTGGTCGATGTCCATCCTGATCTTCCGGAACTGGTCGTGACGATGGCCAAGTTGCATTTCAACCGCATCGACCAGCTCTCGGAAGAGGTCGATACGCTCACCGGGCGGATCAAGAGCCATTGCGCCGACAGTCCAAAGGCACGACGGTTGCAAACCATGCCCGGCATTGGGCCGATTGCCGCGATGGTGATCGAAGCGTTTGCGCCAGACATGAAGTGCTTTGAAAAAGGGCGGGACTTCGCGGCTTGGCTTGGTTTGGTCCCCAAACAGCATTCGACGGGAGGCAAAACCCGACTTGGACAGACCAGTAAAATGGGTCAAAAGGACATTCGCCGCGCGCTGATTATCGGCGCGATGAGCTGCATTGCCGCCGCCGCGCGGCGCGGCAAACGCTGCCATCCTTGGCTACAAGACAAGCTGGACCGCAAACCAAAGATGGTGGCCGCTGTGGCACTCGCCAATAGAATGGCCCGCCAGATTTGGGCGATGATCACCAGAGAACAAGGCTACCAGTCAAATCAGGAGGTGGCCGCATAAGCTTCTGTCCCGCTTGCATTAAGTGGGCAGATGGCAAGGAATGCTCTGAAGTGATGGACGTCGATTGAACAGATCCTGATTGGAAAGCCAGATAGGGGTAGGGCGCTTACAGCCCGCGGAATCGAATTGGACCCAATCAGCGAACTGACCATCATGGCCCGCGGCGCGTAAAAGCCGCAACACGAGGCCGAATACACGACCGCAATCAAATCGCTGGAAATCAGCTCAGGAAATCCTTGCAAAACCGGGGGCATCCATACACGACCCCATTTGGGTCTCTCCTTTTTGCTCATAGATGTGGATCGCACGGGGTCGGCCCGTCCGTGCCCTCAGCTCACGCTTCGGCAAGCACAAATACGGCTTCCACGGCTGGCCGCGGACCCTCCGCATTTGCGCTTGCGACCGAGCCTTTTGCCCCCGTGCCGGGTGATCCCCATCGCAACAAGGAGTAACCCAAATGACCAACCACTACGTCGCCACCGTCCCCGTCAAGTTCACCGATACCGATGGCCAGGAGCGCACCCGTTTTCAGCGAGTGGGTGCGATGTTCCGCAACACCCGCAACGGGGACGGCTCGGAGTTCTTCAGCCTCAAGCTCGACTTCCCGGTCGCGGTCTCGGAGCTGGTGATGTTCCCACCGAGCGCGAAAGATCCCCAGGACTAAATCCTCTGACGAGGATGGGCCGCCCCAGGACGATCTTGGGGCGGCCCGATCCCTGTTCCAGGGATGCCGGTCCCTGCGCGTTCAACGGACGCACTCCGCCCGGAATGACCAGGCCGCGACAGACCGGCCCGTCAGCCTCAAGGGGGCCATCCACAAAAACCTATCGGCCAGGGCCTCCCGGTTTTTGCGGCAGAGATTTGGGGACCCAAATCTGGCCCTCCTTGACCCTGCCTGTCCGCCCTGTCGGTGGGGTTTGCGCCCGCCCGCGGTTCCGTCCGAACACGTGCGTGTTCGGCCAGACCATCGGGCGGTGCTGGGGAAGGGGACCCATTGGACAGGTGGGTCGCCCGGTGGTGATGAGGGCGGCAGAGCCGCGTCCCTGCGGGCCGCGGCGTGAAGCGGACACCAAGGCTGCCTGATCCTGAATGCTACGTAAGTATATAATTGACAGGTGGATATATTATCGTAAGGTGGGGGCAGCCTTGGTGGAAGGTGGCAGGAAATAGGGGGTCTTTCTTCGCATGTCGCGCTCAAAACGTCTCACAGATGCGGACCGCATGGAGATCGTTCGCGAAGCTGCGGAAGGCGTTTCCACTTCAGTGCTGGCGGAACGGTTTGGCGTGTCGGTGCGGGCGATCCAGTACACGCTCAAAGCCGATGCCGAGCGCCAGACGGATGCCGCAATTCCGGTCTCAGCGGTCAGTGTGAAGGTCACGGCCGCGGAGCTTGCGGCGCTCGACGCGGTCCTTGCGACAGCCGGAATCGAGAGCCGTGCCGAGGGGCTCAGGCGGCTCATTCAGGCGGCAGGCGGGGTGTTCGTTCCGGACGCGCAGATGGCAGCAGAGATGGCGCGCTACCGCGCCTCTCTGCACGAGGTCGGTAATGGGGTCGCGCAGATCGCCAAGCAGATGGCGCAGGCCAACCGGCAGGGGCAGGGGGCCGGCTCGGAGTTCACCGAATTGCGCCTCGCACAGATGCGCGGGCTGGCGCGGTTCATCCTGGATTCCGCTGACGAGATCGACCTGCTCCTGCGCCGCCGTCGGGACGCGATGCAGCTGCAGGCCACGGCCGCGCTGAGGGAGTTTGCCCATGCGGCTGAATGATGCCGTCCATGCCGTCACGGGCGAGGTCTTTCGGGATGGCTGGAGCCGCGTCCGGGGCTCAATGCAGGGGCTGCACGTGGCCAAGCAGACCCAGCTTGTGCGCGCGGCAGCAGGGCATCGGCCAGCAGTCTTCAAGGCGATCCGGGGCGGGGGAACGCATACCAAATCGCAGCTCGCAAACCAGCTCGATTACCTCACCACCAAGTCCACCCATATCGTGGACAGTAGCGGGTTCTTGGATGGCAAGACGAAGCTCGAGGCGGGTGACATCAAGGATCTGACCGAGCGCTTTGCCAAGCGGTGGGATGCGGGTTTCAAGCCCAAGCTTGGGCAGACCACCCACATGCTCATGTCCTTCCCCATCGGCACGCGCGGGGAGGATGTGCGCGACATCGCGACGGATGTGGCCGAGCGGTTCTTCCAGACCGATAAGGGGCATTTCGACTACATCATCGCGGTGCATGAGGACCGCGATCACCCGCATGCGCATCTGGTGCTGAACCGCCGCTCGCAGGAAGGCGAGTTCTTCTTTCTGGGGCGCAACCACCGCTTCAACTATGACGACTTCCGCCTCGCCATGGTCGAGGAGGCGGAGAAGTATGGTGTACGGCTGGAGGCCACGCGGCGGGTGGATCGCGGCGTCGTGCATTACCCAGCCCGCACCAGCGAGGTTTACGCCGCGAAAGACGAGGGCCGCGCGCCCCGCGAGCGCGAACGCGTGGGGCAGGACCTGACCCGGACGCTGGCGGAGATCGCTAACACCAGAACCGTCTACCATTCGCTTGCCGCAGAGGCCTCCCGGGAGGCCCGGGAAGACATCGCCGCGGCACTCTTCCGCGCGGGCGAGGTGCTGGCGCATGGCGGACAGATGGACCGAACAGGAGATGTGTATATGGCTGAGGATCAAAGCTTCGAGGATCTCAGAAGCCTCTATGCCGAGAAGCTCGCGCGGGTGCAGGGCATGATCGCCGAGAAGTCTGACGCGGAACGTCCCGTGCTGGAAAAACGCCTCATCGAGATCCAGACACAGGTCCAGCACATGCAGCCCTTGGGGCTGCGCTCGGGCTCGCTGTCAGAGGCCCCCTCGGAGGGCGGGATCTATTCCGAGGCCAATATTGACGCCAATCAGCGCGAGCGACTGGCCGAGCCCGACCTGAGATCGCGCATTGACGCGGCACTACACGGCACTGGGATCAGCACATCGGAAGTGGTGGCCCGGATCGAGACCGCGGCCTCGAGCGCCGCGCTGGAGCATCAATGGATCGCAGATGATCTTGCCAAGGTGGCCGAGGCACGCGATCTGAACCTCGAACGCCGCGCCGATCTGGAACAGGCCCGCGACATTCTCAACGATGTACATGTGGAACTTGGCACGCTGTTGGAGCGCGAGAACGTGCTGCGCCGGGATGGCGTCATGGAAGCGGAACCGGTCAGCGAGCGGTTCCATTATCATGAGGGCGCGGTGCGGGAGATGGAAGGGACAATCCGTCAGGAGATGCGCGCAGAGGGCCTGACAGCGCAGCAGGTGGAGGACCGGGACTGGGAGGTTGTCTCACGGGCGGAGCGCCGGATCGAGACGGAGCAGCGTGCATATCTCGAGGCACACCCGGACCTGCTCGCACGTCCTGGCGATGTGATCGACCGGTCTGAACCCTACAGGGAAACCATCACCGATGCGGCCCGCGCCAGCGCGATCACCCGCGAGGTCGACCGGATCATGGAGGGACGCGACGTCCGCACGCCCGTTGCAGGTGCTGTCACGGATGAATTCAGGGAGCGCTATCCGGACATGCCGTCCCACCTCGCCCGCGGGCTCGGCGCGACCTATGCGGCTGTCGTCGAGATCCGGGACACGGAGGCCATCAATCAGGTCCGCCGCGAAACCGAGATGCGCGACGGGCTTGGGGTTGGCACGCGCGACGACATCCTCGCAACCCGCGATGGAACGCCGATGCGGTCTGACCGTGCCGACCGCCTTGCAGACGAGATTGCGCGTGTCCTGGACCATGAGCGGGCGGGGGAGTTGTCCGCGCCCTTCGAGAGCGAGGCGGAGCGGGACGCCTTCCGGGGCGAGATCGCGCGGGTGATGGATGACCGTCAACTTGAGCGGCTCACATCCGGCGATGCCGATGCGCTGGAAAAGGTTCTCGAGGACCGCCTCGACCGGCTCTATGTCGCCAAGGTCTATCTGCAATCCGATGCCGCGACGGCCAACACGGAGGCCTTGCGCCAGGTGGTCGATGATCTTGCCGACACCGAATATGAAAAACACCGCACTGGCGATGTGGATGGCGAGACCGAGCGGGGACAGGTCCATTGAGCGCGCCCATGGGAAAGGCGCGGATCGCGACCGGTGTCTTGTTGGTAACGCTGGTGACCGCCGCCATGGGCTATACGATCGCCTCGGCGGTGCTGACTTACCAGGATCTCGGCTTCGGTGCCGAGATCGACTTTGCCTACATCGCGCAGAACTACATGGCGATCCTCGATCGCCGCCCGGAGGACGCCCAACTCATCCACCTGATCATCGGCAGCTTCGCCGCCGCCGGCCTCATGCTGAGCCTCGCCCTCTCGGGGTCCGCCCTGACACGCTTTGGCCAGACCCATTGGCAGACTGCGCGCGAGATGAAGGCCAATGGCTTCTTCGGGGCGCCGGGCACCGGGTTCATCCTCGGCAAACTTGGGCCGCCGGGCTCCCGCGCAAATTACATTTGCTCGAAGGTTTTTCCGCATGCGCTGATTGTGGCCCCCACGGGCCGCGGCAAGACCACGGGCTTTGTCATTCCGAACCTGCTGACCTGGCAGGGCTCCGCCGTGACGCTCGATGTGAAGGGCGAGTGTTTCGAGGCCACGGCCCGGCACCGCGCAGCCCAAGGCGACAAGGTCTATCGCTTTGCCCCCACCGATTGGGAGGGCAAGCGCACGCATCGCTACAATCCGCTCCTGCGCATCTTTGAGCTGAAAGATCCCGCGCGCCAGCAGATGGAATTGCAGCTCTTGGCGACGCTCTTTTTGCAAAGCGACAACGACCGGGTGCAGGGCCTCCTCAAGGGCGGGATCGATCTCTTTGTGGCAGCAGGCCTGCTGGCCTTCCAGCGCAAGCGCCCCACCTTGGGCGAAATCTATCGCATCGCCGCCTCGGGCGGGAACAAGCAGAAGGAGTACTTCGCGCGGGGCCATGAGGTGGATAACCGGGCCGCAAAACTGATCTTCACGCGGTTGGCTTCGACCAACAATGACACCCTGACCTCTTACGTCTCGCTCCTGATGACCTCGGGTCTCGATCAATGGCAGAACCCGGCCATCGATGAAGCGACGGCAGTCTCGGACTTTGATTTCCGGACGATCCGCAAGAAGCCCTTTTCGGTCTATCTCGTGGTCCAGCCGCTAATGGTCAAACCCCTCGCGCCGCTGATCCGACTCTTCTTCTCCGATCTGCTCTCCGCCATGCAGGAAAAGGATCCCGGGCCGGATGAGCCCTGGCCAGTGATGATCATGCTCGACGAGTTCAATCGCCTCGGCAAGATGCCCATCGTGGTCGAGAGCATCGAGACCTTGCGGACCTATCGTGGACATCTGGCCGTGGTCACGCAAACGATCCCCGCCCTCGATGAAATCTATGGCGAAAACACCCGCCGTGCGCTGCAGGGCAACGCGGGCGTGAAACTTTATCTCACGCCCTCGGATGAGAAGACCGTCGAAGAGCTCAGCAAGGCTGTCGGCAAGACCACGAAGACCGTCATCACGCGCTCGCAGTCCATTGGCAAAAACCCCTTTGAAGGCCGCAGCCAATCCACGCGGACCGAGGAAAGCTCTTTGTTGCCAGAAGATGAAGCGCGCCGTCTGCCCCTCGATGAAATTGTCATGGTCATCGATGCGCAGATGCCGGTCCGTGCGAAGCGGATTCAGTACTTCGACGATCGGCTGTTCAAGGCGATCCACGCGACACAGACGGGCGAGTTGCCGTTTCCGAAGCCTGGGGGAGGTGGGTTGCAGGGCACGCTGCCGCTGAGTGTGCGCGCCATGCCGATGGCGCCGCCGCCGGACGGGCCAAGTGGACCCGAGGCCGATGTAGACGTAGCAGGCCAGCCTACTGATGCTGAACATTCAGGGCAATCTGATGTTGTTCCAAAGAAGACGGCGCCCGTCGTTCAAGCCGTCATCGCCAAGGAACAGCGTCAGATGGAGATGGATTTTGGCAGCCAGGTCGTGGATGCCGAAGCTGCGCGCGTCGTTGATGAGGCGCAAATGCGCTCTGCTGTCGATGGCTTGGATGAAATGGAAGCGATGCTGCGAGAGAACGGTGGTCAAAAGCTGGTTGCTCGATAGGGTGGCGGACATCGCATGCTTGTCGGGGAGGACGGGGAGCGGTCATTCGCTGCGGCTTGAACCAATGTCGGCATTGTAGAGCCTCACACGCCGGGGGGACAACGCGCTCGATCAGAACCTACGCCAGATCGCGACCGTGTCGGCGCGTCCCCACCAACACGTTCATTTCTTTACGACCAATGCCGGATGTCTACCTCGCCAATATCGTGTTACATTGACAATGGAACCACGAGGAGGAGCGGGATTTTGCTGGAACATGCACTTGTTCTGGATTCGTTAGGGGCGCCGATCAGGCACCGGCAGAAAACCCATTCAGCTGATTGGGACGAAGTGGAGGACTTCTGCCGGTCGGTCTATATGCGATATCGGGTGCGGCCTTTGGATCGCTTGTCCCTGCCGGATGCGACCATGATTTCGGCGAAGGCGGGCTGTGTGACCATGACCCGGTTTGCCTACGGCACCGGCATTCACCTTGACCGTTTCGATCCTGATGCCGGAAACATCCTTGTTCTTAACACCCTGCGCGGGGCATTGGATCATCAAACCGATGGTGGCTCTATTGCAACCGCTGCCGGGGAAAGCTTTGTCGTAGATTGCTCCCGAGCCGAATATTGGCTTGAGGGTGATCCCGACCATATGCAGCTGAACCTCACGATCCCGCATCAGGCGATGGTTGATACGGCCGAGAGGTGGTTCGGTTTCGTGCCGGATGACCGCCTGTGGACGAGCCGTGTCAAGATCGGCGGCCCCAACTCAGCCTGGCCCGCGCTTCTCGATTATGCCACCCGTGCCTTAACGCGCGCGGGCGAAGTCTCATCCGACGCAGTCTTGGTGCGGCATATCGAAGAGATGCTTTGCGTCGAACTTCTGCGACAGTGGGCATCGGCCGCTGGGTTGAGCCTTGAGACCGGGGCCCGCTGTGCAGCCCCCGGTTACGTTCGCGCGGCCGAGGAGATCATGGAAGCCGAAGCGCGCGAAGCACCTTCAATCGGCGATGTGGCCAAGCGTGTCGGCGTTTCTGCAAGGACACTGTCCGGCGGATTTCAGAAGTTTCGAGGTATTTCGCCTCGGGCATTCCTCGTGGCGCGGCGGCTTGACGGCTTTCGCCGGGATCTTGAAACTTTGCCAGCCAATGTGACCGTCACCGTGATCGCCGCAGACTGGGGCTTTTCGAACTTCGGCGCTCTGGCCGGCCGGTATCGAGAAAGGTTCGGAGAAACGCCGTCGCAGACGCGTGGTCGGGTCGCACGACGCGTCCGCCCGCACTGACTTCGTTTCCGAAATCGGACAGAACATACCGGTTGCGAACAGCGCGGCCGATCAGTGTTCCGCATTCTTCTCTTCACATCTTCAAGGGAGGAACCAATGAAGGACATCAACCCAAACGATCTGAAAATCCGGTGTGACGCCGTTCTGAACGGACTGGGCACCGGTCCGTCGCGTGTGCCCGGGGTTGTCGCGATGGCAACGGACCGCAATGGCGATATCTACGCCGGCGCGGCCGGAGAGCGGCGGCTGGACGGCGACGCAATGACGGAGGACACGGTCTTCGCCATCTTCTCGACCACCAAGGCAATCGCTGGCACCACAGCCCTGCAATGTGTCGAGGAGGGTTTGTTGGACCTCGATGCGCCTGCGAAAAACTACGCCCCGGCCATCGGTGAGTTGAAGGTGATCGACGGGTTCGACGCGGACGGCACCCCCAGACTGCGCGCCCCCAAAAGTGATGTCACGACCCGCCAACTGATGCTGCACACGGCCGGTTTTGGCTATGATTTCTTTAACGAGACCTATAAGCGCCTCGCCGAAGAGCAGGGCCAGCCCTCTGTCGTCACCGGCAGCCGCGCCTGCATCGAAACCCCGCTGCTATTCGATCCGGGCACGAAGTGGGAATACGGCACGAACATCGACTGGGTCGGACAGGTCGTCGAAGGCATCCGCGGCAAACGCCTGGGCGAGGTTATGAAAGAGAGGATCTTCGACCAGCTCGGCATGCAGGATATCGCCTTTACCCGGACGCCCGACATGAAGGAGCGGACCGCGACCATCCACGCGCGGGGCGAGGATGGCGGGCTGACCCCGATGGACGACTTCGCACTACCTGATGACCCTGAGGTCCACATGGGCGGCCACGGGCTCTACGCGACTGTGCCGGAATACATGAAGTTTATCCGCATGTGGTTGAACGACGGTGCCGGTCCGAACGGGCGGGTCCTGAAACCCGAAACCGTCGAATGGGCCGTGCAGGGCGCACTTGTCCCACCGCAGAAAGTCACCATGCTGCCCGGCGTCATTCCCTCGCTTTCGAATGATGCAGAGTTCTTTCCGGGCATACCCAAGGACTGGTCCTACACCTTCATGGTCAACACCGAAGACGCGTCCACCGGGCGCCCGGCCGGCGCCATCGGCTGGGCCGGGCTGGCGAACAGCTACTATTGGATAGATCGAAAGAATGGGATCGGCGGCTACTGGGCAACGCAGATCCTGCCGTTCGCAGATGGGGTCTCCTTTCCAGGGTATATGGATTTCGAGAGCGCGGTCTACGCGGCCCTCTCGGGGCAATAACGGCATTTTCCTGCTATGCCAAAGGGCGGGGCGCATGCGCGCCCCGTCGGACTTGCCGGTTTTCACGCCTTAGATAGGTTATGAGATAAAGAAGCCATTGGACGGGTTTGGACCGAACGTCCGCTCAGGTGAAGGTTTTCTGATGCGGGTCGCGGCGTGAGGTTCGCGTCTTGGCGGGCGGACGACCCGCGTTGGAAAACCTCCCAAGGTCGAAGCCGCGAGGGTCTTGGTGATGCTATGGGTAAAGTTCGCTGACGATCGAGACGACGGCTGTTTCAGCGGGCCGTTTGGCCTTTTGCACGAGGCTGCAGATGCGGGCTTCCCAGCCCAGTCGCCAAGCGCTGCCCGCCGGGCTGGGTGGATTTGTGGTTTGGGAACCTGCTGATACCTGATCGGCGCAGGTGGCTTGGTCCGGTTCTGCACGGAGCAGCCAGCGTGGGTTGATGATCTGTGACAGGCGGTCGGTCATGCGGCCTGCTCCCGTGGTGGCGCGCGTGACATCGGTTTCTGCCCGCGACGAAAGATCTCGATGATGCGCATGGGTCCCCCGCAGCATGGGCATGGTTCACGCAGCGTGAGCGGGGTGACGTCTGGCTCAGCGTCTTGGACATCTGCCTGATCTGGTGGTTGGACGCAGAGCAGTTTGCGGATTTTTGTGAGATTAGCTTTGCGAGCGCTGCTGGCCAGCAGGCCGTAGTGGCGGATCCGGTGGAACCCGTCAGGAAGGACGTGGATCAAAAAGCGTCGGATGAACTCAGGCGTGGCTAAGCGCATGATCTTCTGGCGGTCCCCATTTTTGAGGCGGTAGTCTTTCCAACGGAAGGCGACGGTGTCGGCATCAGCGCTGACCAAGCGGTGGTTTGAGATGGCGACGCGGTGAGTATAGCGGCTCAGGTAGGCAAGCACGGCCTCTGGGCCGCCAAAGGGCGGCTTGGAATAGACCACCCATTCGGATTTGCGGAAAGGGGTGAGCCAGGTGGTGAAGGCGTCCGTCAGCGCCAGCCGCTCCAAGTCCCCATAGAAAGCCAGGTCTCCGGCTTGGTGCAGCGCCACGAGCCCGTCCAGAAAGAGGCGGCGGAACAGGCGCGACAGCACGCGCACATGCAAGAAGAACCCAGGCTTGCTGGCGACCCATTTGGTGCCGTCCGGCGACAGGCCGCCGCCGGGGACGATCATATGGATATGCGGATGATGGGTCAGTGCCGATCCCCATGTGTGCAGCACGCTGGTCATGCCCACTCGCACGCCCATGCGCTTGCGGTCGGCCGCGATGGTCATGACGGTCTTGGCCGACGCCTTGAACAGCAAGCCATAGATCGCCTTCTTGTTCCAATAGGCGATCTGCGCGATCTCAGCTGGCAGGGTGAAGACGACGTGGAAATATTCCACGGGCAGCAGATCTTCGGCCCGTGCCTCCATCCAGTCGCGCGCGGCCGGTCCCTGGCACTTCGGGCAGTGCCGGTTCTTGCAGGAGTTATAAGCGATGTGATGGTGGCCGCATGTGGCACAGCCAGCCACATGCCCGCCAAGAGCCTCAGTCCGGCAGGCCTCGATCGACGACATCACCTTCAACTGGGAGAGGCTGACATGCCCCGCATTGGCCAGCCGCCACGCAGGACCATGGGTGCGGAAGATATCAGCAATCTCCAGTTCGGTCCGGGGCACCCCGGCGCCCGGTCACTCCAGACTTCGCTTCACCGTCTGATCCTGCAATTTGGCCAGCATCTCGTAGGGGCTGACAGTGTCGCGGATCGTCTTGGTGGCCACATGAGTGTATCGCGCAGTGGTCGTCAGCTTGGCGTGGCCGAGCAGCACCTGAATAACCCGCACGTCGGTGTTTGCCTCCAAAAGGTGGGTGGCAAAACTGTGTCGCAACGTGTGCAATGTCGCCGGCTTCTTGACCCCTGCCATATGCTTGGCTGAGGTGAAAGCGCGGCTTAACTGACGCGGCGAAATCGGGTTGATCTTCGGCTTGCCGGGAAACAGCCAGCCTTCGGGACGTGCCTCGCGCCACCAGGCCCTTAGCAACTCCAGCAAGCCGGGTGACAGCATCACCTTACGGTCCTTCTGACCCTTGCCCAACTCGACATGGATCAGCATCCGGTCGCTGTCGATATCGCTGATCTTGAGGTTGCAGACCTCGGACGCCCGAAGTCCTGCGCCGTAAGAGATGCTGAGCGCGGCCCGATACTTCAGCCCCGGTCCGGGTGCTGCCATCAGGATGTCGGACACCTCCTCGACGCTGAAAACCACGGGCAGCTTGCGCGGTTCGGTGCGGAATTGCATGTAGCGCTTCATCTCCTCCCGCCCGCAGGTCATGCTGAAGAAGAACCGCAGCGCCACGATCCGCACGTTGAACGTCGACGGGGTCACCCCGCTGTCTGTCATGTGCAGCTGATACGCGCGCAGATCTTCCGGTGTCGCCGTGTCGGGTGGCCGCCCAAGAAAGGCCGCGAAGTCCTTGATCGCCCGGATGTGGGACTTCTGCGCCTTCTCGCCCATCCCACGGATGCGCATGTCATCGATCATCCGCTGGCGCAGCGGGGTTACTCTCTCCTCTGTCATGGGAACCTCCTGTCGGTTGATTGAGAAGGCCCCAATCGTCAGACAAGTCAGTCAGATCGCAAAATGCGCGCTGTTACGGAGGGCTCAAATCCATCAGCCGCAAGCGCCATTGCCGCGGAGCGGCTTAGTCCAAGGGCCGTCACCGTCACCGTCGCCCAAGCCGTCCCAGTCTCGCCAGCTGCGCCAGCATTTTTGATCCCGAGTCTGCGGATCCTGTGCCGCCTCCGGAACCCGTCTGTCCCATGCCTTGCCGCACTGGCATTTGCTGTACGCCAAAGAACTGCCGCGCCCTGAGGGCTGCGTATTCTGCGCCACTGGCCCCGCCGATGAGGTAGCGATTGTAGGCCTGCTGGCTTCCCATGGCGGCGCGGGCAAAGCTGTAGCCGCCGCTGAGGCCACCGGAGAGGGCGGGCATCATGATGTTGCCGGAGATCGCGCGGACGATGAAGGGCGTGGCGATAATGAAGCCCTTGGCCATGAGCACCATCATGAAGAAGGGGATGAGCGCGCCGATGTTTGAGGCTCCTTCGGGATCGCCTAGTTCACCGATGAGCGCGGAGGAAACGCCTGTGATCGTTGCGAACACGCCTGCGACGACGATGGGGTATAGCGCAAAGGAGATCAGCGCGGACAGCCAGCGCGCGAAATAATCCTTGGTGACCTCGAAGAGGGTCAGGAAAATCATCACCGGGGCGATCCCGATCAGAAGCGCGATCATCAGTCGGGAGGCCACGAGGATGAAGGCGGCCAGTCCGCCGAGGATTGAGAGCAGAAGCACACCGACGATGTCAAGCATGGCGCCAGCCATCCAGTTCAGCTCGGACCCGGCAGCGTTTAGATAGTCGCCCAGCTCCGCGATCAGCCGGTCGAATTCCTCCGCGAAGGTGCCTGAAGGGCCCGGGCTGCCGCCGCCGACGGAGGCCACGAGCGCGCCCGCGATACTGTCGATCCCATAGAGAATGGCAGATGAGAACGCGTTGAACTGCATCCAGTTGGTCGCGAATATCCCGATGAGCCCGATCTTGACCGCGAGCCAGAAGGCTGTGTGCCCATCCATGGCCCGGTATTGATAGATCATGTTGATTCCGACGAGGATCACCACCAACGTTGTCCCCAAAACCAGGAGCGTGCCGACCGTTGCCGCAACCGCACCAAACTGGGTCTCAGCGGCGGTGTCGAGATAGGCCTGGGAGGTTTCAACGAAGTAGGTGACGACACTCATCGCGGGATTGCCTTACCAATTGCCTGCGGCGTCGCAGATGGCCTTGGCGGCAGTTCGGGCGGCGTTGGCGCGGCGATTGTAGCCTTCCGAGGCTTCGAGCATTTCCCACCGTTCGTCGCTCGCGTAGCTCTCCCGAAACATCGCCTCGGCCGCGTCCCAGGACGGGAACCGGGTCGCGCAGTCGCAGTTGCCGATCTCGACGACCCGCTCGAGGTTTTGGGCACGGTAGATGTCTTGGACCAGCACGCGCTGATAGGCTTGGCGCAGGGGGATTTCTTGCATCCAGCTGAGTTCAGCGGGGCGGTCCGGACAGACATCGAAGCGGCGCTCCAAGGTAGGGACTAGGTCGCGCTCGGCGAACGCGGGGGTGAACGTCAGGCTGAGGCCGAGGGCGAGCGCAGCCAGGGCGAGGCGAAACCGCGTCACTCTCATGCCGCGGTTCCAACTGTTGTCGTTTCGCGCTTCAGAAACACTGTGTGCCCGACATTGGCGAATTCCGAGGAGCTGATCGACACCACCTCCCAGCCTTCTGCACCTTTGGCATTCAGGCTGGCCTGCATGTCGGAAAGGCCGGTCTTACGAGTCATGGGAAAGGACAAGATATCGTATTCAAAGGTTTTCATGGGGAAGTTCCAATCTCAGTTGCGCCGGGCAGGTAGAATTCGGTGATGCCGCGTTTGCCGTCATGGCGGCCGGCCTGGATGATCACATCGATGGAATTTTCGATGTACTGGATCATGTCGGCATAGGTCATCGGGATTTCGGTCTTGAGTGCCGCGATCGCGAGCCGCTGCACGGCGAGTTGCGGGGTTTCGGCATGCAGTGTGGTCATGGAGCCGCCATGGCCGGTGTTGATGGCTTCCAGAAAGGTCATGGCCTCCTTGCCGCGCACCTCGCCCAGGATGATCCGGTCGGGGCGCATGCGCAGCGTGGCGGTGAGAAGCACATCGGCGGTCTGGAATTCCGCGTCACGATTGGCGATGAGGGTCACGGCATTTGGCTGGGTCGGTAAAAGCTCGGCCGCTTCTTCGATGGTCACGATGCGTTCCTCGGCCGGTACGTGAGAGAGGATCTTGCGCGCGGCGACGGTCTTGCCGGTGGAGGTGCCACCCGAGACGATCATGTTGAGTTTATTCTCGACGCAGAAGGCAAGCGCATCATCGATCAATCCGGCAGCCACCACGGCGCGCAAGGCGCGCTTCTTTTCCACGCGCAGGTCTTCGAGCTTGCGCTCTTTTCCGTAGAGGAAATCGAGCGCAATGCCCTCGAGTGGCAGGCTCGAGAAGAACCGCAGGCTGATCGACATGGCCGAGAGCACGGCGGGCGGGGTGATGACCTGCGCGCGGATCGGGCGCCCCTTGTAGGTGATCGAAACCGAGACGATGGGGCGGTCCTTGCTCATCGTGGTATTGGCAGAGGACGCGATCTGGTTGCCGAGGTCCCTGACCTGAACGCTCGTCAGCCTCTGGTCCAGTGCGCGCATGAAGTGATCGCCCTGGAATTCGCCCCAGCAGGTGCCATCAGGGTTGATGCAGATCTCGATGACATCGTCGCGAGCGGCGGCGTCGATCCGGTCGAGCGAGGTTTCGAGATAGCTCAGCGACATGGGCTCAGAATATCTCCAGATCGCGGTCGACCATGACCGTGACGCGTGCGCCTTGGTCGACATAGATGACGGGGCCGATGGAGAGGTAATCGCCAATGACGCTGTCCGTGGCATCTGCCAGATCATCGCCAACGTCTTCGAGAACGTCGGCGGCAGTCTCATCCTGGACCTCGGAGGCGGCGGCACTTGGTGCGGCGGAAATCAGCGAGATCAGGGCGGCCGACCCGAAACGCGCGGCAAAGCGCGTGTCTATGAGCCCCGTGACACCGGAACGGCCCAGTTCATCGCCCCCGAAGGAGCTGATCTGGACGGTTTGGCCCGCGGGCAGGATGATCCGGTCCCAGGCGATCGTGACGCGACGCTGCGCGATATCGACGCCGGCGCGGTAGCGCCCGATGAGACGGGATCCGCGCGGGATCAAAAGGCGCGTGCCATCCACGCTGTAGACATCCTCGGACACCACGGCACGGGTCTGGCCGGGCAGGGAGCTGTCGAGGGCGGTTTCCATGATGGCCTGGATCATGGTGCCCTGGATGATGGTGTTAGAGGGATTGGCGATCACCTCGGCCTGCGTCACGGTGGAGGGCAACGCACCGTTCAGCACGAAATCCGTCACCTCGCCGAAGGTGCGTTCGGTCAGAGCCGTTTCATTCGCTCCGGACGTGCCGCCAAACGCGACGGTGGGCGAGGCGATGCGCCGCTCCTGGAAGGCGCGTTCCTCCGCGGCGCGGCGCTCCAGCTCGGCCATGCGCCGGGCTTCTTCCTCGCGGCGAAGTCGCTCTTGCTCGCGTGCGCGCAGCTCATCTTCCGTGGGGCCCGCTGGGGCGGGCTGGGGTCGGCTGGCCTCGAGTTGGGCCAGTTCCAGATCCATGCGGAGTTGCTCAAGGCTGCGATCCCGCGCCGTCAGTTCGTCCTGGAATCGTTGCTGTGCGGCTTCCGAGGCGGCTTGTAGCGCCGCGATCTGAGCAGTCAGCGCGTCGATCGCCTCTGCGGCGGCGGTGTCTTCCTCGACAACTGGTTCAGGGGCGTTGCGCAACTCCTCGATCTGGGCCTGCAGGGCGGTGATCTGCGCCAGAAGCTCCGCGTTGGGCTCGACGGGGTCTGGTCCGACGAACACAACCTCGGGCTCGGGCGGGGGCAAGGTCTCGATAGCGCCAAAGCCATCCCCTTCGTTTTGGAAGACGTCCGGAGTGGCCGTCGGCAAGGCTTCCTCTTCTTCGGGCTGTGAGAGAAGATAGAGCAGGGCACCACCTGCGCCGATGACGAGGACCACGATCAGCGCGAGAAGGGGCGACCGGCGCTGCGCCGCCGTGGGGGCGCGGGCACTGCCTTTCTCAAGGGCGGCGAGGCGTTTTTCCAGCTCGGTGTTCCCGGTATCGCTCATGAGGTGGCCTCCGCGGGCGGGATCACCTCGATGCAGACCACCTCTTCGCCCAGTCGCAGGACCCATTGGCGGTTCACGCCGCTGACGCGGATCACGCCGTCTTCAGGAGTTTGCGTGTTGACCGTGCGCTCGCGGCCGCCCGCGTAGCGGAAGATCGCGGGCACAGGCGCGTTTCTTGGAAACGCGAAATACGTGAATGTCCCGTCATCCCAGATGCGGGTTGGCGTAAACTCGGTCCGCGCGCTGGCACCGTAATTGTAGTTTGGCGCTTGGGCGGCGATGGCCCGGGTCGGGCGCGCATCGTCATCAGGATAGCGGAACTGCACCACATAGAAGGTCGGGCTGCGAACCTCCTCGACGTTGAAATAGTAGCTTCGCCTGTTCGTGTAGACCGTCACATTGGTATGCACCCCGCGCGCCACAGGCTTGATCGCGAAGGCCTGACCGCCCGGGACGCCGTCGATCTCAAACCCTTCCGTGTCGCCTGCGATGATCGAGCGGATGCTTTCGCCCTCGCCGAACTCGATGGTGGTCACATGGGTGAGCGACACGCTGAGACGGTAAACCTGACCCTCCTGGTAGGTGGCCAAGCGCACCCGGCTGTCGTTGGGACCGCCACGCGGGATGGCTTCGGCAGAGGCGAGGCCGGGCAACAGGGCAATGACAAAAATAAGCGATCTTATAAACAACAACGTCAGTTCTCCAATCTGTCGGAGCGGATGGAATATTCGAGGACGGTGAAGCCGAATGGATTGGTCCAGACCTCGTCGATGGAGCGGCGGGTCTCGGGGCGGAACTCGAAGAGAAGGGTCGCGGTGAAGAGCCCGGTTTGGGTGCCGTTGATGGAGGTCAGACGCTTGCGCAGGCGCACCGTGGCGCGGTTGGTGCCGATCCGGTTGATGCTGAGGATTTCCACGTCGAGCCGGGCATTGGGGCCATAGACGGTCGGCGGATAGTTTTCATTTGCGCTGTTCCAGATCTGGCGCAGCCCGCTCTCGGCGGCCCCGTCAGAGCGGCGCAGGACGCTGCGGATGCGCAGGTCGTTGTCGAGCTGGTTGTAGACCTCGCGGTCGGTCACATAGCGGAACACTTCCGCCTCGATGATCGCCTGGTTGGCGGTCACCGAGGAAGCGCCCACCGAGGCTTCGGGGAGTGCAAAGCCGGTGGCGGGATCATAGGGGACAACGACGGGGGGCGGATCGACATCGAGGATCGAGACAGCTGCCGCGCTCAGACAGCCGATGATGCCGAAGACAAGGCCTATCAGGCCAAGACGCTGCGAAAGCCGTTCACGGCGCAGGGCACCGTAGACCAGCTCTTCCTCGATGATCTCTTGTTCACTCGCCACCATTCATGCCCCCGCTCGGCGTTTCGAAATGAGTTGAATCGGTTCTTCGCTGCCTCTCGCTGCGCTCGAACGCGAAAACCGATCTTTGATTTTGTGGATCAATTTCGAAACGCCTTAGTCGGCCCGGAGGTTTGGCAAGGTGAAATCCATGAAGCGCTGCTCTTCGGCGATGGTGGCGGCATCGATCACGCCGCCGGTGCCATCGCCCACCGTTTGAATCGCTTCCAGCTGCCACATTGCCACGAGGGCGATGGCCAATTCAGCTGTCACGCGCGTGTTGAGATCGACGCTTTGCTTGAGCTCTTCCATGTCGTCGATGAGACCCACAAGGCGGTCGACCCGCTCGAGCGATTGGCCGGCATCCTCATAGCTGTTCTGGGCCGCCGCCGAGACAAGGGCACCGGTGGTGGCCTGCGTCGCCACACGGTTGGCCCCGGGATTGCCGCTGGTGGCCATTTCCGAGAGCGTGTCTTCATCGAAGCCGAGATCGGCCAGCACCCGGTCCATCTGGGTTTCGATTTCGCCTGCGCCGGAGCCCGAGAGTCCCGAGAAATCCCCAGTCTTGATCGCCTCAATCGTGGCGAGGATGTCCCCGAACTCTTGGTCGAGCAGACCGTTCAACTCGTCTTCCATTTCCGTCCGGATGATTTCTGGAAGCTCGGCAAGTCGGGTCAGGGCCTCGTAGGTTCTTTGCAGCTCCGCGAGTTGGTCCGTGAGTGTCGCAAGCTGTTCGCGGAGCTGCGTCAGCTGCTCGTTTTGCAGGATCTCGTCTTCGATCATCTGCCGGAGCTGCTGGATGTTTTGCGCGATATTCTGGGTGTCGACGACCGGTACACCTTGCGCGAGGGCAGGGGATAGGGCGCCAAGATGCAGACCGATCCCAAGTGTCGTGGCCAAGGCCGTCCTCACGAGCAAAGGTCCCATCATTCAATCTCCCTGATCGTAAAATCCATGAACGCGCCTTCGGCCATGCGGGCGCTGGCCTGGGCCAGCTCCTCGGCAGAGAGGACGCGGGTGCGTGCCGCCTGAAGCCGGATGCGGGCGGCAACGAGGCGCACCAGTTCGGCTCGGGCATAGGTGTTGAGCGCGATGCTTTCTTGCACGTCTTCCGTCTCGGAAATCCGCTCGACGATGTCCGCAATACGGAAGGCGGCCTGCCTAATCGCCGCAGGGGAATTGTTGCCATAGAAGGCCGCGCCGTGCCCGGTGATTGAGAGGTTCGCATTGGCGAGAAGTGCCGGATCAATCGTGCCGAGCGCTTCGATCCCGCCGATACGGCTCAGGTAGAGATTGTAGCGTTCGGGAATGACCTGAACGTAATGCTGGGTTTCGGCAAAGGGCGGGACGCCACCATATTCGAACACCCGGCCGGGTCCCGCGTTATAGGCCGCGAGCGCATTGATGATATTGCCGTCGAAGGTGTTGAGCTGTGTCGCGAGATAGCGTGCACCGCCATGCACCTGCAGGTAGGGGCTGTCATAGTATTCCGGATTGATGCCCAGATCGCTGGCCGTGCCCGGCATGATCTGGGTGAGACCATAGGCGCCGACGGGAGAGCGTGCACCGGTGGTGAAACGGCTTTCCTGCCAGATCAGCGCTTGCAGCAGCGCGCGCCATTGGACGGGGGAGAGCCCTGCGCGTCCAACACCCGCAAAGCCGCTGGTCTCCTGAGCCACGCGGATGATGAGCTGCTCGATGGTCTCAGACGCATCCCCGAACATCTGCGCACCGCCGGGATTGGGATCGATGTCGGCATTGCCATAGACCGCCTCGACTGACCGGGCCGGATCCCCGCTGCCGCTTTCCAGCCCCGAGACCATAGCCGGCAAGCCCTGACCGCCGAAGCTGGTCTGGGCATCGAGGATGCGTTGCAGGGTTTCCAGCTGCTCCCGTTCGATCTCGGCAATGAGTTCGCGCACGGCAAGCTTGTCGGCCTGAACGGCCAAGTCAGCCTCGCGATCGCCAGTCTCGACGATGTCACGCGCAATCAGCCCACTGTCATTGGTCGGCACGCCTTGAGACAAAGCGAGACCGGGCAGCAGGCAAAGTGCCAGGATATGAGGCAGGCTAGACTTCAATGTCGCCCTCCAGTGCGCCAAGGGGCGTGAAGGTGCAATCAGGCGAGATGGCTGTCGTGGAGGCGAGGAAGGTGAAGCAATTGGCCTGCGGTTCCTGGTACTGGGCACAGGAGGCCAACGCACCGAGCGCAGCCAAAGCCAACAATTTGGCGTTTCGAGATTGTCTTGAATCGTTTGTTCGCTGCCTCTCGCTGCGCTCGAACGCGAAAAACGATGCAGGATTTTTTGGTGAAATCTCAAAACGCCATATACGGATCATGAAAGCCTCCAGAAATCAGTGCGGTCGCGGTAATCGGCACCCACGAGCGCCTCGCCTTTGTCCATGCCGCCAAGGATGGTGAGATTGGGTCCAAGCGCGCTCAGATCGGCATCGACGACGATCGAGCCCTGATCGTCGCGGATCAATGCGAGGCGGCTGTTGCTGCCCGTGTTGAGAAGGACGTCGAGCTCCTTCTCCGTGAGGTTCAGCATGGCGTAATCCGCAGGCTGCGCGCGGATATTGGGCAGCAGGATCTGCGTCGGAACGGCCTCGACGATGGTCTTACCGGTCCGGGTGCGCTCGAGCTGGCTTGCGTATTGCGTCATCATCACCGCGACGGTGTTCTGCTTGCGCGCGGTCACCAGCCAGTTCGACAGCCGCTCGGCGAAATACGCGTTATCGAGGGCCTTCCAGGCCTCGTCGATCACGATGATGGTGGGACGGCGGTCCTCGATCTCGCGTTCGACCCGGCGGAAGAGATAGGAGAGGACCGCCATCCGTTCCTTGTCGGCCTCGCTGTCGAGAATGCCGGTCAGATCGAAGCCCACGACATCGCCCTTGAGGGAGAACGTGTCCTCGAGGCTCTGCCCGAAGATCCAGCCATAGCGGCCGTCTTCGGTCCACTCGAGCAGACGCTGGTGCAGATCGCCGCCATCGTCGGTGGACACAAAAAGCGATGCGAAATCCCGCCAGTTCCGCAGGGCCGGATTGGAGGCCTGCGCGTTCTGGCGCACCACTTCCTGGATGCGATTGGTCTGTGCCGGTGTGAGCGGCTTGTCAGCGCGGTAAAGAAGCGTGGCAAGCCAGTCCGAGAGCCAGGCGGTGCCGCGCGCATCGGTCTCGGTCCAGAGCGGGTTGAGACCCGTGGGCTGGCCGGCGTTCAGGGACGCGTAGCGCCCGCCATTGGCGCGCACCGCCATCTCCATGCCAAGACGGTAATCGAAGACGAAGATCCGCGCCCCTGCGCGACGGGCCTGGGTCATCAGAAAGGCGGACAGCACCGATTTGCCCGAACCGGGCCGCCCCATGATCAGGGTATGCCCGCTGGTCGGTTCTTTGTCGGGCGATCCCTGCTCGTGATAGGAAAACCGGTAGGCGCTTTGCTCCGGCGTGGGCAGATAGGTGACGACCCGGCCCCAGGGGGTAAGTGCTGCAGGTTTGCCGAGCTGTGTCCGGTGGAAGGCCGCGAAATCCGCGAAGTTGCGATTGGTGACGGCGCTGGCACGCACGCGCTTGGGCTGGTTGCCGGGATGCTGGCTCAAGTAATGTGCCTTGGCCGCGACCCGGTCGCCGATCATCTTCACGCCTTCGGTTGCGGCGGCGTTCACGATCTCCGCGCTGAGGGTCTGCAGCTCGTCCAGTGTGTCGCAGAAGAGCGTCACGACCATGTGGTGTTCGCCGAAGCTTTGGCGCTTGGCCTCGAGATCATCGGCGGCGATATCGAGGGCTTCCAGGAGCGAGAGGGCTGCATCCTGGCTGGCCTGCATCTGGCGCTTTTGCCGCTTGATGCGGCCCGCCATGAGGTTCGAATTGATCGGCGTGAAGGAATGCGTGACGATCATGTCGACCGGCAGGTTCAGCATGTCGAACATGGTGCAGGAGGTGCCTTCCGAGTATTCTCCGATGGTGAAGCTCTTGCCGTAGCGGTGGCCCACGACGCCCTCGGAAAGCTCGAAATGGTCGCCGTGAAACGTCACGCGGGTATTGGCGACGTTGAAGGACAGAAAGCCGTAGGTGTTTGCCGGGTAGAGCGGCAGCTCGGTGCCCGTGTTGAGCGCGCCCAAAAAGCCCACCAACTCTCCCGATCCGGCTGATAGCAGGCGCGGCTTGAGCTCGGTAAGCCCCGAGAGGAAGACGTTCACGGCCTCACCGAGGCGCTGCTGGCGTTTGCGGGTCTCCTCTCTCAGCCGGTCCGGCGCGCTGCGGCTGAGGAACGGCAGGAGGCTTTTCGGAGGCGGCCGGTGAATGACGGTGAGCGTCAGTGTTTTGTCGCGGAGCCCGCTGGTCTCGAGTTTCGCGCGCCAGCGCCGGTCAACCTCGCCTGCGAAGCTGTCCTCACGGATCGGGTCGAGATCAGGTTTGATGGCCTTGGAGACCTTGTGGACGTAATAGCTGAATTCTGGCCCGAGTTGCGCGACGATGCGAGCAAAAAGCGCCGTCACCTTGTCGAGATAGGCATCGTCCGTCGTGTAGCTGTTGATCCCCTCAAGGCGAATGCACCGGAAGAGTTCGTTCACCCGAGTCCGCACGGTCTGGTCGTCGACGAGGCTCACATAGGGCAGCATATGCGCAAGCCGGGTCTCGCGCGCATACCAGTCTGGCGTCATTGTGCGGGCATCGAGCGCAGCATCACGGGCGTCATCACGGGGCATAGCTGTCCCCGCCATGGATGGACCTGTTGCGCGTGGGCGGTGTCTCCTGCAGGGCTGTCATCATCACGTCGATGAAACGCGGGTCCCAATCTGCGGCCTTCCAAAGCACCGGGTAGAGAAGGGCCGCGACAGCCAGTACCGCGATGTGCTGGACCCAGACGAACAAGAGCACCGAGCCGAAGAGCCAGACCATCGCATACATGATGGGCAGGCCCAGAAGCTTGGGCGGGCGCACGAGGCCGAGGAAGAGAGGCGCGCGCTCAGCCACCGGCGAAGACCGCGGCAACGATGGTGGGGGCAGCCGCAACACCGGCGATCCCGACGAGGACCCAGAGCGCCTGGCGCAGATCGATGATGTTGAAGAACCAGCTCAAGAAAACGCCAAGGACCGCGAGTGTGGCGATCACGACGCCGAGCGGGCCGGTCAGCGCATCGACAATGCCCTGCAACAAGCTTTGGATCGGGGAGAGATCGATGCTTTGGGCAAGGGCGGGCTCGGCAATGAGCAGGAATAGCGCCAGTGAGGCGACAAAGAGGTTTGAAATCCAACTTGTTTGGAAAAAGCGGTATCGCCAATGCACTGCCGCGCTGCGCGCTCTCGTGACATTGCCGATAAGTGTTTTGAGGAATGATTTCCAAAAAGGTTGGGACATCATGAATTTGATCCTTCCAATCGGGCGGCCACCGCCATCACGCGGGCCACATGGTTCTGGGTTTCTCGGTAGGGGGGAATGCCGCCATATTGGCGCACGGCGTCGGGTCCGGCGTTGTAAGCGGCCAGCGCCAGGCGCGGATCGCCGAACGTCTCGAGCATCATCGCGAGGTAGCGGGCAGAGCCGTCGAGGTTCTGTTGCGGATCACGCGGGTCGACGCCGAGATCGCGTGCCGTCGCGGGCATCAATTGACCAAGGCCAATGGCACCTGCACTTGAAATCGCATCCTGCCGATAGGCGCTCTCAACCTCGATATTGGCCCGATAGAGAGCCAGCCAATCTGTTACGGAGAGCTCTGCGCGGCGCAAACCGGGATGGCTGGCATAGCGCAGAGCGGTGGTTTCGATGGCAGTGAGAACATCCGCGCGGGGCAGAGGAGCGGGCCGCGAGAGCGCTGCCAATTGAATGTCTTCTGGCTCTGCGTCCCGTTCGTCAAAGATTGCCAGATCATTGGACGCGGAACCCTGACCGATGCCGTCATTGTAGTTTTGGGCAAAGCTGTCCTGGGATTGGGACGGGGTCAGAGAGCCATCGCTCTCCATGACCAGCACCATTTGGGCAGAGGCCGGTCCGGCCAGAAACCAGAAAAGGACAAGGTTACTTGCTGCCGCTCTTGTCGGTAGGAGCCAACTTATGCGTCGTCCGCTGGCCCTCTTCGAGCGGGACATCGGCATGGGAGAAACCGATGCCGATGAGGAAGGAGACCACGCCCGTGATGGTTTTGAATTCGCGGATTTTGATGTCGTTATAGGCCGTCCGTGTGCGGGCAGTAACAAGGAGCTTTTCGACGCCTTCGTCAGAGACGGCACGCATGATCCAAACCCCATAGTAGCTGGGGCCTTTCTTATGCGCAGCTTCTTGACACAAGATCTCGGCGCGATAGCCGCTCTCCACGAGGTCGCGGAATCTGGCTTCAGTGACCACATTAGGTGCTTCGATTTCCCAGTTCATACCTGCGGTCACACTTCTCTTGATCCGAGCCGTATGCGCGCCTTGCCCACCATGGACGTGACGATCATACGAAAGTATACTTTTGTGCATCAAGCGATATTAATGGGTCTGCCGTTCAGTCGGCGGACCTTCGCCAAAACGAGCGAATTACCTTAATGCCCCGCAACAGTAGGAGATTTGTGCATGAAGATGAAGCGACTGAAGCTTATCCCACAGGCTATAGTATTGCTGCTCGTTTTCCCAGGGGCGGTTGATGCAGGGGCGTGCCTTCCTCCTCTCCGCCCATTTGTGCCCAACGACCCAGTTGCACTTGCCGAATTTGCCGACCTGATAGGCAAAGATTTTGAGACCTACATAGAAGATGTGCAGGCGTATTTCCGGTGTTTGGAACAAGAGCGTGCCCGAGCGTTTGATGAGGCGAGGCAGGTCAGTCAGGATTATGAGCGGTTTTTACTGGAACGTGATGCGGACAACCGCTAACGTTCCTGACCCTCTTCGCCATTGATCGGTCGTCGAACAAAATTTTCGATCGGGTCAACACGCCATAAAATACCAGCTTCGCCGTTGTTCCAATGGTACTCGATCCCGACCAGTTCATCGCTATTCGGGCATACCAGTCTGAATATAGGAACAGCTTCCAACAGGTCTGATGTTTGATCCGTCATGACGTACTCATTTATCAGCGTTGGGTTGAGCGTTTCCGACTGTACGGATGAAGACAACAGGGCTTGTGGTTGATCAGATTTTCGGGCGGAGGGTTGCTGCAAATCAAACTTGGTGCGCAAAACTCCGCACAATGCTCGGATTTTGGTGGGGAACTCCGTTCAGCCGACTGAATGAGCAAAATTAAGATTCTGCGTCAACGGTACGAATCGCAGGTCATGAACGCCGTATTTTCGATCACTGTTAGTAGTTCACCTGCTCGAACCCGTAGTTGCCTTCATAATCACGCCAATCCACGAAGACGGATCGGTGATAAATGTCGGGGCAATGCTCGCCCCATCGTTCAAGGCCTGTATGGGCCTCGGGCAGGGCAGTTATGGAAGATCGCTGCCAAGAAAAATCGCCTTGGGTTCCGTAGGTGCCGAGGACCACGGTCGCGCTTCGGTTGCAGTCACCATCGCGTCCGGACTCGTGCTGTCGTGCATACCGGACATCAAAAACACGGATGGATCGTATAAAATTGAACTCAGGTCCGCTGATATCGATGTCCGCGCGGTCCTCAATGAGCCGGAGGGCCCGGTCGGTGGGAACGAACTCGTCAACTGGCAGGGATTGAAGTGGTCTGCGGCTGTCGGGACGGTACAAGGCTTCGAAGATGCGGCCAGCGTTGTTTGATAGCCGATCGCTCCCATAGGAGGCGCCCATGGGACAGCGCCAGATTTGCAGCGGCGGTTCCACCGGCCAGGGCGTAATCCGCCGGATGAATTCGGCGCGAGCCCGAGCGCAAGGGACGGAAGCGGGCCAGCCTCCAGACAGGCACAAAAGGATCGCGCAATCGATCGGGTAGGTCTGCGCGCGGGCGGGCATCGGAAGCGACGTACTTGTCACAGTCAAAGCGACTGCGACCGAGGGGAGGAGCTTCTTGAGTAGATGACGCATGCTGAGGGTCCTCTGTAACGAGGTTCAGCATACATACGAGAATATACTATCGCAACGCTAAGTATAGAGTCGCATAATGAAGTTTATGTTATTTTACGAAGAAAGCAGCGCGTAGGGGGTTCTATGTTTTTGAATACGAATTTGACGCCGATCGGAGGGCCTTTTCCGCCAGACGCAGGAACTGCTTTTGTTCATCGTCAGTCAGGCCTTCCAGGATTTCTCCTTGCACCCTGACAATGGTCGGCAGCACGTCTTGATAGACTTTGTGGCCCATGTCGGAAAGCGCGACCTCACGGGCCCGCCGATCACGCTTGCTGATGGACCGTGTGACAAGGCCCTTCTGTTCTAGCCGGTCGATCACACCGCCAATCGTCGCGCGATCATAGGCGATCAGAGCGGCGATGCCGGCCTGGTCCAGTCCTGGATTCGCACGCACAGCGTCCATCGCCGCGAACTGGACCGGCGTCAGATCATATCCCGCCACTTGCACATGATGGGAGAAGACCTGGGTGGACATCTGGTTGAGGCGACGGATCAGATGCCCCGGCATGTAATAGACATTCATGTATGGAAACTCCTGAGTGAGTGGTCGTTGATGGCTGCCACATCTCTTTGGTGCAACCGAAAAGGTATTAACACATACCTATCTAGCTTTCATATAGTAAGTATAGATACTAATTAAAGCTGCGAGCTGCCAAAGTGGAGGAAACCGATGCAATACTATGTCGATGGCTTCAGGCCCGGCGATCCTGACGTCAAAGCCCCTGCCCCCGGTCGTGATCGGTCTCTAAACGGTGCAATTCCAGACAAAGTCGACGTCTTGATTGCGGGCTGCGGCCCGGCCGGCCTTTGCCTTGCGGCGCAATTGGCGGGATTTTCCGAGATTACCACGATGATCGTCGAGCCCAAGCATGGCCCGATGGAAAAGGGACAAGCTGACGGAGTGAATGTCCGCTCGATGGAGATGTTCCAGGCGTTTGGGTTCGCTGAGAAGGTCAAGCGTGAGGCCTACTGGGTCAACCAGACCACCTTCTGGAAGCCCGACCCGGGCAATTCCGACCACATCACGCGCGTCGGGATTGCTCAAGATGTCGCCGACGATCAGTCGGAAATGCCGCACACCATCGTGAACCAAGCACGCATTCACCAGCTCTTCCTCGATGTCATGAGAAAATCGCCGACACGGCTCGAACCGCATTACGGCCTCCGCGTTCTGGACATTGAGATCGACACGGGCGCGGAGGAGTACCCAGTGACCGTGACGCTTGAGCGGGTCAAAGAAGACGGCAGTGCAGGGGAAACGCTGACCTTGCGGGCGAATTACGTCGTCGGCTGTGATGGCGCGCGCAGCAATGTGCGCAAAGCCATCGGCGGCAAGTTGCATGGAGACGCCGCGCACCAGGCTTGGGGTGTGATGGACATTCTCGCCAATTCCGATTTTCCGGACCTGCGCCGCAAATGCCTGATCCAGTCGGCCAAAGAGGGCAATGTCCTGATCATCCCGCGTGAGGGCGGATACCTGTTCCGGATGTACGTAGAACTCGACAAGCTCAACCCGGATGAGCGGGTTTCGAACCGCAACCTGACGTCAGACCACATCATCGCCGCCGCGAACCGGATCATGCGGCCCTACACTATCGACGTGAAAGAAGTGGTCTGGTGGTCAGTTTACGAGATCGGTCACCGCTTGACGGACAAGTTCGACGATGTGCCCGAAGGCGAAACCGCCACACGCAATCCGCGCGTCTTCACGGCGGGTGATGCCTGTCACACCCACAGCCCCAAGGCCGGCCAGGGCATGAACGTGTCGATGGGCGATACCTTCAACCTTGGTTGGAAGCTGGCGCATGTGCTGACGGGCCGGGCCGACGCCAGCCTGTTGCACAGCTATTCCGCCGAGCGTCTGGAAGAGGCAAAGCGCCTCGTCGAGACCGATCACAAATGGGCGCGGGTGATGAGTGCGCCTCCGGGCGAATCCGAACTCGATGGCACCGACATGCCCCGCTTTCAGAAACAGTTCATCGAGAACCTCGAATTCACCGGCGGGCTTGCCGTGCACTACGATCCGTCGCGTATCATTGCTGAGACGGAGCATCAGCGGCTTGCGACAGGTCAGATCATCGGGAAACGGTTTCATTCGGCCCCTGTGCTTCGGCTTTCCGATGCAAAGCCCCTGCACCTGGGTCATGTGGCCCAGGCTGACGGGCGCTGGCGCCTATATGCCTTCGCGGGGAAGGACGATGTGGGAACCTCGGGTGGCGCCATTGATCGGCTCTGCGCGTGGCTGGAAAGCGATCCTGCCTCGCCGGTGCAGCGGTTCACGCGCAAGACCGAGGACATCGACGGTCTCATCGACCTGCGCGCTGTGTTTCAGCAGGACTTCAAGTCGCTGAATTACGAAGCGATGCCGTCCCTCCTGCGTCCTGCGAAGGGTCGTTACGGCCTGCGCGATTTCGAGAAGGTCTTTTGCGTCGATCACAAGCTTGGAGACGACATTTACGACATGCGCGGGATCGACCGGACGAAAGGCTGCACGATCGTCGTTCGCCCTGACCAATATGTCGCTCATATCCTGCCACTGGATGCCTTCGACGACCTGACGGCGTTCTTTGACGGAGTATTCAAACCACGAGACGAAGCGTAAACGGCCGAAGGATCCATCCGCGCTGCGCTTGGCTCAAGCGCGGCGCACTCCATTTTTCGAGTGTTTATGCAGCCCTGACCGATCCTGCTTTTCATCACTTAAGGCGAGAGACCATGACCGATGTAGTTCTGTTGATGCTTCCCATCTTCACCATGATTGCCATCGGCAGTTTGTTCGTGTGGCGCGGGTGGTTTCCGACAGAGGGACTGCCGGTCCTGAACAAGTTCGTCATGAATGCCTGCATTCCGGTTCTGCTGTTCTCCGCGATTACCAATGGCGAGTCGCTTTCGGATTTCTCCTGGCTCAATTCGGTAACTTACGCCGCCGGGTCGCTTGGGTCGGTCGTGTTTCTTTGGGTGCTATTGCGGTACGGCTTTCGGGAAGCGCAGCCTCAAAGCGTCATCCTTGCTTTGGGTGGTGCGACCGCGAACACCATATTTCTGGGTTTCCCGATCGCATCGGCTTTCATTCCGGGCCGCGCTGCGGAAGCCTTTGCCTGGGTCGTTTTTGCTGAGGTTGCAATCATTATGCCGTTGATCACAACGCTTGCGCTGCTGGCCGAGGAACGCCACGAAGGAAACGCGCTATCAACCGCACTCAAGGCGCTATTCCGGAGCCCTGTCGTGCTAGGTCTCCTTGGGGGTTTTGCCTTTCTCGCAACGGGGCTTTCGCTTCCGGGTTGGGGGGATCAGGTCGTAACCTCGATCGTCTCTGCCGCCCCTTTCGTCGCGCTCTTCGTGATAGGCGGCAGCATCCTGCAGTTTCGAATGTCGCGAAGCGGCCCGCGGGTCCTGGCTGTTACTTTGACGAAGCTTGTCGTACATCCGCTGGTCGTGGGGGTCGCGTTCTGGGCTGTCTTTGGGTGGGCGGACCCTGTAACCCGCGACGCAATTCTCTTCGCTTGCATGCCGCTTTTCCTATCGTTTGTTGCGTTCTGCGGGCGGCACTCCGTGGGAGACGTGGGTGCATCCGCGATCGTGATGTCCACCCTGCTTGGTGCTGTCACTGTCCCGGTCGTTTTGGGCTTTCTTTTCTGAAACAGCGATGCAGTAGCGCTTCAGATGTCCCTTAGCGACAGTGAAGCTGCTGCTGCGTCTATGCAATCCGCGACCTTTTCTGCATCGCCGTTTTCATAGGCCAAAAGCAGAGACAGTTTCGCCAAAAACAGCTGGCAGTTGTCGGGGCCAACCGCGTCAATCCTGTGCGCCAAAGCCGCGTAAACATCTTCAAGCTCTTGCTGTGTCATTGCCCGGTGCCCTTTGTGAAAGTGACGGACAGTAGCGCGTTGAAAATCGTTTCAGCGCCGGTCTCCTTCCAACGTGCAGCGATATGCATGTCGGGCCGAATGAGGTAGGCCGTCATTTTCCCTGCTCCCAATTTATCTGATATTGCGCAAGGGAACGGCAGGCACATGACGCACAAAGCGTCATAAGATGGCAACAGCTCAGCGAGCTGCTCTTTCAGTTCCTGCGAGAAGCAAATTACGTTGAACCCTGCTCCCAGGCGGTCTGATAAGAAGGCTCCCCCCAGCGGCATGTCCGGCATAAGTGCGCCGACGCTGGGGCCTTCGGTGAATGCTGGATCGTCGGGGAGTACGGCAGGGCTGTCTGCATAGGTGAACGCGGTCATCTGGCGCGGGTTGGCCAGCTCTCCGGCAAATGGCTTGGTCAACGCCAGGGAAAGTGCGGCATCCCGCATGATCCGCCAGCCTTGCGTGTTGGGCGTCATGAAACGCGCGCTTTTTGATGCATTCGCAAAAACATCCAATGTCGCGCCGCGCCGTTCAGGCGTGTAGCTGTCCAACAACGCCTCACTCGCTTTGCCGTTCAGTACCCAGCCAAGCTTCCAACCAATATTCGCTGCATCCGCGAGTCCGTTGTTCAACCCTCTGACACCGAAGATTGGCACGATATGGGCGCTGTCGCCCACAAAAAACACCCGACCGTCGCGGTAATCATCAAGCGCGAGGGTGTTGGCGGAATAGACGCTCCACCACTCTAGTTCCCACGGACCATCATGCCCGATATCGCGCAGGACGGAGGTGACACTATCGCGCACGGTCTGCTCTTTGATCGCGTCTTCGGTGTTTTCGTCGTCGCCCAACTGGTAGTCGATGCGCCAGATGTCATCGGGTTGTTTGTGGATCAGGACTGTCCCGCCTGGACGACATTCCGGATCGAACAGGGCACGACGGATCGTTGGATAATCGTGCGCCATTCGGATATCGGCGATGACATACCGGCCTTCGAAGTTTTCTCCCTTGAGACGCAGGCCGCGCATCTTGCGCATCGGGCTTCTTGCACCGTCACATGCAAGGATCCAGGTCGCCTCGAACGGATAATCCCCATGCGGGTCAGAGACGGTCAGGCGCGCGCCCGTCTCGGTATCCTCGACACCGATGACTTCGCTTTGCCAACGGACTTCAATCAGATCACTGCGTTCGACGGTCTGCCATAAGAATTGCTCGATATACTGCTGCTGCAGATTGTACATCGGGCGATATTTCTCATCTTTACTGTCCGGCATCTGGAATTCCAGAATCTGGTCGCCGCGAAAGAAAGACCGGCCGGTTGTCCAGCCTAGCGCTTTTTCCAAAAACGGTTCAACGGCACCGATCTGCTCCAGGATATAGAAACTGGGCCTCGCGATACAGATCGCCCGGCTGCCGTCGTTGAACGTGGACTTGTTGTCAAAAACGACGGAACGGATGCCTTCCCTGGCAAGCGCAAGCGCGGCTGTCATGCCGATTGGTCCTGCGCCGACAATTGCCACCGGCGCGCTGCGCTCGGCGTTCCTCCAAGAAACATCAGGTGCGTCGAATTCCGGATACGTGAAGTAAAGAGAATCTGTCTCGCTTCGGCCTGATGGTCTCAATTTCCGGTTCTCCCCAGGATTTGAAAAAGATACGAATTTTCTTCGGCGGCCAGACCAAAGGAGGCAGAGTTCTCGACCCCTCGGCGTGGCATACCAAGGGGTCAAGTGATTTTCGCTGATTAAAGAGGCAACAATGCCAGTGTGATGAAGGGAAATGCCACAAGGATCATCACCCGGATAAGATCCGATCCGACGAAATAGAGCACAGCCTTATAGGTATCGACCATCGGTGTCTTCTTGTCCATCGCGTTGATAACAAAGAGGTTCATGCCTACGGGAGGTGTGATGAGGCCGACTTCGACCACGATCAGAACAAGGATCCCGAACCAGATTGCCGTGTATTCGACATTGACACGGTTCAGTGCGCCCTGGTTCACACCGCGCAGACCAAGCTCACGCGTCATTTCACGCGAAAGCTCCTGCCCACTTGCCAGCAGCGCCTGAGCTTCCTGCAAGACAGATGCCGATATCTCTGCACCGCTCGCGACAAGATCATCCAGCTTGGCGGACTGCAACTCGACCATCGAGACCAAGCCAAAATCCAATTCCTGCATGATTGGCCAGAAGATCGGAATGGTCAGGAGGATCATCGACAGACTGTCCATGAGACACCCAAGCAGAAGGTAGAACACGAGGATGATCATCAAGATCAACCAGGGGCTCAGACCGCTCCCTCCAACCCATGAAGCGGTCTCTTGTGGTAGCTGGGTCAAGGCCAGAAAACCGTTGTAGAATGCTGCCCCAAGAACGATGAAGAAGATCATCGCGGAGGCACGAGCGGTCACGAAAAAGCTTTCGGAAAGGGTTGTTCGCGTCAGTCCGCCAGCAAGCCAGGCAATCAATCCGGTCCCGAAGGCTCCGACGGCCGCGCCTTCGGTCGGTGTAAACCAACCAAGATAAATGCCGCCGACAACAAGGAAGAACACCAGAAGCACAGGCCATACATCGAACAGAGCTCGAAAGCGATCAAGGTAAGGCATCCGCGCGCGCGTAGTGCCGCCTTTGGCCGGGTTGATACGGACGTAGATCGCAATTGTGATCATGTATCCGGCCGCAGCCAGAATGCCTGGAATGAAGGCCGCGAGAAACAGCTTGGCGATGTTTTGCTCGGTCAGAATGGCATAGATCACCAGCACAACGGATGGTGGAATCAAGATGCCCAAAGTGCCACCAGCGGCGAGTGTGGCGGTGGAAAAACCGCCAGCATAACCATAGGCTTTCAACTCGGGCAACGCGACGCGGCTCATGGTGGCCGCTGTTGCGAGGGATGATCCGCAGATTGCACCGAACCCGGCGCAGGCCCCCACAGACGCCATCGCAACACCGCCCTTTCGATGCCCAAGCCAACTTTCCGCGGCTTTGAACAGCGATTGGCTCATGCCGCCAAGGGTCGCGAAATAGCCCATCAGAAGGAACATCGGAACGATTGACAGTGAGTAATTGGAGAAGGTTCCGAAGGTCTCCGACTTGAGCCGCGCAAAGGGAATAGTGGTATCGCCCGTCACGGCGACGAGACCCACCAGACCCGCAAGAAACATCGCAAGGCCGATCGGAACGCGAAGGAAGATCAGAATAAGAAGGGCCGGGAAAGATAGCAGCCCGATCATGAGATCACTCAATGGTCCGCCTCCAGTTCGGGCGGCAGCACGCGGTTACCCGTCGCGCTTTCGACGACCCGCATTGTTGCCACGTAGATTGAAACAATGGCGGCCACGATCGCAGCCACGAGGCTGACGGCGTAGGCCCACCAGATGGGAAACTCGAGGTAGAATGTCGTCTCTCCCGAATTGCGCTTGCTTTGCATGCCCTCGAAGAGTTGCCACGCGATGAGAATGAGGACGGCAGCGAACACCACTTCGATGACTGCGCGAAGCAGCCGGTTCGCCCGCAAAGGCAATTTCGAAGAGAAGATATCGACGGATGCGTGCGCACCGTTCAGTTGGCACAGCGGCAAAAAGGCGAAAATCGCAAAAGCCATTCCGGCTTCGACAATTTCGAAATCGCCCTTGATCGGCCCGACCCCTGTATTCAACAAGGCAGCTGCAAGCCCGGGCATGACCGATTGGATAAACTCTCCATTGAGTATGGTGTTCAAGGATCGGCCCAGAATTGAAAGGCATGTCAGAACGATGAGAATCGTCAGGACATAACCACCCAGCCTGGCGAAAGTCCGCGCCAGACCGTCAAAGAACGTATGCATGGTGCTCCTCCCCAGGCAGGTGAGCACCGCCGGAAAACGCTCCGGCGGTGCGATTGGCAATCAGAACTTGGCGTTGGCGCCGGCGCATTCGCCGGACATCAGCGCGCGCGCCTGATCAATCAGTGCCTGACCATCGATGCCCTTGCTGTCCATGTCGGCTACCCATTCGGCATAAACTGGCTCGACCACATCGAGCCAGGGCTGAGTGTCGGTGACCGTGTAGATCTCGTTGCCGTTATCGACAGCGATCTGCCGCGCCGGGCCATCAGCGTCGGCTTGCGTTCCACCGCCGAAGACCGAGAATTCAAGACCCGCATTTGCATCGATGACGGCCTTGAGGTCATCTGGCAGCGAGTCGTATTTGGCCTGGTTCATGGCAACGACGAAAGTCAGCGTGTAGAGGCCTGCGCCTTCGAACTCGGTATGAAACTCGACGAGTTCCGGAACCTTAAGTGCGGTGGTAACTTCCCATGGAATGGTTGCTCCGTCGATGACGCCTTTCGACAGGCTTTCGGGGATCGAGGGCACCGGCAGACCGACAGGCGTCGCACCAACTTGTTCCAGCAATTTGTTCACAAGGCGAGAACCGCCACGGATCTTCATACCCTGCAGATCTTCCGGGCTTTCGACAGGATCAGACGTGTGGAAAGCGCCGGGGCCATGGACCCAGGTCGCCAGGATCTTGGTGTCCTTGAATTCACCGTCCCGCGTGTGCTCCTCGTGCATCTTCCAGAAAGCGCACGAAGCTGCGCGGGCATCTTGGACGAAGAAGGGCAGCTCAAAGACTTCGGTTGTGGGGAAGCGGCCAGGCGTGTAGCCCACCACGGTCCAGATGACGTCGGCAATTCCATCGACGGCCTGGCTGTACAGCTCCGGGGGCTTACCACCCAGCTGCATCGAGGGGAAACGATCGACCTTGATGCGGCCGTTCGAGTCGGCTTCGACCTTGTCGGCCCAGACGTCGAGAACGAGTTTCGGGACGTTGGCCTGAGCCGGTAGAAACTGGTGAAGTTTGAGCGTGACTTCCTGAGCCAGTGCACCTGTTGCCGCCATAGCCGCGACGGCAGAACCAAGCAATAGATTCCGGGTTTTTTTCAGCATGGTCATATGAGTTCCTCCCTTTGACCCCTATCGAGGCAGCATTCTTTGTCCGTCATTTCGACACGCGCCCGAAGACGCGTTCGCGAGTGCCTCCCAGATCGCGAAAACTGAAGGGAGATAAGCCATGACCAAGGGAACCTGTCACGGTCTCGGGTGATACCTTTTGAGTGGTGTGTGCGCCCGCAGGGTGTGAGTTTTCGCACAGAGCGGTTGAGGCTATTCGACGCAACTGAAGCGCCGCTACAGCTCAAGAAAGGGGTTTTAAAACAACTGTCACGGGTCGGGGCGCGTCACGCGGAGCACGCATGGCACAGGAATAGGTCTCAGGCCAGTCCACGATGTCTATTTGCAGCGGTGAGCCTTGGCACCAGCCCACCGTCTTGTCTGCATAGGTTCGTTCTTTAGGGTCTCAGTCCCAACTGTTGCGGCAGTAATCTGGAGCTATGTCCAACCTGTCGTTTGTGTTCTGCAGTTGCTGACAGTCGTCATGGTGTCGGCACGCATTGCAGCGCAGGACAGCGGAGCGATAGGCGGTTGCCTGACTCACGGGGTCGCTCGCGACCGCACCTGGAATATCACATCCGAGGCGGTCGGCCATTCCGTGAATCAGGGCGCAGCTTTGTTCGAGTTTCTCGAGCATCATGGCATTGCCTCCAAAAGATAGGAATATCATCAGACCTTAATGATGGCATTTGATACGCATACTTACTTTGATTCAGGTCAATTCGGTTTTGGTTCTCGAGCACGAGGATGCGCACTGTATCGGAAGAGACGATCTTTACCGGCTAGTCGGAGTTTGCATTCGCTTCTGCGCCCCGGTTTGCAGCTCGTATCAACGCGCTGGAGAACGCCCGGATTGCAGGTGTTGGAACATCGTCTGCAATGCTCATGATGCCGACCGCACCAACGGTTGGTCCCGTGTCGACCTCCAACCGAACCAGTCTCCCCTCTTCGATGTCGCCAAGAACAACGCCGCGGCTGATGATCCAAACAGTATTTGGATCCGCCAGAGTCAGGGCGCGCCCGAATGCGGCGGATGCGGTTTCGATGCGGTTGGGAAAGAGGGGAATGCCTCTTGAGATCAACATGCGTGCCACAAGCGGACGAATGGCCGAGTCTTGTGGAGGATATAGTACCCTGAACCGGTCGAGGTCTTCGAACCGATGGATCGACCTGGCGTTGCTCTGGGGAGCGGCGACCACAACAACCTCCTCGGAGCAGAGTTGTCGAAACACCAGCCCTTGCATGGACTGGGGTCGGCCAAGCCGCCCGACCACCAGATCAAGCTTGCCGCTTCTGAGTCGAGACGTCAGGTCGGTGTGGGGTCCTTCGTGGACCTCGAGGAGTGTATCGGGGTTCCCTTTCAGGAAGGCAGAAACGGCGGCCGGCAGAAGGCCAGAGGCCACACTTGGCAGAACCCCTATATTGAGGTGTTCCTTGGCATCGCCACTTGTTCGCACGCTGCGAAGTCCATGACGCAGGGCGGCCGTCGATTGCTCTGCGAATTGCAGGAATACCTCACCTTTTTGGGTCAATTTGATGCCGGACCTGTCTCGCTCCATGAGGTCGGTGCCCAAGATCCCCTCGAGTTCCTTGAGCGCCTTGGAGATGGCAGGTTGCGACAGGTTCAGCTCGGCAGCGGCCTTCTTGAAACTGCCGGCGCGGGCGATTGCGCTGAAGGTGTCGAGATGCCGGAATTTGATGCGTCGGTCCATTACTTTCCCATAAAAGAAACTCAAAACCACTTTTCTTCATTTTTCATGCCGTTTTCAACATGAGAATATGCTGGAGAACATGAGGAGAGTGTCATGAAAACCCAAGTCGCAATTATTGGCGGCGGCCCCTCGGGTCTTCTGCTGTCGCAACTGCTGCACACTCGCGGCATCGAGAGCATCGTTCTGGAACGCAAAACCAAGGATTACGTCCTGAGCCGGATCAGAGCGGGTGTGCTGGAACAAGGGCTGGTGCGGCTTTTGGAGGAAGCGGGGTGCGCGGAACGGCTCCATGCCGAGGGCTATGTGCACGATGGCACGCTGGTGTCTTACGGCGACGAGATGTTCCGCGTTGATTTTACCGAACACACGGGGACGCCGGTGATCGTCTACGGTCAGACCGAGGTCACCCGCGATCTCTATGCCGCCCGGGAAGCGGCTGGTGGTATCATCGAATACGAGGTCGAAGACGTCGTCATCAACAACGCCGACAGCGACGCGCCCTATATCACCTACACTGTCGGCGGCGAGCCGCGCCGCGTGGACTGTGATTTTGTGGCTGGTTGCGATGGGTTCCACGGGATCAGCCGTCAGACCATCCCGCTCGATGTGCGCCGGGAATACGAGAAAGTGTACCCGTTTGGGTGGCTCGGCATTCTCAGCGAAACGCCGCCTGTCAACCACGAGCTCATTTATGCGAACTCGACCCGTGGATTTGCGCTCTGCTCGATGCGCAACGAAAACCTCAGCCGCTACTACATCCAGTGTTCGCTAAGCGACAAACCGGAGGACTGGACTGACGAGGCTTTCTGGCAAGAACTGAAACGGCGCATTCCGGCAGACCAGGCCGCAAAACTTGTGACCGGTCCTTCAATCGAGAAATCCATCGCACCGCTGCGGTCCTTCGTCACCGAGCCGATGCGCTATGGCAATTTGTTCCTCTGTGGGGACGCCGCCCACATCGTACCGCCGACCGGGGCCAAGGGGCTGAACACGGCGGCCTCGGACGTGCATTATCTCTACAATGGTCTGCGCGCGTTCTACGAGACCGGGTCGCGCGAGGGCATCGACAGCTACTCCGAGAAAGCGCTCAAGCGCGTCTGGAAGGCGGAACGGTTCAGCTGGTGGTTCTCATCGCTGATGCACCGCTATCCGCACCAGTCCGAGTTCGATCTGAAGATGCAGATTGCCGATCTCGAATTTCTGCGCAGCAACAAGGCCGCGCAACAGGCGATGGCCGAAAACTACGTCGGCCTGCCCTACTGATCTGAACCGAAAGGCAGCTAGATGACTGATCGATATAACACAGGCATGGCGACCCGGCGGTCCGTTCTGGGCGATGCCCATGTGAACCGCGCAGAGGCGGCAAAGTCAGATTTCGACCTTCCGTTTCAAACGCTCATCACGGAAGGCGCCTGGGGCACGGTCTGGGCCGATGACAGCATCAGCCGCCGGGAGCGGTCGATGCTGACGCTCGCCCTGTTGGCGGCCACGGGCAATTTCGAGGAAATCCCGATGCACATTCGCGCCACGGCCAATACCGGCGCGTCAAAAGACGATGTGATGCAGGCACTGCTACACGTCGCAATCTACGCCGGCGTGCCAAAAGCCAATCATGCCATCAAGCTGGCCAAATCAACCTACGCGGAAATGGAGGAAATGACATCATGACGACACCGGGAGAGTTCTACCAACGGGACCGGTCTGTGCATCCGCCAGCCCTGACCCCGAACTACAAGACATCTGTCGCACGCAGCCCACGCTATTCGCTGATCAGTCTGCAAAATTCGGTCTCGGAGATCACCGGCCCGGTCTTCGGTCACAACGATATTGACGCGGGCGATAACGATCTGCTGACCAATTACGCCAAGGCGGGCGAAAGCCCGATCGGCGAACGCATCATCCTGCACGGACGGGTGCTGGATGAGAACGTGAAACCCGTGCCGAACACCCTTGTCGAGGTTTGGCAGGCCAATGCTGGCGGACGCTACCGGCACAAGAAGGACACCTACCTTGCCCCCATCGAGCCGAATTTCGGTGGCTGCGGCCGGACGCTCACGGACGAGAACGGCTATTACTATTTTCGCACCGTGAAGCCGGGTGCCTATCCCTGGCGCAACATGGTCAACAACTGGCGGCCCGCGCATGTGCATGTCTCGGTCTTTGGCTCGAGCTTCGTCCAGCGCCTGATCACGCAGTGCTATTTCGAGGGCGACCCGCTCATTCCGATCTGCCCGATTGTGCAAACAATTCCGGATCCCGATGCCATCGAACAACTCACAGCCAAGCTCGATCTCAAGGCAAGCATCCCGCTCGACACAATCGCCTACAGGTTTGACATCGTGCTGCGCGGGCGCCGGTCCACACTTTTCGAGAACCGTCTGGAAGGAAACTGAACCATGTCGGAGCAACTGAATTACCTGAAGGAGTCCGCATCGCAGACCGCTGGACCATATGTGCATATCGGCCTGGCACCCGGCGCGGCGGGTTTCGATATCTACAAGCAGGAGCTGGGCTGGGACATCGCGGGACCGAATGCCAAGGGCGAACGCATCCGCGTCGAGGGGCGGGTCATCGACGGCATGGGCGCGCCGATCAAGGATGTGCTGCTGGAGGTTTGGCAAGCCAATGCGGAGGGCCACCATGCCCATCCGGAGGGCGGCGGCCCGGTCGAAGACGGCTTCCGTGGCTGGGGGCGCGTCATCACCGATTTCGAGACCGGTGAATGGGGCTTCGACACGGTCAAGCCGGGCAAGACCCGGGGGCGCAACGTCGGAACGCAAGCGCCGCATCTGAACTTCTGGATCGTGGCGCGCGGCATCAATATCGGCCTGAACACCCGGATGTATTTCGACGACGAGGTCGAGGCCAACGCCAAGGATCCGGTGCTGAACCTGATCGAATGGGAACACCGGCGGGCCACCCTTGTTGCCAAGCGAAGCGAACGGGATGGTGTGCTGGTCTACCGCTTCGACATCACGTTGCAGGGCGAGGACGAAACGGTCTTCTTCGACGTTTGAAAAACCCGTTTGGCATCTTTCGCTCTTACGACGGATGCCAAACGCCGCTGTGGTCGCAAAACGGCCATGCCCATCGCGGTCATTTACGCTGTTTGCTGACTGCCGATCCGTTTGATTGACGCGATCAGGCCGTCTGTGTGACGCAAGGATGCTCCTGTTGCTTCTGCCATGGCGGGCAAGGTCATCCATTCCAGCGCCAAGGCCGACCCGGAGCGTTCCTGTTCGTGGATCATCGACTGAGCCAGCAGCCCCTGTTGATGCGCGACAAAGCGCGACAATGCGACAATGGCCTCGGCCAGAACGGGGTTCTGTTTGTGCGGCATCGCCGATGATCCACCACCGCCGTCCAAAACGATCTCATCGACCCCCTGCTGGGTCATCAGGGCAATGTCCTGACCGATCTTGCCAAGGCTGCCAGATACAAGAGTGAGCCAGTGACCAAAGCCAACCAAAGACGTCCGATCTGTGTGCCACACCGGTCCAAGAGACAGTCCAAGGGCGTGGGCGACGTGTTCGGCCACCAACTCTGCATGATCGGCTGGCGTGTCACGCTTCCCGACGGCTCCACCAACCTGCACTTTCGCAAGGTCCTGTCTCAGCGCCTGTATCCGGGACTGATGGTCCACTAATGGGCGCAGCCAGGATGACACGCGCAAGCCAACCGTTGCAGGGACGGCGGCTTGCATCCTCGTTCGTGCCATGAGCGGCAGGTCGCGCGACGCATCAAGCAGGGTTTCCAACCGATCGACCAGAGTTGCCAGTCGATCTTCCAACTCGTCCAGAACATTCAGGCAAGTGAGAACCATGGCTGTGTCGATGACATCCTGGCTTGTGGCGCCCGTGTGAATTGCACTCGCGACACGCGTCTCGCGGCCCTCCCGCAAGGACGCAACCAGGCCGGGGACAGGCAGTCCATCCTTGTCGCTCGCTGCTGAGTAGTCGCGCCAAGAGGACTGGGCAATCACCTCAACCGCAGCATCTGCTTCGAAGCGGGTGATTTGCCCGGCTGCCTCCAAAGCCCGCGTCCAAGCGACCTCGAAGCGGCACATCCTGGCCAGAAATGCATCGACGCCGAATTCAGCCGCGATGGTTTGATCACGGAACAAGGTGCCGAACAGGCCGGATTGAAGAAACGGGTTCGTCATGCTGTGATTGTTACCAAAAAAGACGCCATCGCCCAGAACCTTCTCCTCGCGGGTATTGCGATGCGGACCTCAGGCACTGTTTTTTGCAGCATCGACCGCCGCTAGGGCGGTCAAGTTCAACAGTCCCCTCACAGTCACTGACTGCGATGCGATGTGAACCGGCTTGGCGGCTCCAACAAGGATCGGCCCAACAGAAACACCCTCACCCATTTCACGCAGGAGGTTGAGCGCTATATGCGCGGCATCCGCGTTGGGCATGACCAAAAGGTTTGCCGGGCCCTTAAGCGTGGAATGTGCATAGGCACGTTCGCGCTGCGCGGGGTCGAGGGCCGCGTTGACGTGCATTTCTCCATCAACCTCGAAGTCGACAGATGTCCCGCGCAAGAGATCGAGCGCCTGACGCATCTTGACGGCAGACGGGCTGGGTCGATCTCCGAAATTGGCGTGGCTGATCAGCGCCGCGCGTGGGGTGACACCCATCCTTCGGACAGCACGTGCCGAAAGGATGGCGATTTCGGCGATGTCCTCTGCCGTCGGATCGAGATTTGCATAAGCATCGGCAATGAAGATCGTACCCTTGGCCATGACTAGGGCGTTCAGCGTCGACAGCGCACGCGCGCCGTCCCTTCGGCCAATGATCTTCTCGACCATGCCGAGCTGGTGTCCGAACCGTCCGCCGGTGCCGCAGATGACCGCGTCGACCTTGTCATGCGCGAGCAGAAGGTTCGCCAGCACGGTGCGGTCGTTTCTGACCCAGCGTTCGGCTTCGACCACGTTGATCCCGTCGCGGCCAATTCGCTTGTGCAGGTCCTCTGACAGCGCACTGCGATCCATCGTGTGCGGGTCGACGATTTCAATGTCCGTCCCGTTCGCCAGGCTCAATCCAAGGTCCTTGATCTTCGCCTCGATCCGCTCGACTGATCCGATCAGTACTGGCTTGGCGATGCCCTGACGGATGGCTTGATCTGCACAATGCAGAACACGCTCTTCGACACCTTCCGCGAATGCAATCCGAACGGGATTACGCATCGCGAGGTCAAAGACCGGTTTCATCAGAAGACCGGACCGGAACACATGCCGACGCAGCTCTTCCCGGTAGGCGTCGAGATCCTCGATCGGTCTTGCGGCCACACCGCTCTTCATCGCGGCTTCGGCGACAAGCGGTGCGATCTCAATGATGAGACGCGGATCGAACGGTTTGGGAATGATGTAATCACGCCCGAATTTCAGACTGTCGATGCCGTAAGCCGCCAGGACCGTGTGTGGCGCGGCCTTCCGCGTCATTTCGGAAATGCCGATGGCACAGGCGCGCTTCATCTCTTCGTTGATTTCAGTGGCACCGCAGTCAAGCGCCCCTCGGAATATGAAGGGGAAACAGAGAACGTTGTTCACCTGGTTGGGATAGTCACTGCGGCCTGTAGCGATGATCGCGTCGTCCCGCACCTCCCGCACAAGCTCGGGGCGTAGTTCCGGTTCGGGGTTGGCCATCGCAAAAATGATGGGTTGGTCAGCCATGCTGGCAACCATCTCCTTGGTCACCGCACCAGCAACGGAGAGCCCGAGGAAGATATCGCTATCAACCATGGCCTCGGCCAGATCGCGTGCGTTGGTCTTGGCCGCATACGCCCCTTTGTATTGATCGAGATTGTCCCGTTCCGTGTGGATTGGCCCCTTGCTGTCACAAACGATGATGTTGTCCTTGGAAGCGCCAAAACTCACCAAAAGGTCAAGACAAGCCAGAGACGCCGCCCCTGCACCGTTGGCAACGATCCGGACGTCCTCGATACGCTTTTCGACAAGCCGAAGCGCGTTCAGAATGCCTGCGGCGGTGACGATGGCCGTGCCATGCTGATCGTCATGGAACACCGGGATGCCCATGCGTTGTTTCAAAGCCTTTTCGATGACAAAGCATTCGGGGGCCTTGATGTCCTCAAGGTTGATGCCGCCGAAGCTGGGCTCCAGTCGTGCGACCGCTTCGATGAACTGGGTCGGGTCGGTTTCATCGACCTCCAGGTCGACGCAGTCGAGGCCTGAGAATTTCTTGAAGAGCGCGGCCTTGCCTTCCATCACAGGCTTGGAGGCCAGAGCGCCGATGTTGCCGAGGCCCAGAACCGCCGTCCCGTTTGTGATCACCGCGACCGTGTGCGCGCGGGCGGTATACAGAGCCGCCGTCGCCGGATCGGCCGCGATCTCCTCGCAAGGGTAGGCGACGCCCGGGCTGTAGGCCAGTGCGAGATCATGCTGGGTCGTCATCGGCTTCGTGGGCAGTGTCTGCATCTTCCCCGCCGGTCCACGCGCGTGATAATCCAGAGCTTCGGTTTTTAGATCGGTGGTCATGGTATTCCCTCGTCGAGCCAAATGGTCAGGACGATCATTTGTCGTTCCTAAACTGGCTATCTCTTGATGAATGTTCTTTCGTTCAGGTCTTTGTGCCGTTCTTCAAAGCCGTCACTGCTTTTGTCAGGAAGTGGACGGCGATCCCCACAACGACACCCCAGAACGCAGCGCCGATCCCGAACAGGGACACGCCTGATGCGGTGAATATGAAGGTCAGCAAACCCGCCTGCACATCATCCGAAGCCAGCATCGCGCTCGTGAACTTCAGGATTGGCTGTAGCAGGGCCAGACCCGCCAGAAGGGCGATGAGGGCCGAAGGCAACAGGATCAGGATCTCGACGATGCTTCCGGCAAAAAGTCCGCCGAGACAGAAGAAGACGCCACACGCCACGCCCGCGACATAGCGGCGGTCGGGGTCTTCATGGCTGTCTGGCCCTGCGCAGAAGGCCGCGGTGATTGACGCCAAGGCGGTTGTGATCCCGCCCAGGAACGCGCCTGCAACAGACACGAGGCCCCCGACGATAAGGATCGGGTTGGCAGAGACTGAGAAACCGCTGGCACGCAGGATTGCCATACCGGGAAGGTACTGACCACTCAAAGTTGTGATCAGCAAAGGGAGCGCGAGGCTGAGCATGGCGCCTGTAGAGAAGGTGGCACCGGTCACCTCTGGGCTTGCAAAGGCGAGGCTCACCGTGCCTACCGAGGCGTCGTAGAAGACTGCGCTGATGAGCAGAGCCGAGGCGAGCAGGACAAGCATGGCGTAGCGGGGAAAGATGACGGCACTCATGGCGAAGACCGCAATGAGAAGCCCGATTGCTGCTGGGTCACTGGCCAAGCCACCCGCGGCTTTAAGGCCGAAGCCAAAAAGGATGCCGGCCATCATCCCATTGGTCACGGACGGTGGCAGGAATTGCACGAGCCGTTCGAACACCCCCGACACACCGATCAGCACGAGAACCGCTGCCACAGCAATGTAGGCACCAACCATCTCTGCGGGCGACAGCGACGTTCCCAGAGCAATCAACAGGACTGTGCCCGGGGCAGACCACGCCATCGCGATGGGCACGCGAAACCACAGGCTGAGACCTATGCTCGAGAGGCCCGCTGCCACTGAGATCGCAAAGACCCAGGACGAGAAGGCTTCCTTCCCGATGCCCATGGCCTCGGCAGCGCTTAGATAGATGAGAAGCGGCCCTGCATAGGACACGAGGACGGCCAGAAATCCGGCTCCGATTGCGGAACCGGAGATGTCACTCAGGCGCGGTCGCCGATATCCGATCGCATCAGACAATCGTGGCCTCGGTTGCCTTGACGATGTCTTCGCGGCTGACACCATCCGCACATTCCACGATGTGCAGACCCTTGTTGGTGACATCGAGCACACCGAGATTGGTGATGATGCGGTCGACCACACCCTTGCCGGTTAGCGGCAAGGTGCATTCCTTGAGCACCTTGCTATCACCGTGTTTGTTGGTGTGATCCATCACCACGATGACCCGGCCCACGCCGGCAACGAGGTCCATCGCGCCGCCCATGCCCTTCACGAGCTTGCCGGGGATCATCCAGTTCGCCAGATCGCCTTTCTCCGACACTTCCATCGCGCCCAGCACGGCCGCTGCGATCTTGCCACCGCGGATCATTCCGAAACTGGTGGCGCTGTCGAAATAGGACGTACGCGCAAGTTCGGTGATTGTCTGCTTGCCAGCATTGATCAGGTCTGGATCCTCTTCACCCTCGAAGGGGAACGGACCCATTCCGAGCATGCCGTTTTCCGACTGTAGCGTGATGTCCTTGTCGCCCACATAGTTGGCGACAAGCGTCGGGATGCCGATCCCGAGGTTCACATACATGCCGTCTTCGAGTTCCTGCGCGGCGCGCGCCGCCATTTGATTGCGATCCCAGGGCATTATGCGTCCTCCCGCTTGCGAACGGTGCGTTGTTCAATCCGTTTCTCATGCGCGCCCTGAATCAAGCGGTGCACATAGATACCCGGAAGATGGATGTGGTCCGGGTCGATGGACCCGCGCGGAACGATCTCCTCAACCTCGGCCACACAGAACCTGCCGCACATGGCGGCGGGCGGGTTGAAGTTGCGGGCGGTCTTGCGGAAGATCAGATTGCCCGTGTCGTCGGCCTTCCACGCCTTGACGATGGAGAGATCGGCAAAGATTCCCTCCTCAAGGATATATTCCTTCTCACCCCACACCTTCACTTCCTTGCCCTCGGCGATCTGGGTGCCAACCCCGGTCTGGGTGTAAAAGCCCGGGATCCCCGCACCGCCAGCGCGCATGCGCTCGGCAAGAGTCCCTTGCGGGTTGAACTCCAGCTCCAGTTCGCCTGCCAGGTACTGGCGCATGAACTCGGCATTCTCGCCGACATAGGACGACATCATCTTCTTGATCTGGCGGGTTGCGAGAAGCTTTCCGAGACCGAAGTCATCAACTCCGGCATTGTTCGACGCCACGGTCAGATTCTTGACGCCACTGTCGACCAGCGCGTCGATCAGCAATTCTGGAATGCCACAGAGCCCAAAGCCCCCGGCGGCAATCAACATGCCGTCATGCAAAAGGCCATCCAGCGCCTCTGCCGCCGTGCCATAGACTTTCTTCATGCTGCGTGTCCTTTCTCTGCACTCTCGGACAGGCGCAGTCCGAGAATGCGGCGCGCCTCTTGCCAGCTTGCCACCGGGCGATTGTTTCTGTTGCAAATCTCCACGGCCCGGCGCACGAGGGCGGCATTCGAAGGTGCCAGCGTATCGCGGTCGAGGCGGACATTATCCTCAAGCCCCGTTCGGGCATGACCACCCGCAGCGATGGCCCATTCGTTCAGTTTGAGCTGATTGGCTCCGATGCCGGCCGCGCACCACGGCGCGTCGTCACCAAACAGGCGGTGCACCGTGTGGATGTAATAGTCGAACACGTCGCGATCGACCGGCATCGCGTTCTTCACACCCATGACGAACTGCACGTAGGGGGTTCCGGCGAGCTGGCCCTTGTCGGCCATGTCTTTGGCCTTGAGAATATGGCTGAGGTCGAAGGCCTCGATCTCGGGCTTGACGTCGTATTTCAGCATTTCGCTGGCCAGCCAGTCGACAAGATCCGGTGGGTTCTCATAGACGCGTGTCGGGAAATTGTTCGATCCAACCGACAAGGAGGCCATGTCAGGTTTCAGCGACAACATCCCGCCACGGGTTTGACCCGCGCCCGACCGTCCACCGGTGGAAAACTGGATGATCATGCCGGGGCAATGCTTTTCGATCCCCTCCTTCAGAGCGGCAAACTTGTCCGGGTCCGACGACGGGGTTTCATCGTCATTGCGCACATGCGCGTGAACAATGGTCGCTCCGGCCTCGAAGGCTTCTTGGGTCGATTCCACCTGTTCCGATACACTGATCGGAACAGCCGGATTGTTGGCTTTCGTGGGCAGGCTGCCCGTGATCGCCACACAGATAATGCAGGGATTGGTCATGATCGTCGTCCGTGTTGGACACTCCAGGCAGGAGTCCGGAGTGTCTGGGTCTATCAGGGCTCAGGAGTGTTCATCCACAAGGCTCGGCGCGGTGGTCGAGGCTTCGGCAGCCTGGCGCTCTTCATCCGTGAAGAACATCCAGACGACATCGGCCTTATTGTGTCTCTTGCATCCAGGGCATGGGTTGTTCGCGTTCTTGCACATGGCTCCTCCTCCCGTGCAGGGTTGATCGGTCAGGCAGCCTCCGCCGCCCGCTTCGGCATTTTTTCCAGGGCTTCGACAAAAAACGGGCGGAACCCTTCGGGATGTTCGCTCATCGGGAAATGGCCCAGTTCATCCATGACGGACAAAGTGGCACCCGGAATTGCCTTGGCCGTGCGCTCGGCGTCTTCCGGCGTACAGGTCAGGTCGTACGCGCCGACGATGATGTGTACGGGCGTCTGTGCCGTATCGATGGTCGGCAAGCGCGGGATCAGGCTGTCGTCCTTGGTGTAAAAGCTCAGATCGCCCCGGAAGACACCGGGTCCGCTCTGCATGAACATCCACAGCGTGTTCCAGCGCTCGGAAGCGGGCGCATAGGGCGAGATATTCGCGGAAACGAGTGCCGCGCCCATTTCGCCGCCGTGAGCGTCAGGGCGATGGAACCAGTCAATGTCATACCAGGCGGGCTGGAAATCCGACGCCTCGATCGCGATGAAACCACTGAATTTCTCAGGATGCAGCGCCGCGAGCTGTAGGGCGATGCGCCCACCCATCGAACAGCCCGCCAGCACGGGACGGTCCAGACCCAACCCGTCGATCACAGCCAGAATCGTCTCGATGTAGGCTTCGGTCGTCAGCAGGTATTCCTGGGTTTCGAAACCTTCGGGCGGCAGCGACTTGCCGTGCCATGGCATGTCGAACGCGATCAGACGGTTCGACGTCGTGATCTCGGCATCGTTCATCAGGTGACGCCACTGGCGGGTATCCGCGCCCGCAGTATGCAGGCAGATGACGGGACGGCCTTGTCCCGCCTCTTCGAAATAGATGCGACGGGGGGCCCCTTCGATCATGACGGTGACATAGCGGCCAGTGATGGGTTCGATGCTCATGCTGCCACCTCCTCTTTCGCGCGGGCAAGGCCCAAGACTTCCTTGAAGAAACGCAGGTTTTTCACGAGGCTCAGGATGTCGCCGTCGATCCGGCCACGGCCGATCTTCACCAGGCCAAATATGTCGTGGAAACCGGGTTCGGGACGCGCCTGCCAGAACTTGTCCAACGCTTCTGCATCTGTCCGCAACGCAAAGCGCCAAGGCGTTTTGCGGCTGGGACCTTCGACGACGGACACGATGTGACCTTTCTCGAAGGTCAGGTAGTATTCGTTCCCGTCGATCTCGATCAGAACCGTTTCGGAAAACAACCGGCCAAGGCGCTGCAAATGCGGCGTTGCCTCAAGGCGCGTTTGAATTTGCTTGAAGGTATTGATCACCTTGGTCTCCCATGCGTTCATAAGCTATCCCATAGCTGCCACGATCAGCCGCGCCGGTGCCATGCCATAGAGGGTATGGCTCAATACTCTACGTTGCTGACCGCAGGGTTTTTGTAATCGCGCAACGAGCAGCTCACTGGCGGTATCACCCGATACCGCAGCGGGCATTGGGTAAGCACGGGATTCGGTGAAGTCTGTTTTTGCGACGAGGGGCATTGACGCACCTCGCTACCGGACATTCAGACTGCCAGGAGGAGGAAATACCCATGGGCATCGTCAACCAAGACAACATCACCGACGTCGTGATCGACAGCCTCGGCAAGCATGGCGACATCACTGACCGCGAGCGTGAGATCGCAACCGGCCTGATCAAGCACATGCACGCCTTCGTGAAGGACGTGAAACTGCAGCACGACGAGTTTCTTGCCGCCTGCGATTACCTTGCCCGCGCCGGCAAGCTTTGCGACGACAACCGCCAGGAATTCATCCTTCTGGGCGATATTCTCGGCATCGAGGTTCTGGTCGACATGATGACCAACCCGGTCGAAGGTGGCGAAAGCGAGTCCACCGTGCTCGGCCCATTCTACCGTGAGAACCCGCCGGTCCTGCCCAAAGGTGCGTCGACCATCCAGAAGCACTTCGACAATGAGGAAACCGCTTATTTCGAAGGCTACATCAAGGATGAGAACGGCAACGGCATCGCAGGCGTGACGCTCGATGTCTGGGAAGATGCGCCAAACGGCATCTACGAAAACCTCGACCCGGATCAGCCAGAATACAACCTGCGGGGCCGTTTCGAGACCGACGAGAACGGCCACTACGCCTTTGTTGCAGTCCGCCCGGTCCCCTATCCGATCCCGGATGATGAAACTGCTGGCGAGCTGCTGCGCTTCATGGGTCACCACCCGAACCGCCCCGGCCACATGCACTTCATTATTTCCAAAGACGGTTACCGCCCGCTGATCAGCCAGATCTATGATGCAGACAGCGCGTGGCTGGACGAAGACAGCGTGTTCGCCGTCAAAGAAAGCCTGATCGGCAAGTTCAAGCCTGCCGACAAGGACCTGGGCACCGACCTGCATTTCGAATTCGACTTCGTGCTCAAGGAAGGCGTCTCCGAGCAGGCCGTCGCCGCCGAATAATCCCCGATGCCTCCCTGAAGACTGGCCCCCACTATGTGGGGGCCTTTTTTCGTTTCGAGGTTTGGCGTAACCTAAGATATTGGGAGGGCAGTAAAAATGAATTTCAAACAGCTGACCTATTTTATAGCGGTCGCCGAAGAACTGCATTTCGGGCGCGCCGCCGAGCGCCTCGATATGGCGCAACCGCCACTCAGCCGACAGATCAAGCAGCTCGAGGACGAACTGGAGGCAATTCTCTTCAATAGGGGGCGCAGCGCGATCACTCTGACACAGGCCGGCGAACGCCTCCTCAAGCGGGGAAAGGCAATCGTGGCGCAGTTGGAGGATACACGGCTCGAAGTGCGGCGGCTGGGCCAGGGAGCGGAAGGCCGCCTTCGGATCGGCTTCGTCGGATCGGCGACATTCGGAATTCTGCCAAACATCATCCGGTCATACCGCGCGAATTACCCGGAGATGAATCTCAGCCTTACTCCGATGAACAACGCGCAACTCTACAGGGCGCTCGTCTCTCGTGAAATAGACGTGGCTTTTGCACGCCCGACGCTCAAGGACCCCGAGTTCCTTTCAAAACATCTCGTCGAGGAAAAACTGATCCTCGCTTTGCCAGATATCGTTGACACGGGTAACCGCACGGTCGCGAAACTCGAACGCCTCATGACCCATAATGTGATCCTCTATCCAGAACGCCCCCGTCCGAGCTATGCGGATATGGTGATCAAAGCTGTTGAAGATGCGGGCTTCAAGGCACCGATGCGCCTGTGGTGCATGGATCTTCAAACCGCCTTGAGCCTCGTCGCGGTCGGAGAAGGGGTATGCATCGTTCCGGAGTCCGTCTCCAACGCGCCGCGCAAAGGTATGAAGTTCCTCAACATCGAGCCGGAGATCGCGCGCACCGAGCTATCGGTCAATTACCGTGTCGATGAACAGGGTGTACACGTGAAGAATTTCGTCAACATCGCACAGAAAGTGGCGCGAAAGAGCCCTGTGAAGAAATAGCCTCCGGTCGGACGGATCAGAAACCTGCAAATACCATCTGGCGAGGGTCAATTAGATCCGCGCCAGCCCCAAAAGCAGAAGTTGCAGGTCGTTGCATCTTTTCCAGACAGTTCCGGATCTAGCCGAGATCCCCTCCGCCAACAGGAACAGTGACGCCCGTGATGTAAGACGCATCTTCCGACGCCAGAAACAGGATTGGCCCAACCTGCTCGTCAAGCGTGCCGTAGCGCTTCATCAAAGAGGACTGGATGGTCTGGTCGACGATGGTCTGGTACCAATCCTCACGCTGTTCCTCCTCCGCATTCGGATTGCGCGGAACGACGCGCGGAGGCGCTTCGGTGCCGCCAGGCGCTGTCGCAACAACGCGGATCCCGCGTTCGGCCACTTCCCAGGCAAGACTTGCCGTGATCGCGTTGACCCCGCCCTTTGCCGCAGCATAAGGGACGCGGTTCAAACCGCGCGTGGCGATCGACGAAACGTTGACGATCACACCGCTTGCGCATGGCAACATATGCTCGATCGCGGCGCGGCAGCAGAACAGCGTTGGAAAAAGCGACCGACGTACTTCGGCTTCGATCTGTTTCGGCTCGTAGTGCTCATATGGCTTGGCCCAGATCGTGCCGCCAACGTTGTTCACCAGAATGTCGATCCGGCCCCACAGGTCCACAGCCTTTTGCATGGCTTTTTCGCACCCAGCCCATGTTTCCAGATTGACCGAGATCGCCTCGGCCGTGCCGCCCGCGTCTCGGATCGCGGTGACCACGTCCTTGCGGGCGGGCGAACGGTCTACGATCAGCACGCTGGCACCTTCACTGGCTGCGCGTTCTGCAACGCGGCGACCGATGCCTTGCGCGGCACCGGTTACGACCATGACCTTGTCTTCGAAACGACGTGTCATGCGGCTTCCTCAGCGGCCTCGGTCGGGTTGAACTTCTCATAGAAGAAGTTGGCGGGCGCTACGCCAAGTTCGTCGAAATGCGTGCGCACTGCGTCGACCATCGGAGGCGGGCCACACAGATAGACGTCACAATCGCCGTCATTCAAATCCTCGGCCGTCACGTGATCGGTGACGAAGCCCTTGCGCTCGTGGGCGTCTTCCTCGGCCGCAAGGATTGTTATCACAGTGACATTGCCGATCTTTTCAGCAAGCGCGTTGACGCGGTCAAGTTCCACAAGATCAGCGGCGCGGGTCACGGCATAGTAGAGGACAATGGGTTGGTCAGAGCCCTGCTCCGCCACCTGTTCCAACATCGACAGAAATGGCGCCAGTCCCGTTCCGCCCGCGAGCCACAGTTGTGCGCGTTCGATCGGGCGCAGGTAGAAAGCACCCATGGGGCCGGTTGCCGTCAATGCATCACCCGCTTTGACCTGCCCGCCGAGGTAGCTGCTCATCACACCACCCGGCAGGTTGCGGATCAGGAAGGTCGCTTCGTCGGCACCCGGCGCAGACGAGAAAGAGTAAGACCGATGCTTATCCGTTCCCGGAACCGTCAGGTTCACGTATTGGCCCGGCAAAAAGCCGATGGGTTTGGACAACTTCACCCGAAGGCCGAAAGAGGTCTCGGAGAGTTGGTCCACACCTTGCACTTCAGCTTCGACAGCTTCCGGCGCGGTTTTGCAGATTGCAGACGAGGCCGGGACGCGCACGACGCAATCGCTTTCAGGCGTCATCTGGCACGTGAGCGCATAGCCCTCTTCGGCTTCCTCGTCGCTCATGGATTCGTCCATGTAGAATTCCAGCTCGTACTCGCCTTTCTCGACAAAGCACTTGCAGGTACCGCAGACGCCGTCGCGGCAATCCATCGGCAGATTGATTTTCTGACGGAAGGCCGCATCGGTCACCTTCTCATCGTCATCGCACTGGATGATGCGCGTCACACCATCTTCAAAATTCAGGGCAATGTTGTAGGTCGTCATGGCGTGCTCCTCCCTTTGCCGCGCACCCCTGAACGGGTGCGCGGGGATTTGATCTGTTCCGGATTGCCGGGATCAGGTGTGATAAACGTCGATCACGTGGTGGATGTGATCGTTTTTCAGGACCACCTTCTTGTCGGTGATCAGTGGCTTGGGACCGCTGGTGTCGATCGTGTAGAACGACGTGCCCCAGTGCTGGTCGGTCTTGCCATAGCGATAGCTCAGCGTCTGCCAGTTGAAACGTAGCTTGATTTCACTGCCTTCCCGGCTCAGCACCTCGATGCCCGACAGGTAGTGGTTGGTGCGCGGCTCCGGCAGAGAGGTCGCCGACGACCGGTCTGTCTTGATCCGGAAAACACGGTCCTCAATCCCCTGCTTGTTGGGGTAATACATGAGAGACATTTCGTTCTGCGGGTCTTCCGTCAGCGTGTCGTAGTCATCCCACGCCGGCATCCAGAACGGGCAGTCCTTGTGATAGAAGGTCAGCCAGGTGTCCCATTCGCGATCGTCCAAAGCACGGGCCTCTGCGAAGAGAAAAGCCTGTATTTCGTCATAGCTCATGGCCGTGGCGGCGTCATTGCGTTCAAGTGTTGCGGTATTCATGTCGTTTCCTCTTCATTCAGCCGCGACAGCCGCGCCGGGTGCTGTTTCGCGTTCCTTGGCGATGGCTTCGCCCATGCGCTCGGACCAGTTGCTGTGCTGGATGACGAAGAGACCTTCGTCCTCGGTGCGGGCACCGGACATGACCGGGTTGATGCCCAGGGCCTTGGCGTCTTCATCCGGGCCTTCGATCCATTGGGTTGCGCCACGGGTCAGGTCATTCCACTTTGCATGGGATGCCCCGGCATAGCCGCGCTGCGTGGCCCGGAATTCCTCTGTGTCGTCAGGTGTCGCCATGCCGGAGGCATTGAAGAAATCCTCGTATTGGCGGATGCGGCGGGTGCGCGCTTCCTGGCTCTCGCCCTTGGGGGCGATGCAGTAGATGGTGACCTCGGTTTCGTTGACGCTGATCGGACGGAAGACGCGGATCTGCGAACTGAACTGGTCCATCAGGAACACATTCGGATAAAGGCAGAGGTTGCGCAGCACGCCAACCATCCAGTCAGCCTTGGTCTTGCCGAACTTCTCGGTCCATTCCTCGAGCCGCGGATAGCCGGGCCGATTGGTCGGGTCCGCCCATTCGGTCCAAAGCAGGATGTGGCCGTTCTCATAGGCGTGGAACCCGCCGCGCTGCTTGGCCCATTTCGAGGCGTCGGTCGCCTTGATGTTGTCTTCCTTGCCATCATCCGTGCGGTGCGCGGTGGTGGCAACATAGTTCCAGTGCACGGCCGAGACGTGGTAGCCGTCCGCACCGTTTTCGGCCTGCAGCTTCCAGTTGCCGTCATAGGTATACGTTGACGATCCGCGCAGCACTTCCAGACCCTCATCGGCCTGATCAACCATGATGTCGATCATCTTGCGGGCTTCGCCAAGGTACTCTTCCAGCGGCTTCACATCCGCATTCAGCGACCCGAACAGGAAACCGCGATAGCTTTCGAACCGAGCGACCTTGGTCAGGTCATGGCTGCCATCCTTGTTGAACTGCTCAGGATAGCCCGCGCCCTTCGGATCCTTGACTTTCAGGAGCTTGCCGGTGTTCGAGAAGGTCCAGCCGTGGAACGGGCAGGTGAAGGTCTTCTGGTTGCGGCGCTTGAAGCGGCAGAGCTGCGCGCCCCGGTGTGAACAGGCATTGACCAGCGCGTGCAGTTCGCCGTCCTTGTCGCGGGTGATAACGACGGGCGTGCGACCCATGGTCAGCGTGAAATAGTCGCCCGGCTCCGGGATCTGGCTCTCATGGGCCATGTACATCCAGTTGCCTTCGAAGATGTGCTTGATCTCAAGCTCGAACAGCTCTTCGTCGGTGAAGATGTCCCTACGGCAACGGAAAATGCCGTTCTCCGGGTCGTCCTGGATCGCGCCATCAAGGCGCGCCTCGAATTCATCGAGATTCGATTGAGTAAACATGTGTGGTCCTCCTCCTGGCTGCCGTGACGCCTTTGGTGCGTTGTGGCTGGGTTTGATATCGTGTCGCTCGGTTACTGTCCGGCGACGGCCTTAATGGTCCGCCCGCCGTCACGGCGGAAGAAATCGATTTTGTCGGGGTCGAGCGTTGCGCCGATACCTGTTCCTTTGGGGATATCGACGCAGAAATCGCAGTAAATAATCGGCTCAGCGAGAATATCTTCTGTCAGCAGAAGCGGGCCGAACAACTCCGTTCCCCAAGCCAGATCTTCGACCGTTGAGAACAGCTGGAGCGCTGCGGCGGTGCTCAATCCGGTTTCCAGCATCGTACCGCCGTAAAGGCCAAGACCCGCCGACTGCCCGATCGCGATAACCTCGGATGCGCGCTTGAGTCCACCGGACTGTCCAATCTTGACAGCGAAGACATCGGCGGCATGTGCCGCTGCCACTTCGAGAGCATCCTCCGGGCCATTCAGCGCCTCGTCCGCCATGACGGCGATCTCGTAGCCACTGGTGAGTTCGGCCATTGCCTTGCGATAACGCGCGGGAACGGGTTGTTCGACAAGCTCGCATCCGGCGTCCTGCAGACCCTTCAGCCCCCAGCGTGCATCCTGCAGCGACCAGGCGGTGTTGATGTCGACGCGCACGCTCGCGGCATCCCCCACGGCTTCCTTGATCCGCGCCACGTGAGCCACATCGTCACGAACCGACCGTTTACCAATCTTCAGCTTGAAGATGTTGTGGCGGCGCGTTTCGATCATCTCCTGGGCTTCGGCGATGTCTGTGTCGGAGTTGCCCGACGCCAGTGTCCACGCGACCGGTAGCTTGTCATGTACAGCACCGCCAAAAAGCTGCGACACCGGGACATTCAGGCGTTTGCCCAATCCGTCCCAAAGCGCGATTTCGACCGCCGTCTTTGCGATGCGGTTGCCCTTGACGATCTTGTCGACAAGCTGGATCGCGCCATTCACATCGTCAGCGCCGCGACCGATCAGAGCCGGAGCGATATAGGTATCAATTGCGGACTGGATGCTTTCGGGGCTTTCCGCACCATAGCTCAACCCGCCGATCGTTGTCCCTTCGCCGATACCTTCGGACCCGTCCGAAAACTTGATCTTGACCAGAACCGCGGTCTGCGTCCGCATTGTGGCCATTGAGAGTACGTGCCCTCGGATGGTCGGGATATCGAGGATCAGGGTCTCGATCTGGTCGATCTTGGTCACTGGGTTCACCACATCTGCAAAGTTTCGTTGAGATGCAGATTGCCCGCCCAAGCTGGATTCTGTCGATGATGGGTGGGGTCTTGGGTGATACCCTGGGATGACAGAACCTAAGTTCGGTCGGCAATCATCAGGCGCCGCAACGCGCGACGCCTGAAGAAATCTCGGTTTTTTCTGGGGGTGGCAACCGGCGTTAGAAATCCACCTCAATCGCAACGCCTTTTTCCACCGCGAGATCTACGACAGCCGACGCAACCGCGAGGTCCTGAAGGCCGACACCAGTTCCGTCAAAAAGCGTGATCTGATCGTCCGATATGCGGCCCGGGTTTGTCCCGTTAATCACCGCGCCGATCTGATGAATGTCACTCTGTTCGATCAACCCTTCCGCCACCGCGTGCTGGGCCTCGCCGATTGAGATCGATTGCGCCACTTCGTCGGTGAAAACCGTAGCGCGGGCCAACAGTGCGGCCTCGACCTCCTGCTTGCCTTTGGTGTCCGTGCCCATGCAGGCGACGTGCGTACCAGGGCCGACGTGTTCCGCCATCAACGACGGCGCAAAGGCGCTGGTGATCGAGATGATCACATCAGCCTCGACCATGCCGGGAAGGTCCACTGCTTCGAAAGGCAAGACAGCCTCGCGGGCCACTTTCTCGATATTGGGCAGCATCTCCGGGTGGTAATTCCAGCCTATGACCTTTTCGAACGAGCGCTGTTCGAGTGCCGCGCGCAGTTGAAAGGTCGCCTGATGGCCCGCACCAATCATTCCGATGACCGTCGCATTTTCACGGGCCAGATGCTTGATCGAGACTGAAGAGGCAGCTGCGGTCCGCAAGGCCGTAAGCAGGTTGCCGCCCACCATCGCCGAGGGCTTTCCGGTATCCGGGTCGAACAGGAACACCGTGGACTGGTGATTGATCAGACCGCGCTTTTCCAGATTGTTTGGCCAATACCCTCCAGCCTTCAGCCCGAGTGTCAGGCCAGCTTTGTCAAAACCACCCTTGAAGCCATAAAGCGCGTCTTCGTGACCGATCGCTTCGCGGACCACGGAGAAATTGTAGGCATCGCCAGAGGCCATTGCGGCAAAGACACTTTCAACGGCCTCAAAGGCGGCCGCACGTGTCATCAAATCAGCGATTTCCTGTTCAGGTATGATCAGCATTTCAATCTCCTATTTGTCTTGATCCGCCCGTACGCTGTCGCAGAGAGGATCGCGTTGCGCACGGGCGGAGGGCCAGCGGGGAGAGGGCTGGCCCGACCTGCCCCAGCGGGCAGGTTCAGTACGCCCGCCCCCGCGCGGACACAGGCCAGACGGTTTCGACTTTGCCGTTGCGCACGCCGACATACCAATCATGCACGTTGGCCGTCGGATCACAGTGGCCGGGCACAAGCTTCAGCTTTTCATTGACCTTCAACACGCCCTTGGGGTCGGCGATCACGCCGTGCTCGTCCGAGCATTTCACGTACTCAACATCATCGCGCCCGTAGATGAACGGCAGTCCGCTGTCGACGGATTGTGCTTTGAGACCCGCGTCACAAATCGCCTTGTCCGCCTTGGCGTGGCTCATCACGCTGGTTAGGATGAAGAAGGCATTTTCCCATTCACCGGCATCGATCCGTTTTCCGTCCTGGTCAAGGATGCGGCCATAGTCTGCGTCCATGAATGCATAAGAGCCGCACTGGAGTTCATTGTAGAGACCCGAATTCGACTCGAAATAGTAGGAACCTGTCCCGCCGCCCGACACGAGATCGGTCTCGATCCCCTCGTCTTTCAGCGCGTTCACGGCATCCTGAACCTGCCTAATAGCCGTGTCGATCTTGGCCTTGCGGTCGTCAAAGCTGTCCATGTGCTGCATCGCGCCCTGATAGGCCTGGATGCCGCGATAGGTCAGATTGTCGGCCGCGACGACGGCCTTGGCGATCTCGACAACCGCCGGTGTTGTCGTGACGCCACAGCGCCCTGCCCCGCAGTCGATCTCGATGAAGACGCCCAGCTCTGTCCCGGCATTTTTCGCCGCCGACGAAAGGTCGGCAACACTGGCCACATCGTCGACGCAGACAATAACTTCGCCGCCGCTGAACTTCGGCAGTTGGACAAGTCGGGCGATCTTACCCGGATCGCGAACCTGGTTGGAGACCAGTATTTCCTTGATGCCCGCGCGTGCGAAAACTTCCGCCTCGGAAACCTTCTGACAGCAGACGCCAATCGCGCCGCCAATTTCCATCTGCAGCTTCAGCACATCGACCGACTTGTGCATCTTGCCATGTGCGCGGTGCCGCATGCCATGCGCCTTGGCATAGTCACCCATTTTCTTGATGTTACGTTCAAGCGCGTCCAGATCAAGGACCAACGCAGGTGTCTGGATATCGGCCGCATCCATGCCGGGCTTGGCGGGAATATCGAAACCAACTTCGTAGGCGTCGAAATCAATAGAATCTTTCATGGGAAGTCTCCTTGTCAGCCCAATGCCCAGGGCAATTTGTCCAGATCGACGTTGCCGCCGGTGATGATGATGCCAACCCGCTTGCCCTCGAACGCGTCGGGGTTCTTGAGAATGGTCGCGAGCGGGACGGCAGATGACGGCTCCATCACGATCCGCAAATGCTTCCAAATTAGCTTCATCGCATCGATGATTTCTTGTTCGGACGCCGTGTAGATCTCGGAGACGTGGTTTGACACGAAATGCCAGGTCAGTTCCTTGAGCGGCACCAGCAGGCCATCGGCGATGATGTGTCCCGCCTTGAAGCTGCGGTAGGCATCGTCGGCCTGCTCTGGCTCGGCCGCGATCACCTTGGTTTGCGGGGCCAGGGTTGAGAGTGTCAAGCATGTGCCCGAGATCATGCCGCCGCCGCCAATTGGCGCCACGACCATGTCGAGACCGTCAGTCTGCTCCATGAACTCCTTTGAACAGGTGCCCTGTCCCGCAATCACGCGGGGATCATTATACGGGTGGACGAAATCGCCGCCTGTCTTCGCTTGAACTTCGGCAAAAGTCGCCTCGCGTGATGTGGTCGATGGTTTGCATTCCGTGATCTTGCCACCATAGCGGCGCACCGTATCCTTCTTGGCCTGTGGTGCGGTGCGCGGCATCACCACGTTGCAGGGAATGCCGCGCAGCATTGCCGCATAAGACAGGCAGGACGCATGGTTGCCCGAAGAATGGGTCGCAACGCCCTTTTCGGCCTGCGCGTCATCCAGCCCGAAGACCGCATTGGTGGCCCCGCGTACTTTGAACGCACCGGGTTCCTGGAAGTTCTCGCACTTGAAGAAGAGTTGGCAACCCGCCAGGTCACTCAGATAGTCGGATGTCCGCACCGGCGTGCGGCGGATATGCGGCGCGATCCGGACATGCGCAGCGAGCATATCGTCGTAGGTTGGGATGTACATCATACGGCTCCCTGAGATGCTAGAGTGGTGGGCGTTCTCGCCGACGTTGTCTTTGAGCAGTTGACTGTATTGGACGCGGCGACGGTCTCGGCCACCATCTCCGCGGTGACGGCGGACAGGGTCCAACCCAAGTGGCCATGTCCGGTGTTGTAGAACACACGGTCACGCGCGCCCTGCCCTACCCTGGGCATCATATTCGGCATCATCGGGCGCAGGCCCGCCCACGGGATCGCGTGCTCGGTGCTCACATCGGGAAAAAACCGTTCGCACCACTTCACCAGTGGGCGAATGCGGTCATCGCGGATGTCCATGTTATATCCATTGAACTCCGCCGTGCCCGCGATCCTGAAACGATCTTTACCTAAGCGGCTGGTGACCACCTTGGCTTCATCGTCCAGCAAGCTGATCCATGGTGCGGCGCTCTGGCTTTCTTCGTCATCAAGCCGCACGGTGATCGAGTATCCCTTGACCGGATAAACGTTCACCCGGTCGCCGACCTGCGCCGCGATGGCGCGGCTTTCTACGCCCGCACAGACAACAATGCCGTCAAAGGTCTCGGTCTGGCTTTCGTTGTTCCGGCTCCAGGTGAGGCGCACCTCTTTCTTGTCCACGGCAAGCGCCTCGACATCAGTCCCGAACCGCAGCACCGCGCCACCCTTCTCGATGGATTTGGCGAGGCCCGTTGTGTAGCGGTGAATGTCGCCGGTAAAGTCGCTTTCGGTGTAATAGCCGCCGTAAAACTCTCCACTGAGCGCGGGTTCGATCTGCCGAACTTCTTCGGGGGCAACCGCGCGGCGGTCCAGCCCGCCCTCGGCCAACAGCGTGTTGACCTCGGTCGCGTGATCGAATTCCGATTTGTCGGTATAAATGTGCAAGATACCACGGTTCTCGCAGTCAAACTCGAATCCGTGGCGCTCGGCTTTGTCGCGCAACAGGCCACGTGCAGCAATGGCCATGCGGGTCGTCTCGACCGTGTTGGCGCGGTATTGCGGGATCGAGGCCACGAACTCGGCCATCCAGCTGTACTTGTGCCAACTGGGCTTTGGGTTAACCAGCAGCGGTGCCCCGCGGCTCAGCATCCATTTCATGCCCTTAAAGACTGTCGACCAGCGGGTCCAGGTCTCGGCATTCGATGCCGAGAGCTGGCCTCCGTTGGCGAAAGACGTTTGCATCGCCGCATAGCGGTTACGATCAAACAAGGTGACGTCATAGCCCCGGTCCATCAGGCTGGACGCAGTTGTAACGCCGGTGATCCCGGCGCCGATTACAGCAATTCTGGTCATGGTATCCTCCCGCGACCCAGGTTTCGTCCTGCCGGATGGCAGGTCCAATCCCCTCTGTCGCAGGTCACGGGCTTTGTCCCGAAACGCACTTCAGATCGCCGCGCTGATCACAGTCCTTTTGCCTGAGAGGTTCCGGGGGGTTGCTCCTTCGGCGCCGACTGGGTCGGCCTCTCCTGTGACAGCTTGGTAGGCTGAAATACCACTAGATCGCAGGTATTCTCATGTCAAGACTATTTTAGCGTGAGCCTTTATTGGTCTCTTGAGTCAACGCGGATTGATAGTCTTCCGAGGTCACCCATGCGCCCAGACGTGCGAGAATCTCATTGAAAGCCCGCAACTCTTGTGCGGACAGTGGATCCGTCAGGATTACCTCTAATCGATCTGACAAGCGTCGGGCTACTTGCCGAACCTTTTTCCCCTTCGACGTTGTAGAGAGCAGGAATACGCGTGCGTCTTCGGTAGAGTTTTCGCGCTCAATCAATCCAGAAGCGATCAAATTTTGAATGATGCGTGAGGTCAAACTTCTATCAAAACCCGTTATTTTTGAGATTTTCGCGAATGTAGTGCCGGGTGTGTCGTCAATCAGTCGCAAGACACGCAGATCGCGAATTCGACATCCCGTCTCGCTCAGGAAAATCTCATCATTAGCTTGGATCGCCTCCTGCGCAACGATGTTCAGCCGGTAAGTCAGGCGTTCATTTTTGAATGTCTTGTCGCTCTGCACGATTCACTGCCCCTGTCTTTGATACCGGAAAGGTATCATCTCTTACCCTGCTTTCCACACAAAATAGTCTTAACAAGAAACTATCTTGCATGACAAGTATCGCCGTGCAACATTCTTATCTTGCGACTAACCGGAGGTCTAAGAAGATGTTCACCACCTGGTACGAGACACAAAGCAGAACATCGCAGAACTGGTTGCAGACCCTGCACCGCCATCCAGAGACCGGCTTCGAAGTCGCGCGTACAGCTGCCTTTGTAGCTGATCGTTTGAGCGAATTAGGTTACACGGTTGTGACGGGCATCGCCGGTACCGGGGTCGTTGGTACACTGCATGGTCAGGACGCGTCACCAGAGTCACCCGGTCGCTGTATTGCATTCCGCGCTGAGCTTGACGGGCTGCCGATGCAGGAAAAGGCCAAGGTAGACTACGCCTCCGAAGACCCCAGCCGATTTCATGGCTGTGGGCATGACGGACACATGGTCACCGCGCTGACGGCCGCCGCCTACCTCGCAGAGCATCGGCAATTCGACGGGACGGTCCGCTTCATCTTTCAGCCTGCCGAGGAACTCTTGACCGGTGCCCGCGCCATGATCGCTGACGGCCTCTTCGATCGTTTCCCCTGCGATGAAATCTACGCGCTTCACAATTCACCTGACTTGCCTGCCGGTCAGGTAGGCATTCCTACTACGGCAGCTCTGTCTTCGGCGGACAATATCGACGTTACGATCCGTGCCAACGGAGCGCATGGATCCATGCCACACACCGGCGAAGATGCGATCCTCGCAGCGGCACAACTGATCACATCCGTCCAGCAGGCCACGACCCGTCTGGTGGATGCGCGGGAAGCAGGCGTGATCTCCTTTGGTCTGTTTCAAGGCGGCACTGCGCGGAACATTCTACCAGAGGCTGTCCGGCTGGAAGGCACGATGCGCACGACGTCCTCAACGGTGCGTGACCGCCTCGCCGATCTGCTTCAGGACGCTGTACGCGCGACCGAGCTGCTGTTTGGCGTTCTCATTGAGATCGACGTCGAAAAGGTGGCACCCGTCACGTTGAACGACCCCACATGCGTATCCGCTGCCGTCTCATCCGCAACTCGCGTTGTGGGGGTGGAGCGTGTCGTCGAAAACGCACGCAACTTGATGGCCTCCGAGGATTTCTCCGAACTCTCGTCGATCGTCCCCGGAGCGTATTTCTTCATCGGCCAAGGCGGCTACGCCCCGCACCACCCCGAATTCGTCTTTGACCCGGACATCATCCCGGTCGGAGCCGCTATCTTTGCCGATCTGGCAAAGCTCCGCACGAGCAAGACGCTCAACTCTCACAAACTGACCTGAATCAGATATCATCCTAGGGAGGATCCAGATGATCAACTTCACCACAAAAATGCTCAAGGGCGCGGTCGCCGCAACAGCCCTCGTGTCCGCCACGGCTCAGATCGCCAGTGCCGAGGTTCTGACCATGTCGTCCTGGGTGCCGCCGACCCATTTCGTCCACACCGATTTCCTGGTGCCTTTCACCGAGAAAGTGGCCGAAGTCACCGAAGGCCGTGTGACCGTTACAATCCTGCCCGCTCCGCTGGCCAGCCCGCCCCAGCACTGGGAACTCGCCCGCAACGGTGTCGCGGACATCACCTGGGGCAACTTCACATATGAGCCCGAGCGCTTTGTGTCGATGTGGTTTGCCGAATTCCCCAATGCAGGCACCAATGCCGAGGCTCAAAGCCGTGCCCTTTGGCAAACCTACGAGACTTACCTTGCCGACAACGCAGCCTTTGACGGTGTCAAAATGCTTGGCGTCGGCATGTTCGGTGGTGGTCAACTGCATCATGGGTCCGAGACTGTGACCTCGCCTGAGGACGTGGCCAACGTAAAGTTCCGCATGGGTGGGCCGATTCAGGAAAAACTGCTGACGTCGCTTGGTGCGGTTCCTGTCGCAGCACCGGCGACGAAGGCCTATGAAATGCTGGAAAGCGGTGTCATCGACGGCTCCCTGCACACCATGGAATCCGTGGTGAACTTCCGCCTCGAGGACAGCCTGAAGCACCACACGATTTTCCCGAACGGTTTCTACGACGCGACCTTCTTTGTCATCATGAATGGCGCCAAGTGGGACGGCCTTTCAGACGAAGACAAGGCCGCCATCGAAGGCATCATCGGTGAAGAGCTTTCGGCGGCATGGGGCAAAAACTTCGACCTGCAGAACCCTGCCGCAACCGAGAAACTGGGCGCAGCTGGTCATGACATCGTGGAGGCCTCGCCGGAGCTGATCGCTGCGGTGGATACGATCTACGACACAATGGTCGCCGACTGGGTGGAAGCCGCGAAAGCCGCCGGTGTCGCGGATCCGCAGGCGATGCTGACGTTCTACAACGACACCTACAAGTCGCTCGCTGGCGAATGAGCCGAGTGTGAAGCACTAGCGGAGGCCGGGAAAACGGCCTCCGATTTTTTAGGGAGGAGACAAGATCATGCAGTCCATGGCATGGAAAATTCGCCGGGGGGTCGAAACGGTCATGGCACTGTTCCTTCTGGCAATGGTCGCACTGACCTTCGCCGACGTGATCGGACGCCGCATTGTGGGCAAGCCGATCTACGGGGCAAACGACATCACCGAGCACCTGATGGCGCTGGTCGTATTTGCCGGGCTGCCTTTGGTAACAGCCGCTGGTGCGCATCTCACCATCGACCTTCTCGACAAGCTTGTAAGCAAGCCCTGGATGGCGTGGTGGCGCGTGCTGATCTCGATACTTGTGACCGTGGTACTTGCTGTCATCGCATGGCTCTTCGTGAAGCACGGTTTGAACGCCTCCCGCATTTTCGAAGTGAGCCAGGCTTTGCGCGTTCCCCGGGGGCCACTTTATTTCTTCATGGCCGCAAGCTGCGCCCTGTCCGCCTTGGCCGCACTGGCCGTCGCATTCACCGGCCCGATGGTCGACCCCGAAGACACCCATGAGGAGGAAGCGCTATGATTGTCGGCTCCATCGCTATGATTTCGGCCATACTTTTGGCCTTCCTGCGGGTTCCACTCGCCTTTTCTCTTCTGGCGGTTTCGGTCGCGGGGATCGGTTTTGCAATCAACTGGAATATCGCGTTTCAACTCCTTCCACTGACGATCTCGGACGCAGTCTTGTCATATGACCTCGCCGTGGTGCCCATGTTCATCCTGATGGGCAACGTGATCTCAAAAACCGGGATCGCGCACGACCTCTTCCGTGCCGCCTATGCCTTCGTTGGCCATGTGCGTGGCGGGCTGTCGCTGTCGACGATGGTCGCCTGTTCCGGCTTTTCCGCTGTCTGCGGGTCCAGTTATGCCACGGCCGCAACCATGGCCAAGGTCGCCTACCCCAGCATGAAAAAGTACAACTATTCGGACGAACTCGCGGCAGGCACGATCGCTGCAGGCGGTACATTGGGAATTCTGATCCCGCCATCGATCATCATGGTGGTCTACGGCATCCTGACCCAGACAAATATCGGAGATCTGTTCATTGCTGGGGTCATTCCCGGGCTCCTCGGCCTTGCGCTTTACATGATTGCCATTCGCGTGGTCGCCGCGCGCAATCCCGAACATGCACCGCAAGGCGAACTGACGGCTTGGCCGGACCGGCTGAAGGCACTGTCGGGCATCTGGCCATTCGTCCTGCTATTCGGCCTGATCATCGGAGGCCTCTACGCCAAACTGTTCACACCAACCGAAGCAGCTGGCATGGGTGCAGGCCTGGCCATCCTGATCGCAACCTTTCACGGGCGTCTGACCTGGAAAGTGCTGCGGACGGTTATCATCGACACGGCCTACACATCGGTATCGCTCTACACGGTCCTCTTCGGCGCGTTGATGCTCTCCAAGCTTCTGACCCTGTCCGGACTTGCGGCAGGTGTTCTTGCCCTGGTGCAATCTACAGGTCTCGAAGGCTATGCGCTGATTTTCGCGATCATGCTGGTGTTCCTGGTTCTGGGCTGCGTGATGGACTCCATGGCGATCATCCTGATCTTTGTGCCGCTCTTCGCGCCGATCGTCGTGTCGCAGGGGTTCGACCTGGTTTGGTTCGGAATCATCGTGATCGTGGTCACTGAAATCGCGCTCGTCACACCGCCGGTCGGCATGAACGTGTTTGTCTTGAAGGCTGTGCTGCCTGATGTACCGGTCGTTCGCATCTTCAAGGGGCTCGTTCCGTTCATCGCGGTCGATGTCGTGCGGTTGGCGCTGCTGGTGGCGTTTCCTGCAATCACTCTTTGGCTGGGTACAACGGTTGGTTAGCGGGACACGCAAGTCAGGCGGCAGATGAACCCGATTCATTCCCTGCCGCCTGTACGCTTTGTTTCCAACACCTTTGAAGCACCCGTCGTCGTCTCGAAACACATTCTACTTGAAGGCACATCATGGTTTCTAAAGAGCCAAAGCTACCGAATGCCGATGAAGGGCTAGCTCAGACCAAAGTTGACGAAAAGTCGACCTTACTTGCCCGAGTTTGCAAGAGGTTCTGGCGTTACACAGAAAAGACCAGACAGATGGCCATAAAACCATTCAAAGGAATCTTATGAATGGTGGGGCGATCGCTCAAATTCGAACTCTTGTTGACGCCCTCACCCAAGAAGCGTCGCAATATGCGCCGGCGCTTTTGACACCACGCCCAAAGGATTGAGAGCCTTGATCGAGTAATAACCGTGCAGAATGCGGTCCATGTCCACGGTTTCACGTACGCCAGGGATCTGTGCAATAAGCGCGAGATAGGCCCAGAGACGCGGGTAATCCCGGATTTCGCGGCGGTTGGTCTTGAAGAGACCGTGATAGACTGCATCGAACCGGATGAGTGTTACAAAGGCCCGGATGTCCGTCTCCGTCAGCGTGTCGCCGAATAGGAAGTCACCGGTCAGCAACTCCTCGAGTTCGTCCAGCATCGCGAAGATGCCATCCATCGCTTCGTCATAGGCCGCCTGCGTCGTTGCAAATCCGGCCTTGTAGACCCCGTTGTTGAGCAGGTTGTAGAGACGCGGGTTGAGTGCATCGATCTCTGCCGCGTACGCTTTGGGATACAGGCGGATCTCGGAAGGCACGAGGTGCTCGAAAGCTGTGTCCAGCATGCGCAGGATATCCGCGCTTTCGTTGTTGGGGTCGACTCCGGCTGAGTGCAGAATAGGGCGTTAAGGCAGTTTTGTGATTTTGTTGGCTATTCCTGTAGGGTTGTTCCCTGCAGGAATCTGATTTCGTCAAACCAATTATGGGCATAGACATTACTTGAAAGTGTCTGCGAGATGGCACTTTAGATTTTGAGGATTGTGATGACGAACGAACAGAGCCAGTCACTCGCGCTATTGATCGATGGTGACAACGCGTCCCCCAAGATTGTTGAAGGGCTGCTTGAAGAAATAGCGAACTACGGCGCTGCGAGCGTGAAGCGAATCTATGGTGATTGGACCAAACCGAACCTCAATGGTTGGAAGGACTGTTTGCTTGAGCACTCTATTCAGCCCGTTCAGCAGTTTGCCTACACCACCGGCAAGAATGCAACTGACGGAGCAATGATCATTGATGCGATGGACCTCCTCTACACCCGTCGGTTTTCAGGATTTTGCATCGTCTCCAGCGACAGCGACTTCGCTCGCCTGGCCACCCGTATCCGAGAACAGGGTGTAACGGTTTATGGTTTTGGCGAACGTAAAACACCTCGGCCGTTCATTACCGCTTGCGATAAGTTTGTCTATTTTGACATCCTGAACACGCCAGAAATCGAACAACACGAGGATGGCGAGAATCTTGACAGGGGAAGTCTCTCCGCGCTCAAAACACCTGCTGCAAAGGTCGATCAGAAGAAAGCCGTGCTTGATGCAGCCACACTCGACATGCTTGTCAAAGCTATTGATGCAACTATCGAAGACGACGGGAAGGCAAATCTTGCAAGGGTTGGTGCACATCTCGCCAAACAAGCTCCCGACTTCGATGCGCGCAACTTCGGATTTCGGCGGCTGACTGATTTGGTGGACGCCTCAGGTGTTGCTGAAGTCGAGCGTGTCGGGGAAAATCCGACCATTGTTCGAGTACGCCTCACCAGCAAGTCAAAGTCAGTTCGCAAGGCTTAGATGTTGAATGTCACTGAGAACTGACCCGGTAGCCCCATAAATTGTCACTGAGAATTGACCCATGTGAACACATTGCCCTGACGATTTTGTTCAGGGAGATTTGGAGTGATCGACATGGGATTTTTGAGTGTCATTCGACGCTGGGCATTGCGTGATAAAATGCCGATACGAGAGATTGCGCGGCGCACTGGGCTGTCTCGTAACACCATCCGGAAATATCTGCGTGAAGGCGCCGCCGAAGCGACGTTCAAGACGCCATCGCGGCCAAGCAAATTGGATCCTTACGCGGATCGGCTGTCTGCATGGCTTTTGGCACAGACGCGTAAGTCGCGTAAAGAGCGCCGGACCGTGAAGCTAATGCATGAGGACTTGGTCAAGCTCGGGTACGATGGATCTTATGAGCGTGTTGCGGCTTTTGCCCGCGCGTGGCGCGCTGATCGGCACCGGGTGGAACAAACGACAGGGCGCGGTACGTTTGTGCCGTTGGTGTTCCAGCCAGGCGAGGCGTTCCAGTTCGATTGGAGCGAAGACTGGGCCACGATTGGTGGCGAACGCGTCAAACTGCAAGTTGCGCACACCAAGCTGTCGCATAGCCGCGCGTTCATTGTCCGTGCCTACCCTTTGCAAACGCATGAGATGTTGTTCGACGCGCACTGGCATGCCTTCCGAGTGTTTGGCGGCGTTCCGGGGCGTGGGGTCTATGACAATATGAAGACGGCCGTGGATCGTGTTGGCCGTGGCAAGCAGCGCGATGTCAACGCACGCTTCCAATCCATGGCCAGCCATTACGTCTTTGAGACTGAGTTCTGCAATCCAGCAGCGGGCTGGGAGAAAGGTCAGGTCGAGAAGAGCGTCCGCGATGCCCGGAACCGGCTGTGGCAGGTCATGCCTGTCTTCAAGGATCTGGAAGAGCTGAACCAGTGGCTTGAGGATCGTTGCGTTGCGCTCTGGTCAGAGACGGCGCACCGGGAATTACCAGGTTCAATCGCCGATGCCTGGGAAGCGGAGAAGTCTGTGCTGATGGCTCTCCCACCCGCCTTTGACGGGTTTGTTGAACACAGCAAGCGCGTGTCACCAACATGCCTGATCACCTTCGAACGCAACCGCTACAGCGTGCCTGCCAGTTTTGCGAACTGGCCTGTCAGCCTTCGTGTTTACCCAGAACGGTTGGTCATTGTTGCAGAGGGACAAATTGTCTGCACCCATGATCGGATCATAGAACGCTCTCACCGTAAACCTGGCAGGGTCATCTATGACTGGCGCCATTATCTGGCGGTCATCCAACGTAAACCGGGCGCATTACGTAATGGTGCGCCGTTTACAGAGATGCCTGATATCTTCTGTCGGCTACAAAACCACATGCTGCGTAAGCCAGGCGGTGACCGGGAAATGGTCGATATCCTGTCCCTTGTTTTACACCACGACGAAAGCGCCGTTCTGAGAGCCGTCGAACTGGCGCTAGAAGCTGGGGTGCCAACCAAGACGCATATCCTGAACCTGTTGCACAGGCTGATCGATCCCAAGCAGACAGATCATCCGAAGATCGATCCACCAGATGCCCTCGCTTTGGAAACCGCCCCAAAGGCAAATGTGGATCGCTATGATGACCTGAGACAGGCCGGGGAGAAGCGCAATGCGTCATGATCCAGCAGGGGCTTCTATTATCATCATGCTGCGCAGTCTAAAGCTGCACGGCATGGCACATGCGGTCGATGATTTGGTTGCACAAGGTGCGCCCGCGTTTGAGGCAGCCACACCCATGTTGTCTCAACTGCTCAAGGCGGAAATGGCAGAACGTGAGGTGCGTTCAATTGCTTATCATACGAAGGTTGCACGCTTCCCGTCATACAAAGACCTCGCTGGGTTCGATTTTGCATCAAGCGACATCAACGAAGCCACAGTCCGGCAATTACATCGCGGCGAGTTCATAGAGAATGCAGAAAACATCGTTCTGATTGGTGGACCTGGCACCGGCAAAAGCCATGTCGCCACAGCTATCGGCGTGCAGGCGATCGAGCATCATCGACGCAAGGTGCGCTTCTACTCCACCGTCGAATTGGTCAATGCATTGGAGCAGGAAAAGGCTCTTGGAAAGGCTGGGAAATTGGCTGAGATGCTCACAAAGATCGACTTGGTCATCCTTGATGAACTCGGCTATCTGCCGTTCAGCCCGTCCGGCGGCGCACTGCTGTTCCACCTTCTGAGCAAACTCTATGAGCGCACCAGCGTCGTCATCACGACCAACCTCAGCTTCAGTGAGTGGGCGCAGGTCTTCGGTGACGCAAAGATGACAACAGCGCTGCTCGACCGCCTCACACATCGCTGCCACATCTTAGAGACCGGCAACGACAGCTACCGCTTCAAAGCGAGCTCAGAGGCAGCAAAGAAAAACACAAAGGAGACCACCACATTGACCAAAGCATAGCCGCCGATACATAACTAAAAGCGGGTCAAATCTCGGTGACAATACCGGGTTAGTTCTCAATGACATTCAACAGCTATGATGTTACCTGCTTCCTTGCGGACGGCCGATGTTTGACAGCACGTACAAGCGCGTGGGTCGAGCAGGCTTTCCGGTCCCATTGAACCGTCCGGCGCAATGCGACGTGCGCGGACCTGCATGGCATTCTCATAGCTGTCGTCTGCGGCTTGATTATCGTATGCACGACCATCTAGCCAAAGAGCTGTCAAACCAGCGCTATCATCAGGGATTAGCGACACGAAACCATGTTCACGCTTTGATCGGTCATCGTGGGGTATGATTGGCGTTGTCCAGTTCAAACCCTCATCGAAGGAGAAAGCGATCTTTACGTCGTATTGATAGCTGCCCGGCCCATTCAATTCCAACCAATGCGCTGCAAGCGTCCCATCGCTAAGCCCAACGACTGACGGAAAGTCGGCCCAGTTCACAAACAGTGTCTCAGATTGATGAATTGTACGCGCCTCCGTCCAATAGGTGCCATCGAACAGGGCCATCCGAACGGCGTTGTTACCTTCGGTCCAACTCATCACGATCCGACCATCGGGCAGTGTTGAAAGCGAGGGTTCACGTGCGTGATCCCCAACCGGTGCAACCAGTGGTCTGACTGGAAACAGAGGGGCATCTTCAGCCGCTACAAAGGGCGCACCGAGCATAAAAAGAGCCGTGCAAACGAATAAAAATCTAATCGGCCTCAACCTCCGGTCCAACCGAAACGAGATAAGCCCAGACTGCCTTGGCATCCGTTTCTTTCTTCAATTTGAATGACATGCCAGATTTCGCCTTGCTGTCGTTCAGAAAAGTCGCGAGGAACTTCTTCGGATCTGCAATATAGGCTACGAAATCGCTCTCGTTCCAGACCAAGCCATTCTCGCCCGCTTCACGAATAGAGTCCCGAAATTTATTCCCAAACATTTCTTCGGTCCCTGCTGTTCGGTTGTACACACCATAAAGATTTGGCCCAACCGCGCCACCCTTTCGGATAACGTCACCATCCGTCCTGACGATTGAGTGGCAGGCCTTGCACTTGTTAAATACCTTGTCTCCGGCCGATGCGTCGCCGGTTGCATGTCCATCGGCGAGAACACCTGTTCCGGACAATGCCAATGCTAGCGTTGCGATAAATTTAGGTTTCATTCGTTTCTCTCCCCGTTGATGACAGTTATTATCTACTGGATGGCTGTTATGCTTTTGCCTCAGGTCGACAGGTCACTCAGTTAATTCCGTTTTCCCTTTGAAGAGCCCGTATATATGCCACGATATTCAATACTTCTGCTCGTGTTACGCCCTCGACAGCTGGCATGTTGCCAAACTTCCAATGGTGCGCCCGAACACCATTCTGTGCTGCGAGGACAAACGCCATGTCACCGTGGTGGCCCGGCTCATAAATCTTGTGCACCAGCGGTGGAGCAACGCCGTCCTGACCCTGCCCATTGACGCCGTGGCAGGTCGCGCAGGCCGCACCATAGGCACGCTTGCCGATTTGCTCTTGCTCGGTGAAACTTGGGGGCAGCCTGACAGTTGCAAGCGCACCTGCGGGAAGTGCCATTCTTTCGTCCGTCTGAGTACTCGTCTGGGAGTGGGTCGGCTGCAGGATGTACCATCCTGCCGCAGAAACGGCGATCAGAGCAAAAAATATTGCTGCCCATTTCATGCTATCAAACTCCTTCATTGTGAAGCGAGGTCTCCATGCCCCTCGAAAGGCAAAGTCGTTTTTCTGAGCGGCGATTGCTCGAATTGGCTGACCTTTTCCAGCGTACTGTCATCAGCCTGGGCCACTTCGGACGAGTGGCCTGACCCGGCAAAAAAAGCCGTGATTTCGTGATACCGGATTCGGGTGTCTTCCAAGGTCTGATAGTAGCGGAAAAGTTCCTTCAGCGGTGCCGAGAAGTCCTTGTGCGCTGCCAGGACGGCCACCAGCGCGCCGAGTGTGATCCGCCCTTCGATGACGAAATATCCACCCAGAGAGTAGAACAGGAATGGCGTCAGCGCGGTCAGAAAATTGTTGAGGGCCTTGATGAAGAACTTCAGACGGAAAATCTTCCTGCGCACGTGCTCAAGCTCTCTAAAACTTGCGCTTACTGGCAGCAGCCCGGCCGGATTGACCTGCCGTTCGCGCAATTGATCGCTGAGCTGCCTGCCAAGCTGTCGGACCTCCTTGATCCTGGTGCGTGAAAGCGCGTTGACCCGCCGTTGCAGCTTGGGCAGCAGCACGAGCTGAATTGGCAGTACCGTCAGTGCGGCGGCACCCAAGACAGGGTCCTGAACGAACATGAAAAACAGGATCGTCAGAAGCGTACCGCCTTGCAGGATTGGCAGCGTAAGGACATCTGCCGCGAAGCCACCGATGGGCTCGACTTCCTGTGCGAGAATAGGGACGATCTCGCTTTGGTTTCCGGAGTCTGGATCGCTGCGCCATTGCCGATAGACCAGCAGGCGGAAGCGCCGCAGAAAACGCTCGGCGACATACCCTTTGAAGACGTTAAGGCTATATTTGTTTAGCCCATTCAGGATAATAGCCAAAAGGTAGAGACCGCAAAGAAGCATGAGGAAAACGACCTGGTCGACGTCTCGTCCCAAAACGGCAACTGGGAAACGGCCAGAATCCAGAGCGTTGTTTACGATCTGTTTTGGCAGTTCCAAAGTCAGATAGAGTATAGGCATCGCGATGAGGCTAACCACGATCATCAACGCTTGCTGCCTTCTTGAATAGCGCAAGACGGTGCTGAAAAGACTTCCTTCGAGCCCTCGTATGGGCTCTGGGTGGATCGCAGGCGTGCTGCGGTACTTCCAAAGCTTCAGAATGCCGCGAATAGCAAGATATGAGCCAACACTGATCAGCAGCGCGGGGGCCAAGACCAGTATGAGATGAATGAACGGATGAACCCAGTCCGGCGTGGCATCGCTGTAGTCGTACCCAAGGGCGGCAGCTACGTCGTGTACAAGCAGGTGATACCTATCCAAGAGTGACATTGAAAATGTCTAATCCTTGGACTTCGGCGCAAGGTGATCGTGCACGATGATGACGCCCCACATGCCCGCTTCCCGGTGGCCGGGAATCAAGCATACGAACTCCAGGTTGGTCATATCGGAGAAATCCCAGATCAACTCGGCATTTTGCCCACTAGGGATCGAAACCGAGTTGGCGCTGTCATGCTGCATATCGGGATGTTCGCGCATCCATTGCTGATGTTTTGCGACCTCGTCAAAGGAACCGAGAAAGAACTCGTGATCCAATGCGCCGGTATTTCTGATTGAAAACTGGACAACCGAGCCGCTTTCAATCTGGATCGCGTCCGGCTCGAAAAGCATGTAGCCGCTTTCCGTCTCCCGTATGGATATTTCAATCGTCCTGTCGATCGAGGAGCCATCACCGGGTTTCCCGATCGGATCATGGCCAGGCACTTCGAAGGCTCGCGCGTGAGGCTGCTGGCCCTTGCCACTGGAAGCGCCCACTGAAAAAGCCGGAAGGACAAGCGCAAGGGCGATGGTGCAGGTTCTCAGGAAATTCTTCATGCTCGGCTACCTCCGTAGCGCTTGATTTTATGGGATCTTCTTGCTTGCTTGGGCTAAGCGATCAAGGCGATGGGGCCGGAGTGTTTACCCCCGGCCCCATTGTTAGTAGTTACTTCATCTGCGTGACGGTCAGTTTACCCTTGACCCGGTCGGCAACGAACTCGATGTCCTGACCTTCCGCCATCTTGGCCACCATCGCCTCGTCGGCGCGGAACACCATGGTCATTGCCGGCATATCCAGGTTGACGAGAGGGCCGTGGATAATTGTGACCTTGCCGGCCTTTGCGTCGATTTTCTTGATGGTGCCGCTTGTGTATTCCACGTCAGCCTGAGCCATCTGGTCACCGACTGCGACCTCACGGTGCATTCCCGATTCGTAGTGGCCCGGGATCAGGCACGCTGCTTCGAATGTGCCAGAATTTGCGAAAGTCCAGACAACTTCGCCCGAGGCGCCCGCATCGAGACGGATACGGTTCGGATCGTCATGTTCCATGTCCATCTTGGCCATTTCGATCTTGTGCTCGGCATTACGCTCTACCGTGTCGAGGACGAATTCATGCTCCAGCTCACCCTTGTTGGTGATGTTGAAGCGGATGGTTTCGCCCTCCTTGATATCCATCGGCTCACTCTCGATCAGCATCTGGCCCTCATCGTTTTCGAGCAAAGTGACGTCGATTGTGCGGTCAACCTTGGCGGCGTCACCCGGCATGCCGACCATCATTGCGGCTGGCTTGGTCTCCCCATGTCCACCGTCGTGTGTACCTGCAGCAAAGGCCGGTGCTGATAGCGCGATCGCGAAGCTTGTCGTCAAAAGAAGATTTCTCATTTTATTGTCCTGTAGGTTGGTTCGGTTGGAGATGACGAAGGGCCGCTCAGCCCTTCGAGGTTGGTTTCGGTGTGAGAATGGTTTTGGGGCTGTTGTTGGAGGCAAAGTCGGGTAATTCGCCAGTCCATTCGTAGGCCATCTCGCCCGGAGGGTTCTCGTACCAGCCGGGATCGGAGTAATCGTCCGCGTCGATGCCGTCCCGCACCTTCACGACCGAAAACATGCCGCCCATCTCGATGGGTCCGTACGGGCCCCAACCCGTCATCATCGGGATGGTATTGTCGGGTAGCGGCATTTCCATTTTTGCCATGTCCCCCATGCCGGACATGCCCATCGGCATGTATTCCGGCTGGAATTGACGGATCTTCTGGGTCAGCGGCTTCTTGTTCACCCCGATGAACGTCGGCACGTCATGGCCCATGGCGTTCATCGTATGGTGCGATTTGTGGCAATGGATCGCCCAATCTCCCAGATGATCGGCGACGAATTCGTAGGCGCGCATCGCACCTACGGGAATGTCGATGCTGACCTCCGGCCACTGTGCTTCAGGCGGCACCCAGCCGCCATCCGTGCAGGTGACCTTGAAGTCATAGCCGTGCATATGGATCGGGTGGTTCGTCATCGTAAGGTTCCCAACCCGTACTCGCACCCGGTCGCCCTTGTTCACGACCAGCGGATCGATGTCGGGGAAGATCCGGCTGTTCCAGGTCCAAAGGTTGAAATCCGTCATCGTCATGATGCGGGGTACATAGGTACCCGGATCGATGTCGAAAGCATTCAGCATGATCAGGAAATCACGATCCACCGGCATGAATGTGGGATCCTTGGGGTGGACCACGAACATGCCCATCATCCCCATCGCCATCTGGGTCATTTCATCGCCGTGGGGGTGGTACATGAACGTTCCGGACTTCACCAAGTCGAATTCGTAGACGAAGGTTTTGCCCGGCGGGATGCTTGGATGGCTCAATCCGGAGACCCCATCCATGCCTGAAGGAAGAATGAGCCCGTGCCAGTGCACCGTTGTGCCTTCCGGCAGCTTATTGGTGACGTAGATGCGCACCCGGTCGCCTTCGACTGCTTCGATCGTCGGGCCGGTGGATTGGCCGTTGTAGCCCCACAAATGCGCGATCATGCCGTCGGCAAGCTCGCGTTCTACCGGTTCGGCCACGAGGTGAAATTCTTTCACCCCGTTGTTCATCCGGTGCGGCAGGGTCCACCCGTTCAATGTGACCACAGGTGTGTAGTCCGGCCCGGTACTAGGACGCGCCGTGATCGCCGTTGCTGCGCTATCCATTTGGGCAGCTTCGGGCAGGCCCATGTTCAGGGTTTGACCCCAGGCTTTCGAAGAGACCAGCGTTGCACCTGCCGCGCCGGCTCCGAGTAATTGACGTCTATTTAGCATGTCAGTTCCTTTCAGTGTCCTGCGCCGCCACCGGCGGCAAGTGTCGCGCCTTCTCCACCAGCACCGCCACCGCCTTCGCCGCCGCCATAGATCGCAGCGGTCAGATCAGCCTGTGCCATGTAGAATTCGCGTTTTGCGTTTGCCGCTTCCAGTGATGCGCCCAGTTTCTCGCGCACGTCTGTCAGCAGCTCGAAAGTGTTGGTGATCATGCCGTTATAAGACAGCAGCCCCTCTTCTTCGACGGTCGTGCGTAGCGGCACCAGAACGTCGCGATAGTGGCGGGCGATCTTATACGCGGCGTGATAGGAGGCTTCAGCACCACGCGCTTCGGACCGGACGTTGACGGCTCTTTCTGCCAGCACGTTGGCTGCTTGCAGGTACGACAATTCCGCCTTGCGCATCCGTGCCTTCCCGGTGTCGTAGATCGGGATTGCGAACTCCACCTCCACCTGAGGGGTGGTCACGGTCTCCGTTTCTCCGTCCTCAATTTCCCGCTCCGCTTCGAACCCGGCAATGAATTCGAGATCGCTGATAATGCGAGTCTGATCAGTCAGACCAAACGCCTTGGCCTGTGCTTCCAGGCCAAGTTTGGCAACGCGCAGATCAACCCGATTTCGCAATGCTTTCGCTTCGATGTCAGTCACACGGCCGACGGAACGCGGCAGCGCAGGAAGAGCATCGGGCACATAATAGTCGACTTCGGTGCCCCACAGCCCCATGAGCCTGGTCAGCTGCTCTTTGGACCGGGTAGCATTCAAGCGTGCCTGGGCAAGTTGTCCGGCGAGTTCGGCATTGAATGCCTGTTCACGGGCCTGCCCGGCTGTGTTAAGCGCGCCGGTCTCGCCCAGTCTCATCGCTAATTCCGATCCGGCGTCAGACGTCGCTTTCGCACGGCGGAGATAACTCACAGCCTCGAAGGCGGCTACGGCATCGACCCATGCCTTCCGCGTCTGATTGGCCAGTGCGAGTGTGTCGTTCACGGCGCTCAGTTGAGCCTGCCGGAAGTTTGCGTCTGCAATGGCCGTACGCTGCTTGCGAGTGGTGGCATCGAGCACGTTCGACCGGATCAGTCCCTCGATCGCCCTGTAGGCACCCAGTTCGGGCGCACCGATGCCCAGTATACCAATCGACACGATTGGGTTTTCCGGCATCGATTGCTGCCAGGCCTCTGCGGCAGACAGGCCGACGTTTGCATAGGACGCCTGCAACCCTTTGTTGTTCAGAAGCGCGACCTGAACGGCGGTGTCCGCCGAAATGGTCTTGCGGTGCACCATTGCGTGCACCTGCTTCTTCAAGGCCTCGTTTTCGGCCTGGGTTTCGGCGAAGGCTGTCCGTTTGCCGAGGGCTGGTGTGACCTGGCTGGAAATATTGGCGAAGCCAGCTTTTGGTTCCGTGTAGATGCCCGGCACAGCGGTAGCACAGGCACCCAGGATTAGCGGAAAGCCGAAAACCAGCGGAAACTTCGATACCCGCATCAGTTGCCCTCCGTCTGTTCTTGATTGACGGAACGCCAGTCGCGGGGACCTGTAGGGCCGCGATAGGTGTAGCCCGCCAAGGGGTCCTGATAGCTGATCGGCGATGAAACTGCCGTGTTGACGACGGCCTGTTGGGTCGCGACGGACGGCAACGGGGTGGGCTCATAGGCGCATGCGCCAAGCCCGAGGGCCGAAGCCCCCATAAGTAGATGAATTTTCATGAAAGTAACCTGATTGGTGAACGTTGTCTCACGCAGACTCTGCGCAAGGCTCACACCCGTTTTGGGCGTCGGTTCAGATCAGGAATCGAGGGGGCCGCAGGAACCCTGCTGTTTCCACCGAATACGTTTGACCGTCGAGAATGACATATTCACTTGTACCAACCGGCTCTGCTTCGATCTTGGTGTCTTCGAGGAAGACGACAGAAATACAGATACCGTTGCAACACTCTTGGGATTGTTGCTCTTTGCCATCCTTGTCGGACGCTGCGATGTCGCTTGCGACCCTAAGCTTCTCATGCGCGTGATGCGCATCGCTTCCGGTGTCATGAGTCATGGCGGCACCAACGACAACAATAGACTTGGCTTGATGTCCGTCATGCATGCCGGACGCCGCGTGAGCGGCAGAAGGTGGTGAAAATACCAAGGCTAACGCAAACGCAATGCACGTAAACGTCTTGAACCAGCATGATATGAAAACTCGAAAGCTCATGCTCTAGATATCGGATACCGAAGCAATCCAGTCAATCCGTCCTGCGCAGGAAGGTTTGTCGCTTTTTTGTGAAAAAGGCGAGATTCGGCCGCTGCCGTCGGGACTATCCTGAATTTTGTGCGCTGACGTGGTAACTGCTCGAAGAGGAGACCCACGTATGAGCATCGATAAAGAGATCTTGGACCGATTGATGGAAGGCCGCGCGCCTGGTGATTTGTTTGGCAAGGACGGCATTCTGTCCGAGCTGACAAAGGCGCTGGCGGAACGGGCACTGAGCACGGAGATGGACGTCCATCTCGGTGAAGAACGCGCCGAGGAAGCCCCTGAGGGGTATAATCAGCCGGCCAATCGGCGCAATGGCAGCAGTCAGAAGACCGTGACCACCGACAGCGGCAAGGTCGTTCTGGACATCCCCCGCGACCGGAACGGCACCTTCGATCCGATGCTGATCGCTAAGTATCAGCGCCGCTTTCCCGAGTTCGATCGCAAGATCATCAGCATGTATGCCCGGGGCATGACGACCCGCGAGATCCAGGGGCATATCGAGGAAATCTATGGCATCGAAGCCTCGCCCAGCCTGATTTCCGCGATTACCGACGCGGTCATGGAGGAGGTCACCGCCTGGCAGAACCGCCCTCTGGAACCCTGCTATCCGATCATCTTCATGGACGCGATCCGGGTCAATATCCGCAGCGATGGAGCCGTCTCGAACAAGGCGGTCTTCGTGGCCCTCGCGGTTCTGCCCGACGGCACACGCGACGTTCTGGGCCTGTGGTTCCAGGCCAATGAGGGCGCAAAGTTCTGGGCCAAGGTCCTGAACGATCTGCGCAACCGGGGCGTCCAGGACATCCTGATCGCCGTCGTGGATGGGCTGAAGGGCTTCCCGCAGGCCATCGAAGCGGCCTTTCCCCAGACCCAGGTCCAGACCTGCATCGTTCACCTGCTGCGCCATTCCATGAGCTTTGCCAGCTACAAGGACCGCAAGGCCGTCGCCACGGCGCTAAAGACGATCTACACGGCGGTGGATGCCGACGCGGCCGAGGCCGCTCTGGCAGAGTTCGAGGAGAGCGATCTGGCTAGGCGGTATCCGGCCATCGCACCGAGCTGGCGCCGGGCCTGGAACGAGGTGATCCCGTTCCTCGACTACCCGCCCGAGGTGCGCAGGCTGATCTACACCACGAATTCCATTGAGGCATTGAATTCGAAGATCCGGCGCGCCGTCCGAACCCGCGGTCACTTCCCAAGCGATGAGGCAGCAGCGAAATTGATCTATCTGGCGCTCAATGCTACATCCACCGAATGGAAGCGTTCGGTGCGCGAATGGCACGCTGTCAGAAGTCAGCTTGCCATCATGTTCGAAGACCGCTTCCCAATGGCGTAAAAAAACGCGTCAGGCACAAAATTCGGCACAGTCTCCTGCCGTCAGAAAATGTTGCATATCAGAAACATATAAAGAGCCAATATTCCCCTCCGGTCAGCGGAGCGATGCTGACGCGTCTTGTGCTACCGAACTTCAGCCAGCTTCTCAGACCTGTAGCCCGCGTCGCTGATCGCTACCGCCAATGCAGTTTCATCCAGAGTGCTGTCGACGCCGACGATAGGTGCAGTCAGATCGCACGAAACTTTTGCATCTGGGTCGGCAGCCATGATGGGCTTTTGCATGGAAGCGGCACGATGGCCGCGATCTCCGCGCAGATTGCAATAGACCCTGAAAGGAGTCCGCCCACTCGGATAGGAATATTCCGTTCTGAAAATTACCGCCAGCGTAAGACATGCAGAAAAGCTACTTTCCAATGCTATCAACATTTCCGCAACTAGGTCCGGCAGTAACCTACCATTTGTTATGTCGCTCGGCCTGCAGTCGAGACATGGAACGCGGTTCAGGAGATTTCGAAACTTAAATTTCATTCGTCCCAAAGACCTGGAGCGAATGCTTGGTTCCCAAACGCAGGTTCAACATCCTCGATCTCAAGCCGTATATGTGCCAACGTTCTAACATGCAGAGGTTTTTCTCCGTCGACATGCCCGGTGTTCAATTTGTGAGCATTGTCTTGGCATTCAGCCTCGCAGCGTTACTGGCGGTCCTCTGCCTTTATATCTTGCTTTCGCCGGGCTTTGCAGCGGCTCTTGCCGCCGGCGGGCCATCGCTGGCCCGCTTTCTGAGGCAAGTTACGACCAACGGTCTGCCCGTAGTTTTTGCCATAAACTATGTCAGTTTTTTTCTTTTCGCGGTGATACAGAAACCAAAGGTCGCCCGCCGAGATACGGCGTTTTTCGTGCTGGTGGATATCTTGCTCAGAGCCATTCTCTTTCCAAGCCTCCACGCACTGATCTACGTTTTGTCTGCCGACTGGTTCGAGTCATTCGGGGGCAGTCGTGCAACCGCGTTGTCGGTCGTTGCCCCAACCCTTGCGCGTTCGGCGTTTTTTGAGAACATCTCCGGAGTTTATCTTTATGCGACAATGATCAGCGCGCTGCCGCTATATGTTTCAGCTTTCGGGCAGTCGGAATTTCTTGGACCGACCGTTCGTCGCTTGCCAATAAAAGCGGGCTTGATGCTGCTCGCCTTGTTTGCGTTTGCCCTGTCGGTCGGATTGATCGCAATCGGTGCACAAGGCATCGCATTCCTTCAGGGCTAAATGATGGCTGGCTATTCACCGTGGGAATGCGCGGCCTGAGGTGCCAACCATCGCGACAAGTAAACGCGCTCGAAAGCGAAGACAGCGATCATTCCGACAGCCGCATACAGAACGATCATCGGGTCGCTTTGAAGCTTCATCACGGTGAAAGCTGCCAGTACAACTACATCGAGCGCCAGGGCAGTCAAAAGCACGATACCTGAGGCGCCGACGTCTGCTCGACGATAGTGGAACACGCCCCAATGTATGATCATGTCCATGACAAGGTAGAAGAAAGCACCGAGGGATGCGATCCGGCCAAGATCGAAAAGCACGGCCAACGTCGCGGCGATGACAACGGTATAGACCAGCGTGTGGCGTTGGATAGGGCCGGACATACCGAAATGGCTGTGCGGGATCATTTCCATGTCGGTCAGCATCGCCAGCATACGCGACACCGCGAAGACGCTGGCCAGAACGCCCGATGCGGTTGCGACAGCGGCCAGGATCACCGTCAATATGAAGCCGGTTTGTCCAAGGGCGGGCTGCGCCGCTTGTGCAAGAGAATAGTCACGCGCTGAGATGATCTCCTCGATCGTCAGACTCGAACCAACCCCGAAGGCGACCAACAGGTAGGCGACGACGCAGATCCCGATCGAGAACATGATCGCTCGGCCAACGTTGCGGTTTGGTTCGGTGATCTCGGCCCCGCTGTTGGTGATCGTCGTGAACCCTTTGAAGGCGAGGATAGCCAGCGCCGTGGATGCTATGAAACCCGTGATGCCATAGGATTGAGGCGTCTCGGAAGCCGCAGCGAACGCAAAACCACTAGACCACAAAGCAGCGATGCCGAACAGAGCTATGCCACCGATCTTGATTGCTGCCATAATCAATGAAAACAGCCCGACCGAGCGGTTTCCGGCCATGTTCACCAGAAAGGCGAAAACGATTACGGCCACGGCCAGAGCGGGGACCAATGGGCCACCTTCGATATCGAAAGGGCGCAAGACATAGGTGGCGAAGGTCCGGGCGACGAGGCTTTCCGCGATCACCATGCTGAGCGCCATCAGCAGTGCGGCCCCGCCCGCGATGGCTCCGGGGCCATAGCATTTCTGCAGGATCATGGCGATGCCACCCGAGGACGGCCATTTGTTCGACATCCTGATGAAGCTGTAGGCGCTGAAGCTTGTGACGACCGCGCCGGCGATGAATGCAAGCGGGAAAAGCGGGCCGGCGAGCTGCGCGATTTGCCCCGTCAACGCAAAGATTCCAGCGCCGATCATCACGCCTGTCCCCATCGCAACGGCTCCGCCCAGACTGATGGAATTTTCGCGGTACGTTTCTTTTTCGCTCTGCATAAATGGCCCCCTTTTAATTTTGGTTCGTCCGAACGCTGTTGCGCGCTTCTAGATACGAACGCCGCGAAGGCGCAGCGAATTGAGCACCACCGAGATTGACGACGCGCTCATGGCGAAGGCAGCAAACATCGGACTGATGAGGATGCCAAAGAAGGGAAACAGAACTCCCGCCGCGACCGGCACGCCGGAGGCGTTGTAGATCAGCGCGAAGAACAGGTTCTGGCGGATGTTGCGCATCGTGGCCCGGGCGAGCCGCCGCGCACGCACGATACCATCAAGGTTGCCCTTGACCAGCGTGACGCCCGCGCTTTCGATGGCCACATCGGCGCCGGTGCCCATGGCGATGCCGACATCGGCCTGCGCGAGCGCGGGGGCGTCGTTGACGCCATCCCCGGCCATGGCGACCTTGTGGCCCGCCTCTTGCAACTCAAGGATGATCCGCGCCTTGTCCTCCGGCAGCACGTCGGCCCGGATCTCATCGATTCCGAGCCGCGTGCCGATGGCCTTGGCCGTGCGTTCGTTGTCGCCGGTCGCCATGATGACGCGGAACCCCAGTTCATGCAGATCCTCGATGGCTTCTGGCGTGGTCTCCTTCACTGGGTCGGCGACAGCAACTAGACCGGCGATCTCGCCATCCAGCACAACGAACATGACCGTCTCGCCTTCGTCGCGGCGGGCATTGGCCTTGGCGGTCAACGCGCCCGCCTCGAGCCCCAATTCGCGGATCATCGCCAAATTGCCGAGCGCGACCGCTTTGCCGTCAACGACCCCCTTGACGCCCTTGCCAGTGACCGCCTCGAAGTCCCGTGCCTCGTCCATTTTGACATCTCGCTCCTCCGCACCCCTGACGATCGCTTCGGCCAAGGGGTGCTCCGATCCGCGCTCAAGCGATGCGGCGAGACGCAAGACCTCGGCTTCGTCGTGGCCGGGTTGCGGGAGTACGTCGACAAGCCGCGGCTTGCCTTCGGTCAACGTGCCGGTCTTGTCGACGATCAGGGTATCGACTTTCTCGAACCGCTCCAGCGCCTCGGCGTTCTTGATCAGCACCCCTGCCTGAGCGCCCCGTCCTGTCGCTGTCATGATCGACATCGGTGTCGCCAGGCCAAGCGCACAAGGACAGGCGATGATCAGAACCGCCACCGCCGAAATCAATGCGTAGGAAAGCGCAGGCGCGGGCCCCCAGATCGCCCAGGCGATGAAGGACAGGACCGCGATACCGATGACGGCCGGAACGAAATATCCCGCCACCTTGTCGGCGTATTTCTGGATCGGGGCGCGCGAGCGCTGCGCGTTCGACACCATCTCGACAATTTGAGCCAGCATCGTGTCGGACCCGACACGCGTCGCCTCCATCACCAGACTGCCGGTGCCATTGATCGTCGCGCCGGTCAGCGGGTCGCCCTCGGTCTTCTCGACCGGCACGGGTTCACCGGAGATCATGCTTTCGTCGACCGAGGACCGGCCGTCCAGAACCACGCCATCGACCGGCACCTTGTCACCGGGCCGCACGCGCAGCCGGTCCCCGACTTGCACGTCCTCCAGCGGGATTTCCTCCTCGGATCCGTCGTCCCGGATGACCCGCGCGGTCTTTGCCGCCATGTCGAGAAGCGCGCGGATCGCCTTGCCGGTCCCCTCGCGGGCGCGTAGTTCCATCACCTGGCCGAGCAGCACCAGCGTCACGATCACCGCCGCCGCCTCGAAATAGACGCCGACATGGCCTTCGGAGTCTCGGAACCCATCAGGGAATATGTCCGGTGCGAGAACGGCAACGACGCTGAAGAGCCAGGCGGCAAGAACGCCCATGCCGATCAGGGAGAACATGTTGAGGTTCAATGTGCGGAACGAAATCCATCCGCGTTCCAGAAACGGCCAGCCGCACCACAAGACCACTGGCGTTGCCAGGATCAATTCGATCCATTGTGTGGTGCTTTCGCCAAAAAAAGTCCGGACTGCGGGGAAACCGACGAATGGCCCCATCGTGAGGACAAGGAGCGGGATCGTCAGGACTGTGCCGACCCAGAACCGCCGTGTGAAATCCACCAGTTCGGGATTTGGACCTTCATCGCCCGGCACACCGGATTCCAGTTCCAATCCCATACCACAGATCGGACACGCGCCCGGATCAGGCTGCCGCACCTGAGGGTGCATCGGGCAGGTGAAAATGGGACCATCATGTCCTGTAGGAACCAGATCATATCGGCCATCGGCCGGCGTGGCACCCGCGTGGTGTTCGTGATGATCATGTGCTGAATGGACCTCGAGCTCCGATTCCGGCACGAGGTGCATCCCGCATTTCGGACATTTGCCGGGCTCAAACTGCCGCACCTCAGGGTGCATGGGGCAAACGAATACCGAGGAAGCTGCTGTGGTTTCAGAACTGTCGGGGGTGCTCATTTTGCGGTCCTTTCCGAGAATGCTTCTCTTGCTTGGGGCTTCCATCCACAGGAGGGTCAAGAGAGATCAGTACGGCGATTACATTGCGGCTCTGCGGGGTGGCGCTGTCCGGCCCCGTTCCCGCCGGGCGAACACGATCAACGCCAGCCCGACCAGCACCATTGGCATGGAGAGCAACTGGCCCATGGTCAAACCCCACTCACCAAAGTGGAGCGCATGGCCAATTGGGTTATCTTCCGTCACGAACTGCTGGTCCGGTTGCCGGAACATCTCGACGAAATTTCGGGCAAGACCATAGCCGGTCAGAAACACGCCAGCCAAGGCACCGGGCATTTTCAGCCAGCCCCGGCCCCAAGCGAGATAAATGAGCAGTATTCCAAGAATGAGCCCCTCCAATACCGCCTCGTACAGCTGGGACGGGTGTCGGGCGCAGAGGCCGCTAACCCCTGGGCAGGCCTGCGCGACTTCGCCGGGAAAGATCACCGCCCAGGGAACGTCCGTTGGACGCCCCCACAACTCATTGTTGGTGAAGTTCGCCAGCCTTCCAAGAAACAAGCCTGGTGGTGTTGCCAAAGCCAGCAAGTCGCCAGTGCTGAGCAATGACGCGTTCTGTCTAAGGCAGAACAGCAAGGCCGCGATGACAACTCCCGCGAACCCCCCGTGGAAAGACATGCCGCCTTGCCAGACCATCAGAATTTCCAAGGGATTGGCGAGATAATATGCGGGCTGGTAGAACAGTACAAAGCCCAGGCGACCACCAGCAATCACGCCGATGATGATCCACGTCAGAAGATCTTCGATCTGCGTTCGGTCAAGCGGCGGTCCAGCTGACGTCCAGAGCGCGGGACGGCTTATGGCACTCGAACAAATGCGCCAGCCAATCAGGATACCGAAGATATAGGCTAGCGCGTACCAGCGGAGTGCGAATGTGACCCCCCCGATGTCGAAGGAGAAGAGGTCGGTTCCAATATCCGGAAATGGCAATCCCGCTGGCAGCACTGGGTGAGTTCCTCATCAAGAATTTACGTGGGGATTAGATGGCATTGATCGAGCACCGCTAAAGGCGCTCGATCTGCGACAGGGCATCCAACGCCCATCCCGCCATCACGCGGTGTCGAGGGCGTCCCGAAGGAGATCGCGGACTTCGCCGGCGACCGCGTCCAGGTCTTGGTTCTGCACCGCCTGCATCGAAGCGACAGGATCGACCGCGCTGACCTCGGTGTCGCCGTCCAGTTGCCGCAGGATAACATTGCAGGGAAGCATCGCACCGATGCGAGGCTCGATCTCGATGGCTTTGTGCGCCATGCCCGGATTACAGGCCCCCAAGATGCGGTAAGGCGGCATGTCCGCATCAAGTTTCTTTTTCATCGTCGCTTTGACGTCAATCTCAGTCAGAACGCCGAAGCCCTTGTCTGCCAAAGCATCCCGAACACGCATCTCTGCGTCATCGATTTTGGTGTCTTTCAGGACGCGATCATAGGTATAGGCCATGGGAATTTTCCTTTCCGTGTCTCTATTTGTTGGCATACCGAGGCTAAACGGTTCAGGTCGCGGTTCGGTTCAATGTCCCGACCGCGAATGGTTTTGGGGTTGTGAGGACGGGTGCCGGAAAAAAACCGGCACCCATTGGCTCAGTTGTCCTGCATCATGGAGCCGTTGCCCATGCCCTGACCGTTGCCAGGCCGCGCAGGCGCATCTGCCATATTCGACCGCATCATCTGCATCCGCTCCATCCTATCGGCAGGAGCGGCCATCTCTTCCGGCGTCACCGCGCCGTCGCCATCGGCATCGAGGTGTTGGAAGCGATCCACCATCATTTCGCGGATCATCGCGCTGTGGAGAGCTTCAAACTCGGTAATCGAGAGGCTTCCATCCCCGTCGCTGTCAAACTCGGAAAGCTTGGCCTGCAGCTGCGTGCGCATTTCTTCCGGCGTCGTTGTGCCGTCTCCATCAGTGTCGAACATTTGCATCATGCCGCCAGCCATGCCTGGGCTCATCATACCACTGCCCATGCCTGCGCCCATCATGCCTGCGCCCATCATGTTTCCGTGCATGCGCTTCATCATGTCCATCATTCCGCCCATGTTCCCCATCATACCGGGACCACCGTTCTGCATCATGCCTGGTCCGCTCTGGGCGCCAAATTGTCCCCCACGCCCGTGGTTGGCGTCCGCGAATGCGGCACCGCCAAGGGCGGTTGCAGCCAGGGTCATTGCAGCGAGTAAAGTGTTGCGTTTCATTTCGATCACCTCGTGTCAGTGTTGCGATACCCAGCATATGGGGGGCACCTGCAGATGCGGAATGCCACGCGAGCCGGTGTTTTGTATCGCGAGGTCACAAAGGCGGGGTCTGTTACAAATTGCGACAAATCAATTCGGGGCGAACGCTCCTCTTCATCTGAAACATGCGATATCCAGAAAAAAAGGTGTCGAGGATCCGTATACCAACCGAAACCGAACCCATGTTTCGGTAGAGGTGAAATCCGGAAGAGTTGATGTCGAGATTGCTAGAGGCCCTGAATATCCCGAAAATTCAATCATTCAACCCATGGCAGGAGGCTGCAGGGTGCTCTTTTTGAACCGCATTTTCTCAGTTCTAACCTTGGTAATTTTGGCGGGGTGCGGTGCAGGAAACGACATGCGCCCGGATGCTTCAGCCGAAGTCATCAGTAGCGCATCCTACCGTCACGATGGACCGGCCGCGCTGACGTTGTACACCATGATCAACAACAGGTCCGGGGCGGGTGCGCATAGCAGCGTCATGATTAATGGGTCGCAGCGTGTTATCTTCGATCCGGCAGGAACGGTCCGGCTGAGCGCTGTACCGGAACGGGGAGATGTGCTTTATGGCATTACTCCACAAGTGGCCGATTTTTATGCGCGGGCTCATGCTCGCGAGACCTACCATGTCGTCATACAAGAGATCGATGTGTCTCCCGAAGTCGCGGAGCAGGCTTTGCGCCTTGCAATTGCCAGCGGCCCAGCCGCTTCCGGTTTTTGTAGTGCCAGTACCTCCGCGGTACTCAGACAATTACCAGGATTTGAATCCATCGGACGCACATTTTTTCCAAAGCGCCTGATGGCGGATTTTGGCAAGTTGCCGGGCGTGCGAACCACAAAGCTGTTCGAGAACGATGAGGACGACAAATCCGTAGCGATCGCACAGTTCGAAAGTTCACTTGCGACACAGCCGTGAGTGTTCGTCCAACAATTCATTGGAAGATGTCCCTGCACGACGCTGTCCTCGGCGTGTGAGCCAAAGATGCAATAGGTTAGCTTCGAGCGGTAACGCTGTCTTCGGCCGAGTAAAGGAACGCCGTCGATCCGACAGCGACATTCGGATAGAGATCATTGATGTGGGCCATCACCATGCGCACGCATCCCGAACTGGCCCGGCCGCCAATGCTGCGAGGGCTCGGCGTTCCGTGAATTCGAAGGTACGTATCCCGATCTCCGACGAATAGATACAAAGCCCTGCTGCCCAAGGCATTGTTGGGGCCGGGCTCCATACCGTCGGCAAACCGCTCGTAAGCCTCCGGATCGCGTTCGATCATTGACTGCGTTGGCGTCCAGTGCGGCCATTCGACCTTTCGGCGGATCGTATAGGTGCCGGGTTCATAGAGATCGCCCTTGGCAATCGCCACCCCGTATCGCATCGCGGTGCCACCTTCCTCGATATGGTACAGATAGCGCGCGATCGCATCGACGTGAATGTCACCCGGGCGCAAACCGTCATTCGCCAAAACGCGTTGCGGCAGCAGCCTGGGATGCAGCCCCCATGGGTTGGTTGTTGCCGGGTCATAGTTGGCGGGCGTGATCTGCGCATCCCAAGCTGCTTTTTCGGCTGTTGACGGCCAGGTCTTAGCGAATGCTGGCGAACTCAGAGACGCTGAAAACAGCGAGCCGGAAAGTGCAAGGAAGTGTCGTCTTGTAACCATGAAGCGAAGCCCTTTGTTTGTTTTCGATGAATGCGGGACGATTCAAGAAACGTCCGCGACCCCATGCCACCGAACCTTTTGATGTCTTCCGATCGCGACCAACCAGAGGCAAGCAAGGACACCGCTTAGGATCGCGTTCCAACTCGCCATGGACAACGTCAGAAATTCCCAGACAACCTCATTGCACAGAACAAGAGTGGACGCATTTGAACTGGCAGAGGGCAGTAATTCCGATACCGACATTTGCGAAACATCGAGGCCGGATCCCGTGCAAGAAGTCGGTCCCTCCCACCAGCCGCGCTCGACCCCGGTATGAAACATTCCCAACGCGGATGTGCTGAGTGCCGACAGGGCACCGATTATCAGGATTGGCAAAATCGGCAGAGCAAAGAGCAACAGAGCGCCCATTCCAATGGCGATTGCGTGTGGGTAGCGTTGCCAGATGCACATTGCGCACGGCGCGTACCCAAGAGCCTGGAAAACGAAGGCCCCTAACAGCAAGGCGGCTGATCCTGCCGCCGCAGTCATGCCGAGAGATTTTGGTGTCAGGGTCAATGAACGCTCCCGTTGGCAATCGATGGACCTGTTTCTCGCTTGTCAGGTTACGTAGACGGCAAAAGGCCTGTTATCATTCAGAGATTTGTAACGGTATGTATCCGTCTCGACCCTCAGCCGACTCTGATCCACGTTGCCATACCGTCGGCTTGGTGGCTCAACATGTGGCAATGCAGCATCCACGATCCCGGATTGTCCAGGACGACGAGAATTTCCCGCGTCTCGCCGATATCCAGGAAGGTCGAGTCCCGGTATGGACCGGCTTCCCCCGCCGCATCGAGTTCCCAGAAATGGTGGCCATGCAGATGCATGACGTGTGGAAACCCGGTTTCGTTGCGGATTGAAATGCGCACGGTCGTCCCCTGCGCGACGGATAGGAAAGGGGTTCGAGGCAGTCCAGATACGTCATTGAGCGCCCATGTTCCGGTGCCGTTATGGGACGCGCTTCCCGCACCTCCCTGGAGCACCAGCTCCGCGGTTTGGCCGGGGTCTTGCGGGGCGGGCATTCGGTTGGCGGGCAACGCGGTGATGGGCACTTTCGCAGGCTCACGAGAACCGGAAACAGCGATTTCGCCGAGGCTCAACGTCCGCTCTCCAAAGCTGTCGTCGAATCGGATCGGCCCGGTCGCATCACCGATCACATCGCATCTTTGCCCCGGAGCGAGAAGGATCGGTTCGAGCGTCCGTGGATGCGCCAGGGGCATACCATCCAGTGCAACGATCTTGCCTGCCAGACCGTCCAGCCCGACACGGTAAACCCTGTCGATAGAGGGATTTATCAGGCGCAAACGCAGGCGGTCGCCTTGTCTCACATTCTTGCTGGTTCCATTGGAAACAAGCGCCGTGGCAATATTGCCGATACGGCCCTCGGTCGTAAAATGGGCCGCGTTGAATGCTTCGTCGTACTGTCCAGACATATCCAGCAGGAGATCGAAGAATTGAACAACAATATCATGGTCGACAGCCGGCGCATTTTGCTCCTCGACGATGAAGGCGCCGAAAAGGCCGCGACTGACCTGATCGTAAGACAGGTAATGGGAGTGATACCAATACGTGCCGGCATCCGGGACGCCGAATTGATAACGATATGAGTCGCCCGGAATGACCACATCCTGAGTGAGAACGTTGACACCATCCATCCGATTTGGAACCCGCAACCCATGCCAGTGAACAAGAGCGCCCTCCTCCAATCGGTTGTCGAGGGTAATGCGGGCGGTTTGTCCTTGTCGCATTCTGATTTCAGGGCCCGGCAGACCACCGTTGAAGCCCAACATCGACACGTCGTACCCAGCAAGGCGCGCCTTTATCGATTGGGGTGCGAGGATCAACTCGGGTGTCGCTGCTGGCAAGTGAGTGCCAGCCAGTGCAACGGTCATCCCGCCAAGGAAAGACCTCCGGCTCAAAGACAATTCCGTCACCTCATGAATGATGGACTGGCTTTCGCCAACTGCTGTGCTTGTGCCATTTCCGGTGGAGGAACTTCAAGGCGACAGAGCACCCCTCACGCCGTTGTCACTTTGGGATACAGAAAGACGCGAGCGCCGATTTCAACGCGATCGTACAGATCCTTCACATGCTCATTCGTCAATCGCGCGCATCCATTCGACACGGCCGACCCAATTGTCTCCGGGGCGTTCGTTCCGTGAATGCGAAGATAGGTATCGCGTCCGTCATCATCATGGAGATAGAGCGCGCGGGCCCCAAGCGGGTTGTTTGGCCCGCCTTTCAGCCCATCCTTGTACTTCGCGTACTTATGTGGCTCGCGCCGGATCATAGCGTTCGTCGGTCGCCACCATGGCCATTTGGCCTTGCGATCCACGGTGAACTCTCCGGGTTCGTACAAACCTTTGCGCCCTACTCCGACCCCGTAGCGGATCGCCATCCCGTCCTCGAGCATGAAATAGAGGAAAAAATCGTCAGGAACGACGTGGATGTCCCCGTTCATCCAGTCATCACGACGGGTGTTTATCAATTGCGGTTCGAACCGTTCGGGCAATTTGACTTTGTGGGCCCAGGCAGTTGTCGGCAGGAAGCAACCCAACACTCCGGCACAAATCAATTCTCGTCTCGTGAAATTCTGCATGGCGCGATCTCCTCGGACCCATGAAAATTCAGTGCGCGCCAGGGGCAAAGAAAAGAAGCCGTGAACCGGGGCAAACGACGCGCCTTTGTTGCCTTGAAACCACGAAAATTCGCGCTTTTGGAACTCTCCAGCGCTGGAATGTTCTTCTTTTACAAAGAACTGCAAGGAGGTGACTGGAAATGCACTACTCACGATTCTTTATGATGATCGGAACATCGACCGTGGTCATGTTCGTTCTGATGTACCTGAACACCTATCTTTGGGGCCATATCTTCTTTTCGGAGACACGCCTTTACATGGCCATCCTGATGGGGGCGACCATGGCCGTGATCATGTTGGCGTGCATGTTGTCCATGTATCAGAACACCAAGGTCAACATCGCGATCTTCGTAGGCGCCATTCTTGTCTTTGCGGCAAGCCTCTGGCCGGTACGCGGGCAATTCACGGTGCAGGACAGGTCCTACATGCGCGCCATGATCCCGCACCATTCGATCGCCATCATGACGTCGACTCGTGCCGAGATCACCGACCCGCGCGTCCGGGGGCTGGCAGACGACATCATCTATGCGCAGGACAAGGAAATCGCCGAAATGCGCTACCTAATTGCTGATATTGAAGCAAACGGCGAGGCATCGGCCACGCCGACCGAACCGCCGCCACAGGTCGTGAATGCGCAACAGGCGCTTCAAACGGAGGTCGTGTCGAAAGTCGATCCCGAGTTTCTGACGGAAGACGAAATCGCTGCGGTGTTCCCGAATGGCGGAAATTGCCGCTTTGCTTACACCTCGGACAGTCCGGCTGTACTGGTGACTGGTGAAACCGGCGAAGGGTTTGCCGCCGCAATGAAGATCAGCGGTGATCTGGTGCGCCTGAATGCGCAGGGCGAAAATGCATTTTCTGAAGGCCCGCTGTCGGCCCGCATCGCAGAGACAGATGGTGACCTGACCGATCTAATCGTCAGCGCGGGAACCGACTACGAAGCCGGGTTCCGTGGTCAATTTACGTGCAGCGGATAAGGAGGAAAGGACATGCCCCGCGACACAGACAGCAAATCCGCGCAACTTTATCGCATGGTCATGCCGGGCCATGTCTGCCCCTACGGTCTGAAATCGAAAGACCTGCTGGAGCGGCAAGGCTTCGAGGTGGAAGACCATCCGCTTGAGACCCGTGAAGACACCGATGCTTTCATGGAGAAGCACGGTGTCGAGACGACGCCGCAGACCTTCATCGGCGGAGAACGGATCGGCGGCTACGATGATCTCAGGGTGTTCTTCGACATCGACCCACCCGAGGAAGAGCAAAGCGACACGACCTACCAGCCGGTCATTGCGATCTTTTCCGTCGCCGCGCTGTTGGCACTGGGCCTGTCGTGGCACCAGTACGGGTCGGTTCTCACCTTGCGCGGGTTCGAATGGTTCATTTCGCTGTCCATGACCATTCTCGCGATCCAGAAATTGCAGGATGTCGAAGGGTTCTCGACGATGTTCCTCAATTACGACCTGCTGGCGCGCAAATGGGTGCGATACGGCAAGGTCTACCCGTTCGGCGAAGCGTTGGCAGGTATCCTGATGACTGCCGGCGCGCTGCTGTGGCTCTCGGCGCCTGTCGCCTTGTTTATCGGCACGGTTGGTGCTGTCAGCGTTTTCAAGGCTGTTTATATCGACAAGAGAGAGCTGAAATGCGCCTGCGTCGGCGGTGACAGTTCCGTCCGGCTGGGGTTCATTTCGCTGACGGAAAACCTGATGATGATCTTCATGGGTATCTGGATGCCGGTCCGCGCAATCTGGTTCTGAATCGCGCCGAACCGGCCCCGTTCATTCGGACATTCGTATAGGTGAGAGATCTGCGAGGATCGGACAATCCGGACGATGATCCCCGGCACATTTCTCCACAAGTTCGGTAAGCGTCGTTCTCATGGATTGCAGCTTCTCGATCTTTTCCTCGATCTGGCGAAGATGCTCTTCCGCCACCGCCTTCACCTGAACGCTTTCGCGGTTTTCATCCTCGTAGAGAGCCAGAAGCGTCCTGCAATCTTCGATGGTGAACCCCAAGGCCCGTGCGCGACCCAGAAACGCCAGCTTGTGAACGTGGTTCTCGGTGAACGCGCGATAGCCGTTCTCGCTACGGTTCGGGCGGATCAGCCCGATGTCCTCGTAGTAGCGGATTGTTTTTGGGGGCACACCCGATTGTCGGGCAACGTCTCCGATGTTCATGTCGGACCTCCGTTATTCTGCTGGAGCAGGAGTGGCGGCTGCCATCTCTGCCGGGATTGCGCGCTGCTCGTCCATCGCCGGCGCGATGCCTCGCAGGCGCAGGGCATTGGTCAGAACGAACACCGAGGACAAAGCCATCGCGCCCGCCGCGAGAATTGGTGACAGGAGCAGCCCAAAGGCGGGATAAAGCACCCCGGCGGCGACCGGAATCAGCGCGACATTGTAGGCAAAGGCCCAGAACAGGTTCTGCCGGATGTTGCGCATGGTCCGGCGGGACACCTCGAAGGCATTCACCACGCCGCGCAAATCGCCGGACATCAGGACGACATCCGCGGACTCGATGGCCACATCGGTGCCGGTGCCAATGGCGATACCCACATCGGCATGCGCCAGCGCCGGGGCGTCATTGATACCGTCGCCGACAAAGGCGATGCGCTTGCCGCCCTCACGCAACGTATCGAGCGCCGCGACCTTGCCGTCTGGCAGAACGCCCGCGACGACGTGATCAATGCCGGTTTCGCGGGCGATGGCTTCGGCGGTTTCGCGTTTGTCCCCTGTGATCATCGCAACCGCAAGACCCTTTTCGTGCAGCGCTGCGATGGCTGCGCGGCTTGCCGGTTTGACCGGGTCGGCAACGCCGATCACGGCGGCGACACGTCCATCTATGGCAGCGTAAAGCGCCGTCCGGCCCTTGCTTGCGATATTCGTTTCCTCTTGTGCCAACGCCGAGACGTCAACGCCTTGCCGCGCCATGTATCGGTCGGCCCCAACCAATACCTCCACATCTTCGACCAAGGCGCGCACGCCGTAACCGGTGACCGATTGAAAGCCTTCGGCCCCCACAAGAGGTGCGCCCTCGGCCCGGGCTGCGCGCACGATCGCGTCCGCGACAGGATGCTCGGAGAGCGACTCCACGGCGGCGATCTTCGAAAGCGTCGTTGGACGATCAAACCCTTCCGCCAGCACCAGGTCGGTCAGTGCAGGTCGCCCCTCGGTCACCGTGCCTGTTTTGTCGAGGGCGACCACATCAACGGAATCAAGTTGCTGCAAGGCGTCACCTTTACGGAACAGGACACCCATTTCCGCAGCACGTCCCGTCCCGACCATGATGGAGGTCGGCGTCGCAAGCCCCATCGCGCAGGGGCACGCGATGATCAACACCGACACACCGGCGACAAGGGCCATTGTCAGGGCCGGATCAGGTCCGAAAACCAGCCAGACCAGCACGGTCGCCGCCGCGATTGCCATGACGGCAGGCACAAACCAAAGCGTGATCCGGTTGACCAATCCCTGGATCGGCAGCTTGGCGCCTTGGGCCTCTTCGACCATGCGAATGATCTGCGCCAGGGTCGTGTCGGCGCCGACCCGCGTGGCGCGGAATTGCAGACTTCCGGCGCCGTTGACCGTCCCGCCGGTCACCGGATCTCCGGCACCCTTTTCAGCGGGAATCGGCTCGCCTGTCAGCATGCTTTCGTCGACGCGGCTGGTCCCCTCGATGACCTCGCCATCGACCGCGATGCGTTCGCCGGGGCGCACGATGACGATGTCACCCTGAACCAGCGCATCGATCTCGATCTCAATGCTTTCACCATCGCGCATCACTCGCGCGGTCCGCGCCTGAAGCCCCAGCAGCTTCTGGATGGCCGCGCCCGTTCTCCCCTTAGCGCGCGCTTCAAGAAAACGCCCCAGCAAGATGAGGACGACGATGACCGCTGCCGCCTCGAAGTAGACAGAGCGCAGCGTGTCAGGCAAGGCCGATGGTACGAATGTCGCAACTACGGAATAGAAGTAAGCCGCCCCGGTGCCGACCGCGACGAGGCTGTTCATGTCGGGCGCGCCCCGGAATAGGGCCGGGAAACCCTTGGTGTAAAACGTCCGGCCCGGGCCGAAGAGAACGATTGTCGTGAGAACGAATTGAAGAAGCCAACTCGTCTGCTGACCAATCGTGGTCTCGATAAGCATATGAACGGCCGGAATGACGTGGCCACCCATCTCGATCAAAAAGACCGGCAAGGCGAGGATGGCTGCAAAGGTGACCCGTTTGGCAAGCGCCTGAGCCTCTTCCTCCTTGCGCGCAACCCTGTCGTCACCGGCTTGGGCCGTTGCCACGGTTGCTGGATACCCTGCCGCGCCGCTTGCATTTTCCAGATCGGATGTCGTGACAAGACCTTCGACGTAAACCACCGTTGCCGTCTCGGAGGCGAGGTTGACGTTCACCTCGACCACTCCAGGCACCGCGGAAAGCGCCTTGTCGACCCGCCCGACGCAAGAGGCACAGGACATCGCTGCAATCGTGAGTTCGGCCTTGGCCGTCCGCGCGGGGTAGCCCAGCTCGCGAAGGGTTTCGATGATGTCCGGAATGCGCTTGAGCGCGTCCACGCTCATACGTGCGGTTTCGGAAGCAAGATTAACCGACACATCCTCTACGCCGTCGATTGCATTCAATGCGCGGTCGACCCTGCCAACGCAGGACGCACATGACATGCCTTCGATCGGCAGGCTGATCTGTTTGGGTTCGGGCATATGTGTCACCTGTTTTTCCATTCAAGGTGAATATGGGGCTTCCAGTTACCGGAAGGTCAACCGAGAAGCAGTAAAATTTCTTCTCTTGACCTTCCAGCGGGGGGAAACCCCATGTCACCGACGGAAATCAGATGAAGGAGTGGTTCCAATGAAGTTCAGCGTTCCGGACATGAGCTGTGGACATTGCACCGCAGCGATCGAAAGCGCAGTGAAAACCGCAGATCCGAATGCAGGCGTAGAATGTGACCTTTCTGCCCGACAAGTGCGTGTCGACAGCGTGTTACCAGCCGATCAGGTCCAAGCGATCATTCGGGATGAGGGCTACGACGTGGAACCTGCGGCCGCTTGATGCAGTGCCCGGGCCACCCAAGGGCGGTCCGGGCACAGAATTTCAGTCTTCGTCTTTGCGGGCTTCTTCGACCAAGTCGGCAAGCTGCGCCTTTTCGACAAAGCCAGGCACCAGCGCGTCACCGATCACGAAAGACGGCGTGCCGTTAAAGCCCAGAGCTTGGGTCAGTTGCATGGATGTCGCAATGTGCTCTTCGACCTCGGGGGCCTCCATGTCCTTGCGCAACTGCGCGATATCCAGGCCGATCTCCTCGGCCACGCGCAGCACGGACGCCTCTTCCGCGCGGCCTTCCAGCCCCATCATAGCCCAGTGAAACTCTTCGTATTTGTCCTGCTTGCGCGCTGCCAAGGCCGCTTTCGCGGCGAACACCGATCCGTCTCCGAGAATGGGCCATTCACGATAGACGAGGCGAATGTTTGGATCCTCTTCGATCAAAGCCCGCACCTCGGGTTTGACCCGCCGACAATAGGGACAGTTGTAGTCGAAAAATTCCACAACGGTGACGTCCCCTTCCGCGTTGCCGAGAACCGGCGCATTCGGATCGTTCTCGATCAGATCGCGCTGGTCATTCAGAACTTGGGCCTGACTGAGCTCCTGCGCTTGCGCCTGCCTTTGTTCGAGGATCGCCACGGCCTCCATGACAATCTCCGGTTTCTCGCGGATTGCCTCGAGCACAAGTTCCTTGACCCGGGACTCTGACAGTTCGTCGGCGAGTGCCGGTATCGGAAGCAAGGCAGCTATCGCGACCGTCGTGAAGGCTTGTCTGAAACGCATTTTAGTTCTCTCCCCGTTGTTCGTCGGCTTCTGTCCGCGCGGCCTGGACTTCGCGGATGCGGTCTGGCCAGGTGGACCGGATGAAGGCCAGGATGTTGTGAATTTGCTGGTCGGTCAGCACGTCTGCGAAACCGGGCATGCCACTGTCGAATTCGACGCCCTGACGCGCCAGAAGCGCCGCACCCCCCAGTTTTGTGTAATCGAAGAGCAGGCTGTCAGGATGATGCCAGGTGTGACCCGTCTCATCATGCGGTGGTGCTGGCAGGCGCCCATCCGCGCCGGGCGTTCGCCATTCCGGCTGGCCTTCCAGACCCGCGCCATGACAAGACGCGCAGTTTTCTGCGTAGAGCAACGCGCCTTCTTCGATGTCGTAGCTCTCCGCCTTGGACGCGCTGCCGACATCCGAGGATGCACTGGTCGAGAGCCAATACATGAAGGCGGCTGCTGCGACAGTGATCGGAACGGACCAAACGAGATACCTCATGTGACCCGTATCCAGGTTGTCATGCCAGATGCGGCGTGGCTGAGCATGTGGCAATGGAACAGCCACTTGCCGGGATTGTCTGCCGTAAAGGCGATCTCCCGGGACTCGTTGCCGGCCAACAGGATCGTGTCCCGCATCGGCCCGAATGCGCCGTCGGGGCGCAGCTCGCGGAAATGCATCCCGTGCAGGTGCATCGCATGCGGGAAAACGGTCTGGTTCTCGATCTTCAGGCGCACCGGCTCGTTCAGGGATAGATCGGCCAGTGGCGTGTCGGTCATTTCGGCGACATCATTCAGGGCCCAGAATTTGCCCGCTTGGGCAAGCTGACGGAATCCAAGACGTTCCCCGCCGAGCAACGCGGACTGCATCCGCCCCATTGCACCGCCGGACATGACCAGTCGCAAATCACGCGCATCGGCAAGGTCCGGGGCGTGTGCCGCGGGGTTCGGCGGCAACGGCAGTGGCTTGCCTCTTGGTACTGAACTGGCTGTGCCGTTGACCAGAAAACTCACCAACGGGGTCAGTTGATCATCATCGCCGATGCGAAGCAACTGGGCGGTGCCGCCTTCGTCTTCGGTCACATCGACAATTAAGTCGACGCGCTGTGCCGGGCCGAGGATCAACTCGCCGTCAATCTGCTGGGGTTGGCCGATTGGCATTCCATCGACGGCCACCGTCCAGCCACTCAACCCCGAGAGCGTCAGCGGGAAAATTCGCGCGCTTGCTGCGTTGATGATCCGCAAGCGAATGCGTTCGTTGCGCTTCGCGGACAAGGTCAGGTCATAGCGCCCATTGGTCGTGATAAAGTTGCCGATGCGTCCACCGTGGCTCATCATCATGGGCTGTTCGAAATTGTCGAACAGCTGCCCGCTCTCAGGGTCGAGCAACCAGTCCTCCAGAACGATGACTTCCTCGCGGTCGATGTCCGGCCTGTCGGCCTCTTCGACGATTAAGGCGCCGCGCAGACCACGCGCGACTTGTTCGTACGAGCGATTATGCGCGTGATACCAATAGGTGCCCGCGTCCGGTACGACGAAGTCGTAGTCAAAGGTTTCACCTGGTGCCACGGCTTTCTGGGTCAGTCCTGAAACGCCATCCATCGCGTTATCGATCCGGATTCCGTGCCAGTGAACCGAACTGGGATCGGGTACCTCGTTGCGGAACCTGCGACGCACCCGATCGCCTTGTGCAACCCGGATTTCCGGGGCCGGAACAAGACCATCATAGCCCCAGATCTCTGTTTCCGGGTAGGTGTCCGGAAGAAGTTGTCGACGCGCAACCTTGGCAACCACGTCCTCGAACGGGGTTGCGGCATAGGCCGACCGCGGGATGACGGCCGCACAGGCCGCCAGAGTTGCATTGCGCAAGAAATCCCTACGTGTTTGTTTCATTTCGATCCTCGAGAAAGCGGGGGCGTGTCGCCCCCGCGTGATGTTAGTTCGAAGCGGAGTTCTCCGCCTCGACCGTGTCCTTGTTCAGCAGGAAAAGCGCAATCGCTTCGCGATCGGCAGGTGTCAGAAACCGAGTTCCCTCGCGAACCACTTCCGCCATGCTGCCGCCGAAAGCATCGCCCGAAGGGGTGATGCCGGTCTGGAGCGCATAAGCGAGGTTTGAAACCGTCCAGTCATTTTTGGCCAGGTCTTTTGGCCGTATCGCGGGTGCCTTGCTGCCACCGGGAAGCTGGGCGTTGCCTGCAAAGGAAGCACCGATATCGCGGCCTCCCGCAAGATTGCGCGGCGTATGGCAGGCTCCGCAATGTGCCGCACCGCGCACCAATTCCCGTCCGCGATTCCATGCGTCGCTTCGCCTTTCAACCGGCTCTGTATCCGGATCGTAGAAGAACGCCGCTCGCCAAAGCTTCAGCCCCCATCGTTGGTCGAATGGGAAGCTGACATCGTTTTCTGGTGCAGGCTCGTCCACGGGCGGCACGGTTTGAAATGCTGCCCATAGGTCAGCGATATCCTGGTCGGAAAAATCCGCATAGAAGGTATACGGGAAAGACGGATAGTACGGCGTTCCATCGGGACCGATGCCCTGCCGCACGGCTTTTGCGAACTGTTCTGCCGTCCATTCGCCCATGCCATGTTCGGGGTCTGTCGTCAGGTTGGGCGGATAGAACGTTCCGAACGGGGTTTCGAGCGGCGCCCCTCCGGCAAGTGGTGCGCCGCCCGCTTCAAAATTGGTATGACATGCAATGCACCCACTGGCGCGCGCCAGATACGCGCCCCGGTCGACATTGCCCTCTGTTGCAATCGGAGACACTGTACTGCCGACAGGCCATGCAATCACCGCGCCGAGGCCGGCCGTGCCCAGCACGGCGACCCCGCTGACGAGTGTCAAAAACCGGCGCATGGTTAGTCTTCTTCCGCCCGGAAGCGTTCATGGCACGCGGAACAGACCTGAGTCGTCATCGTGAAAGCCGCGTCGGCGGGCATTTCGGCAATGGCGGCAGCATCCATCATGCCGCCTCCGCCCATCATCGTGCTCCCGCCCATCATGGTTGTATCGCTTCCCATCATGGACCCACCGCCCATCATCGAGGTGCCACCCATGGAGGTATTGCCGCCCATGCCGCCCAATCCATTGTCGGCTGCGCGTTCCAGGCCCTCAGAGTATTCTTCCAGCTGATTTGCCAATGCTGCGAAGCGGTCCCAGTCGGTCCACACTTCGCCTTTGGCTTCCGAGGGCATGCCCCCTGTGCCCTCTGGGAACAGCTTTGTCATGCTCTCACCGGCGTGCTGCTGGAACAGGCGCGCTGCATCGCCCACAGCCCCTGCTTCATAGGCCGTTTCGCCCCGCATCATCGGGGCCACGGTCTTGACCGCCTTCCCCATTGCAAGCATGGCGTCCATGCGCTCTTTCACGATGCCGGTGGCACCGCTATGCGCGAATGCCGTGACCGCAGTACCTGCAATCAACACTGCCGCTGCGATAGTTGTCTTTTTCATGTCTTCGATCCTTCTTTGGGTCTGCTTTTCGAGCGATGTGAAATCAGAGCCACCGTCGCGGCGGTGGAGGATCGCTGGTGGGGCGCAACTCGGTTCGTTGGGTCGCGCCGTCTTGCATGACGGCCTTCAGAAAGTGAGGCTCGTAAACCACGTTTGTCTGGAGCAACACCGCTACCGTGACAGAACAATCGAGTCCTGGATGACAGTGGCCAGAGGCCTCGTTCGAGGGTGACCCTACATCTTCATGATTGTGGAATTCTTGCTCCAAGGACACTTCACCATGATGTACTGGTGCCTCAGGCATTCCCAGAACCACGAGGAAAAGGCCGAAAACGAGCGACAGGATCCATCTGCTGATCCGGGTCCAACGCATCAGTCGATCCCGTTGGCCCGCTGAAGTTCGCGAACATAGGCGGCAACCATCTTGACTTCTCCTTGGGTCAGCCCCTCGATCTTGGGCATATTACCGAATTTCCAGTGATGCGCACGCACGCCATTTTGAGCGGCTAGAACAAAGGCCATGTCTGAATGGTGGCTTGGCTCGTAAATCTTGTGCACAAGAGGTGGCGCAATCCCGTTCTGTCCCGCTGCGTTTGCTCCATGGCACTCGGAACACTTAGCCTCGAATATGGTCTTCCCAATCGTGGCTTGCTCCGAGAATTCTGCTGGCAGTTGGACCTGAACGATTGGGTCGCCTGCCTCTATCCTACTTGTGTCAGGAGGCGTCATGGAATGACCCATCGCTGTATCTTCCGCAGAAATGAACTGCCAAGTTGCAACTCCCCCGCCAGCTATAACTACGGCTGCGATAAGTGCGGTCAATTTATCCATGCCTGTATCTTCCGCCTTGTCTCTTGGGTCAGATGAGTTTGACTTGAGTGCCGACGGGCACCCGCTCGTAAAGCTCTTCAACCTGTTCGTTGAACAAACCGATGCAGCCATTTGACGACCGACGACCGATCTTTCGCGTGTCCTGTGTTCCGTGGATACGGTAGTATTGCCAGGACAGATACAATGCGCGGGTACCCAGAGGGTTGGCAGGATCGCCTCCCTCGACACGTGCCGGCCATTCTGGATTGCGTTCCCGCATGGAGGGCGTCGGCGCCCAGCTGGGTTTTTTGCGCTTTTCCACGACTTCGGTATAACCGCGTTTTGTGAGTTCGTCGGTCAGAGGAACGGAAGTTGGGTAGATCCGCATCTCGCCATCTGATGTCCAATGCTGGAGCGCCATCGTCACGGTGTCTGAGATGATGACCCCCTTTCCAAGTGCGTCGAAGTGATCTTGCCAGTCATGAACTCGGAAAGAAGAAATGTTGCGGCGAATGGTTTCGGCTCGAACCACGCTTGGTGCAACCAAAGCGACAGCCGCATACCCCAATAGGCTTCGTCGATTGATCTTGTTGTTTCGCGAAGTCGTCATGACACACTCCTAGCCTTCGGTTTGTACATGTCTTTTACGGGAGACCCGGCATCAGGCAACCTGACAAGACCGCGAGAAGTGTATCCATTTGTATCCTTGACCTTACCCTGCTGGAGGGCCGCAAATGACGCGTGGAACGAGACAAAGAGGGCGACATGGACCACCAGAACCATAGAAAAAAGCCGATCACGGACAGGCTCATGCATTACGGTATGATGGCGTGTTGCGTCGTCATGCTGCTGCCCTTTGCGGGGTTTTTTCTTGCCGGCGGCACATTGGCGGGCGTGTGGGGCAATGCAGCGGCTTTCGCCCCGCTCCTGCTGTGCGTTGGGGCGCATCTTGCGATGCACAAATTCATGGGGAAATCGTGCCATTCCGACAAGGCAAATGATTCTATCGAGGAAACGCCCGAGCCGATGACCTCCGCGATTCCAGTCGTCGTGCGGAACAGGCAGTGATGTGCGGAGGAAGGCACGGGTAAGCACATTGCTTTTGGCGGGTTTGTTGCTTGGGGGATGTGCGGTAAACCTTGCAGACTGCTTAGATCGCAGCGCTATCGTTTCCACGAAACAAGCGTCAGACCTTCTGCCGGAGGGGTGTCGGTATCTTTCAACTTCTGGGACAGGCGTCGCGCGAGTTGACTGCGCGGACGGTCGTCAGGGTTTTGCCGTGGGTATTCGTTGAGGCAACCTCCGCCGTCTTGGCGAAATCTGCGGTAAAAATAAGGGAAGGAAGCGGGTATCTTGATCGACTGCCTTTTGATCCTGCGACGGGTTTTGCTTATTCCCTTCGTGCTCCTGGCCCTTGTCTCTGGAAGTGTCGCGGCAGCAACCTCTGCTGAATACCAGAGTGCGCCACTCACCGCGCATCTCATTAGTGCACAGGAAGGCGTTCCCGAGAACACACTGACTCTGTCGGCCGGGCTTCATCTTCAACTGAACGAAAACTGGAAGACCTATTGGCGGTCGCCAGGAGAGGTGGGAATACCGCCTTCGGTCGAATGGACCGGTTCCGAAAACGTCGCAGATGTCGAATTCATGTGGCCTTTCCCGACACGCTTCACCGCCTTCGGCATCGAAAATTTTGGTTATGCGGGTGAAGTCGTCTTTCCGCTGCGCATAACGCTCAAAGATCCCGGCGCACCTGTGACTCTTTCCGCGCAGGTCAAACTGCTGGTGTGCTCCAATGTCTGTGTCCCGGAAGAGTTTGACCTGTCACTTCGCCTCGGACGCGGCAACGGCATCGACAGCACTGCGGCTGGGCTGATTGGCACGTTTTCCGAGCGCGTCCCCGAAGGAGCCGAGGCGGGTGGCGTCAGCGAGGCAAATGCCTTCATCGACGAAGACCTCACGGAGTTGATCGTCAGTCTGCGCGTCGATGAACCACTCCAGTCGCCGGATGTGTTTCCCGAACTGGGTATGGGTGTTGCGCTTGGCAAACCCGATATCCGTTTGGGAGAAGAGGATCGTTTGCTGTGGGCGCGCTTGCCGATCCTCTCGTCGAATACGGATGTGACGGTGGTGCCGTCGATTACCGTCACCGACGGCGAGAACCGGGCCTTCACGATCATCGCGGATCGCGTGGCGCAAGGCATCGCACCGCCCTTTGAACTGGCCGCCACGACACCGGACATGTTGGAACTGATCTGGATTGCCGCGATCGCGCTGCTGGGCGGATTGATTCTGAATGTGATGCCCTGTGTACTGCCGGTGCTGTCTATCAAGGTGTCGTCCGTGCTCAAACACACCGATCACGACACAACCCGTGTCCGGTTCGGCTTCGTCGCAGCCGCCGCTGGCATCATGATGTTCATGTGGGGTCTGGCGCTCGTCCTCTGGGCGCTCCAGACGGCAGGCCTCAGCGTCGGGTGGGGTCTGCAGTTTCAAAGCCCGCTGTTTCTTGCGGTGATGATCGCTGTTCTGCTCGTCTTTTCGGCAAATCTGTTCGGAGCGTTCGAGTTCGCCCTTCCACACGGCATGCAGACGCGGCTTGCAGGGGCCGGAGGACGCAACGGGTATTCCGCCGACTTTTTCACTGGCATGTTTGGTGCCGTCATGGCAACGCCCTGCTCGGCACCGTTCCTCGGCACCGCTGTGGCCTTTGCTTTGGCCGGGCGTGGCTTGGACATCCTCATAGTCTTTACGAGCCTCGGCCTCGGCCTCGCGCTGCCCTATCTCGTCATCGCCGCGTTCCCGCGTCTGGTCGCGTTCATGCCCAAGCCTGGTCGGTGGATGCTGATCATCAAAAGCGTCATGGGGGTCTTGCTGCTTGCTACCGCCGTGTGGCTGTTCTGGGCGCTCGACGGTGTCGCCGGGCTGGCCTCCGTCATCGCGGTCGCGGCGTTGTCCGGTCTCGCCGTTCTGATACTATCCCTCCCGAATGTGCAGTCCCAATTCAGGTGGTCTATTGCCACAGCCAGCCTTGTCCTGGCTCTTGCCGCAGGTCCTCTCCTGCAGCAGTCCGCGCCGGCCCGTTCAGAGTCGCAATCGGCATTGGCTTGGATCGCATTTGACCGGTCGGACATAGCGAAACGTGTGTCAGAGGGAGAGGTCGTCTTTGTCGATGTGACCGCTGACTGGTGCCTGACTTGCAAAGCGAACAAGGCACTTGTGATCGACCCTGAGCCAGTCCGCAGTGCGCTGGACACGCCAGGTGTCACGCCGATGCGGGCAGATTGGACACGTCCGGACGCGCGCATTTCCCGTTACCTTGAGAGTTTCGGTAGATATGGCATCCCCTTCAATGCCGTCTATGGACCGTCGGCACCGGAGGGCATTGTGCTGTCCGAATTGCTGACGACCGAGGACGTGATGGACGCCTTGGCGCAAGCCAGCGGTCGGGATGTTTCCGCAAAGGTTGCCGAACAGGAGTGACCTGCCCGGGCGGGACACCGACCAGCAGTCAGCCGCCGAGCCGCTCGAGCGCGTCACGGACCGCAGCACGCCGAGGATCATTGGCGGGCTGCTGCTCCAACAGCGCTTCAACCTTACGGTAGGCCTCAATGGCGCGATCCTCTTCCTGAAGGACGGCGTAGGCGTTTGCCAGCCGCATCCAACCATCCAGATCCACCGGTTCATCCTCAAGTCGCTCGGCCAGGCGCGAGACCATCGAGCGGATGAACTCCGCGCGATCCGCGCCACTCATCTCCGATGCCGCCGCGACATCTGCCGCACTCGGGCCGGGTGGGGATGTCGGCGCGCTGGGTAGATCGACGATCGGAAGATCTGCGGCGGCGGCGATCCGGTTGATCTGCAAAGCGTAGGTTTCCATCCATGGAACGTAAGCCTCTTCCTGATCCAGCCGGGAAACCAGCAACTCGTAGGCCCTACGCGTCTCTTCTTTCTGGAGATAATACAGAGACTCGAAGTAGGTTGCCGCAGGATTGGATGGGTCAAGGTCCAAAGCGCGATCAATGGCCAATTTTGCCCGTGGAATAACAACGCCGTCATTGGCAACCGCGACGGCCTCTGCCAGCATGGAGAATGTCGCGGAGGTGGCATCCTCCCGTTCGGCGACCACTTCGAAGGCTGCGACGGCATCGGCTGCTCTGCCCATGCGCTGATAGGTCTGGCCTAACAGCATCCACCCTTCGCTGGGGCCGCCGGTCGGATCGGATACAAGCCTTTCGCGAAGTTGTATTGCAAGCGCCGTCACTTCATCAGTCTGTGCGCGCTCCTCTGCACGGGCAGCGAAGGCCATTGAAGGCACCTCCGGCGATCCCATTGTCAGATAGTAGCCCGCGGCAATAACCGGCGCGAGGACCGACGCGACAACGAGAGTGACTCTGCCACCACTACGGGACGATCCGGCTTTTTCTTCCGAATTGCGGGTCGTCGCGAGGATCCGTTTCTTGATCTCGAGTCTGGCTGCTTGAGCTTCTTGTTCAGAAATCAAACCGCGGTCCATGTCTCGTTCGATTTCCTGCATCTGATCGGCGAGGATGGCCGGTACCGCATCTCCTCTGGTGAGAGTGTTCGATTTGGACAGCAGCAGCGGGTAGAGGACTATTCCGATCGCGAGCAGCGTCAAAAAACCGAAAATACCCCAGATCATGGCGCATCCCCCGCTTCGTTTTGTCTGAGAATTTCGGAAACGGTGTTCTCATCCTCTGAGCCCAAATCTTCAAATGGCTCTTGCTTTCGCCGACTCATCAGTACCCCACCACCAACGAAAACCCCGACCAGAACGAAAGCGATCGGCGCAAACCAAAGCGCGTAGGTCGCAGGCTCCAGAGGCGGTTTGAGCAGCACGTAATCCCCGTACCGCGCCCGAATATATTCGATCACCTCGGTGTCACTGTCTCCGGCGACCAAGCGCTCGCGTACGAGCAGACGCAAGTCCCGCGCCACACCCGCGTTCGAGCTGTCGATGTCCTGATTTTGACAGACGACGCATCGCAGATCCTTGGAAATCCCCCGCGCACGCTGTTCCAATACCGGGTCGGTCAGCATTTCGTCCGGTTCCACCGCATTGGCGGCAAAGGGAAAGAGCCCGATGCAAAATGCGAAAATCAACTGTCTCATGATGCTGCTCCATTTGGCAGTGCGCCTGCCTGCTTCAGGGCTTGCGTGAACCGTTCGACGGCGTCCGGACCCACGACCGGCCCGACATAGCGAAACAAAACGGTGCCATCGCCATCGACGATGAAGGTTTCCGGCACGCCCGACAGGCCCCATTCGATCCCGGTGCGGCCCGACAGGTCGGACCCGATCCGCTCGTAGGGATTGCCGAGGTCTTTGAGCCACTTCACGGCATCCTCTGGTTTGTCTTTGTAGTTGATGCCGAACAACCGCATTCCCTCGCGTTCGACAAAGCGTGTCAACACGGCATGCTCCGCGCGGCAGGGCACGCACCAGGACGCAAAGACATTGACCACGACCGGTCGTTCGTTGCCGACAAGATCGCTTCGGGCCAGGCCGGGTGTCTCCAACCCTGGCACGGGATCGAGGTCGAACGCCGGGGCGGGTTGCGAGATCAGGACGGAAGGGATCTCGTTGGGATCCCGCTCGGGATTGAGCCCCCAGAGAAAAAACCCCCCGAATATGACCGCCGCAATAAACGGCAGCCCGGCAATGAGACGTTTCATTTTCTCTCCTACTCGGCAGGAACAGCATCGCTGGCTGGCTGTTTGGCGCGGCGCGGCGCCCCGACCCTCAAACGGCGATCCGACAAGGACAAACAGCCACCGATCACCAGCAAGATCGAGCCGATCCAGATCAGGTTGACGAGCGGTTCATAGAGGATCCGCAGGGTCCAGGCTCCGGCGTTGTTCACTTGATCGGAGGCTGGCGTTGCAATCGACGTATAGAGATCACCCGCCAATGTGGACCGGATGGCCGACTCCGTCGTCTGACTTTCCGCGACCGGGTAATACCGGCGTTCCGGGAAAAGTGTCGTGACCAATTCGCCATCCCGACGCACCACAAGGGTGCCGCGATCCGCGATGTAGTTCGGCCCTTGAACCTTTGCGGCCCCTTCGAAGGTGATGTCGAACCCGGCGATCGTGACTTCGGTCCCGGGGGCGGCAAAGACGATCTCCTCACTCTTCCATCCGGTCGAGCCGATCATCCCCATCATCAACACAGCGACGCCGGCATGGGCAAGCGTCATACCGTGAGAGGCGCGTGGCAAGTTGCGCGCGCGTCTCGCGCTCTCCGCAAGGGAAACCTCGAACAGACGGATGCGTAGCGCCCATTCCCGTAGGGTCGCAAAAAGCAGCCACGCTGCGCCGAGGATGGCAAGATAGGCCATGATCGGCCCGCCATTCAGAAGATACCACGCGGCCGAGGCTGCGATGACCGCCAGCACGGCCACGAACCGAATGCGATCGAGCAAACCGGCGATATCAGCCCGCTTCCATGACAGGAATGGACCAAGACCCATGAACACGACCAGCGCCAGCATCATCGGAATGAAGGCCGCGTTGAAGAAAGGTGGACCCACCGAGATCTTGTCCCCCGTGACAGCCTCTAGGATCAGCGGATAAAGCGTCCCGAACAGGACCGTTCCCGTAGCGGCGGCCAGAATGAGGTTGTTCACGAGCAGCCCGGCTTCGCGGCTGATCGGGCGAAACAGACCACCCGGCTCCATTTCGGGCGCCCGCCAGGCGTAGAGCGCCAGCGACCCACCGATGGACACGGCCAGCAGACCCAGAATGTAAAGCCCGCGCTCCGGATCGACGGCGAAGGCATGCACGGATGTCAGCAGGCCGGATCGGACGATGAACGTCCCGAGCAGTGAAAGCGAGAAAGTCAGGATGGCAAGCAGGATGGTCCAGCTTTTGAACGCGTCGCGCTTTTCGGTGACGATGGCGGAATGCAGCAGCGCCGTGCCCAGAAGCCAGGGCATGAAGCTTACATTCTCGACCGGATCCCAGAACCACCAGCCGCCCCAGCCCAGTTCATAATAGGCCCACCACGATCCAAGAGCGATACCTGCCGTAAGGCTGACCCACGCGGCCAATGTCCACGGGCGGACCCATCTGGCCCAGGCTGGATCGACGCGCCCTTCCAGAAGAGCCGCAACGGCAAAGGAAAACACGATGGAGAAACCGACATACCCGAAATACAAGAGCGGCGGGTGCATGGCGAGACCCATGTCCTGAAGCAACGGGTTCAGGTCATTGCCATCGAGCGGCGGCGGGAACACCCGATCGAACGGGTTCGACGTCAGCAGCAGAAACGTCAGGAAGCCGACACTGATCCACGCCTGAACCGACAGGGTGCGCGCCTTGGTTTCGGCCGGGATATTCGATCCGAACCAGGCAACCCCCGCGCCGAATACCGCAAGGATCAAAATCCAGAGCAGAAGCGATCCTTCATGGCTGCCCCAGGTTCCCGCAACCTTGTAAAGCATCGGCTTTAGCGAATGGGAATTCTCGACGACGTTCCTGACGGTGAAATCGCTGACGATGAAAGCCTGCATCAGCGCTGCGAAGGCAATGCTCACAAACAGCACCTGACCAAGGGCTGTCGCCTGGGCGGATTTCATCCAGACGGTATTTCCGCGTGACGCCCCCGCAATCGGCAGAACACTTTGAACAAGTGCGAGGGCCAGCGCGAGGGCCAGTGCGAAGTGACCGATTTCCGGGACCATGGCGTTCTTTCCTATCTAAGGTTGGTGGCGTCGCGTGGTACGGAGTTCAAATCCGCAATGTGGACTATTCGTCGAGCGTTGCTTTCAGTCGGCGAAACTCTTCTTCGTCGATTTCCCCATTCGCAAAGCGGCGCCGGAGCGCTTCCTGCGCGTCCGAGTCCGGGGGACGGGTGCCATTGTCCCGCAGCCTGAGTACCAGAAACACGATCAATGCGATCACGGCGCCCCAGAAGGCGAGCATCATGAAGCCGCCCATAAAGCCATAGCCTCCGCCCCACATGTGACCTGTCCAGGAGCCTGGACCATCAGCTCGCGCCATGCTGGCGGGCAAGCTGGCCAGCAACGTTGGAATGAGCGTTTTCAGTTTCATCTGTTTCTCCTTCGATTAGTTCGCTTTCATCCAGTGGGATGGTGACAATGGCCCGCAAACCCGCGCTGTTATGGTTGACCAGCTGGATATCGCCACCATGGGATTGGACGATTGTCCTCGCGATTGAGAGCCCAAGCCCATAACCGCCCGTTTCCAGAGACCTCGATTGCTCGAGGCGATAGAAGGGATCGAAGACCTTTTCCAACTGGTCGACGGGAATGCCGGGCCCATTGTCATCGATGTTGAGTACGAGGTTCGAACCGTGGGTCGCCCAGCTGACTTTTGCGGCACCACCGTAGCGAACGGCGTTCTCAAGCAAGTTCCTCAGTGCCCTTCGGAACGCGTTGGGTCGAAGCCGCACGGCAACATCATCACTCGGGGCAAAGGTGCAGTGTGCCGCCATATCGCTGCACAAGCTGTCCAGAAAATTGCGCAGATCGACCACTTCAGCACCCTCGGATCCGGTAAGGCCGCGTGCAAAGGTGAGCGTCGCTTCGACCATACTCTGCATCTCTTCGACCGATGCGATGAGGCTGTCCCGCGTCTCTTCTTCGTCAACCAGCTCCGCGCGGACACGCATAGCAGTCAACGGCGAGCGTAAATCGTGGCCAAGGGCTGCGAGCATACGTGTCCGATCACTGACGAACCGGGTCAGCCGTCGTTGCATGCGGTTGAAGGCAACGGTCAGATCCCTGACCTCGGTCGGCCCCGCGACGGTCAATTCAGGCACGTCCTCGCCCCGGCCAAGATGGTCCGCGGCCTTCGATAGGTGCCGCAAAGGACGCGTCAGGCGCGTCATGACAAACCAGAAAATCGCCACCAAAAGCAGTCCGGCGGAAATCCCGAAGGTCAGCATCGAGTAGAATGGCCATTGGATCGGCGGACGCTCGAACCGCGTTCCGACATTTAGCCAACGCGCCCCCTTGATCGCGATCGACAGGTTCATTTCAACCGCTGTCAACTCTCCGCGCATCATCGCGAGATGCATTTCCGTCATTTCGTCAGAAAGATTGGGCAAGGGCCTCAATTCGCCCTCGATCTCGTGCAGTTCAACGCGAATATCGCGGCTGTAGCTATCGTCCATTAGCGCACGGATACGCCCTTCAACAAGGTCGCCATGCGAATGACTGGTGTGTTCCACACTCGGAGCGTCTGACAGATCAAACCGGATAAGTGGTGAATTTGCTGCGCGAAGGATGGAGTCCTGCAGGTCCAACGGGGCCTCTTCGATCAACCGCGCCACATTCGCTGCGCGTCCAGCAGCCTCGAACCCCAAAGCAGCACGGATGGCGAGGCTGCGCTCGTCAGCGAAGAGGAACAGGCTGATTGCTTGGGCCACGACAAGCGCCGCGACCACAAGCAGGATCAATTGTCCGCTGAGAGAGCTCATCGCACGCCACATCATGTCGCATCCTCGACGTCGGCAGCCAAACAGTATCCGCCATTCCGCACAGTCTTGATGACACTCGGTCGCAATACATCCGGCTCGATCTTGCGGCGGAGACGGCTGATTTGATTGTCGATGGTGCGGTCCATCGGGCCAGCGGTCCGACCAGCGGTCAGGTCAAGCAACTGGTCACGACTGAGCACCATCCTCGCGCGTTCCAGCAGGACCGCCAGTAATTTGAACTCAGAAGTCGTCAAAGGCGTTTCGGTTGCGGCCTCGTCAATCAGTACCTGTCGGTCGGTATCCAGTACCCAATGCGCAAAACAAACCTTCCTCCCAGCCAGGGTTCCGGCCACGGGTTCATCGCGGTTGCTTCGCCGGAGTACCGACTTGATGCGGGCCAGCAGTTCTCGTGGATTGAACGGCTTGGCGAGATAATCGTCCGCACCGATTTCCAGCCCCACGATCCGATCCGTTTCCTCACCAAGCGCCGTCAGCATGATGATCGGAAGATCACCCTCTGGCGCAAGTCTGCGGCAGACCGACAAGCCGTCCTCGCCCGGCATCATGACATCGAGCACGAGGAGGTCGAAGTGACCGGTGGCCAGCTTGGCATCCATCTCCACGGCATCCCTGGCGACGGTCGTGCGCATTCCGTTCTTCTCCAGAAAGCGCGCGACGCTTTCACGTATCTGTGCGTGGTCATCCACGATAAGGATATGAGGTGGCGGTCCCATGGTGTCTTTCCTAAATCATCGTTGCATCGTGTTTCATGGGCAGAATTGTAGCCATTTGTATCAGGTCATTCCCTTGCTACAGATGGATACAAATCTGTGCCTGCACCGTGTCGTGCTCCCGGGTAGCGTCGCCGGCATGTTATGTGACCTTTGGGATCGCAACCGATCAAAGGATGAGGTTTTCGAATATGGCTCTTGATTTGAACCGGCGCCGTTTCGTTATGGGTGCTCATATGACGGTGCTGACCGTCACGGCGTCACCGCTGCTGGCGCAGAGCCGATCTGTCTGGTCGGCAGAGAATGCCTTTGACGCGCTTCTATCGGATACGGCGCGGATCATCGATGTCAGAACGCGCGAAGAGTGGCAAGAAACCGGCGTAGGTGCTGGTGTATGGCCGATAAGCATGCACGCGTCCGGTTTTCCGGACCGATTGTTCAGGGCGAAGGAACTGAGCGGTGATCGCACCGTTGGACTGATCTGCGCCACTGGCGGACGCTCCGCATCGCTGCTTCGAGCGTTAAGACAAGCTGGTTATTCGGGCTACGCCGATATCTCGGAAGGGATGTTGGGATCAGGCGAAGGGCCTGGCTGGATCGCATCGAACTTGCCGACCGTTCCGGTGGATGTCGCCCTGAACGGGTTGCCCCCCGCGTTGGCCTGACCTGTGAAGAATCAATCGGTCCAGTTGTGCTAAAAAGCCTGATGTATGGTCAGATTGACCTGTTTGAATAGGAAGACGGGTTTGGGGGTATGACCGAGTTGATGGCCATGTTTGTCGGAATATGCGCGGCGATCCTGATGGGAATTGTCCATCATTATGCGTTGTCGGGCATTCTGAAGTTTTCCCCGCAGCGGTCGGATGGCTCCGGCTTTCGGATCATCCTGACGTTTTCCGCGTTGCTGTTGCTGCACGTATTGGAACTTGTGACGCTCGCCGTGTTCAACACGATGGTGGTGGCAAGCGTTCTGCCGCAATCGTTCAGCAACAACCCGCCGATGTTTCAGGATGTTCTCTATGTTACGGGCATCTCGTTCTCGACCCTTGGCTATTCGTCCATAGAGGTGGTCGGGCCCTTTCGACTGTTGCTGATGCTGCAATCGCTTTTGGGCTTCATGTTGCTGACCTGGTCAGCGACGTTTCTTTACTCAGCCTGCCAGCAAGTCTGGCAGAAGGCGAAAGATGACTGAAAATCGCCACGCGCGTCGGACATGAACCGGGCGTCAGCGTCAAATGCGTCCTGATATCGGTCCTTTGACCTCCCCGTGGAACGGTTGAGTGAGCGCCGCGTTGCGCGCGTGGATGAATAACCCTTGACCTTCCAGTTGCTGGAATCCCTAGGTACCAAGCCATGGCACAGATTTTCAAAAAGACAGGCGATCACTTATCGCACCATCGACACGGGGATATCTTGAAATTTCCCGTATGGGTTGGCGTGTTGATTGTCTTGCTCTCAATGCCGGCTCACTTGTTTTTGGATGAAAAGAGCTCGATAGCTCTTGCTTCGATCACGCTTGCTTTGATTGGCGGTGCCTATATCGGCTTTGGCGCCGCGGACGGCAGAGCGCGCGTGTTCTGGGCAGAGCTCGCCGTGGCCCTTTTGTTCGGCTCGGCAGCCTTCCTGGGGCTGATATGGCATTGGGCCTTCCTCCCCTTGGGCTTGGCCCTGCACGCCCTTTGGGACATGTCACACCACAATTCTTATCGTCTCGCCCGGATTCCGAACTGGTATATTCCATTCTGCGTGGCCTTTGACCTTTTGGCAGCGGCATTCTTCGTTCTGCTCTATGCCGTGTTTTGAACCATGATGATGCGCATTCTTCTTCTTGCGGTGATCTTGATGGGAGTCGTCGCATTGGCCTTCCCCGACGTCCTTGGCGTCGACATTCGCCTGCCGGATCGTGCGGAAATTGACCGCTGGATCGAGGCGGCAGGTCTTGCCGGACCAATTGTTATCGTGGCGCTTATGACAATCGCTATTGTCGCAAGCCCCCTGCCCTCCGCGCCGATCGCACTCGCCGCCGGAGCGGCTTATGGACACACGTTCGGGACACTCTTTGTCGTTCTTGGCGCGGAACTCGGTGCGCTTGCCGCCTTTGGTCTGGCCCGCGGCCTGGGTCGTCCCTTCGTTGAGCGTCATCTCGGTCAGAAGATAAACGCGGGCCTGTTTGGGTCGCAGAACACTCTGACCTTCCTAGTCTTCGGCAGTCGCCTACTGCCGTTTCTGTCCTTCGATATGATCAGCTACGCCGCAGGTCTGAGCAAGCTGCATCTTTGGAGGTTCGCGCTGGCCACGTTGGCCGGGATTATTCCAGCGAGTTTTTTGCTCGCTCACATGGGCAGCCAGGCGATGAACGGAGATGCCCGCACCGCCACATGGACCGCGCTTGCGCTAGGTGGCTTTACCGGCCTGTCGGTTCTCTTCGCCGCGACGCGAAAGACCGGCGCGCAACGGGAGTAGAGCTGATATGGCCAATCATTCTCACGCCGGGCACATGCCCACCTCCGGCAAGGCCCTTGTGATTTCGGCCTGGCTCACCGGCGTCTACTTCGTGATTGAACTGGCCGTCGGGCTCTGGACTGGCTCGATTGCCGTCCTGTCGGATGCGTTTCACACCCTGTCGGCGGTTGGCGGCGTTCTCGTGGCCATCACCGCGCAGCGGATTGCGCGCCGTCCAGCGGATTCGGCGCGCAGTTTCGGCTGGTACCGCGCCGAGATCATCGGCGCGCTGGTGAATGGCGGGTTTCTTCTCGGCATGGCGATTCTCGTGATCTGGATGGGCGCGATGCGGCTCGGAAATCCGATCCACCTGGCCACAGGCCCCATGCTTTGGGTCGCCTTCGGGGGCCTGGTCACGGAAGTGGTCTCTCTGGCGCTGATGTGGCAATCGAGCAAAGACGATCTGAATGCCCGTGGCGCGCTCTGGCACATCATCCAGACCTTTGTCGGCAGCCTCCTGATCATCGTCACCGCTCTCGTGATCGAGTTCACCGGCTTTCTGGCAATTGACCCGATCCTCGGCATGGCGTTCGGAGTGGTTCTCCTCTGGGCCTCTGTGGGCGTAATCAAGGAAGCGGTCTACATTCTCATGGAGGGCACGCCCGAGGGAACGGATCTCGATGCTGTGACGGCGGACCTGAACGGCCAGGACGGGGTTCTGGATGTTCACCATGTGCATGCCTGGACGCTGACCAGCGGCAAACATGCGTTTTCCGCCCATATCCGCCATCAGTCACCCGCCGAGGCCGCGGACTTGCTGAACAGGGCCTATCGGCGGCTGACGGAACAGTATGGGTTTCACATGGTCACGCTGCAGCTCGAAACCGCGTGTCTCGACGAGCGCCACGCGCTGGATGTTGATATAGTCCAGATAGCGGCTGCAAAGGCTGCGCAAGAAAAGACTGATGTGCGAGATGCGCATCCGCACCCAAGCCCTAACACAGAAGGGCCATAGACTGTGATGGACACGATACTTGCCGCAGAGCCGGAGATTCGTCTGACGGCGTTTTTGAGTGTGCTGGCCGCCATGGCGCTTTGGGAACTCGCCGCCCCGCGTCGGCGGCGTGACATTCCGCGTGTCATCCGTTGGTCGAACAATCTGGCTCTTGTCGTGATCGATACGGCGATCCTGCGGTTGTCTTTCCCAATCCTGGCCGTTGGTCTGGCGGTCATGGGCGAGGAGCGGGGTTGGGGTTTATTCAACACTATCGGCGCGCCGTATTGGTTGGCCGTTGTCCTGTCCATGCTGCTTCTCGATCTGGCCATCTATTTGCAACACGTCATGTTCCATGCCGTCCCTACGTTGTGGCGTCTGCACCGGATGCACCACGCGGACCTCGAGTTCGACGCCACAACGGGATTGCGCTTTCACCCGATTGAGATCCTTATCTCGATGGCGATCAAGCTAAGCTTGGTCGCAGCGCTTGGTCCGCCCGCCGTCGCGGTTTTGTTGTTCGAGATCATCCTCAACGCCACGGCACTCTTCAACCATGCCAACATCAACCTGCCGAGACCAGTCGACCGGTGGCTCAGATGGATCGTCGTCACACCCGACATGCACCGCGTGCATCATTCTGTCGATCCGCGCGAAACCAACTCAAACTACGGCTTCAACCTGCCGTGGTGGGACCGCCTCATGGGTACTTACGTTGCCCAGCCCGCGAAGGGCCACGAGGGAATGACGATCGGCATCGAGCAGTTTCGCACGACGCGCGACCTCTGGGTCGACAAGATGTTGATCCAGCCCCTTCGCGGGCCGGCAAGCGGGCACGCCCTGGATGCACCCGCCCTCTCGCCGACAGAGCAGGAACAGCCTCTGGACTCTCAAACACACAGTTCTACGGTCTCGGATACTTCAAAAAGGAACACATGATGAAAAGACGCACATTTTTGCTGGCCGGAGCGGCTGCCACACTCCCCCTGCGAGCACTGGCCAACACAGAACCGGTCATTAAAGTCCTGAAAACCCCCACCTGCGGGTGCTGTACCGCCTGGGTCGATCATGTCCGGCAAGCGGGCTTCACGGTCGAGGCGCAGGATGTCGATCAGGATGCGCTTTATGCGTTCAAAGACCGGCTACAAATCGCTCCGGAACTTGCTGGATGTCACACGGCGATCATAAGTGACTATTTTATCGAGGGCCACGTGCCTGCCGCGGACATCACGCGGCTGCTGGCAGAACAACCGGTGGCGCGCGGGTTGACGGTTCCCGGCATGCCGATGAGTTCGCCCGGCATGGGCGGTCCCGGGGCTGGTGACACTTTTGATACCTTGCTTGTCGGCTCCGACGGGGTGACCTCGGTCTTCGCGAGCCACAGCTGATCGGGTCATGGGCGCAGGTGATAAATCCCGCGGGCGGGGTTTTTGACCCGCCCGTCCTGCACAAGCTTTCGCAGCGCCCTGTAGGTCGCCTCATGGCTCAGCTGTAACCGGGCGGCGAACTCGACCACGGAGCCTTCGAGCAGGCCCGCGACCAGACCCGCCATCACCCGGTCTTCTGCAAGCCGAATTCCGACGATCTCGAGCATCTGTCGCTGCGCCTGTATCTGTTGAGCGGCCTGACGGCCATAGGCGCGGGCAAATGCCGGGTCGGCAAAGGCGGCCAAGACGGCAGCCTTGTCGATCCGGATCAGCGCTCCGGCCTCAACACAGACCGCATCGCAATGATAGACCTCTGAAAACACCGAAGCTTCGGCAAAGCTTGTTCCGGCTTGGGCACGGTGAATGATGAACCGCTCGCCATCTGGGCCGACCCGCTCGAGATGCACGCGTCCGGTTTGCACGACATAGAGACCATGGGTGGATCCACCTTGATGAAACACCACATCGCCAACCGCGCCGGAGAGTGGGCGCAGGGCTGAGCTCGGGATAAGATCATAGGGGCCTGGCAACATATGATTGAAATCATATTGCGATGCATCCGCCCCTGCTAGCGTAAACATGACATCACCCCATTGAAGGATCCGTCCATGCGTCTCATTCCCTTCGTCCTTGCCATAGTGATGGCCGCACCCGTGGCCGCTCAGCACGCCCATTCCGCGACTGGCCATGACATGGGTGGACCGCAGGAAACCGGGCAATCGGCCTTTGCCGCCCTGGCGGAGATCGTTGCGATCCTGCAGGCCGATCCCGAGACAGATTGGGAGCGGGTCGATATCGACGGATTGCGCCGCCATCTGGTCGATATGGACCTTCTGACCCAAGAGGCCGTGGTCACCCGCACCCTGCGGCCGGAAGGGGCCCGGTTCGAGATTCGGGGCACCCCCCGTGTTCTCGAAGCCATCCGCGCCATGGTGCCCGCCCATGCGCCCTTTCTTGCGGCTGAAACCGGCTGGGACGTTGTCACGGAGGAACTCGAAGATGGCGTGGCGCTCAGTGTCGATGGCGATGCCGCTCAGATTCAGGGACTTGGTTTCTTTGGCCTGATGACCATCGGGGCGCATCACCAGGAGCACCACCTCATGATGGCAAAAGGCGCAGCCCCGCACCATTGACGCGCCGACACGGCTTGTTTGTTGATCCGTAGAGAGGTGCACTGACAAAACGTTACATCTCGCGTGTTGACCTTCCCGCGCGGGAGACATGGACACATGTCCCGTGATGGAAGCGTCAGAGGATACCGCGCGCAGGGATTTCCTGTATTACGCAACGGCCGGGGCGGGGGTCGTGGCCGCAGGGGCCGCGCTCTGGCCACTGGTGAACCAGATGAACCCTTCCGCCGATGTCCGCGCCTTGGCACAGATCACTGTCGACATTTCCGATCTCGCGCCTGGAACGCAATTGACCGTCAACTGGCGCGGAAAACCTGTCTTTATCCGTCATCGCACAGAGGCAGAAATGGCTCAGGCTCGGGCAGAGGCGGTCTCTGACCAGCCTGACGGCAAGGCGCGCAACCCCAATCTGCCCGCCGATGCGCTGGCGTCGCGTAGCCCTTAATTGGGCTCTGCCTCACTTTGTGTGGCGCAACTATCCTGAAACAGGAAAATTCAGGAGGGATGGTTGTGAGCTCGAAGAAGCACTGGTCGCCCGGGGCCGAAGTTTCGGTTCAATGCGTTGAGCGAAGTGATTTCGGCGGGTGGATCGTATCGGGCAGTCTGACACCAAGCGGCATCTGCCCAGACTGTGGATTGCATTCACGCCGACGTCACGGCTGGCGGCGTCGGCGGTTGCAGGATTATCCCGCCCATGGAGAGGAGGTAACGGTTGATCTCGCGATTTGCCGTTGGCGATGTTTGGCACCCGCTTGCCCACGCCGGACTTTCGCAGACCAACTCACCTCGATTGCGCATCCGTTTGCACGTAGCACTTCGCGTGTCGGGGAGATTGTCAGTCATCTTGGGCATGCAACCGGCGGACGGCCTGCCGAACGGCTCTTGCACCGTTTGGGCCTTGGGGTCAGCGATTACACGGTGCTCAGGCAGTTGAAAAAGCGTGCTCAGGGCACCGCCAAGCCGCCGACGGTCATCGGGATTGACGACTGGAGCTGGCGGAAGTCGCAAACCTACGGCACGATCATTGTGGATCTGGAGCGTCGCGTGGTGATCGACATTCTTGAGGATCGAGATGTCGTCACCTGCACCAACTGGCTCAAGCGACACCCCGAGGTGAAAGTGATTAGCAGAGATCGGTGTGGTCTCTACGCCTAGACTGCACGGCAAGGGGCACCGCAGGCGAAGCAGGTCGCTGATCGGTTCCATATCGTGCAAAACCTGCGGCAGGCCATTGAGGAGCAAATGAACCTCCACGGCCCTGAGACCGGCAGAGCGCTGCTGGCCGACGCCGACAATATCACCGCAGCCGGCAGCCTTCTGAAGTCACGCCTTGCGCACAGGACATCTCGGGAAGAGATTTTCACCACCATCCATGCGCTCCGAAATCAGGGGCTTAACTGTAGCGAGATCGGGCGACGAACAGGGTTCCCGCGCCGCAGCATCGCGAAATGGCTGCAGTTCGAGACGCCACCGGACCGCAAACAGGCCGCTTTGAAACCGACTTCGCCGTGGTACTTTGAAGAATTCCTGAGCCAAAGCTGGAAGGACGGCATTCGAACAGGCAGCGCCCTGTACCGTATGATCCAAGAGCGTGGTTACGAGGGGAGTCAGTCGCATTAAAAGCGGCTGCTGGCGGGCGGGCGCAGAGCCGAAAAGCAAACGAAGGGCCCCGCCGTGGAGCACCAGATCCTGGAGCCGGTCCGGGGCCCGGAAACGGGGCATGCGATCTCTCCGGTCATTGCGGCCGCGCTGTGCATCAAACCCAGCGGAAAGCTCACCTCGGATCAGGCGCGGAAAGTCGACACGCTCAAAGCCGGTTCTCCCGCCTTCACAACGATGCGCAGCCTCGCCATGCGTTTCAACGGTATCATGCGTGGCCGCCAAGCGGGTCCGCTCCCTGCATGGATCGACGACGCCATCGAAACCGGCCTGACGCCCATTGTGCGCTTCGCCCGCACCTTGAACCGGGACTTCAATGTGGTCAAAAAGGCGATCGAGATGCCCTGTAACAACGGCCAGGCGGAAGGTCAGATCAACCGCCTGAAAACCCTCAAGCGCGCCATGTACGGCCGAGCCGGTCCAGAATTGTTGCGGGCGAGAATGCTACCGTTCCGCCACACAGATTGAGGCAGAGCCCAATTAAAGGCTACGCGACACAACCGTTTGATGACTGGCGCCCGATCTTGCGTGTGTCCCCGGTCCCGTGCACCCGGTAATACAGCCACGACAAATAAAGCACGTGGGTTCCAAGCGGGTTGTCAGGACCCGGCGGCCAATAGTCAGGCCATTCGGGGTTGCGCTCTTTCATTGATGGAGTGGGCCGCCAACTGGGCCTCTCCACCTTCCTTATAACCTCTGTATATCCTCGGCGGGTCAGCTCTTCCGAGGCGGGGACACTTGAAGGGTAGAGTTTGTAAACACTTTCGTCTTCCGACCAGTACTGGACTGCACGCGAGTCAATGTCGCACATAATTGCACCGTGCTGAAGGTTATCGAAGTGGTCTTGCCAGGGATCCGCACTGAAGGACAGAAATATTTCTGCGTACCGCCGAGGGCTCCTGCTCCTGAGCACGGAGAAGGGAAGGTGTTCCCAGAAGTCCGATCATAGTTGTCGAGACGAACTGGCACCGTGTTTTCTTTGAATCAGTAATATACTTTGCCTCGCCCTTTTGTTGATGAACGGATACGACCTCTAGCTGCTAGAGCTTCAACCGAAAATTGATGACGTTCTCGTGAGGCGGCGAGACTAGAGATATCTACGTGTTTCAGCGCAATAGTTGCGATACTTGGTGCCGTATTGTTCGCACAGCCATGGCTCTTCTGCGAGCGGGGCAAGGGCCAGCGCGGCAACTCCAACGATGACGACAGGCCAAACCCAAGGTGAGGCGAAGAGAAGACCCAAACCTATTAGGATGGCCATGTCGGCAAGATACTGCGGATTCCGAGAGAAACGGTAGAGACCCGAAGTGATCAGCTCGTCTCTCACCCCACTGGTGGCTTTCAGTCCAATGATGAATGCCCCCCACCAGGCGATCAGATTTCCGATTGCGATCAAGAACGGCCCGACTGCCCAACGGAGCGCGTTGGGCATAGAAGCGGATTTCCAATCCACGATGCCCAAACCGATCACCGCCCCAAACACGGCCAATGTGAGGCCCCATGCAATGATTGGTATGACTGAATGCTCTCTGTTTGGAGGCCAGATGCGCTTGGACGGGCGGACGATCGACCAAAGGAGCGCACCAATCAAAACCAGACCGGACAGCAGGCCTACGACCACTAGTATGCCTTGGGCAATCGTCATGAGCGGTGTCCGAACACCTGCGCCTCCTGATGCGCATTGTCGGTCGCTTCGAATTCAAGCGTGGAATGCTCGATTGAGAAACGTTCATGCAGCACCGATTTGACGTTTTCTTTAATTTTGTCGGCCTCACCCATCCGGTCGCGTTCGACAACAATATGGCAGTCCAATGCCGCAGCGTTCTCCTGCATTTGCCACAGGTGGACATGATGCACGTCCACAACGCCATCGACAATCTGGATCGCTCTGACCACGTCATTTCCATCAATATCTGGTGGGCTCCCAAGCATCAGGGTTCGAATTGGGGCCCCTATTTCGGTGAAGGACAGATACAGGATGTAGAGCGCGATGCCGATGGTGATGGCCGGATCCACCCAACGCATATCATAAAGTATAATGAGCGTCCCGCCGACTATGACGGCCACTGAAGCCAACGCGTCCGAAAGGTTGTGGAGAAACAGCGCGCGGATGTTCACGCTCCCCTTCTGCATCGAATAGGTCAGCATTGCGGTCAGCGTGTCGACCACAAGCGCAATTCCACCGAGAATGACGACGGTCCACCCCATGACTTCGGGTGGATCAATCATGCGCATGCCACCTTCGTAGATCAGGTAGAAGCCGATCACGATCAGGGTGGTGTAGTTGATCAGGGCAGCGACGATTTCGACCCGGCCATAGCCGAAAGTCATGCGCTCATCGGCCGGGCGGCGCGCGATCTTGCGCGCGGCGAAGGCAATGACAAGCGAGGCCATATCGGAAAAGTTGTGCAGCGCATCGGCGATAAGTGCTAGACTGCCCGACAATATGCCCCCGACGATTTGCGCAACAGTAAGTAGCCCATTCGCCCAGATCGCGATCGCAACCCGTCGATCCCCAGAATTCGGATCGATATTCGCGTGCCCGTGATCATGCGGCATTGGCAGGCTCCTCATGCGCGTGTGTCGCGCGTCGGTCAGTCTTCAGGCGGCCGCTGCGGAAACCACGTACGCGCGCATTCATCCAGTGGCGTATTATATGACGGTAAAGGGCACCACGCAGCCTTCCAAAGGATTGCTCATGGGACAAATAGAAGGCGTCGGGCGTATCGTACACGCCGAAATCTTGCACGATGCCGGTTTTCTGAATGTAGGTATCTTCTCCGTTCCAGGCGACGGGAGGCGCGCCAAGGCAATCCGTGCCCGCGCCATAACCGCAGACACTGTCCGTGTCCGAGAACGATCTTTGCAGGACTTCGAGGAAAGCGTCATCCAGGATGAAGCCTTCAAGGTTGATCCAGGCCCCTTGAAATTCGATCTCTACCCACGAGTGGAGAATTTCCTCTGGAGCAAGCGGATACACCAACTCTGGGACAACACCGCGCTGCAAGCCTTTGTGGATCGTAAACCCATGCAACCGGCAACGAACGCCAACACCACGCAGCAGCGCCATTAAGAGCGTGCCTTTGGTATTGCACTGCCCGTAGCCGTCGGAAAGTACCTCGGATGCGGGGATGTCGTCAGCTCGATTGTATCCGAACGCGATTTCATTTCGAACGAAATCATAGGCAGCTCCGATCCGATCGTATTCGGATAAGTCGCGCCAGCTGCGGCTCTCTATTAGATGCGCAAGAGGCGCGGCATCAAAATCCAGTAGTTTGGTGGGTGCAAGTAGGGGGTTGGTTATCTGCAACGGAGTCGCTCCTCGAATCGTCTTGGAACAGACTAGTCTCTATAGTTACTGTAGCTTCAACCCCTTCTTTTAGAAACGATCTCTCGCAACTACTTGTCCGTGTGAACTGCTTTGTGGTGTTCACCGTGTGCGTCGCGTAGGATATTGACACCGCCCCAGGCCGCGATCCCGGCGATAATCACACCGACGACTAGGTCGGGCCAGTTCGTTCCCAGCCAGGCAACGAGGCCACCTGCGACTACGATTCCGAGGTTTGCCGCAAAGTCGTTCCAGCTGAAAGTATTGGCCGCGCGGATGTTGACGTCCGGATCTTTGAGCCGAGCGAGCAACCAGACACAAACTGAGTTGATGGCCGCCGCGATCAGCGCCATGACGATCATAACGGTGCCAAGGGGATCCGACCCACCGACATAGCGGCGCCAAGCATCATAAAGGATCCCGATGGCGAACACGATCAGCAGGCCGCCCGAGACATTCGCCGCGCCACGTTTCCATTTCGCAGACCGCGACAATGCAAACAGACTGATTGCGTAGACCAAGCTGTCTGAAAGGTTGTCGAGCCCGTTGGCGATCAGGGCACTGGAATCCCCGAAGGTCCCAGTTGCGAAAAAGGCCGCAGCAAGACTGATATTGAGACCGAGAACGATCCAAAGTGTGCGTCTTTCTGCTCGTTTTTCTGCCGCCATACTTCCCATTCCAATTTGTGAACTATGATCTTTCAACCTCTCTGGCAGATCAGGGTTCCGGATTGATTATTGATGGTCAGTTCCACGTACGACCGTCGGGAGCTTTCAGGCAGGCGCCCCAACCAATGCAGAGCATAGCCCTTTTTATGGGGCGATGAGATCGCGATTTGAGACGGTTTCAAGTTCAAACCATAAAGTTCAATTGGTTCGTGGCGCGGCCAGTATTATAGCTGCGCCGAGCAAGCAAACGGCTGTGCCAAGCGCATCCCACCTGTCCGGTCTGTGACCCTCTGCAAGCCACATCCACAGTACCGAAGCCGCAATGTAGACTCCGCCATAGGCGGCAAAGGCGCGGCCCGCAGCAACCGTTTCGACTTGCGCCAGAAGCCACCCGAATACCACCAAGGCTACAATACCGGGTACGAGCCAAGCCGCGGATGCGCCGAGGCGCCACCAGCTCCAGATCGCGAAGCACCCGGCGATCTCGGCCAAGGCCGCAAGCGGGTATGCAAGCGCGGCAGGCATCTCAGGCGCCGATCTCGTCATGTTCGGTCAAACATTCGGAATGATCCCGCAACACCTCAAGCACCTTGCAATCGGCGGTACGTCCACCGCTGCATTCGTGAACCATGCGTTTCAGTTCGGTGCGCAGCGCCTTCAGACGGGCCATGCGCTGCTCCACCTGCTTTAGCTGGCGACGCGCAATCGCGTCGGCTTCTTCGCAGGGCCGATTGGGCTGGTCGCTGAGGTCGAGCAGCTCGCGGATCGCATCAAGCGAGAAGCCGAGTTGTCGCGAATGGCGGATGAAGGACAGTCGGTCGAGCTGTGCGTTGTCATAGCGCCTCTGTCCGCCTTCAGTCCGGCCAGGTTCGGGCATGAGCCCGATCTGCTCGTAGTACCGAATTGTCTGCACCTTTGTGCCGGTCTTCTTTGACAGAGTGCCGATCGTGAGCATCTTCGCCTCCATGAAAAAGTTACAGTCTTAGTAGGTTTTGCCGCCCCAATAGACAAGTGCCGGATTCACAGACGCGTGAGTTTAAGCCACAACGTGAATTAGCGCTTGAACCTCTAGTAGCTAGAGGATGTAGACGCGACAATAATCAAGAATCAAAATCAGGCGCGCAGGTTTGTCCCTTACATCGGCACAGAAATTTCTTTGGGTTTTGGCAGGCGCCGCGGCGCTTGCCTTCGTATGGCTTTTGCTCTGGTCGGACTATCGCGCTGACCGCGCCCGAACCGACACCGATCCGGCGTTTCTCGCCGCATTCGAATTGACGGACCACCAAGGTATGGTTCGCACAGAAGAAGACTTTTCGGGGCGTTGGATGTTGGTATTTTTCGGCTTCAGCAACTGCCCCGATGTCTGCCCGTCGACACTGTCTGAGGTCGCGGCGGTGATGGACGGTCTGGGCGACAATGCCGCGAGGGTCCAGCCGATTTTCATAACCATCGACCCCGAACGGGACACGCCCATGGCACTCGCCGAATTCGTTCCGCTGTTCGATGCGAACATCATCGGGCTGACAGGTACGCCCGAACAGATCGCCGCTACATCCGAAACGTTTCCGATCTTCTTTGAACGCATCGAAGAGGCTACAGCTCCGGATGGCTACACAATTGGCCACACGTCACATCTGTTTCTATTCGACCCCGAGGCAGGCTTTGCAGACTCATGGCCCTATGGCACGTCCGCTGAAGAGATTCTCGCCGATCTGGAAGAGAGGATCTGACCGACATGAACCGCGTACCCGCAGAAACCGCCCTCGGGCTGGCATGGATCGTTGCCCTCGTCGCCTCGCTTGCTGTACTTTTCATCGGCGAAGTGATGGGGCAGACACCCTGCGTGCTGTGCTGGTTCCAGCGCGCCTTCATGTTCCCGCTCGCGATCATTCTCGGCCTCGGCCTTTGGTGGCGAGACGGCAGCGTCGGGCGCTATGGCATCGCTCTGGCGCTTGGTGGTGGCGTGGTCGCCCTGTGGCACATGGGCCTCTACGCGGGCCTGATCCCCGAACGCATCCAGCCCTGCACGGCCACCGGCCCCTCTTGCACCGATGATAACCAATTGGTCTTCGGCATTCCGATCCCGCTGATGGCGCTGGTCGCCTTCGCACTGATCGGGTTCCTGTCGGCACTTTCATTGAAGGAAACACAAACATGAATCGACGCGGCTTAATCCTGTCCGTTCTCGCCCTCGGCGTTGCCGGTTTCGGCGGAGCCACTTGGTACGCGACTCGCCCCGGCCCCGCGGCCGAAGCAAAAACCGTTGCGCCGGAACTCGCGGACGCGATGATCCGCTCTTACTCGCCCATCCTCGGACCTGCCGACGCGCCCGTCACGATTGTCGAATTCTTTGACCCGGCCTGCGAGGCTTGCCGCGCCTTCCATCCGATCGTGAAGGACATCATGGCACAGCATGGAGATGCCGTCCGCGTCGTTATCCGCTACACCGCGTTTCATGGCGAGGCATCCGAGGAAGCGATCCGCGTGCTCGAGGCAGCACGCATGCAAGGCGTTTACGAGCCGGTGCTCGAAGCCGTTCTGCGGGATCAGCCGAGATGGGCGTCGCACGGCGCGCCTGAGCCCGGTCTGATCCTCCAGATCGCCGCCACTGCCGGACTCGATGCAGAGGCCGCGCGCACGCAAATGCTGGCACCGGATGTCGTTGCGATCCTGAATCAGGATCGTGCGGACGTCGAAACCGTGGGAGTTCGCCAGACTCCTACTTTCTTTGTAAACGGCAAGTCGCTCGATCCATTCGGGGAGGCAGAACTGCGTCGATTAGTGGCCGCGGAAGTTGCCGCCGTGCAAAGCTGAATGGAAAAGGCAGGACCAAAACGATGAAAAAGATTATTATGACGGGCACACTGGCCGCGCTCTTGACCTTTGGAGGGCTCTCAGTACCCGCACTGGCCGGACCCGTGGATGTCGTCGTCGAAAGCGCCTGGTCCCGCGCCTCCATAGGGATGAACCGCCCCGGGGCCGCCTACATGACGATCCGCAACACTGGCGACGAGCCGGTGACGCTGATTGGTCTTTCAACACCCCTCGCGATGATGCCCGAGATCCACGAGACGAAGACCAATGCCGAAGGTGTGAGTTCCATGAGCGCGGCAGGTGAGATCGCGATCGCCCCGGGCGAGAGCGTCGCGCTTGAGCCGGGCGGCCTCCACGCGATGTTGATGCGGCTACAACAACCCATGACGGAAGGGGAAACCTTTCCGCTGACCCTACTTTTTGTCGACGGGGGCGAGGTGACAGTCGAGGTGCCGATCCTTGGCATCGCCGCACGCGGACCGGAAGACTAATGCGACGAAGGACGATCGCAGGATACGGCGCGGCCGGTGCCGGTGCAATTGCCTTGACGCTCTTCGTCGGTTGGTGGCGGGTCGACGGACCCGGTGCGCCCGAACCTATCGAGCAGCGGCCTATGGCTCTGACCGAGATGGATTTCCGCCTGACTGACCATGAAGGCAACGAGGTCGGGCCGGAAACCCTGATCGGGCGACCGACGATGGCGTTCTTCGGTTTCACTTACTGCCCCGATGTCTGCCCGACCACGCTCTCGGACATTTCAGGTTGGCTCGACGATTTAGGAGACGAAGCCAAACAGTTGAACGTGGTTTTCATCACGGTCGATCCCGAGCGCGATACCGTCGAGGCGATGGCAGAATATGTCAGTTATTTCCACCCAGCGATCCGCGGCTGGACGGGACCGGAGGGGCAGATTGCGCGCATCGCGGACGGCTTCCGCGCTGCCTACGAGCGGGTGCCCACGGAAGGCGGCGACTACACGATGAACCACACGGCCAGCGTCTTCCTGTTCGGTGCCGCTGGACGGTTCGTCACCATGATTGACTATCATGAACCGAGGGAATTCGCGGTACCGAAGATCCGCCGCGCGTTGGAAGAAGAAACGGAGGGAGCGACATGAGGCTCAGAACTTTTGCGGCAGGTGTCGCGCTTGCGGGGACCGTTTCGGGGGCGGCTATCGCATTCTTCGATGTTCTGTCGAAAGAACCCGTGCCGCCAGAACTTGCCCAGGCAGGTAGCTGGATGCCCCAGCGTCCTGAAGCTCCCCGGAGCCTGGATATTCCGTTGTCGCTGCCAGCTACGGCGTGGGTGGAAGATACACCCGGCTTCGGCCCCTTGCCCCTGCTGCAGGCCGCTGTTGTTGACAGGCCGATGCAGGCCATCGAACCGCCCCTGTTGACTTGGTCTCGCGACATCTCTTCTGGTGAAACGCTCGACTCCTTGCTTTCCGAAGCCGGTCTTGCGGGAGCCGACAGGGCGGAAGTCGCCCTTGCACTTGGCGCGGAATACGATCTGCGACGGTTGCGGCCGGGGAATTCGGTCACTGTTGTTTCGACTATGGATGGCAGCCCCCGCACCGTCTCGCTCGCCGTCGAGGACGGGGTGCGGATCGAGGTGCTTTTTGGCGAGCAGGTGTCCACGCAGGTCGTGGCGCCGGATCCGGAGATCGTAACCCTTGCTGGGGAGGCCGTGATCGACACCTCGATCTTCGCGGCACTCGACAATGCCGGCATCCCCGCCCGATTTGCCGTGGACCTTGCGCAAATGCTGGGTGGAACCGTGGATTTCCGCCGTGAGATGGCTGGAGGCGAGACACTAAGGCTTCTCTGGCGCGAGACGCGCGTCGGCGATGACAAGATCGGACAGCCGGACCTCGCCTTCGCCGCACTGGAAATCGGCGATTCGCTTTACGAGATCGTTTGGCCGGACGACGGCAGCGGTCAGGCGACGATCTACGTCGATGGCGAGGTGCTTCGCGTCTTTGCACAGCCAGTCGAGGGCGCTCGCCTCAGCTCGGTGTTCGGGCGCCGCACACATCCTGTCTACGGAAACGTCCGGATGCACACCGGCGTCGATTTTGCCGCGGCAAGCGGGACGCCGGTACGGACGACGGCACCGGGCCGGGTCAGCTTCATCGGCTGGCGAGGCGGTTATGGACGCGTGGTCGAAATCTCCCATGGCTCCGAGACCATGACGCGCTACGCGCATCTCAGCGCCGTGTCGGAGGGCCTAACACAGGGCCAACGCGTGGCGGCGGGAGATGTGATCGGCCGCGTTGGCGCAACCGGCACAGCGACAGGTCCCAACCTGCACTACGAAGTCCTCGTAGATGGGCGTCCGACTGACCCTCTCTCTGACGACAGGCTCGCCGAAGCCGCAGAGAACGAGGTGGATGATACCGCCGCGCTGTTGCGTCTGACCGAGGCGCGCGCGCTTCTGACTGAAAACCTTGACAGCGAAATTGCCCAGACGACAACCGAAAGGCTCTGACCCATGAAACGCATGACCCAAGCTCTGACCATCGCGCTCGCCCTGTTCCCGGCGGCCCAGGCCCTCGCAGAGGCAACAGCGATAGACGTCCGCAAGACCAACGGATGCGGCTGCTGCCTGTCCTGGATGAACCATCTCGAGGAAAACGGATTCGCGCCGACGGGCGAGAACATGTTTGGCGGGTCGCTGGTTCGTTTCAAGCTCGACAACGGCGTGCCGCAGCGCATGGTCTCCTGCCATACCGCGCTCATAGAGGGCTACGTGATTGAAGGCCATGTCCCGGCCGCTGATATCCGCCGCCTTCTTGAGGAACGCCCGGACGCCGTCGGCCTCGCCGTTCCGGGAATGCCCTATGGCTCGCCCGGCATGGGGCCGGAAGAAAACCGTGAAGCTTATGATGTCTTCCTCATCCGCGAGGACGGGTCGACCGAAGTCTTTTCAAGCTACGCCGAAGGATAATCTGGCCCGCTTATGGAAAACCTGTCTCCGATAATGCTCGGCTTTCTCGGAAGCCTTGCCGCCGGATCGCTCACGGCAGTCGGAGCAATTCCCGTGCTGTTCGGGCGCATCCCGTCGCGGGCGACGCGCGATCTGTCGCTCGGCTTCGCTGCCGGCGTCATGCTCTCAGCCTCGTTCTTTTCTCTGATCATCCCGGCGTTGGATGCGGCGGAGCCGATGTTCGAGAACGGCGCGATGCCTGCGGCCATCGTTTGCGTCTCGATCCTTTTGGGCATGGGGGCCGTTGCATTGATGAATGAAAGGCTGCCGCACGAGCATTTCAGAACGGGACGCGAAGGGCCCGAAGCGGCGTCCTTACGGCGGGTCTGGCTGTTCATCATCGCAATCACGATCCACAACTTCCCGGAAGGCCTCGCGGTCGGAGTTGGCTTCGGTTCCGGAGGTATGGAAGGCGGTCTGCCACTCGCCATCGGCATCGGGCTTCAGAATGCGCCTGAAGGGCTGGCCGTTGCGGTATCCCTGTTGGGCGAAGGATATCCGAAGCTGCGCGCCTGGGGCATCGCCGCGCTAACGGGAATGGTCGAGCCGATTGGCGGTTTGCTCGGGGCCGGCATCATCACACTGTCGGAACCGCTGCTGCCATGGGGCTTGGCCTTTGCCGCAGGCGCCATGCTTTATGTCATCAGCCACGAAATCATCCCCGAAACCCATCGCAGCGGCCATCAGAACAAGGCAACGCTCGGCTTGGCCATCGGACTCGTTTTGATGCTTTTTCTCGATGTTTGGTTGGGGTGACGCAATGCCAGTGCATAAACTATCTCCGGTGATCGGCATTTTTGCGGCGCTTACCGCTTTCGTAATCGATCAGATCACAAAAGCCATTGTTGTGGCGAATGCGGCCTCCTTAAGCACTGGAATCGCCGTGTTTCCAGGTTTTAACCTCGTCTTTTATCGCAATGATGGCGTCACTTTCGGACTACTTGGCGGCGCACCATGGTGGGGCCTCATAGCTCTCGCTCTTGCCATCTGCGGCTGGCTGGGGGTTATGCTGTTTCGCGCCGAAAATGCGGTTGAAACGCTCGCTTACGGAGCGATCATCGGTGGAGCCTTGGGCAATGTCATTGATCGTGTGCGGTATCGGTCTGTAACGGACTTCCTGGATTTCTACATCAACTCAACGCATTGGCCTGCCTTCAACATGGCCGATGTGTTTGTCGTCAGTGGCGTGGGGCTCTTGCTCGCCGCACCCTGGATCAGTGCGCGGCGTCCGATCAAGTCGTGAAGCCGGTAATTCTGAACTGCTTCGCTCTGCGCAAACGTCTGCTCTCGCGGATGACGCTTGGTTTCGCCGCCGGGCCGCTGACCGTTCTAACCTTCCCGCCTTTCTCGATTCTCCTTCTTGTTCCCGTTGCCTATTCTGCGTTGTTTGTCGGTCTTCGCGACCTCTCCTTCGGGCGTGCTTTTCTCGTCGGCTGGGCGTTTGGTCTCGGCCAGTTCGGTTTCGGGATTTCGTGGATCGCGGAAAGTTTCTACGTCGAACCCGAGCGTTTCGGGGCGCTGGCGACCCCGGCCGTCGCGGGATTGTCCGCAGGTCTCGCGATTTTCCCGGCCATTGCCGCCGTGCTCTTCGTCGAAATCGCGCGGCGCGGAGCCATGGGCAGTCTCCTGGCCTGCCTCCTGTTCGCGACCTTCCTGGACCGCGGCCGAGTGGTTGCGCGGTCACGTTCTGACAGGTTTTCCGTGGAACCTCGCCGGCTACGCTCTTGTCGATTACGCCGCCCTTCGCCAGCCCGCCGCCTGGGTGGGAAGTTATGGGCTATGCTTTCTCACCGTGTTCGTAGCGGCACTCCCCGGCGCGGCTCTCATGGCGGTCGGGCGACAACGATTGATCATCTCGCTAATGCCGCTGGCCGGCATCGTGACGATGTGGGCCGTCGGCACGCTTCGCCTCCAGTCGGATGCACCACAGCCACCGGATGTCGACCTGCGCATCGTTCAGGGCAACGTTCCCCAAGAGGAGAAATGGGCGCCCGAGAACCGCGAGGCGACCTTCGCGCGCTATATCAAGCTTTCAACCCAGCCCGGCGATTTCGACGTTCTTCTCTGGCCGGAAACCGCCTTTCCCGGGTTCCTCGATGAGGATGCCCAGGCGCGGGCCCGCATTGCCGCTGCGCTACCGGACGGCAGCGTGCTGCTAACCGGAGTGCCGGACCGTGTACTGAGCGAGGATGGCACCCGATATTTCAACACCGTCCAGGCTTTTGACGATACCAATGAGATCCTGACCGGATACGCGAAACACCATCTCGTGCCCTTTGGCGAATACGTGCCATTCCGCGGCTGGTTGCCGATCGAGCGGCTGACGGCGGGGCTGGGCGATTTTACGCCCGGACCGGGTCCGCGCACCCTTGCGCTTCCGGGTATGCCGCTGGTCGCCGTGGCGATCTGCTATGAGATCATTTTCCCAGGCCATGTGGTCGACGACATGTTCCGACCCGACTGGATTTTTAACGCGACGAACGATTCCTGGTTTGGAACCAGCATCGGACCCGAGCAGCATCTGGCTTCCGCACGTATGCGCGCCGTAGAGGAAGGCCTTCCTGTCATCCGAGCCGCGAATACGGGCATCTCTGCGGTCATCGACGCGAACGGAGAGATCATTGCGCGGCTCGATACAGGGGAAAGGGGCATCATCGACGCTGATCTTCCCTCAGCGCAGCCGCCTACGCCATATGCGCTTTTCGGGGACTGGATGTTGCTGGCGCTCATCTTGGCTTCGTGGAGCTGGGCTCTGGCGGCCAATGCGACGGCTAACCACCGCCGCATGAGAAAGACCGTCATGCAAAGATGTGGATAGGCGTTCCGTCCTTCACCATTGCATAGATGTCCTCGATCTGCCGATCTGTGACTGCGATGCAGCCAGCTGTCCAGTCGCGGATGTCCGTCGGGTCGATGCCGGGGCGTGGACCACCATGGATGAAGATGTCGCCGCCGGGGGAAAGGCCCTGCGCTGCGGCAAAGGCGATGTCGGCCTCATTTGGATAAGAGATGCCAACTGAAAGATGATACGTACTTTCAGGGTTGCGCTTATCGACTATGTAGGTGCCCTCCGGGGTCCGACCGTCTCCCTCGAATTGCTTGTGACCCTGAGGAGCGAAGCCCAGCCCGATCGGATAGGTTTGCAGCACGCGATCGGATCCGTCGAGAACAAGCAAACGCTGTCCCTTGTAGAGCCGAAGTCGCGTCACTTCGGGTCCGTCATAGCTGCGGAACTTGCCGGCACAGCCCGACAAAAAGGCCGCTAAGCCACCCAACAGGACGGCGCGGCGGGGAAATCGGATGGTTTTCACTGCTCGATGCCTCTTTCGTGAGGTCTGATATGGACATTATGTTACCTTGCAAATGCTGCGTGATCAATGTCCGTGGGCAAGCGCGGCCTTTGCCATCTGTGGCCCAACCTGCTCGCCACCGGACGGCGGTGCCTTGGCCTCTTGGCTGTTGAGCAGGCGCAGGGCGTTCGCCACCACCAGCAATGACACACCCACGTCGGCTGCAATAGCGCCCCACATCGAGGCCATTCCGAACGCGGTAGCGACAACGAAAACTCCCTTGGTTGCCAAGGAAATACCGATGTTCTGATGGATAATCGACATTGTCCGGCGCGAATGACCGATCAGCCAAGGCACCTTGCCGAGGTCGTCGGTCATGAGGGCGATATCCGCCGTCTCGATTGCCGCGTCCGAACCGACAGCACCCATCGCGATGGCATAATGCGCGCGCGCCATAGCGGGTGCATCGTTCACCCCGTCGCCGATCATGGCCACCATGTCATGAGTTTCGACCAGTTCTTCGATGGCTGTCACCTTGTCTTCGGGCAGAAGCTCGGCGCGCACCTCGTCTATACCGACCTCGGCGGCAACGGCGCGCGCTGTCCGCTCGTTGTCACCGGTCAGCATGACGATAGTCTTTACGCCCTGCGCGTGAAGTTGTGCCACGATGCCTTTGGCATCAGGGCGGATGCGGTCGCGCAGTTCCAGAATGCCCGTCACACCGGTTTCATCGCCGACAGCGACAAGGGTGCTGCCGGCGCCTTCGATCCGCTCCCGCAGATCCTTCGGAATGGCGCCGCCGAAACCCTTCTCCTCGGCGAACCGGTCCGACCCCAGCCAGATGGACCGTCCGTCGATGCGTCCTTCAAGCCCACGGCCGGGAATGGTTCGGGTATCCTCTGCGGCGGACACCTTGATGCCGTCGGCCTCCGCCCGCGCGAGAATGGCACGCGCCAAAGGATGCGACGAACGTGCCTCCAGCCCTGCGGCAAGGGTCATCAGATCTTGCGCTGAAGCCCCGCCCAGCGGGTGCACCGCCGCCACTTCCGGCTCGCCCATGGTGATCGTGCCGGTCTTGTCCATGGCCAGCGCCGTGGTCCTGCCCGGCGCCTCTACATAGGCACCGCCCTTGATGAGGACGCCCGCCCGCGCCGACGCGGTGAGCGCTGCGACGATGGAGACAGGGGTCGAGATGACCAGAGCGCATGGGCAAGCGATCACCAGCAGCACGAGGGCATTGTAGAACCAGTAATCCCAGGCTCCGCCGAAGATAAGCGGCGGCAGCAGCGCAATTGCGATGGCGAGAACCATGACGATAGGCGTGTAGATGCGGGCGAACTTCGCAACCCACTGTTCCACCGGCGCGCGGCGGGCATGGGCGTCGCCGACCATGCGGATGATCTTGGCCAAGACGGTATCCGAGGCGGCCTTCGTGGCGCGCACTGTTAGTGTACCTTCGCCGTTGATCGTGCCCGCATAGACTTCGTCTCCGGCCTCTTTGGGTATTAAAGCACTTTCGCCGGTGATCGGCGCCTGGTCGACCGCGCCCGTGCCACCCGTCACTTCGCCGTCGAGCGGGATACGGTCGCCACCGCGTACAATAAAGCTTGAGCCTACGGCGACTTGCGCCGCCGGCATGTCGGTCTCGCTTCCGTCATCGCGGATCACGCGCGCCGTGGGTGGCGCAAGATCCAGGAGCGCCGACACCGCGTTCCGCGCGCGCCCGACGCTCCAGCTTTCGAGAAAGAGGGACAGCGAAAAGAAAAAAGCCACTGTCGCTGCCTCGAAGAATTCACCGAGCCCGATGGCTCCGGCGACTGCGACAACCATCAGAAGGTTCATGTCGGGCGACAGCCGACGTGCGGACGACCATGCCTTCGGTGCCACAAGCCAAACGCCGAATAGGATAGCAACTGCAAAAAGCCCCGCCTCGGCCAGCGGCATCGGCGCTTCGCCGTGCCCCGCGAAGAGGCCGAGCGCCCCGCCCATACCGGTCTCGACGATGTGCCAGAGAAAACCCGCCGCCCAGAAGCCGCCGCTGAGTGCCGTAAACAGCCGCTGTCGTGCAAGATGGGCCGCTTGGTCGACCGACGCGTTCTCGGAATTCCACGGCTTCGCGGTCATGCCGGTGCTCGCGACCAGTTCCGCAACTTCGTCGTCCGATACATTCTTTGCGCTGTCGAGAATGGTCATCCTCCCGTTGATCACGTCGAACGCGAGATGCTCGGCCCCGCCGATCTGCGGGCCGATTACCTTATTCAAGATCGCGACCTCCTCGGCGCAATCGAGGCCGGACACCTGAAAACTGCGCCCGCCGGTTGGGGCGGGCGTCGTCGGTGCGATGTCGCCGCACGTTGCGGCGCTACCGCAGCAACTGCCGCCGCTTGCCTGGGCGTCTTCGGCGTGATCGTGATCGTGGGGGTGGGTGTCGGACGGCATGAACGGACCTCTGGATTCGGGTGCTTTGTCATGGCATAGCCCCTACAGTAGCTAGAGCTTCAAGGGCAAAGTTCGGTGGTATTTCCGTTTGTTTTCTTGCTAGACGGTCCGACGACAGCCTCAATCACGGCGTGAGGCATGAAAAGCCGATACGAAGAAAAACAGAAAAGAAAGGAAACTCGATGCAGGTTTTGATGCTTAAGCAAAAAATGATGGTTGCGGTGGCGCTTTTTCTCACGACAGGATGCGCCATCCAGCCGACAGGGCCGAACGACACGGCAGACCAGACGGGCAACGTTCCCGAAGCCGTGGTTGCGATGGCTGGTCCGGATCAGGATGTTGCAACCGCGCGCCTCGTGCCGGAAGACGGCTGCTATTGGTACGAACACAGCGGGCCGGTCGAAACGACGCTGCTGCCGTTGCGCACGGCGAACGGTAATCCGATCTGCGTGGCACGCGAAGCTTGAGGACGCGCCACACGTTGCATTAACGCGCCTCAGACTTACGCACCACACTCAACTTCGCGCGGTGACACTGTCCTCCGCTGAGTACAAATGTGCCGTCGATTCGATCTCAACGTTGGGATAAAGTTCGTTAATGTGAGCCATGACCATCCGCACGCAACCCGAACTGGCTCGACCGCCGATACTTCTCGGATAGGGCGTGCCGTGTATTCGAAGATAAGTGTCGCGGTCTCCGACGTACAGATAGATGGCTCGTGATCCCAAAGCGTTTTCGGGGCCGGGTTCCATCCCGTCGGCCCATCGTGCGTTTTCCGGATCCCGCTCGATCATGTTCTGGGTCGGTGTCCAATGCGGCCACCTCACCTTGCGTTTGATCGTGTAGACGCCAGGCTCGTATAGGTTGCCCCGGGCAATGGCCACACCGTAGCGCATTGCGGTCCCGCTCTCCTCGATATGATAGAGATACCGCGCGACCGCATCGACATGGATGTCTCCTGGCACGAGTCCGGGTTTCGCAACCACGCGCTGGGGCAAAAAGCGCGGGTGTAGGCCCCAAGGGTTTGACGCGGCCGGATCGAATCCGGGCGGCGTGACTTGCGCGTCCCATTCAGCCTTCTGTGCCTCGGTGGGCCAGGTATCGGCCAACAGAGGGCTGGAAACAGACGCGGAGAATAGCGCCGTTGTTGTTTGAATGAAGTGTCGTCTTGTCAGCATGTCGGACCCTTTCGGTTCCCACCAGCAATCTATGGCGGGAACATATCTGTTCACGTTGACTAGATAAGACTTCTAGTGGCTAGAGGTTCAAGGACATATTTTCGTGAACACACACGATCCTTGTGATCCGCAATTTACCATCCGCTACTATGAAAAAATCGGCGCGCCGCCCAGCCTGACCCGGCCTGTTCCCGAGACCACGGTTGCTGCAGAGTCAGATCCTGTCGAAGCTGGCGATGGAGGAAGGCCATATCGCCCGCTTCGCCCGAGCCGCAAACGGCAGTATGGTGAACTTTGACTTGCACGGTGACGGGGGCAGGCAAAGCAGCAACGACAAACAGGGCCGCGCAGTGTCCAAAATACCGGGCGTCTTGCTCGCCGCCTTCACCAGTAATCATAGATGGTGAAGGCACAACCGCACGGAAGCGCCGGCCACAGCGGCCTTGCGCACTGGCGAGGAGTATCTCCAACTTCGAGCACCTTGATTGCCAAGGCTCCGGCGGGCTTTGCCTCCTCCTACCGGAACTTTGGCCGACTGGCACGCACCCGTCAGGATACCGAGCGATGACGCTCATCTCTTAGGTCGTGGTGCGCCACATCCGGAACCGGCCCTGCCCGGTCACTTCGCAGATCAAACCCCGCGCTTCCATCCAGACGAGGTTGCGCTGGACGGCGGCGCGGCTGGCACCGGTCAGGGTCTCGGCCATTGGGGCGGAGACGAGGGGCCATTCGGCCAGCACGGCGCGCAATGCTGGTGGTGTCTTGCCAGAGAGCGGGGCCATCATGGTTTCCGCCCGCGCTGACCATGCCTGGATATCGTCGAGGTGCCGCATCGCGGTCAGGCATGCTGTTTCCATTCCCTCGAGCCAACGCTCCAAGCGCTCAGCTGGTGGGCCACTGGCGCGTAGCCCCCCTGCCCCGCGCATAGCCAGAGGCGCAAAGATGGCCCCCCCATTCGAATTCGGGCCTTCGCTGGCGGCAATGCGTGCGGCGGTAACCGCCGCTTCCATCCGGTCGCCCTGTTGCCCGAGGCCCGCAAGGCTCCAGAGGTGAAACCCCATGCAGGCGCGTGTGATCGGGTGCAGGTCGACGGCTTGCGCCATCAGGTCAAGCCAACCGCCCGCGCGATCCGCAAAGGGTTCGGCTTCACCTGCTATGTTTTCGGGGTCACGGCGATCGAGGAAGGCGGACAGGTCCACCTCTGGGCCGGGACCGCCTGTTAGACGCCGCACTGCCCATCCGACACGCGCGAGCGCTGCAGTGTTGTCCTGCACACCGGACAGGCGCATGGATATCCAGAGCGCCAGCCGATCCGGGCCAATACGGTCACCCACAAACCAGCTGAGGTCTGCCGCCTCCATCAGCGCGAGCCTGTGCCGCCAGCCTTTCGGGCCACGGCGCAGCCGGTCGTCCAACGCGCCGATCCGACCAGCCACACGGGCGAGACGCGCGGCATTAACCGCCTCTGCCTTCCGCCAATCGTCGAGGACTGCGGTTTCACCCAGCTCTGCCCTCGGTCCGGGCGGCAGATAATCCGGCTCCACTTCCATCGGACCGGGCAGGGACCACAGGTCGTCCTCAGACGTCTCTTCAAGCCCCTCCGAATCCACTAGAGGATCGTCAAAACTATCATAATGTGTAGATACTTGAGGCTTCATATGTGCAAAATACGGCACTTTTGCATTTTACCCAAGTGTTTTGTCAGGGTGCGCCCACACACCTTATTTAGCACGTGCGCGCGGTGGTCTGCGAGATCTCTCTGATCACGCTCAGCGTATGGAATCCAAGGGGTTTTTGATGAGCAGCACCACAGAGAGAGCGGTTGCATTCGTTTACAAACGGTCGTTTAGTAACGGTATATGAAATTGCAAACGGCCGATTTTCATGCCCCTGATAGGCTACGCCCGCGTATCGACAGAGGATCAGACCCCCCTGCCCCAGTCTGAGGCCCTGCAAACTGCGGGCTGTGCCGAGATCTTTGAAGAGCACGCCTCAGGCGGCAATCGCGCGCGTCCTGTACTCGCTCGTTTGCTCGAACGCGTTCAGAGCGGCGATACGCTGGTCGTTGTGCGGATCGACCGGCTTGCGCGGTCTCTGTCGCATTTGCTGGAGGTGATCGAACGTCTGGAGGCCAAGGGAGCGTTCTTTCGTTCCATTCAGGACCCGATCGACACCGGATCCCCTCAAGGAAAATTCACATTGCAGGTTCTGGGCGCCGCGGCCGAGTTCGAGCGCGCGCTGATACGTGAGCGCACAAAGGCCGGGCTTGCCTCTGCGCGCGCCAAAGGGCGCGTTGGTGGCAATCCTGGGCTTCGCACCAAAGACCCCGACGCGCTGCGCAAGGTGCGGCTGGCACGACAGGACGGCTACATGGAGCGCCTGAACGAAACCGCGCAGGATTGGGTGCCCCACGTGCGACGCCTACGGCCGGATATGGCCTGGGAAGATGTTTTGCGAATCATTAATGGCCCCCTGCCCCACGACCGGCACTGGACCCAAAGCCGCCTACTTCGTGCTGTGAAAGCCTATGTCCGCGACGGGTTTCTACCAGATGAAGTCCTTGGCCGCGCCGGACGCCGCGAAACCGATGACCGCCTGCCGGCTATCGTGGCTGCCATCAAAGGCTCGGACCCCGAAATCACACTGCAGGCGATCTGCGACCGGCTAGAATCGATGCGTGAGCGCACCCCTCGAGGCCGCACTAGCTGGCAGCCGTCTTCGGTCAAAATGCTGCTTGAGCGTGCGAAAAAGTTGGGGCTCCTGTGAACACGACACTTGTGTTGGCCTAACGGATTACCACTAAATCTAGAAAGTGCTTGCACGAATCTGGCTGGTCGGGCAATAGTCTCGAAAAATAACGCGCGGTCACATAAAAAACGCGCCCACGGATCGGGGCAGAC
>NZ_CP071703.1:0-140234 GCF_042192375.1 Pseudophaeobacter sp. TrK17
TCAGCTCAGCACCACGATATCGGAAATCTGGTCGTCCACATCGCGACAGGCCGCCAGCAGTCTTGGCTTTAGATGGGACAAGACATAGTTGGCGTGAAAGCGACTGGGCGCGATCAAGGTCAGCCGCCCCCCTGCCCTTTCGCTACGGCTGAGCGCATCAATCCAGGCGGTGTAGATGGCCGGGTCCTCTTGGTGCAATACAGCCTTTGCCAAGCTCCATTCATTGCCATCACTTAGATCAGGTGCGGCCGCAATTTGGCCTGTCCGCAAGGGCACAACATTTGTCGGCGGCGCTTCCTGCCCCTTCATGCGGTGCTCAAAGTCAGGGCCAACATTGGACCAGCTGGTACGGGTATCTTCATAGATGCGGTCCATGTCGAGCCCATGCTCGCTGACCCGACCGCGAACGCCCTGCTTTTTCACAATCAGCCAGCCCATCGCGCGTAGCTTTGCCATCTCCCGTTTTACTGTCCGTTCGTCGACAGTCCAGAGTTTGGCAATTTCGCGTTGGCCAACCGTCAGCTCATTTCTAGACCAATTGTAGCGCGCTGTGATCAAAGTCATAAACCGCAACACAAGCCGTTGCGGTGATTTTGGCTGCGACAAAGCAAACGCACCCAGGGCTGTCAGGATATCATATTTCACTACCGAGGCATGTCGCCCGGCGGGTCGCTTTACCTGCATGGGTCCTTCAGTCCTTCTCGCGTTCCCTAAACCATTTTGAAAATGGCCAGATCAGATTAGCCTTCCCATGAGAAAACTAAGTTTGATCCAGGGTTGTCTGCCTCATATTATCGGGTTGTCCCGATTTACGTTGCGCCCTTCTGACAGGAACTCAACGCTATTTATTCAATGTAGACGATTTGCGTCCTTGATGTCGATTCTGTCAAGAGCCCAGTTGGCTTGGCCCTGTCCCCAATTCCTTTTTTGAAAGAAAAAATTGGTATCAATGGTATTGGGGGACGCCTTGGATGTCCCCTAATGGAGCGAAAATGTCCCCCATTAGGTAGCGGATGCTCATTTACTGTCACCCTATATTTGGTGCCTCACCCTGCCATTCGCCGGGATGGGGCCAGGAATTTGGCAGGGCGAATCGCGAATCGGTTTCTGGTCTCGTCCCGTTGTTTTCTATGGTCTTTTCCACCCTGTGTCCCCGCGGGGACAGGACGCTCTTTTTCAGAGTAATAGGTTTTGCGTTTTTAGCAAATCCGGCGTAAATGAGTAATGAGGAAAAATTAGCGTCCTGCTTAAAAGGACGAGAGACATAGCAAAAAGCGAGAGGCAGTCATGTTCACTCACGAAGACCTGGCGAAATTACAGGCCCAGTCCTTGAAGATGCAGAGCTGGATCCGGCAGCAGACCTTTTCCCCGGAGATGGAAAAGACCCTGCGGCGGTTCTCCAGCTGGGAGGTGGCTGAGCTGATCTTTAAGGTCAATCAGTCTACCCTGCGCGGGCGTCTGGCCGCAGATCCTTCGCTGCCCCAGGGCCATGTGGAAGAAGACGGGCGTCAGCGTTGGTATTCATTGGAAGAGATCAATGAGCTGCGGCGTCGCATCAAGATCAATCGCAAATCATTGATGCCACCGCGTCCCGAAGGCAAGCGCGCCCTGCGGGTGGCGATTTCCAACTTCAAAGGCGGGGCCGGCAAATCCACTGTGGCTTTGCATTTCGCCCATGCCGCGGCCCTGGATGGCTACCGGGTGCTCTGCGTCGACTTTGATCCACAGGCGACGCTGTCCCATTCCATGGGGCTGAGCGATGTGACCGAGGACTACACAGTCTGGGGCATCATGGCGCGGGATCTTGTGCGCGAGACCGAGCGGATGAATGCCTCCGCGCGCGGGGCTGAATCTGGTGCTGCCCTGCCTGAACGGACCCTGCCGGAAGCGATCACCGGCATGGGGCTGCAGGATCTGCGCATCAATGACTTTATCAAGCCGACCAGTTGGCCGACCATTGATCTGGTACCTAGCTGCGCCAATGCGGCCTTTGTTGAATTTGCCAGCGCCCAGTACCGCCATCTCAATCCTGAGTGGTCCTTCTTTGCCGCAGTGTCGCGCTATCTCGATCAGGTCTCGGCGGATGACTACGATATGATCATTTTTGATTGCCCACCGGCGATTGGTTATCAGTCGATGAATGCGGTCTTTGCTGCCGACATGCTCTATATCCCCTCTGGCCCCGGCTATTGGGAATACGACTCGACCACTTCCTTTATCGGTCAGCTGTCCGAGGCACTGGAGGATCTGTCGGCCTTTAACGGGGTTGTCCCCGCGGGGACGTTCACCCTGCCCAAGGCCTTTCTCGACGTGCGCTTTTTGCTGACCCGCTATGAAAGTGGCAACGATTTGCACCGCGCCATGCGCGATGCCTTTATCAAGGTCTTTGACGGGCGCATGGCCGACCACCCGATCGAAATGACCCGGGCGGTTGAACAATCGGGCCGGTTCCTGAGTTCGATCTACGAGATTGATTACCGGGACATGACCCGCGAAACTTGGCGGCGCGCCCGGGCGTCCTTTGATCAGGCCTATGAAGAATTCAAAGGCTATGCCGCCGAAGCCTGGGAGAAGATGGAGGATAGACCATGAGCAAACGCCGCGTTTTTGACATCAACTTTCCTGCGGACCCTGCACCCAAACCCGCTGCGGCCCCCCCTGCCCCAAAGGCGGATGGCGCTCCGGTTTCCGAAAGCCGTCGTGGCCCCATGGCCACCGCGATCTCGGAAAACGCAGAGGCGCTCAAGGCGCGTGCTGTGGCGGAGCAGAATATCCGGGCCGAAAACGACCGCCTGGCGCATGAGTTTGTTCGGCTCAAGGCACTTGGGCTGGTGGTTGATCGCATTCCGCTGGACCAAATCTCCACCAGCAAGCTGGTGCGGGACCGGGCAACCTCGCGTGATCCAGAACTGGAAGAGCTGCAGGCCTCGATCCGCAGTATTGGTCTGTCCAATCCTATCCGGGTCGAAGAAGAGGCCGATGGCAGCTACCAGCTGATCCAGGGCTTTCGTCGTCTCTCCGCCTATCGGGCGCTTTATGCGGAAACCGGCGCGGAGGAGTTTGCGGCGATCCCTGCTGGGCTGATTGCCAAGGGCCAGGATCTTCAGGGGCTGTATCGGCGCATGGTGGATGAAAACCTGGTGCGCCGCGACATCTCTTTTGCGGAAATGGCGCAGCTGGCGCTGTCTTATGCGCAGGATCCCGACACCGGCTGTGACCTGGTAGAAGATGCTGTGAGTCATCTCTATGCCTCGGCCGGGCGGCAGAAACGCAACTACATCCGTCATTTTGCGGAGCTGTTGGAGATGATCGGAACGAGCCTGCAGTTTGCCGAAGCGATTCCAAGAGCGTTGGGGCTGGAGCTTAAGAAACGGCTTTCGGAGGAGGAGCCTCTGGCGGAAGAACTGAGACAGGTTTTGCAAAACGCCCCGCGGCCCGACGCGGAGGCAGAGTTGGCGGTGCTGCGCGGGTTCCTATCCGGATCTTTGGGCAGCGCTGAGGCTGGCCGGTCTGCCGGAATGACAGGGGGCCAAGCAAAGGCTGGCGTCGCCAAAACCACTTTGCGCTGCGCTGTCCCCTCGGGGACGGTACGCTGTCAGGCGCGGGACGGTCGTATCGAGCTGGCGATGGAACGGGATTTTTCAGTCATTGACCGCTACCGGCTGGAAACCGCTATCGCTGCCTTTTTCGCTGCGTTGGAAGAGGGTGAGACCTCCGACTGATCTGCCGGGTTTTGTGTCTAAAGAAAAAGGCTGTCCCCGCGGGGACAGCCTTTTGGTTTTTGGGGGCAGCTATTTGAGAAGGTTAGTTGAGAACCTTAAAAGCGATGCGTCGGTTCTTTGCCCGGTTCTGCGCTGTGTCATTGGGGACCAAGGGGCTTGCTTCACCGTAGCCGACGGATTGCAGACGCGCCCGCGCGATGCCCTTATTTGACAGGTATCTGACAACGGAATTTGCGCGCTTTTGGCTGAGCCGGGTATTGGCCGCGGCGCTGCCTTTGTTATCTGTGTGGCCGCCGATCTCAATCAGAAGGTCGGGGCACCGGCTGACAATATCAAACAGGCTGTCCAAAAAGCTGGTGGATTTTTGATCCAGTCGCGACGTTCCCGGCGCAAAATTCACGCTGCGGCTGCGGGACAGAATGTCAAACCGCCCAATACAGGCCTCGCGACTGAAATCGCCAGCGGTCTCCAAAGCTGCGCTGGCCCCGGATGTGGCAGGCACGGCCAGGACCGGTGTTCCAGGTGCCCGACGGTCAAAGGCGAGGTTTAGATTGACGATGCCCAGCGGGGTAATAGTGACATTGGCGGCCTCCTGCAGCTTGTCCCGTCCTGCCATCAGGTTGAAATCTTCGAGCTGTAGAATGACGGGATTAAGGGTGGAGATAGTGATCCGATCATTACTGACCAAAGTCACGGCGACCTCGGATTCGAGCTCTACCTCGGCACCATGTAGCGACAGGGTCACTGGCAAGTTGATCACCTTGCGCCGCCGGCTGGGGAGATCCTGCAGTGACAAAGGGTCCAGAACTGCGGTTACTGTGGCTTCGGGGAAGCTGAATGTTTCAAAGAACAGGAACCGCATACGAACGTTTCGCAGGTCAATTTGTGTATCGACCGAATCCAGAGCGATAACCAACTGGGCCACCCCCCGTTCGGTGATCTGGCCACTCATGGCGGCAAACTGGCTGGTTTCTGCAACCGTGTCCTTTTTGATCGACAGGAAGGTGATGGCCGATGCCTCCTGGTCAAGTTGCCAGCCATGCTCAAATGGATCCGCTGCCAAGGCTGGGTGGGCGAAAAGAGCCAAGAGGACGAAGACTGGGCGAAGAAGCTGGCGTATCATGACAAAATACTCATACTAGAAAGATCAATTAGGACCGCCCGGATGATGGCCAAAGTTTGGGCGGCTTCTCTAGAGTAACAAAAATCCTAGGACAAAAAGCAAGTATTGCGTAGCCTCGGCCAGTAAATACCTCAATTTTGCAAGGTGTCCCCGCGGGGACAGAGTATTGGAGTTTAAGACTAGTGACTGGTTTTTGGGCCAAGTGCCTGTTTCGCATAGTGGTGCTTGTTGCACTTCTGTCAGGGTCTGCGCGCGCCACCACCCCCGAGGGAGGCGCGCGGCTGGCGTTGGTCATTGGCAATGCCTCCTATGGCAGTGTTTCCGCCCTGGATAATCCGGTGAATGACGCCCGTATGATTTCCCAGACACTGGAGGGGCTTGGTTTTACGGTCTCCATGGCGGTGGACATGAGCCAGGTCGAGATGAAGTTGGCGATTGCCCAGTTTGGTCGTGATCTGCGGGCCGCAGGCGCCGATGCTACCGGTTTGTTTTATTATGCAGGACATGGGGTACAAAGCTTTGGCAACAATTACCTGTTGCCGGTGGATGTGGCGTTGTCAGATGCAGCGGATCTGGACCTGATGGCGGTTGAAGCGCAAACCGTGCTGCGGCAGATGGCGTCGGCGCGCAATCGAACCAATTTGGTGATCCTCGATGCCTGTCGCAATAATCCTTTTGAAAACGTGCCGGAGCTGAATGAAAGTGGCTTGGCTGAAATGAAGGCGCCAACGGGTACTTTTCTGGCCTACGCGACGGCGCCCGGAGGGGTGGCGCTGGATGGGCAGGGGGCGAACAGTCCCTTTACCCAGGCCTTGGTGGAACAGATTGTGGTGCCGGGCCAGCCGGTGGAGCAGGCCTTCAAAGAGGTGCGCCGCGCTGTGCTTGCCCAGAGCGACGGACAGCAGACCCCTTGGGATACCTCCTCTTTGGTGAGTGACTTTATGTTCGCCGAGGCACCACCAAGCCCGGTCCTGTCAGCGGCGGAAACAGAAGAATTGCAGCTTTGGCGTTCGGTACAAAGTGCCCGCGATCCGGTGCAACTGATGCTGTTCTTACGGGGCTATCCGGAAGGAACCTACACACCGGAGGCGCGCGCGCTGTTGGCAGAGGTCATGGCTGAAGAGCTGTCCGTCGACACCTCTGCGCCTGCGACATCACCAGTGGCGCCGGATGAACAGGAAACAGCCCTGTTCAAAGCGGCGCAGGAAGAGGGGTCCCTAGCGGCCTATGAAGCCTATATGCAAAGCTACCCCACGGGGACATACGCTGAAATCGTGACGACCGAAATTGCTGCCTTACAGATGGGACAAGGCAGCGATCCGATCGGCGATGGCACCGTGGCTGACGCCGGCCCAGCAAGCGCGCAAGCCAGCGCAGAGCCGCGCCACTCGGAGGCAGGGCCCGTGACCTTTGCCAGCCCATTGGTGTCTGAACTGGAACAGATCAGTGGGCGTAGCCTCGCTGAGCTTATTGACCAGACGCCGATGTTTCCGCCAATCGAGGGCCTGCCGGAAAGCTACTGGAAATCACAAAATTGCAGTTCCTGCCATCAATGGACTCGCGAGCGCCTGTGCACCCAGGCCAATACCTATTTGAGCCTGAATATGCAGCGGTCGCTGAGCAAACAACATCCCTTTGGCGGGGTCATGAAGCGGAGCTTGAAGTCCTGGGCGGCGGGTGGTTGTCAATAGCGCGGACCTGCTGGGTAAAGCCGTTTGGGGATCGCTTGGCTGTGCTTGTCTAAGTCGCAAAAAAGGGGGGGGCTCCCGCCCAAGATCGACAATCACAGATTGCCCAATCTTCGTTGGGCCTGGCAGCATGCCTGGGGCATGCTGCAGAGTCTCACTTGGCTTGAGTTTCGATTAGAAAGTAGACCCATTCTCCTTTAAAATCAATATCTTGATCTCTTTTCTCGGCGACCTTGCGGCGTAGGAAATCAAGATAGGCAGCGGCAGGTTCGCTGAGCGGTCGTAGACCTTCGTACAGAGGAGAAGAGGCTGCAAACGCAACTGCGATTTCCTGACCATAGGGCGGTCCAACGGTGATTTGCAGGCCAGTGTCTTTGGGGGTTTCGGCGCCAACACGCTGGGCACTTTTGGGCTCGGCCAGTTTTAGCGGAATTTGCGCATTGGGGCTGAGATGGATCACATCACCGGCCGCGTCAAAGTAATCGACATAAAGATAGGCCGGATAGTCTGGCGCGGTCAGGTCAAAGTACAGCTGCTCGCCGCCGGAATAGCTGAGAACACGGGCCTGGGCATCGGCGCCCAGAAGCAGAGGATTGGTGATCTGGTCGGTGCTTTGCGGCAGGCCAACCGTGGAGATACCACTAAGCGCGCCGCACTGTGGACGTGGCAACAGCCGCATCTTGTCGGAGAGCGCAATATCGCGGCCCATCTGAGCCTGCAGAGCTGCCAGCACCGGCTGTCGCAGCCCATCTTCGGGCAAGTGTCCCCGCAGCTCTAGGGTGGCGGTGTCGGGATCAAAGACCACTTGCAGCCGGGAACAGGGCACCGCGCCGAGCAATCCGGCAAGACCATCGCGCAGGTCTGCTGCCTGACTGCCGGGGTCGCCAGGTCTGGTGAAGCTTTGAAAGGCGGCGATAGAGGCCGGGTCTAGATCTTTGGTCCCATCGCCCTGAAAGGCCAGGGCTGCGGTGATTGCTTCTGATTGGGGCGGGCTTTCGGCAGCCTGTTGGGGGATGGTGGCGGTCTCGGCCAGAGATTGGCCCTGCGCGTGAGCAGGACTGGCCGGGATGAGGTCTGGCGCTGCCGCTGCGACGGTGTTCGCAGGGGGCACTTGCGCCTGGGTGGCGGCGAGATCAGGCTGTTGCGCTGGCACGGGTTGGAGGTCAGCGTCCTGAGCGGCTAAGAGAAGCCCCGCTGCAGGGCGCGCCAGTGCTGGCTGGCTGGCAAGTGGACGGGCAGGGGCGAGCGGCGCATCGGGGGCTTGTACAGCTGCTGTGACACCAGGGGGGGCGAGGCTGGGCAATTGCTCTCCCTGTGCTGCGGCGGCTGTAACCGGGAGCAGGGCAGGGGCGCTGGCCTGGGCCGTGGTTTCCTGCACTGCACCAGGGGCGAGGCTGTCGCCCTGCGCAGGGACTTGCTTGCCGGGGTCGGGAGTGGCGGTTTGTTCCTGTGCCTGACTGCGCGCAACCGTCTGGGATTCCATCGTTAGCGCGCTTTGTGGGCTGGGTTGCTGGACCACGGGATCGGGGTCGATGAACGGCATCAGGGCGGCCAGTGCCACAAGATGGACGGCGACAGAGAGCCCAAGCCCCAGGCTCCAGAGCCCGGCCTGGGGCTTGAGAGCAGTGAGGGCAGGGGAGGTCGCTGGCGGCTTCACGGGTGTGACCCTGATTGAGGCGCGCGTTCCGGTGTGACCACCAGTATAACATCCCGGATGCCCAGGGTTTCGGCCTGGCTGACATAGGGCAGAACATGCCGAAGATCCGCGTCGCGGTGGGCATTGATGCGCAGACGCAGGCTGGCATCCCGTGCCAGTTGCTCGGTCAGTGCCGCGGCCAGAGCCGCCGGGGCGATTGTGCTGCCATCCAGGGCCAGATTGCCCTGTTTTGAGATCGCCAGGGTAACGCCGCCTGCGGGCATGTCTCGCCCGGTTTGGGCCTGTGGCGGTGCGACGTCAAAGGGCGCGGTGGCGTCCATGCGTCCAATCAGCATAAAAAACACCAGCAGGAAGAAGACGACGTCGATTAGCGCGATAATTGTCTCTGACTGTGGGGCACGACTGGCGCGTTTCAGCTTCATTGCCGGGCCTCCAGTCGCAACACGCGCATGTTCTGCACCCCGGCCGTGGCGGATTGATCCATTATTGAAATCAGATCCTGGGTGGACGCGGAGTTTGACGGTAGAATGACCAGCTGCGCCTGGGGATCTTTGGCCAGGGCCTGCGCCAAAATTTGGTTCAGCTCCTGCGGCGTCAGGGTGTCGCCGCGCAGACTGGGCCTGCCATCTGCCTGAATGCGGATCATCAAGCGCGTATCAGATGGCTCATTTGGCTGCGCGCGACCTTCAGCAGGGTGCAGGGCCGGGATCATATCCAGATTGAGATAGGTCGAGGTCACCATAAAGAACACCAACAGGATCAACATCACGTCGATCATAGGCACCAGCGAGATCAGGGCCTGAGGCGGGGCGCGGCGTTTGAGAAACATCAGGGGCGTCTCCAGCTGCTAGCGGCCATGATCCGCCAGCATCAACTGCCCCACCGCGCTTTCGATCATCAGCGCGGCCCTGTCGATGCGGGCAGAAAACAACCCGGCTGCGATGGCCGCTGGAATAGCCACGACCAGACCCGCTGCAGTAGTCAGCAGAGCCTGCCAGATCCCGCCGGCCAGTACCGAGGCATTGGCGGCGCCCTGCGCCAGTTCCAATTCCTGAAACGACTGGATCATGCCCAGAACCGTGCCAAGCAGACCCAGCAGCGGGGACACCATGGCAATCAGCTCCAACAGCCGGATGAGACCGTTCATACGTTGGACTTCCTCATTGCCGCGGCGCTCTAGCTCAGCGGTCAGCAGTGGGCCTTTGAGACCGTTTTGCAGCGCCCCCATGGCATACTGCAGGATCCTGTCGGCAGGGGATTTGCCCTGCTCAATCTGCACCTGGGCCCCATGTTTATCCCCTGTTTGCCACAGCTCGATCGCGTTCTGACGCTGGTCCTTGCCAGAGGTCACCGGCCAGAGCTGCAGCAGTTTCACCGCGATCAGGGTAATGGACAGCAGCGAAATCACAGCCAGCAAGGCGATCACCGGCCCCCCCGTCGTGAGGTTTTCCAGAATTGCTCCCATGGTTATTTCACCAGTTTGGTTGTGGCGCGTGAACCCAGCGTGAGGATCGGGAAGCAATCCATCTGGACTTCGTTCTGTGGCTGGCAGGAGGTGACGTCATGCAGCAGAATTTCAGAGATATTTCTGCAGGAAGTCTCTGGAATTTCAAACAGTTTCAAGGTTGTGCGCTGAACGGGCAGGGGGGAGGCATCCACCGAGAGCAGCCGGTCGATTATGCCGTCGCCATCCAGAATGGCCAGCGACATTTCAAAGCCGGCAAAGCTCTTGCCGGTTTGATTGCGAAAGAGGAAAAAGGCGCGACAGCCGCCGCCGTCAATTTCTTCCATCTTGTTCAGCTCGACCAAGAGCGGACCGGTTTCAGCCCGGCTGAGCTGCGGAACCATGACCAGCAGGATAATGGCAAAGCTGCGGCTCATCAGGGAAAGAACAGAAGAGGTGAAGGGCATCGCGGTCTCCGGAGTTGGAAGGAATCACTATTCAAATTGTAAGGTCTTATCTGTGGGTCGGGGCGCAAGCTCCGGGTCACATAACGGTTGGGTTTGCCCATATGACCTGGCCCTGCAAAGGGCGGTTCAGACCAGTGAGGTCAGGGCCTTTTCGATTTTGTCCATGGCATCTCGTGCGCCATTCAGATCACGCTGTTTCAGCAGTCGGGCAGCTTTGTGAATGGCCTGGGTCAGCCGGTCGCGGGCGGGGCCGGGGGCGCGGGCCACATGGGCCTGCAAGCCCTGCGCCCGTTTGACCTGGGCCCCAAGAGAGCGCTGATCAGACTCGCGCTGGCCGCGTTTCAGGGTAGTGTCTTCGTCTTCGCGATCCTTGCCAAGGGCGGCGAGGGCCCGTTCGATCACCAGGATCAGTGTTTCGGCCTCTTGCAGGCGCCCGGAGTTGATGAGGCCAACAGATTTACCCAGAGCACGGTTTAGTTTCAGTTCAAGCGGGCCGGGGGCCAACGCGATTCGCGGCTGAATGCGTTTTAACCTGCGCTTGAGCGGGTCAATTGCTTTTGAATCAATTCCAGGGGCAGAAATATCACTACTATCAGCATTTTGCGTGGCGTCTGCCGTGGCTGATTCTGGCTTGAGACTGTCAAGAATATTGCCGCCATCGTCGTAAAACAAAACATTCACTTTGGGGCGGTTGGATTTTAGGAAACGCTTCAGCTGCATGAGCATTTGAGCAGGCGCCTGCTCGCAGGTCATTTCCATCTGATCGCCCTGTACAACATAGGTTCCCCAGAGCATCGGAGGCTTGCCGCCAGCCTGTTTCAGAGGCGCACGCAGGGCCTCTGGTTTGTTGCCTGGCTGGATCATCATCAGGGGGTCTTTGAGCGGATCCAGACAGAAAGCAAAGCTCGTCCGCCGCTTGGCGCCTTCACGCACCATGGCCCTGACTTCATCGCCGGTAACACGGTCTGCACACATGACAACTACTCACAAAAAGGTGCAAAAACAATTGACTTTAAGATGGCGATAAGGCTCACTCCACGTCAAGTTATTGTTTTGATAATGGCTCAGCTGAGGTCGCCGCATACCTGTATCTTCATATAGGATGTGGTTTTTCAGACTGCGCTTGACCTGATTATTGGGGGGTCAGCCGTATGGATCTGGCTGTTTTTCTACAGTCCATTGGGGAAGAGTCTCCAAGTGGGGATAACCTCGTCTATGACCCGGCCTTTGCCGAAATGGAACGTGCTGCGCAGCCCCTCACCGACGACAGCGGCGCAGGGACCCCTGCGGACTTTGCCACCGTAGAAGAAAAAGCGCTTGAGGTGCTTGAGCGCAGTCATGAGTTGCGCGCGGCGGTTTTTCTTGCGGAGGCGCTGCTGGCGCGTGGTGAGCTTGTGGGGTTTGCGGATGTCACCAGCTACATGCGCGGCTGTCTTGAGCAGTTCTGGGATACATGCCACCCTGAGCTGGACGAGGACGATGGCGATGCGATCATGCGGATGAACGCAGTGCAGGATTTATGCGGTAAGCCGGGGGAGATGGCGGGACCGTCGCCAGTTTATAGTGCCTTGCGGCGCGTCTACCTGAGCGACAGCCGCAATTTTGGCCGGTTCTCGCTGCGCGATATTGAAATCGCCGAAGGGCAGATGAGTGCGCCTGAGGATATGGAGACCATTCCGGATCAGGCCAGCATCGGCGCCGCGTTTCAAGACAGCGATGATGACTTTATCGCAGGGCGTTTGGCGGCGGTTGAGCTGGCAGAGGCGAATATCAAGGCGATCTCGGATGTGTTCTCTGAACAGACGCCAGGACAGGGGCCGGAGCTGGATCCGCTGATAAAGCAATTGCGCCAGATGGCAAAGCGGCTGCGTGACTATGGTAACCTGGCCGAGTCTGCTGAGGATGAGGACAACGACGCAGGCGAAGAGGCTGGCGCGGCAGAGGCGGCCCCTGCGGCCGCAGGGGGGGCACGTGTTGTGGCAGCGCCCGGCGCGATCAATTCGCCAACCGATGTTGCCAATACGCTGGACCGGATCATTGCCTATTACCAGCGGGAAGAACCCTCTAGCCCGCTGCCGCTTTTGTTGGAACGGGCCAAGCGATTGGTGGGGGCAGACTTCCTCACGATTGTGAATGATATGGCGCCGCGTGGGCTGGAGAATGTGCAGCTGATTGGTGGCCTAGAGGACGACGACTAAAGGGGAAACAAGAGGTTTCGGCGACCCGGCGTGATCCGGGAGCGGGGCTTCTTGGGACGTTAGATTACGAGTTGAAGGAGAGCTAGATGGCTGGAAGTTCACAAAAATTTGTTGGCCGCAATCGGGCGCCACGGGTCCAGATCGAATATGATGTGGAACTCTATGGGGCTGAAAAGAAAGTACAGCTGCCCTTTGTCATGGGTGTTCTGGCGGATCTCACCGGGAAATCCGAGGTCGAGCAACCTTCTGTTGCGGACCGCAAGTTTCTCGAAATTGATGTCGACAACTTTGACAAGCGGATGAAATCCATGGCGCCGCGCGCGGCCTTTACCGTGCCCAACACGCTGACCGGCGAGGGCAATATGGCGGTGGATATCACCTTTGAAAGCATGGACGATTTCAAACCGGCAGCAATCGCCGCCAAGGTCGCACCGCTGAAAGAGCTTCTGGATGCACGCACCCAGCTCAGCAACCTGATGACCTATATGGATGGTAAGACAGGAGCCGAGGATCTTATCACCAAGATCATGCAGGATCCGAGCCTGCTGAAAACCCTGGCTGCCCAGCCCAAACCCGGCGGTGACGCTGGTGGTGAGACGGAATAAGGAGGGATAAAATGGCAGACGAAGCACTCCAAACCGAAGCGGCCCCGGCAGAATCAGCTTTTGGCTCCAGCGAATTTGCAAACCTGTTGCACAAGGAATTCCGCCCTAAGTCGGACCAGGCCAAAACCGCTGTTGAAAGCGCGGTCAAAACCCTGGCGGAACAGGCGCTGGCCAATACGGGCCTGATCTCAGATGACGCGCTGCGTTCGATCGAAAGCATTGTGGCGGAGATCGACAAAAAGCTGACCGAACAGGTCAACCTGATCCTGCACAACAAAGAGTTCCAGCAGCTCGAGAGCGCCTGGCGCGGGTTGCACTATCTGGTGAACAACACCGAAACCGATGAGATGCTGAAGATCCGGGTGATTCCGATCACCAAAAAGGAACTGGGCAAGAGCCTGGCCAAATTCAAAGGCACGGCGATGGATCAGTCGCCGATCTTCAAAAAGCTCTATACCGAAGAGTTCAGCCAGTTGGGCGGCGAGCCCTATGGCTCGCTGGTGGCGGATTTCCATTTTGACCACTCGCCGCCGGATATCGAACTGTTGGGTGAGATGTCAAAGATTGCCGCTGCAGCCCATGCGCCCCTGATCACCGGGGCAGAACCCTCGCTGTTTCAGATGGACAGCTGGTCGGAACTGTCGAACCCGCGCGATTTGACCAAGATCTTCCAAACCCCGGAATATGCCGCTTGGCGATCCCTGCGGGAGAGCGAAGATTCCAAATACGTTGGTCTGGCAATGCCGCGGTTCCTGGGGCGGATGCCCTATGGATCCAAGACAGATCCGGTGGATGAATTTGCCTTTGAGGAAGACACCACAGGTGCAGAGAGCGACAAGTATTCCTGGGTCAATGCCGCCTATGGCATGGCCACGAATATCACCCGCTCGTTCAAATCCTACGGCTGGTGCTCCCGTATTCGCGGGGTCGAAAGTGGCGGCACGCTGGAAGAGCTGCCTTCGCATACCTTCCCCACCACCGATGGCGGTGTGGATCAGAAATGCCCCACGGAGATTGCCATTGACGATCGCCGCGAGGCAGAGCTTGCCAAAAATGGCATGATGCCGCTGTTGCATCGTAAGAACACCGATGTGGCGACATTCATGGGCGCGCAATCGCTGCACAAGCCCACCGAATACGACGACCCGGACGCAACGGCCAACGCTAATCTCGGCGCGCGTTTGCCCTATCTTTTTGCCACCTGCCGGTTTGCCCACTACCTGAAATGTATGGTGCGCGATAAGGTCGGGTCGTTCAAAAGCCGTCAGGATATGGAATCCTGGCTGCAAAACTGGATCAACAATTACGTTGATTTTAATGCCGATATCTCTTCGGAGAATGAAAAGGCGCGCAAACCTCTCGCCGCTGCAGAAGTGGTGGTTGAAGAGGTCGAGGGCAACCCGGGTTATTACAGCTCAAAATTCTTCCTGCGCCCGCACTATCAGCTAGAGGGCCTGTCGGTGTCTCTGCGTCTGGTGTCGAAATTGCCCTCGGAAAAAGGAGGCTAAGAACCACTCATGCCTCAAAATTTGTCAATGAGTTAAGTTTTGAAAGGATAGCAAAATGGCTGCTAGCATGTTCGTGGAAATCTCCGATATCGAAGGGGATGCCACAGAAGACAAGCACAAGAAATGGATCGTCATTCAATCGGCGAACTGGAATGTTGAACGCGCTGTTGAGATGACTGATCTTGGGTCGTCTCAGCGGATGCATGCCAACTCGAACTTTGGTAAGGTCGAGCTGACATCGCAAATGGGCAAGGCCTCGAATGAGTTGGCCAAGTCTGTTGCAAACGGGACGGTACGTCCCGAAATCATCATGCATTGGTGTCGCTCAGGTGACGCCCAGGCCGAAGGTCTGCTGGATTATTCCGTTTGGAAAATGAAAGATGTGGTGATCGACAGCTACTCGATCTCGGCAAGCGAAGACGGCATTCCAGAAGAGACCTGGTCGCTGGCCTATGCCGCCATCGAACACACCTACAAATCGACGAACCAAAAGACCGGTAAGTTGGAAAACCCGATTGTTTTCCAATGGAACGTCCAAAGCGGCAAATTCGAATATTGATTTGCACCACCCCGGGCGTGTGGTCACGCCCGGGGTTTCTATTGTTTTTACCTATCACATGTTTGACATGGCGGAGTTTTGACCATGACCCCTGAAGAGCATTTGCGTGCTGGTGATCCGGACCTGGCTCTCGCGGCGCTGCAAGAGCAGGTACGCGCGGATCCGTCTAATGCAAAGCTGCGGATTTTCCTGTTTCAACTGCTCTGCATCCTGGGGGATTGGAAGCGGGCGGTTGCTCAGTTGCGGCTCAGCGCTGAGCTGGACGCAAATGCCACCGTCATGGCGCAGGCCTACCGCGAGGCAATCCTGTGCGAGGTCTACCGCGAAAAGGTTTTTAAGGGTGAAAAAGACCCGCTGATCCTGGGTGAGCCAGAGGCCTGGCTGGCGCAGTTGATCGAGGCACAAAAACAGCTGGCACAGGGCAATGTGGAGCAGGCAACGGCCCTGCGAGAGGCGGCCTATGAGGCGGCACCCACAACCGCCGGGACCGTGAACGGGACCGCGTTTGACTGGATTGCAGATGCGGATATGCGTCTTGGTCCAGTGCTTGAGGTGATCCTCAACGGGCGCTATTTCTGGATCCCCTTTGCGCAGATCCAAAGTCTTGAAATTGATGAACCCTCTGATCTGCGCGATACAGTTTGGATGGCCGGTACATTGACCCTGGCCAATGAGGGCGCGCTGGCGGTGCTGATCCCGACGCGCTATCCGGGCAGCGAAACAGCAGAATCCGGGGTCAAACTGGCCCGGCTGACTAATTGGCAAGACTTGGGCGGCGGCGCCTATATCGGTCTTGGCCAACGGCTTTTGACCATCGGTGAGCAAGACTTTGCGCTGATGGATATTCGGCAGCTCAAGATTGGCGCGCAGGACGGCCCTGATGGCTGACAAGATGCTTGCCGAACGGCTGCAACCCTCGCTTTTGGACCGGCTGACAGACAATGACCCTACCAACCGCAAAGAAACGCGTGACAGCCGGGTCATCGACCTCAACAGGCTGCGGGAGATCATCCAGCGGGATCTGTCGTGGTTGCTCAATACCCAGAACGCGGGCAATCAGATTGATGTAGATCGCTACCCCTTGGCCTCGGCTTCGGTGGTGAATTTTGGGTTGAGCGAAGTCACTGGCGAATTCAGTACGACTGAGAAAGCCGAAAAGATCCGTCGCGCAATTGAACAGGCGGTGACCAATTTTGAACCCCGTATCATCGAAGGCACGGTGGATGTGCAATTGATCGGCGATGTTGATGTGGCGGGCATGACCATCGGGCTGGATATTCGTGCCGACATGTGGGCCCAGCCCCTGCCGTTGGAGCTGTATCTGCGCAGCAAGGTCGATGTGACCACGGGTGAGGTGACGATGGAAAGGGGGCTCTAGCCATGGATACCCGCCTTTTAGGCCACTATGAAAACGAGCTGAACTATCTGCGCGACATGGGAGCTGAATTTGCCGCTGCCTACCCCAAGATCGCGTCGCGTCTGGGAATGGAGGGGGTCGAGGTTCTTGACCCCTATGTGGAACGGTTGCTTGAAGGCGTCGCCTTTTTGTCAGCTCGTGTCCAGCTGGAGCTGGAACTGCAGTATCCGAATTTCACCTCCAACTTGCTGGAGATCATCTACCCGCATTATCTGGCACCGACGCCATCGATGATGATTGCGCATTTTGAACCGGACCCGACCAACTCTGCCGTCAAAAGTGGCTATCTGATGCCGCGCGGTTCGGTGCTGCGCTCGCGTCTGGATGAGGGCGCGCAGACCCCTTGCGAGTTTCGCACCGCAGCGGATCTGACACTTTGGCCGGTGGAGATTTCCGAGGCGCAGTATATTGACGGGCGCGGTGATCTGGTCGCGGCAGGTGTTGCCACCGGATATGAGGCCCGCGCCGGTATCCGCCTACGACTAAAGCGTTCTGATGGGGAACCGCTGCGTGATCTCGACATGGACCGGTTGCAGATCTACCTGGGCAGCGCCGCAGGCAACAGTTGGCCGCTGCTGGAACTGCTGTGCACCCAGGTGCAGGGCATTGTTGCCCGCTCGACTGACCGGCGGGCCGATTGGCATTTGCCGCTGCCGGAAGGCCGTGTTGTGCAAAAGGGATTTTCACGCGAGGAGGCGCTTTTGCCGGTGCCGGCGCGGGTGTTTGATGGCTACCGGCTATTGCAGGAATTCTTTGCTATGCCCGAGCGGTTCCGCTTTGTCGAACTGCAGGGGCTGCGCCCGGCTCTGGAAAAGGCCGAGGGCGACGAGGTGGATCTGTATATTCCGCTGCGCGAAGGCCTGCGCGAGGCGTCTCAGGTGGTGTTGCCTGAGGTTTTTCAGCTCAATTGTATTCCTGCGGTGAACCTGTTTGAAAAACGCTGTGACCGGGTCCGTCTGACGGTGCGTGATACCGAACATCAGGTTGTTCCTAACCGGACTGCTGGTCTGGATTTTGAAATCTATGCGTTGAAAAAGGTGACGGGCATCAGTGGCGAGGGCGCCGATGATGTGGAATTCCGGCCCTTTTATTCAGCAAATGATTTCACCGCGGCAGGGGAAACCCACCCGGCCTATTACACCTTAAAGCGCCGCATGCGGGAGCGGTCTGAAAAGGAACGCCTGCGCGGGGTGCGCTCCTCCTATCTGGGGTCCGAAACCTACCTGACGCTGGTTGATCGCTCGCAGGCGCCCTATGGGGCCGATCTGGAGCAACTGGCGGTTCAGGCGCTGTGCACCAATCGGGATCTGCCGCTGTTGCTGGCAACGGGCAACGAGAACGTCTTTCATCTGCCCGAAGGCGGCCCGGTGAAACAGATCAACCTACCGATCTCGCCTACACGGCCACATCCGTCTTTGGGGCAGGGCGATACTGCCTGGCGGCTGATTTCTCATCTGAGCCTGAACTATGTCTCCATTGCCGACAGCGGCCGGGGCAACGCGGCAGAGGCTCTGCGGGAGCTGGTGGGGCTTTATGCGCCGCTGGGCAATCGGGTGACGGAAAAGCAGTTGGAGGGCATCGTCTCGGTGTCCAGCCGCCCCATCGTGCGACGGATGAGCGACGAAATCCTGTCGACGGCGGTGCGCGGCATGGAAATTTCCATCGGCTTTGACGAGAGCTTTTTTGAAGGCAGCAATATCTATGCGCTGGGGGCCGTGTTGGAGCGGTTTTTCCATGGCTACGCCAGCATCAATACATTTACCGAAACGGTTCTGACGACCGAAAAACGAGGGGAAATCGCCAGATGGCGACCGCAAAAGGGCCTGGGCCGAATGATCTGAGCCTCTTTGACCGGTTGGTCGAAGCCCCTGAGGAACACCATGTTTTTCAGGCCCTCAGGGTATTGGAGGCACATTTTCGAGATCACCCCCGTCTGGGGGAGAGCCGCCGCCCTCGGCAGGATGCATTGCGTTTGGGGCAAGAGGCCGAGCTGGCCTTTCCCCCATCGACGATTGCGAATTTCTCTGCGGCGACCAAAGAGGGGCCGGCGCGGTTGACCAATCGGTTCTTTGGTCTTTTTGGACCCCAGGGCCCTTTGCCGTTGCATCTGACCGAATATGCGCGCGACCGCAAACGCAACCATCGCGACCCCACCATGGTTGCCTTTGCCGATATGCTGACGCACCGGATGATGTCGCTGCTCTATCGGGCCTGGGCTGAGGGCGCGCCGGCGGTGAGTTTTGATCGCGATGAAGACCCTTTGGCGGATCGCGTCGCGGCATTGGCTGGCTATCATGGCAAGGGGCTGCAGCACCGCGATGAGATGCCGGATCTGGCCAAGCTGCATTTCACCGGCATCCTGGGGCAGGGGACCAAGACCCCTGCGGGGTTGGTGGCGATGCTGTCAGATTTCTTTTGTGTACCGGTACATCTGGAAGAGTTTGTCGGCAGTTGGCTGCAGCTGGAACCCGATGATCGCTGGCAGATGGGCCGGGGGCAGGGGGGCTTGGGCCAAAGCACCAGCCTGGGCGAAAAGGTCTGGAGCCGCTCTGCCAAGTTCCGCCTGCGCATCGGCCCGCTAGGGTTGGAAGACTATGAGAGGCTGCTGCCGGGAGGCGCGGCGCTGGACCGTCTGCGCGCGATTGTGCGCAGCTATGTTGGTGATTTTCTGGATTGGGATGTGAACCTGGTTCTGTCCGGCGATGCGGTGCCCCGGTCGAGCCTCGGCGGCGAGACCCGGCTTGGCCATACCAGTTGGATCCGCAGCCGACCAGACCCGGACGCAGACCAGCCGGATGTCGATGATTTGTTTTTATATCCCGGCGTCAGCTCGGGGATTTAAGAGTGCCTATAGGGAGTGAAGTACCATGACCGAGATCAGCCGAGTGGCGCTATTCGGGAAGCTCAACAAATTGGGCTATCAAGCTGTAGAAGGGGCAACTGTGTTCTGCAAGATGCGGGGCAACCCCTATGTGGAACTGGTGCATTGGATGCATCAGCTTCTGGCGCAGCAAGACAGCGATCTACACCGTATCATTGACCATTATGATCTCGATTCCGGCAAAATCGCCACCGAAATGACCCGGGCGCTGGACATGTTGCCACGCGGGGCTTCAGCGATATCTGACCTGAGCGATCATTTGATGGACGCGATGGAACGCGGCTGGGTCTGGGGCTCTTTGCTGTATTCGGCAAGCCAGGTGCGCAGCGGCTATCTGCTTTTGGGCATGTTGAAGACACCAGCGCTGCGCAATATCCTCGCCTCCATGTCGCCGGAACTGGCCCGCATTGGCGCGGATGATCTGGCGGATAATTTTGCCGAAGCCACGGATGGCTCGCCTGAGGCCACGATGTCGGCGCAGGATGGCAGTTCTGTGACCGGTGGCGGTGCCGAACCGGGAGAGGCCTCTGGCGCCATGGCTCCCGGTGCCATGGGCAAGGGCGAGGCGCTGGAGCAGTTTTGCACCGATCTGACCGAACAGGCCCGCAATGGTGAGATTGATCCCATCGTTGGGCGCGACGAAGAGATCCGCCAGATTGTCGATATCCTGATGCGCCGCCGCCAGAACAATCCGATTCTGACCGGTGAAGCTGGGGTTGGCAAAACCGCGGTGGTCGAAGGCTTTGCCCTGCGCATTGCCCGCGGGGATGTGCCGCCCGCCCTGCGTAATGTGCGGCTCTTGGTGCTGGACATCGGCCTGCTGCAGGCTGGCGCCTCGATGAAGGGGGAGTTTGAAAACCGCCTGCGTCAGGTGATTGATGAGGTCCAGGCCAGTGCCGAACCTATCGTGATGTTTGTCGATGAAACCCATACGCTTGTTGGTGCTGGCGGCGCGGCTGGCACCGGCGATGCGGCCAACCTGCTCAAACCAGCGCTGGCGCGGGGCACCCTGCGTACCATCGGCGCCACCACCTGGGCGGAATACAAGAAATACATCGAAAAAGATCCGGCGCTCACCCGGCGCTTCCAGGTGGTCAAGATCGACGAGCCCTCGGTGCCCAAGGCGATCCTGATGATGCGGGGCATTGCCTCGATGTTGGAGAAACACCACCGGGTGCAGGTTCTGGACGAAGGGATCGAGGCGGCTGTCAGCCTGTCGGCGCGCTACATTCCAGCGCGGCAATTGCCAGATAAATCCGTGAGCCTGCTGGACACCGCCTGCGCCCGCGTAGCAGTCAGCCAGCACGCCGTGCCGGCAGAGGTGGACGACAGTCAGCGCCGCATCGAGGCCCTGACCACCGAGCTTGAAATTATCGGTCGCGATGAAACCGCCGGCTATGATGTTGCCGACCGGCGCGAGGCGGTGACGGTGGCAAAAGCCAGCGAGGAGGAGCGGCTGGCCGGGCTCACCATCCGTTGGGACAAGGAAAAAGCGGTGGTCCAGGAGATCCTCGACCTGCGCGCCAAACTCCGGGAGGGAGCCGCGCCCGTAGATGCTGCGGTGGATGCTGGGGAAGAGCTGGCCGAGGGCGCAGTGAACAGCCCGCTGACAGATGACGAGCGCGCGGCGCTGATGCAGCAGCTCAAGGACAAGAACGCGGAGCTGAACGCGCTGCAGGGAGATAGCGCCCTGATTCTGCCGATTGTCGACCACCAGGCCATCGCCAGCGTTGTGGGCGATTGGACCGGTATTCCGGTGGGCCGCATGGTCAAGGATGAAATCGACACCATTCTGCATCTCGAAGAACATCTGGCCAAACGTGTCATCGGCCAGGACCACGCGATGAAGATGATCGCCAAACGCATCCAGACCAGCCGTGCCGGGTTGGATAATCCCAACAAACCCATCGGTGTCTTTATGCTGGCAGGCACCTCGGGTGTTGGTAAAACCGAAACCGCCCTTGCCCTGGCTGAGGTGCTCTATGGTGGTGAACAGAACGTCATCACCATCAACATGTCGGAATACCAGGAGGCCCATACGGTCAGCTCTCTGAAAGGCGCGCCTCCGGGTTATGTCGGCTACGGCGAAGGTGGCGTGCTGACTGAGGCGGTGCGGCGCAAACCCTATTCGGTGGTGCTGCTGGACGAGGTTGAAAAGGCGCACCCGGATGTGCACGAGATCTTTTTTCAGGTCTTTGACAAGGGCGTGATGGAGGATGGCGAGGGCCGGGTGATTGATTTCAAAAACACCCTGATCCTGCTCACCTCCAATGCGGGGTCTGACATGATTATGGACATGTGCGCCGACCCGGATCTGATGCCGGCGCCCGAAGGCATCGCCAAGGCGCTGCGGGATCCCCTGCTCAAGATCTTCCCGGCGGCCCTGTTGGGGCGGCTGGTGACAATCCCCTATTTTCCGCTCAGCCCGGATATGATCGGCAAAATCACCAGGCTGCAGCTGGGCCGGATCAAAAAACGGGTGGAAGAGGCACATGGCGTACCGTTCTCCTACACGGATGCTGTTGTCGACAAGATCGTCGACCAATGCCAGGAGCTGGAAAGCGGTGGCCGGATGATTGATGCAATTGTCACCAACTCCATGCTGCCGGATATCTCAAACGAGTTTTTGCGCCGTCTCATGGCGGGTGAGGAGGTGGCCTCGGTCGCCATTGATGTCAAGGATGGGGAGTTCTCATACAGCTTCGATTAAGTGCGGTTTTGAAACGGGGAAGAGGAAGGAGATGAGATGGTCAAACATGTGGTGATGGACATCAAGAACCTGGACATAAAAGTGTCTGGGCTGGAAATGGTAGATCCGCCAAAACTGTCGTTCAAAGTTGTGATCGAGCTGGATAAGAAAATGGAGAAGGGGACCGACAAAGACCCTCTTTTGCAGCAGGAATTCCAGGCTGCTGCCAGCGGCGTGCTGGATCAGACCAAAGAGACAATTGAGAAGAAGTGTAAGATTTTTGACAAGCTCTTTGTCCAGATGGTGAACAAAGGTGCCTCTGAAAAGGAGATGCAGAAACAGCTGAAGGGCCTGAACGACGCCATCAAAAATGACGTCAAAGTTGCCGAAAAAGGCGCTGAACTGGCGGCCGCCAAAGCCTGGAGCGATCTGCAAAAGAAACGCAAGGAATGGTCCAAGTTCAAGATCAAGATCGGCGTCTCGATTGTTGGCACGCTGGCTGGGCTGGCAGTCAGTATCGCGGCCATGGCCACCTCGCCCTTTTCTGGCGGTGCGGGGGCAGCCTTTGCGATTATTGGCTTTATCAAGTCTGGCGTCAGCTTGGCACAGGATGTGGGCAAGCTGGCCATTAACATCGACCAGTCCAAAGCCATTCTGGTCAAGAACCTGGCGGTGGTCGAAAAAGCTGCCTCAAACCCGGCCCTGAACGCCACAAACGAGGCCTCTGCCGCAGTTTTCCAGGAATTTCTGGGCGTGTCGCAACCTTCGGTCAAGACGGTTGAGGACGCGGCGGATACGCTGAAAGCGAAATATGCCCAGATGATCGTCAAGATGCATGACCTCTCCAAGACCCTGGCAAAGATCCTCAAGGAGCAGGATAAACTGAAGAAGGAGTTTTTGACCGAGGTCGGCAACAAGCTGAAAAAGCACCCGGTGAAGGATAAGAAAGCGCAGTTGGTGATGATCAGCAAGGCGCTGGATACTGCTCTGGCCAAAAACTATGCTGCGGTGCAAAGTGCCATTGACAAGATTCAGGCCATGTATGGCGCGGCGCGGAAATGGGCCGACAATATCAAGGATCTGATGAAGCGGGTCAAAGCGCTGACGATCAAGGATCCAAAGGCACTCAAGGTGTTCCGCGAAGCGCTGAAATTTGCAGCCCTTGGGTTGTCGCCAATAGATGGCAATTCAATCGCAACCGGGGTCAAGGATCTGGCGTTGGGGGTTGGCGGCGCAGCAGGCGGTTATGTTTATGACAAACTGACCAGCAAAGCCCTGGATGGCACCGTTTTTGACGCGGCCTAACGGCTGAATATCAACCGCCGGGCGCTTTGATGCCCGGCAAAATACCGATGCAGTATCGCCATTACCAGTGGAGAAAACCCGTGAATGAGAGCGCCCAAACTCAGCTGACCCTACAAGACCGCGCCCGCGATTTTGTTGAGCGCCCGGTGGTGACCAATTCCATTCTGGGAATTATCATTTTCAACGCGGTGACCTTGGGATTGAGCACGTCAGATACCGTTACCCAACATGTCGGCGGCTTACTGAGCGCGGTGGACAAACTGGTCCTCACGGTCTTTGTCGCCGAATTGGCGCTCAAATTGTTTGCCTATCGGATCAAGTTCTTTTCTTCCGCCTGGAACATTTTTGACCTGCTGGTGGTCAGTGTTGGCCTGCTTCCGGACCGGCAGGGGTTGTCGGCGCTGCGGGGGCTGCGGGTTATTCGCGCATTGCGTCTGTTATCGGTGATACCGCAGATGCGAAAGGTGGTGCAGGCACTGCTGGATGCGCTGCCGGGCATGGGCGCCGTGATCGTCATGATCTCGATCGTGTTTTACGTCTTTGGGGTGATGGCGACGCTGATGTATGGCGCGGCCTTTGACGAGTGGTTCGGCACTCTGGGACGCTCGCTTTATTCGCTGTTCCAGATCATGACCCTGGAAAGCTGGTCCATGGGCATCGTGCGGCCGGTGATGGAAGTCTACCCCATGGCCTGGTCCTTCTTTGTGCCCTTTATCGTCATTACCGCCTTTTCGGTGCTGAACCTTTTTATCGGTTTGCTGGTCAATACCATGCAGTCAGCGGTGGAGGCCGAGGCCGAAGCCGAGTTTGAACAACTGCGTGACCTGGTGCGCAAGGAAACGGATCTTGTGGATGCACATGTGCTGGAGCTGCACGCGGAGCTGAAGGCGCTGCGGCAAGAACTGAGCGCGTTTAAGGGAGGTGAAAATGGCCGATAGTTCGCAAAAATTCGTGGGTCGTAATCGGGCACCTCGGGTGCAGATCGAATATGATGTCGAACTTTACGGTGCTGAAAAGAAGGTGCAGCTGCCCTTTGTCATGGGCGTGATGAGCGACCTTTTGGGTAAAAGTTCCACCCCACAGCCTGCCATTGCGGATCGCAAATTCCTTGAAATTGATGTGGATAATTTTGACGACCGCATGAAAGCCATGGCCCCACGGGCCGCCTTTACGGTGCCAAATACTCTGACCGGTGAGGGCAATCTGTCGATTGATCTCACCTTTGAGCGCATGAAGGACTTCAGCCCTGGTGCCATTGCGTCCAAAGTGGACAGCCTGCGGCCTTTGTTGGAGGCGCGCAATCAGCTGCAAACACTGATGGCCTATATGGATGGCAAATCCGGCGCCGAAGAGCTGATTGAGAAGATCCTGCAAAATCCCGCCTTGATGTCGACGCTGGCCGAAGGCGGGGCGACTTCTGCCGCGGATCAAGACAGTGCCCTGGGCAGCCTGCGAGCGCTTGAAGTGCCAGAAGCCGAGCCTGACACCAGCGATGACGTGCTTGCATCCCTGGCAGCACAGACTCCATCCGAGACGGAGCAGGGGGATGGCGTGTCTGACGCCCTTGCCAGCCTTGCAGCCAACGCGCCAGAGGATCTGCCCCAGTCGGAGACGGGCGCTGAGACTGACGCCGCACTTGCGGCTTTAGCGGCCTCGGCCCCTCAGGAGCCCGCGCAGGCCGACACAGGTGAGACCGCGCTGGCAGCCCTGCGGAATCTGGACCCAGTTGCCGAAGATCCGCCAGAGGACACGACGGATGTCTTGGGGGATCTGGCCCGCGCTGGCGAAGAGCTCCAGCAGCCTGAAACACCGTCCAATGACGGGATCCTTCAGGACCTGGCCGCCACAGAGATACCGGAAGCCGCCGCGCCAGACCCGCTGGCGGATATCCTGTCTGATCTCGAGGCCGCGCAGCCCGAGCCTGAGGAAGGTGATGACGATCTGGCGGATGTGTTGGGGTCTTTGCAGGACATGGCCCTACCGGAAGAAGGCTCAGACGATGGGGATCTGTCTGGCGCAATTTTGGACGAACTGGCGGCGCAAGAGCCGGAACCCGCAACCGATGCAGAAGCGGATGATCTTGCGGCGCTTCTGGATGATCTTTCTGCCGTCGCACCAGATGAGGCAGAACGCGAAGGTGCCGACCTGACCGAGGTTCTGGGATCTCTGGCGGACAGTGAGGCAGAGCCCGACAGCGTACCACAGGTGGGCGACATCCTGGCGGATGTTGTTACCAGCACGCCCGTCACCGCTGCAGAGGATGCACCGGACGATGATCTCGCGGATATTCTGGGCGCACTGGATCTGGGGGAAGAAACCGGGGGTTCTGAGGATGATGTGGATTTGCAGGACATGTTGGCAGGGCTGGCACCTGCAGAACAGGACGTTTTGGATGACACTTCGGAGCTGGATGATGTGCTCGCCGGGCTGGAGCAATCCGACGCGCCACGCGCACCAGAGGCCGCAAATGATCTGAATGATCTGCTGTCAGATTTGGCCAGTACAGCCCCCGCCGAAGATGGCGGGGACAGCGCCGAGGAAGCGAGCCTGGAGGGGCTGCTTGCCGATCTGGACCTGGAAGAAGACAGCCCAGACGCAGCGGTGGATGTGGACAGTATTTTGTCCGACCTGGAGGCCGCGCCCGGCCCCAATCCTGCGGCCGGTGACGCCACAGAGGGCAGCGAGGCTGCTGAGGCGAGTCTGTCGGACCTGCTGGGGGCAACAGATGCGGTGGAGACAGATCTGGATGATCTGCTGGGATCCTCCGACGCAGAGGGAGGCACTTCTGAGGAGGAGCTTGACCTTGATGATCTTCTGGGGGATCTGACCAGCGACTTTGCCGACGGCCTGGATGATCCAGAGGCGGCGACCGACAGCGCAGCCATCGACACCGCAAAGAGCGCGGGGCTCGACGATCTGTTGGCCGATTTGGACGATGCTGCCGACACTGGCCCGGTGGCGGAGAGCCAGGAGGACGTCGCGCAGGATCTGAGCGATGATCTGATGGATTTGGATGCGCTTCTTGGCGATCTCGAAAGCGATACAGCCGCTGCGGATACCGCGCAGGGCGCGGAACTCGGGGGGGAGCATGTCGAAGCTGAGCAACAGGCGGTTTTTGCCGAGCCTGAATTTGCCTATGGAACCATCAGTGCAGAGCGCCCTGCCGCGCAGCAGTTGACCCGAAAGCGGTTTCGCATTGCCTTGTTTGGCGATTTCTCGGGCCGGGCAGCCCGTGGTCAGGTGGAAACCGGCGATGCGCTGGCGCAGCGGCCCGGCATCCTGTTGGACCCTGATACCGTCGAAGAGGTGATTGAAGGTTTTGCCAGCCCGTTGATCCTGCCCATCGGTCAGAATGAGGGTGGCATTTCGGTCAACCTAAAAGAATTTGACGACCTGCATCCAGATGAGCTGTTTGAAAATGTTGCGCTGTTTTCCGAACTTGTGAGCCTGCGCGATCAGCTGCAGTCTGGGGTCACGGTTGAGCACGCCAGCCGCAGCCTGGCGGCCTGGGCGGCGCAATATGGCACGCCCGTACGGGCGCCAAAACGGACCTCAGCCAGCAATTCGGTGCCAGCAGATCGGCGGTTGAGTGCCTTTCAACAGCTGATTGGCGATGCTGAAAATTCCCTGCGGGAGGCCTCACCGATAGATGAGCTGCTGGCCCGGGTGGTTGGTCCCTATATTCGCGCCTTGCCCAATCCAGAGGTGCCCGCGATGCAGGCGGCGGTGGATGCTGCCCTGTCGGACGCGATGCGCCTGGTGCTGCATCACCCGGAGTTTCAGGCGCTGGAGGCGCAGTGGCGCTCTTTGGATCTCATTGCCCGCTCGGTGGAGGTCGACGACAGTCTTAAGGTGGTGCTGTATGATGTTTCTGCCGAAGAGCTGGCTGCAGATTTGGCATCTCAAGACGACCTGGCCAGTTGCGGCCTGACCCGATTGTTGAGCGAAGAGCCTATGGACCCGGAGCTGGGACGGGGCGGCTATTCAGCCCTGATCGGCATGTACGGGTTTGAGGAAACCCCTCCCCATGCGGAACTGTTGGGACGGATCGCGCGGGTGGCGGCGCATGTGGATGCGCCATTCTTTACCAGCCTGTCACCGGAATTCCTGAAAACGGAAAAAAAGGATCGCCCAGCTGTGGTGGCCAATGCCTGGGATACCCTGCAACAGATGCCCGAGGCAGGCCATTTGGCCCTGGCCAGCCCCCGGTTCTTGCTGCGCCGTCCCTATGGCGCCAAAAGCAACCCGGTGGATGCCTTCGACTTTGAGGAGTTCTCAGAGACTGAGGGATTGAAGGGGATGCTGTGGGGCAATCCGGTGGTGCTGGTGACCATCCTGCTGGCGCGCTCCTTCAAGCAAAATGGCGCCTCGATGCAATTGGGCTCTATCATGTCGCTGGGCGGGATGCCCTATCACACGGTGAATGATCGTTTTGGCGATCAAGTGGCGCTGCCCTGCACCGAACGCAACATAGATCTGGACAAAATTGCCCTTGCCAATGAGCGTGGGGTGATGGCTATCAGCGCCGTCAAAGGCCGGGATGAGCTGCGTCTGACGTCGTTTTCCTCTGTTGCCGGGAGTGAGGTTCTGGGCCCTTGGAGCGGTGTACCGGCCCCGGCGCCTTCGCCAGCGGACCCGCGCGAGAAAGCAGGCATTGCAGCAGCAAAACCCGCCGATGCTACGCCGCAGAGCGTGGAGGACAACGGCGGTTCGCAGGCGGATGATCTGGATTTGAGCGACTTGGGCCTGGATGATCTGGGCCTTGACGATCTGGATCTGGGGGACGCCGCAAGCGGCGATACTGCAGATGAAGCTGGGGATCTGGACGATCTAGACGCGCTGTTGGCGGGATTTGGCGACGATACGGATACGGAAGAGAATGATGACGAGATGGACGCCGAATTAGCGGCCCTATTGGCGGATTTGTAATGACGAAATTTGATTTGGCAGCGGTGTATTTTCACCCAGTTTTTAACCCGATCGTGATCGGGGAAAGGAGGAGCCATGGTTGAGAGCAAAGCACATGACAGTGACATGGTCTGGATGTCCGGCAGTTATTCTGTACGGGATCTTTTGCTCAAGCGTGCCATTGTGCGCGAAGGCCTGAGCAAGCTGACTGAGACCACAGTAGAGTTTCAGTCCAAAAACAAAGCCATCAAACTGGAAGATATCGTTGGTCAGACGATGAACCTGCATGTCCAGACCGAGGGCGGCACAGATCAGAAGTTTTCGGGTTTCTGTATCTCGGTGGAAAACATGGGGTTTCGCGATGGCTATGGGCTCTATGTGGCAGAGGTGCGCCCCTGGTTCTGGCTGTTGACACGTACGACAGATAGCCGGGTTTTTCAGGAGCTTTCTGCGGTGGACGTCATCAAGCAGATTTTCAGTGAAAACGGCTTCACCGACTTTCGTGATCGTTTGAGCGAAAGCTACGAGGCGCGCGACTATTGCCTGCAATACCGCGAGACCGACTATGATTTTATCTGTCGCTTGATGGAAGAGGAGGGGATCTACTTCTACTTTGACAGCAGCAGCGATAAAAACGCGGCAGAAACACTGGTGCTGTGTGACGGGATGAGCGGTCATTCACCGGTGAACGGCAAATCACAGGTGGAGTTCCACGCCCGCGATGATCGGGACCGTCGCCGCGAAGATCATATCTCGGAGTGGGCACATGAAGAAGTGCTGACCACCGGCAAGGTGACCCTGAATGATTTTGATTTCCTGTCACCGGCGGCGGATCTGAAAGTTAAAAATGCCATTCCCAAAGGCAGTCATAGCCACAAGGATTTTGAGCATTACGATTACCAGGGCCATTATCGCAAAGACACCGGTCTGGGGAACAAACGCGCCCGAGTTCAGATGGAGGCGGAGGCTGTCCGGCACAAGCGCTGGCGCGGGGCTGGCAGTCTGCGGACCTTGGGCACCGGCTATACCTTTCAATTGAAAAACCACCCGGACAAGCCAGCCAATGGCGAATACCTGGTGGTGGATGCCGTGCACTATTTACAGGTCGCAGGGGACTACAACGAACGGGAAAAACGCACGACCGCAGCGGCTGAAGCAGGTGAAATGCGCCATGATATCAAGCCGCGCAACATGGACTTCCCAGAAGAAATCAAAGGCGATGCCTATGCCAGCACTTTTGGTGCCATTGAAAAGCACGAGCAATTTCGCGCCCCTCTCGCCACCAAATGGCCGCAGGTTCCTGGGCTACAAACAGCAACTGTGGTTGGCCCCAGCGGCGAAGAGATCCTGACTGATAAACACGGCCGCATCAAGATTGAGTTCCACTGGGACCGTGAAGGCGATGCAGATGAGAAATCCTCTTGTTTTGTGCGGGTTGTGACGCCCTGGTCGGGGAAAAACTGGGGCATGGTTGCGGTGCCGCGCATCGGCCAGGAAGTGGTGGTGCAGTTTGAGGATGGCAACCCGGATCGCCCGATCTGTACCGGTATGTTGTATAATGCCGATACCATGCCACCCTATACCTACCCGGATGATCAGACACAGCTGGGCATCAAAACCAACTCCTCCAAGGGCGGCGGCGGTTACAATGAGCTGATGTTCGACGACAAAAAGGGCGAAGAACTGATGCGGGTGCAGGCGGAAAAAGATCATCAGATGTTGATCAAAGACCGCTCAGCCGTCACCATCGGTCTAGACGCGCCGGAACCGGATGCGCCTGGCACCGATGAAAAAAGTTATGCCATGACCGTCAAACAGCACATGGATGAGGTGGTCAAAAGCGGCAACCGTACAGAGGTGGTTGAAACTGGCGACAAGGCGGAAACCATTCAGACAGGCAACATGACCCTGGATGTGGACACCGGAAACTTGACCGAGACCATCGCCAAGGGCAATCATGATGAAACCGTCAGTCTTGGCAATATCTCGGTGGATGCCACGGCCGGCAAAATTAAAATGACAGCTGGTCTGGAGATCTTGCTACAGGTCGGGCCTTCGTCGGTGAAGATCGACAATTCAGGTGTGACGATCAAAGGACCTATGATCAAAGTCGAAGGCAGTGCCATGGTTGAGGCCAAGGCCCCAATGACAACCGTCAAAGGGGACGCGATGCTGACCCTTAAAGGCGGCCTGACGATGATCAACTAGGTGGGAAATATGTCAGAGAACTTCGAAAACCTGGTCAAGCTTCCCGCTGACCCCGTGGCCAAACTGCTGTCGCATGCCAATGTGCTGTTGAAAACGCCGCTCCAATCGCCGCCATCGGCGGCGGCTGGTGTTGTCCTGAAAGAGCTTTACGACAAAGAGGCCCTGGTGGATCTGTTGCGGCTTTTGGGGGTCTTGCTCCCCCCGCGTGAGCGGGTTTGGTGGGCCTGTATGGCAGCCCGGGATTATATCGGTCCGCGTTCCGACAAGGATCCCGCCTCGCTGAGCTGTTCCGAGGCCTGGGTCAGGGATCCTTCAGAGGAAAACCGGGACGCGGCCCGGTTGACGCTTGATCACGCCTACATTGATGATGATACGGTGAATTGCGCCCTTTCGGTGCTTTATGCACCGGGAACACTGGGGCCGGGAGACCTCAACCAATATCCGGCCCCCGCTGGGGCGTCAGAAGCAGCGGCCTTTGCGATGAATATGGTAGCATTGAGCCAATTGTCTGATAAGTTTGAAGAACACGGCCGGATTTTGGTCGCGCGTGCTTTGGATATTGCGCGTGGGGGTAATGGACAGGGCAGGGCCAAAGCGGCCAATCCTGATCCAGGTAACGAGAAAGAGGAGGCCTGATATGGGAATGCCCCAGGCACGGGTGTTGGATTTGCATGCCTGCATGCTGCCGTCGATTCCACCACCACCGGCCTTGCCGGTGCCAACACCGATCATGCCGCCCTGTGCGGTGACCGTTCTGGTGGGGAAATTGCCGGCTGCCCGGCTGAGCGATATGTGCACGGCGGCGCCGCCACACCCCATCGTCAAAGGTTCGGGGACGGTGCTGATCAATAAGCTTCCAGCGGCGCGGATCACGGATACCGCCGCCTGTGGCGGTTTGATCATCAAGGGTGAGTTCACCGTGTTGGTGGGAGGCTAAGCGACCCATGGGGGTGACACTCAAGTTTCAGAACTCTGGTGCGATGCCTGGCAATGCCGCGCCGGTCGCAATGCTGGGGCCCAGCCTGACTATTGGGCGGGGTGACAGCAATGATATGGTTCTGCCTGACCCGGATCAGCTGTTGTCGCGCAACCATTGCGCCATCGAGGACCACAACGGCAATGTTGTGGTAGTTGACCTCAGCGCAAACGGAACCTTTCTGAACTACTCCAAAATCCCGCTTGGACGTACGCCGACGCCGTTGAACAATGGCGATGTGCTCTGTGTGGGTAACTACGAGCTGCTGGTCGAAATTCACAGCAGTTCAACCGCGCAGATGATCCCCGATCCGTTGTCCGATGCACCGGTGTCGCATGGGGTGGCCAATAATGCGCCGGATCCGATGGCGCTGTTGGATGATGCAGGTCCTGCCGGGGATTTTTTGGATGATCTTCTTGGCGCCTCGAACCCCACCGGACCATCGCAGCTCAACCCGGTTGATCCGATTGATGATCTGTTGCCGCCTCTGGGCGAAGAGGAAGATCCATTTTTCCAAAAGCCCAGTGACGGGCGCGAAGGGGTCGGCGCCAGCCTGCCCAGCCATTCCGCGTCGGCGGCGGATAGTTTTGCAAGCCCGGCTGCACATAGCGCGACAATCCCGGATGACTGGGATGATGACTTTTTGTCAGGGATCGGCGAACCGGCTACGCCCAGCCCCGCTACGCCTCCGATTACGGCCGCATCTGCTGCCGTGCCCCCTGTTCCGACACCTACACCTACACCTGCTCCCGCAGCGGCAGTTGCAGAACCTGCCCCGGCTGTACCACCAGCGGCAGCCGCGTCATCAGACCCCTTTGCCGAACCCTCGGATACTGTGGCCACAACGCTAGAGGCTCCTGTTGTCGCGCCAGCGGCTCCCCCTGTGGAAACTGCGGCGGCCAAAGAGGCCCCAAAACAAGCTGAGCCAGTGGCCGCGGGCAAATCGGAACTGCCCTCAAACGCGGTCGCTGCGTTTTTGCGGGGGCTTGGTGTTGAAGAGAATGCTTTGGGAGATGAAGACCCGTCCAAATCCATGGGGCGCATGGGGCGGGTCTTGCAGACATTGGTGACGGGCCTGCGTGAAATCCTGATGACGCGGACCTCGATCAAATCGGAATTCCGCATTGAACAAACGATGATCTCAGCTGGCGGCAACAACCCGCTAAAGTTCTCGATCACACCAGAGCAAGCGGTCGAGGCCATGCTGAAACCCGCCACCAAGGGCTATCTCAGCCCCGAGACTGCCGTCGAAGAGGCGCTGAAGGATATCAAGGCGCATGAAGTTGCTATGGTGACTGGCATGGAGGCGGCGCTAAAAGGCGTTTTGACCCGGCTCGACCCCAAGGCGCTGGAAGCGCAGATCGAAGATAAAGGCGGATTAAGCGGTCTCTTGCGTGGTAAAAAAGCCCGCTATTGGGACGTCTATGAACGGCTGTTTTCCGAGATTTCGGATCAGGCCGAAAACGATTTTCATGACTTGTTCAGCCGCGAATTTGCGCGGGCCTACAAGGCGCAATTGGATAAATTAAAAGACTGAACCGCGCAGATCTGCGTGGACAATTAAGGGGAGAACCAGGTGTCCTGGGACAGCAAGGTGCTTTGGACTGAGGGGCTATTTCTACAGCCGCATCACTTCCAGCAATCAGATCGCTATACCGAAGGCCTGGTGACAGGCCTGGCCCGTCGTCTTGCCCCTTATGCCTGGGGGGTCAATGCGTTGGAAATTGACCACGAGGCGCTGAAGATCGGCCAGTTCGCTCTCAAATCCTGCGAGGGCTTGACCCAGGATGGCAGCATCTTTCGGGTGCCGATGGCAGACCCACATCCCCCGGCGCTAGAAGTGCCGACCACCATAAAGGACTGCGTGGTCTATCTTACGGTGCCGCAGCGTCGCCAAGGCGCGGTTGAGGTCGACCTGAGCGGAGCCGAGCGGTCCGCCAGCCGGTTGCGCCCGGCGAGCCAGGAAGTCACCGATGTCACCAGCACAGAGCGCAAACCGGTGCCTTTGAGTGTGGGCAAGATGCGGCTGCAATTTGCGCTGGGTGTGGATGACATGGCGGACCTGCTGGCGATCCCGGTGGCGCGTATCATCGAGGTGCGCTCAGATAAAGAGATCATCCTGGATCAGGCCTTTATACCCTCTTGCCTGGATGCGCGCGCGGCCTCGGTATTGCGGGATTTTCTGCGTGAACTCGAAGGGTTGTTGGCGCACCGGATGGAGGCCCTGTCGGGCCGTCTGGCCGAAGCAGGGTCTGCCCGCGGTGTGGCAGATGTTTCTGACTTTATGCTGTTGGCGGTGGTGAACCGGATGTTGCCGATGATCCGGCATTTGCGTCAGATCGAAAACCTGCACCCCGAACGTTTGTATATGCTCTGTGCCGGTCTGGCCGGGGAGCTGTCAGGCTACATGGCGGCGGACAAACAGGCGCCGGAGTTGCCCTCTTATACCCATGACGATCTGATGGGCTGTTTTGCGCCGCTCATCCGGGTGCTGCGGCAATATCTCAGCTCGGTACTGGAACAGACGGCCATCGCGATCAAACTGGAAGAGCGCAAATATGGCATCTCGGTTGGGGTGATTGCGGATCGCAAACTGTTGGGCAATGCCGGGTTTGTGCTGGCGGTAAGTGCAGACCTGCCTGCCGAAGACGTGAGGCGCCATTTTGCCGGCCAGGCCAAGATCGGCCCGGTTGAGGAAATTCGACAACTGGTCAATTCGGCACTGCCGGGGATCACGCTGCGGCCCCTGCCGGTGGCCCCACGCCAGATCCCCTATCATTCTGGTGTGGTCTATTTTGAAATGGATGCGGACAGCCCCTATTGGCGCAAGATGACCACCTCTGGCGGCGTTGCGGTGCATGTGTCCGGGCAGTATCCGGGGCTGAAGATGGAACTTTGGGCCATTCGCAACAGCTAGGCAGGCAGATACATCAGCCCTCCGTTGTGGGGGTGATTTTGGTAATTTGGTGAGTGGGTAAGAGATCATGGGTGAATATGACGATCCCTTTGCGGAACCGGGCGATACCGACAAAACGGTAATCCGCCCCAATCCTGGTGGCCGCCGTACTGCGACACCGCAGCCGACTCCCGTTACCGCCCCACCCGGCGACGCTGGCCAGGACCCTGCTTCCGGTGCCGGGCTGGATGCCTTTGGTGTGCCCCAGGCGGCCACGGCTCAAAGCAACCAATCCGGCAGTCAACCCGGCGGGGCAGCAGGCAAAGCTGCACCTATGGCGTTGACAGGGATGAATCCGCTGACCGCCTGCGCTTCGACCCTGTTTGCCTTGATCAGCCGCATTCGCAACCGGGCGCAGCATATGGACCCAGATGGGCTGCGCAAGAACGTGGTGGCCGAGGTGCGGGCGTTTGAAAATCGCGCTTTGCAGGCGGGTATCGCTGCGCAGACGGTAAAAGTCGCCCGTTATGCGCTCTGTGCGACGTTGGATGATGTGGTGCTGAACACGCCCTGGGGTGGGCAATCCAGCTGGGGCCTGCAGTCCATGGTTGGGACATTTCACCGAGAAACCGTTGGTGGTGACAGGTTTTATGACCTTCTGGCCCGTCTGGAAAAAGAACCCGGGGCCAATATCGACATGTTGGAGTTTCTCTACATGTGTATGTCGCTGGGCTTTGAGGGTCGTTTGCGTATTGAGCAGGGTGGCGCTGAAAAGCACCTGCAAATCCGCGCCGCTCTGGCCCGCATTCTGCGCAACCAGCGTGGCCCGATTGAACGGGATCTGTCGCCCCATTGGGAAGGGGTGATCAAACCTTTCAAGGTGCTGTCGGCCTGGCGTCTGGTCTGGATCGCCCTGGTAGTGACCAGCGTGTTGCTGGTGGCGCAGTTCCTGGGGCTGAGCTGGGCCTTGTCCAATCAGACGGGCAATGTGATCGGCCAGCTGAGCATCGTTGACTCTGGCCCCCCCGTCGAGTTGGAGCGCAGGGCTCCACCACCGCCACCACCACCGCCGATCCAAACGCTGGAAGAACAAGTGGCCAAGGTTGCAGGCTTTCTGGGCCCGGAAATTGACGAAGGCATTGTTGAGGTTTTCCAAAAGGGCAACACGCTGATCATTCGATTGGCGGGATCGGGAATGTTTGGCTCTGGTTCTGACCAGCTGAGCAAGGGGTTTAAAACACCCGTGGCCCGTGTTGCTGAGGCACTGAACGAAGAAAAAGGTCAGGTCATTGTGGCCGGCCACTCGGATAATATCCCAATTCGCTCGTCGCGCTTCCCCTCCAACATGGCGCTGTCTTTGGCGCGGGCCAAATCGGTGATGACGGGCATGGCCCAGGTCTTTAACGACCCGACGCGACTGTCTGCCGAAGGCCGTGCAGAAAAAGAGCCCATTGCCGACAACGGCACCAAGGCCGGGCGGGCCAAGAACCGCCGTATCGAGATCTTGCTGGTGCAGGAGGTTGACCAATGATCCGCCGTTATCTTTTGCCGATGTTTCGATCGCTCTATTCGGCGCTCATCCTGCTGGCGATCGCGCTTTCAGCCTGTACCTGGTTTTTTGCGCCCTACATAGGCAGCGCTGACTGGCGTCCCTTTGACGGCATTCAGGCGCGGGTGATCACCATTGCGGTGATCTGGGTCCTGACACTGCTGATCATCGGATTGGTGTTCTGGCTGCGACGCCGCCGTGACCGAGCGATGGCTGACGACATGGTCGAAGCCGCAGATGTTGTCGATGATGACGATGTGATGCTGGAAGAAATCGGCGAGCTGCGTGGAAAATTCAAGCAGGCGATGACAGAGCTGCGCAAGTCCAAAAACGGGCGGCGGCATCTGAATGTGCTGCCTTGGTATGTGATCATTGGTCCGCCGGGATCGGGAAAAACCACGGCCATTGTGAACTCGGGGCTGCAGTTTCCCCTGGCGGACAAGCTGGGCAAAGCCGCCATTGGCGGTGTTGGCGGCACGCGTAACTGTGATTGGTGGTTCACCAATGACGCGGTGCTGATCGACACCGCCGGGCGCTATACCACACAGGAAAGCGACGCAGAGGCAGACAATGCCGCCTGGCTTGGCTTTTTGGGCCTGTTGAAAAAGTACCGCAAGCGCCAGCCAATCAATGGGGCTTTGGTGGCGATCTCGCTGTCGGATCTTTCGCTGCAGGACGAAATGACACAAAAATCCCATGCCCAGGCTGTGCGGCGGCGCTTGTCTGAGCTGCGCGAACGGCTTGGGGTGCGCTTTCCGGTCTATGTTCTTTTCACCAAGGCCGACCTCATCGCGGGTTTTCAGGAGTATTTTGACACTCTTGGCAAAGAAGAGCGCGAACAGGTCTGGGGCTTTACCTTGCCGCTGATCAAAAGCAAAAAAGACGCCGCCGCAATTGAGCATTTTGACGAGGAGTTTGCAGGGCTTCTGGGGCAGATGAATGCGCAGCTGTTGGAGAAAATGCAGGCAGAAACCGATCATCAGCGCCGCGCGCTGGTGGCAGGTTTCCCGTCGCAGGTGGCCTCGATGCGGGCCGTGGCCAAAGAGTTTCTGACCGAGGTCTTTCAGGACAACCGTTATGAGCAACGCCAGATGCTGCGAGGGGTCTATTTCACCTCCGGGACTCAGGAAGGGACGCCGATTGACCGGCTGATGCTGGGCATGGCGCAGACCTTTGGAATTGGACGGCAAGCCATCGGCACCGGACAGGGGACGGGGCGGTCCTTCTTCCTGACCCGCTTGTTTGAAGGCGTGTTGTTCCCCGAGGCCGGCCTGGTTTCCGCAGATGACAAGGTTGAGCGCCGCTATCGTTGGACCCGGCGTGCGGCGATTACCGCAACTGTGCTGGTGGCTGCGGCCATGGGCGGGCTTTGGGTGAATTCCTTCTTTCAGAACGCCGAGTTCATTCGTAAGGCCGAAGCGCAGGTTGTCGAGTATCAGGCTAGGGCCGCAACCCTGCCAGCCAGTCCAGTGGGCGATACCGATCTTGTGCCGGTGGCGGAGGCACTTAACTTGCTGCGTGACATGCCGGGCAATCCGGTGTTGTCAGATCCTCAGCCTGAACGCGCCATGACATATGGCCTGTATCAAGGCGAGGTCATTGGCACCCAGACGGCACAGACCTATCGCGCCGCGCTGAACCAACGCCTGTTGCCGCGGCTTCTGGTGCGTCTGGAAGAACAAATTGCAGGTAATGTGAACAATCCTGATGTGCTGTATGAAGCGCTGAAGATCTATTTGATGCTGGGCCTGCAGGGGCCGATGAATCCGGATCTGGTCAAGGAATGGATGCGGCTCGATTGGGAATTGGTGGCCTATCCTGGTGCCGCACGTGGGCAGATGCGCAATGACTTGATGGATCATTTGTCGGCGCTGCTGTCGCAACCGATGGAAGAGATCGCCCTGAACGGTCCACTGGTGGAGCAGGCGCAGAATATCCTGTCGGAAATGCCGCTGGCACAGCGGGTTTACAACGGGATCATCAATTCCAACCAAGCGACCAGCCTACCAAAATGGCGTTTGACCGAAATCGGCGGTCCTTCGGTAAAGCGGGTTCTCGTGCGCAGCTCTGGTAAGCCGCTGAATGAAGGTGTTGAGGGTATTTTTACCTATGACGGCTTTAACAACGTGTTTTTGCCCGAAGCGGTGAGTGTTTCCGAACGGGTGCAGAACGAGGCCTGGGTATTGGGCGAACGGGCGGGGGATGGCCAAAGTGAAGCGGCGCTTTTGGCGTTGAGCCGCGATGTGCTGGATCTCTATTACAACGATTATATCAGCCGCTATGACCAGATCCTGGGGGATGTTGATATCGTGCCGCTGGAGTCGCTCAGCCATGCGGTTGAAGTGACAAATGTCCTGTCCGGGCCGACCTCGCCGATTATGAATATCCTGACGGAAATCAGCCGCGAAACCCGGCTGGCCGAGGATCGATCAGCACTGGATTCCGCTTCGCTGAACGAGGGTGTTTCCCAGGTTGTCGGCATCGAAACCCGGTCGGGTATGTCCATTCAGGGGCAAATTCTGTTGGAGGCCCTGATCAATTCTGCCGCCAACGCGCCAGGAGAGGCCCCCAAACCGCCAGGGTCCTATGTGCAGGAACGCTTTCAGTGGCTGCACGATCTGGTGGTCCGGCTAGAGGGGCAGCCTTCGCGGTTGGATGACCTGATGGGGTCTTTGCAACTGGTCTATCAAGAGCTGAACAAGATGTCGTTCAGCGGTGTGGCCTCGGGAGAAAGTGGTCAGGCGCTGCTGCAATTCCAGCAGACGGCGTCGCGGATTGACGGGCCTATTCAACGCTGGGCAACTCAGATTTCGGCGGGCTCGTCTGGCATTACATCCGAGGGCACGCGGGCGTCGATCAACGCGCGCTGGCAATCTGCGGTACTGCCGTTTTGTCAAAAGGCCTTGGACAACCGCTATCCGTTCAACCGGCGCGCGCGGGCGGATGTGGCGATGGTGGACTTTGCCAAGCTTTTTGCCCCGGGTGGGCTTATCGACGGGTTCTTTGATGAAAACCTGCTGAAATATGTCGATACCCGCAGCCGGCCCTGGACCTGGAAACGGGTGAATGACGTTGATCTGGGGATTAGCCAAGCAGTGTTGCAGCAGATGCAATATGCCGCTGAAATCCGTGATGCCTTCTTTAATGGGGCGGCTAATCCTTCAGTTCAGTTTCAGATCACCCCAAAGGCGCTGGACCCCAAGGCGAAAGAAGTTCTGCTGGAAATTGACGGGTCAAAGGTCAGTTACAATCACCGCATGGGGCAACCGACACCGGTGGCGGTGAACTGGCCCGGATCCGTTGGCCTGGCCCGGATTACCCTGCTGCCGCAGCGGCGTGGCAATGAAAACACCCTGTCGCGTGATGGGCCCTGGGCCTGGTTCCGGCTGCTGGATGCGGCAGAGGTGCGGCGCACCAATGTCAGCGACCGACGCCGGGTGAACTTCCGTGTTGGCGGCCGCCTGGCCCTGTTTGAGTTGCAATCGGGATCGGTGGTGAACCCCTTTGCCCTGCCTGCCATGGCAAAATTCCGCTGCCCGAAGTCGATGTGATGGCGGCGGGGTTTGGAGCCTTTGGCAAGATGCCCGACGTCGGAGATTTCTTCCGGATCAATGTGGCGGGTGGATTTGTGCGGGTTTGGGACAACTGGGTGCAGCAGCTGATGATGGAGGGGCAGGCCCAGTACGGTGCGGGGTTCGACAGTCACTATATGTCGGCGCCGCTATGGCGGTTTACCCTGGCGGCTGGCCTGGCTGGCCCCAGCAAGATCATGGGGGTTTTGATGCCCTCGGTGGATCGTGTTGGCCGTCGGTTTCCGCTGACGCTGGTATTGCCGTTGGAGACCCCGGGGCCGCCGGCGCTGGATCATCTGCGCGAGGGGGCCTTGTTTGAAAAACTGGAAGACATCGCGCTTTCGACGCTTGAAAATGGCATGACAAAAACCTGGCTAGAACAAGAGCTCCAATCTCTGGAGGTGCCGGGATTGCGCGCATCCGTTCCTTTGCGGCAGCAGGGGGAGACGCTGGTCCTGACGGGAAGCGGCGGTGACGATTCTCTGGTTGCGATCCATCTTGCCGGCGCCCTGCTGGCAAAACAGGTGCCGGGCGGCGGGGTCTGGAGCTCCTACCTGGAGAGCGGGCCGCGGATGATGATCAGACCGGATTTGCCCCTAGGACATGCGGGGTCTGGGTTGTTTGATCTTGCGGCACCAATATGGCGGGAGGCCCAACCGATATGACAAATGATAAGACATACCGTTTTGCGGCGCAGACCCATGTGGGGCTGAAACGAAAGGTCAATGAGGATGCAATCCTTGCCTTGCCAGACCATGATATCTGGTTGGTCTCTGACGGGATGGGCGGGCATCAGGCCGGAGATTTCGCCAGCGCCCTGATTGTCGACACCGTTGCGTCTCTGCCGCTTGGGCTGGACCCGGCTGCAAAGATGCACGGGCTGCGCGACAGAATACAAAACGCCCACCACGCCATCCAGGCCGAGGCCGCAGCGCGTGGCGGCGGCACGATTGGCGCGACGGTTGTGGCGCTGATCCTGGCGAACAGTCATTTTGTTTGCCTCTGGGCCGGGGACAGCCGGATCTATCGGCTGCGAAATGGTACGATCGAGATGTTGACCAGCGATCATTCCGCCGTGGCTGATTTTGTTCTGGCGGGCAAGATGACCTGGGACGAAGCCGATCAACACCCCCACGCCAATGCGATCACCCGCGCCGTTGGGGTGGGTGACGCGCTGGAACTGGATAAGGTTCGGGGTATGGTCGAAAGCGGGGACCGGTTCCTGATCTGCTCTGACGGTCTGACCAAATACGCGACCTTTCCCATTCTGCAGGAGGTGCTTTCGACAGCACCGCTGGAAACCGTTGGTGATCGCCTGTTGCAAATCGCCCTGGAGGGCGGTGGAGCCGACAATATCTCCCACATTATTGTCGATGTGATTTGACGTACTAAAAACCCGCGATGCTTTGATAGCGGATTTTCCTGAGGTTTCCCTTGGGGAGGTCGTGAGTGCGCCAGCAATATCGAGAGCCTGACGCCAGGTTTTTATGGCAGGGCTGTTTCCAATATCTTGCTGTCCATAGAGAGGATCAACCCGGCATCCCGTGCGCTGTTTTCCTTGAGAGCTTCGGCAAAGCCAACGGCACTTTCGGAGGTTGGGCGCAGCCCAGCGAACAAGGGTTCCGATGAATGCAGAACCAAAACCCGGCTTTTGCCTAGGGTGCTATCGTCAACCCGGAAGGCAAGGCCACCATTCAGGGCAGATTCCGCCAGGGTATAGGCCACGCGCACAGACAGCGGGCCCGTTGTGTCACCGCGCAGCTCCGCAATCGAATTCTGTTGACGCGAGAGGTTGGGCAACAAGTGGAAGACATTGCCGGATACATCAAGGATGGAAACCGTCAGAAATCCTGAAGTGATTGAGGCCGGCAATTTTACATCAATAACCGGGTTTTCGCCGACAAAGAAACGACCCGAAGGATTGGGCGTACTTTCATTGCCGGTGCTGAATACCACATCTATTTTTCCTGTGGGTGCCTTGGGCAACGCCGCTTCGACAATGCAGAGCGAGGGGTTCAGGATCTCAACCTTCAGGGCGATCTTGCGGTTTCCGACGAGACCGCGCAGGGCGTCGAACATCCGAACACGGGTCTCCGATCCGGCGAGCCGCCCGGTTACGGTGATTGTATCCTCGGGACCAAACCCGCCCCCCACAGAGCCAGGACTGACATTTAGCGGGCCGCAGTCTTCAAAGCCGCCAACCAAGCCGCGGACCTGTGAAATGGCCACAACGGGTAGCCGATAGGTGATTTGCACGGCTCCGTCCAAACCACCCGGCAGCCCGTCTGCGAATTTGGCGTTCAGAGCGGCGGCCAGATCCGGGTCACTGGTGATGCCGCTCAGCTTTGCCTGATTGTCGCTGACCGTCAGCCGCCACTGCTGAAGATCCGACAGCGGGCGAACTGTCGCCAGAACATCCTCTGCCCAGCTATCGGAAATCGCCCCGCTTGAGAGGGAGATATCGGCTTGCTCCACCAGATCGGCCAGCGCAGTTCGACTGTCTTCAGAGGGCATATTGCCGACCGCGCGGGTTGGGCCGGCTTTTGGCTTTTCAACAATCAATGTAAAAGGCTGTGCCACGGGGTAGCTCGGCCCCAACAAGGGATCAAGCAGGCCGGAGAAAAAGGCCCCCGCCCCAGCGCCAACAAAGGCAAGTATCACGACCAGAACCAGGATAGGCGCTTTGCTCCGGCCGCCTTCGGATTTGGAGGGTTTCTTTGGGGGGGATTGGGGCGTTTTCTTTGCTGCGGCTGCTGCATTTGGGACGATGATTGTGGCCTCATCCGCAGGCGGTGCAGCCTCTGGCTCAATCGCTGCGTTGGGGTCGTTTTCGACGCGATCAAGAAAGGTCAGCACATCAGCTGCACTGCCGAGACGCCTGTCCGGATCCGGGTCGCACATCCGTTCGATAAGCTGTTTGAACGGCGTTGGCAGCCCCTCGGTATTCAGTGGCTTTTGTTTGTTTTCAACAACTTCCATTGGGTTGGCACCCAAGGACGGCGCGGCGCCGCGGAAATTGGCCAATAACAGCGCCCCCAGCGAATAGATATCGGCACGGGCATCCGTATTGCCCGACAGCTGTTCAGGCGCTGCATAGGAGTATTTGCCTGCAAATTCATTGCCAACAATGGTTTGGGCGCCAGGGTTGGTATCCTTGGCAATGCCAAAGTCAATAATCACAGCCTGTGCCGGATTGCCATCGCGCAGGATAATATTGTCTGGGCTCAGATCCCGGTGGACGATATTGCGGGCATGTGCCGCTTTCAGGCCTTCTGCGACGCGCCGACAGATGATCAATAGATCGGCAGCATCCATAGGCCCCTGTTTGAGTTTCTTGTCCAGGCCAGGCCCGTCGATGTAGTCCATCAGCAGGTATATATGGCCATCTGGTGTGCGATGATTTTCCGAATACCGCACCACGGCATCATGGCGTATTTCGCGGATGTTTTCCTCGCGGGCCATAAGGACGGTAAAATCCTCATTGCCGGAAAATTCCTGTTTGAGAACCTTGATGGCGACAAGGTTCCCGGAAATCTCCGAGCGGGCCTTGTAGACGTTGGATGTCCCGCCTCGACCCAAAAGCATTTCAATTCGATAGGTGTTGTTGAGCAGGTCGCCCGGTTGAAAAAGATCACCGGGCTGAGAGGTAATCATCGCAGCCTATCCTTGTGCAAGCTCAGCGCTTTTGCAGCCCTTCCAGACACAGCAGGAAACGCTGTGCAAAACCGGAAAGGATGCACATCTTCTGGCCGCAACGGGGCCGGGTTGAATTGCATCTGTTAGCCCAGGGCCTGGAATTCTACACGGCGATTTTCATCTGCTCGGGGGTTGGCTGCATTAAAGGGCGCTGCCTCTCCCATGCCGATCGCCTTGAGCATGTTATCGGCAATGCCGCAGCTGCTGATCAGATGGCGACGGACCTCCTGTGCGCGCAGCAGGGAGAGCCGTTCATTGTAGCTGGCTGACCCAGAGCTATCCGTATGGCCAATGATCTGGAAAACCGTTCCCTGCAGAAGCTGCATAGACGCGCACATGTTTTCCAGCTTTGGTTGCTGATCAGCCCGCAGCGTGGCGCTATCGAAATCGAAGGAGATCTGCAGATTAATCTGTGATTGCTGATCAACCGGGGAATAATCTGCGTTGGAGGAAGCCACGGTGGCGGTTTCCTGAGCATCCGATGCCTGCGGCGCTGTTGCAGCGGCGCTTGGCGCAATCACCAATCCCCGGGTTTTTTGCTGTTGCAGGATCTTGGTAATTTCTTCCACAGACTGACCGCCACTGTTCGCCTGTGCATGGGCAAGAGAGGCAGGCAAGAGCAGAGCAGAACACATGAATGCGGCGATAATATTGTCGCGGACCATATCTTGTCCCCTATACTGAAAAACATTACCTAAAAGACTATACCACATAAATGGTTCTGCCAATGGGCAGGGTGTGAATAAGAGCCTTGTCGTTTGCTGTGATATTTTTGGTCAAAGGGCTTTACTCGGCTGCGTCCTGCGCCTTGAATGGGTGTGTATTGATTTGAGGGTGTTATGCGGATTTTACCGGCGATTATTATCTGTATCGGGGTGCTGTTGGCGCCTGCGGTCTGGATTGGCTTGAAATGGATGCTTTCCGAAGAGGACTTCCAAGGGGCATCGGTTGATTCCACGGCGCGAATCGAAATTGAAATGCTGCGTCAACAGATCGAGGATCTGCAGTTGCGGTTGACCGATCTTCAGACCGAGGTCGCGCGCCTGCCGCTGGCAAATGGCGGACAGATGGCGCCGTCTGGTTCGTCTGCCGAAGCCGAGCGCGAGATCTGGGATCAGACCGAAGGGGCGGATCTTGACTATGCTCAGGTTGTGCTGATTGCCGATCGGGTGAACGTCAATCGCGGCTTGCAGGTAACCGGTGGGAAATATCTCACGGAACGTCTCGGGCGGCCACGGGAAACCCTGAACGACACATGCCAGCCGATGACCAACCCCGAGCTGAAGGAAAAATTGGTAACAGAACAAGTTGGCCCAATCCGGGTCAGCATGCTGCGGCCGGCCATCGAGAGCCTGAAGGTGGTGTTTGAAAACATCCGACAGGCTGATCCGGATCTTTACAATCGCATCAATACCGCCGGAGCGCTGTGTGTGCGCCGTATCCGGGGCACCACCAATTCACTGTCCACCCATAGCTATGGTCTGGCTGTTGATCTGAATATTGATGGTCAGTTGGATAATTTTACCGATGGGAAGACCCAATTGGGGCTGACCATCATGGCGGATTTTTTCTTTGACGAAGGCTGGGTCTGGGGCGCCGGTTTCCGTCGCGAAGACAGTATGCATTTTGAAATCAGCCGTCGCCAACTGGATGCCTGGATCGCAGAAGGCCGCCTATAGGTGACTCTTCTGCGTATCTGGCTTGCACGGCTCTAGGACTCAGGAGCGCAGCAGAACCTTGTTTGATCCCAAGGCATTGGCCACCTGCTGATACTGGCTGGCCCGGGCGGCAGACTGCGCCGAGGAGCGTAGCAGTTTGGTCTCAGCCTCTTCAAGGATTGCGATGGCCTGTCTGTGGGCGCTAGAGCGTCGGCTTGGGGTGACAGCCACCAAGGGGCGCGTAGAGCGCTGCCCGTCAGGGCTGGTGATGCGGGCGCGCGGCGCTGTGCGGTCACTATTTGCCCGGGCCAGTTGCCGCAGCTCTTCTGCGGTATCGCGCAAAATCTGTTTCATCTCTTGGTGACCGTGCAGATCTGAAGCATCCAATACGAGCGTCTCGATGCGCTCAGCCAGACAATCCACAACAAAGCCGCCAGAGTCGGTGCACAGGCTCTTCATCTGCGATATCCGTGTGGACAATTGGGGGACAGACGAGACTTGGGTTGCCGCAGTTCTGCCTGTTGAAGATACCCCTCCATCGGGGGCTGGATCGGGTTCGGTGCCGTAACCGCCGCTTTCACCGGTACTCTGCGCTGACACAGGGCCGACCATGAACAGCAGGACAACTCCAACACACCCAAACATCGTCTTTGATAGTCTAAACATAGCTCTAATTCCTTAAAATTGTTCGATTTTCAAATGATCGAACTAACCTTCAAGCCCATATGCCCGGCGAATACCCCGTTGAGTACCCGGACCAAAATCACCATCAATGGAGCCTTGGTAAAACTTGTTTTCTTTCAGCCTGTCTTGCAGTGCCCTGCGGGTGTCCAAGGTGAACATATTCGGGCGTTTGCTCAACAAATCCAGAACATCAGCGCTGCCGGATCGCAGGGCGGCGTAAAGGAAATGTGCCGCATCCTCGGGGCCTTTGCCGGGGACCAGGCCGTCATCTATAAGGGCGGCAAAATTAAACTGGGCTTGCGGGTGCCGCAGTTCGGCAGCATGCTGAAAAAATTCATAGGCTTTTTGCGGGTTGGCCGGCAGACCCAGACCACCCTGATGATGCAAAAATCCCAGATCGTTGATTGCATCGGCAAAGTTCTGTGCAGCGGCGGCTTGGTATAGCGCCAGCGCCTTTTGCGGGTCGGCGTCGACACCAGTGCCCCGCTCATAAAGCTTGGCCAGTTCAAACTGGGCCTCTGGGGCGCCGGCATCCGCCGCGCGTTGCAAAAAATCAACCGCAGCGACGGGATCAAACCGACCTGCATTGGGGTTCAGCCGCATATAGGCAAGCCCCAGCATTGACCGGGTATCGCCCAGCTCTGCCAGAGCCAAAAGCTGCTCTTCCTGGTCCGGTTTTACCGCAGACCAGGCTTCAGATGTGCCCGCAGGCAGGGCCTCGGCGCCGTTCGGGTTTGCGGCGGCGAGATAGAAGGGCACTCCGGTCAACGAGCCATAGGTATGGGGTTCTTGCAGGTTGCCGGTTTTTTCCAGTACCAGATCCCGCACTTGCCGGAACATCAGGCTGATTTCCAGTCCGGGCTGTACCATTTTCTGCATCAAGGCCTGGGCATAGGGGCTATTTGTTCCGTTGCCATCCAGAGCGACCTGACCATCGCGGGCGGCAAAGGCCACCAGTGTTCCGCGATCAGGATCCACCGCGGCCATGCCGCCACCGCCGCCACGGGTCTCCTCTGAGGTGGTTTGTGTGGCTTCGGTTTGGCTTAGGGCGATCGAGTCACCCAAGGGATTATCCCGACAACTGTCAAGAATCACGACGCGCATCTTGCGGGCGCGATCCACTGCGGCCAGCAACTGCTTCAACGAGGCGGATTGGCGCTGAACATCGCGGTTGCTGGTGACATTGGCATCCACGGGGATGAGGAAATTTTCACCCTGTACTTCGATGCCATGTCCGGCAAAGTAGATCAGCGCGAGGTCAGCCACCTCTGAGCGAAAGGCAAAATCATCCAACAGCCCAACCATATCCTGCGCCGTCGCATCGAGTGATAAAGTGACGTCAAAACCTATGTTTTCAAGGCTTTGTGCCATACCGTTGGCATCGTTATGGGTGTTCTCCAAGGGTGGCAAATATTGGTAATCGGCCATGCCAATGACCAAGGCAATTCTGTCCCGTCCCGCCGCGACGCTCTGGGGAAGCGTGAAACAGACTATTGCGATCAGGAGTTTGAAGAAGCGTGTCATACAATTACCAAGGAAACCAAACGGAACTATCGGTAATCTAACGCGCTGAGACTGCAAGGAAAGGAAAAAAGCCGTTTAAGCAAAATGCTCAAACGGCTTTTAGAGTCTGTATAGGGCCTTGATTGGGGTAGGTGACGCCTTAGTTGGCGACAAAGCTCCCGATTTCCCGCAGTCGGTCCCGCAGTTTTTGCAGCGTTACCGTTTCCGTGGCGGCCTGGATGTCAGCCTTGCCAGTATCCAGGATCTGTGTTTCCACCTTCTCAAAGAAACTGGCCATCCCCGCGAGGGTCTGCATTACCAAGTCAAAGTCCTGCAGAGATTGTGTCTCTTGCCGGGTTGGCTTGGTGCCACGGTCAAAGATATCATGGACCACATCTTCCAGGGTTTGCACCTTGGAGTACAGTTGCCGCATTTCGCGTGCTGAAATAGCGCTAAGGCCGGAAATAGTTTCGTGCTGCCCTTCCATGATTACAGCCGCCCGACGACCTGTTCGATCGCCTGCTTCATGGTGGCCACTGTAAACGGTTTGCGGATGATGTTGTTCAGCCCCAGTTTTTTACCGACTTCAATGATTTCCGGCGTTGGTTTGCCGGTGACAAGAATAAAGCCGAGCCGCTGCGTCACTTGATGGCCGCGGACCGCCTGGAGCAAGCCCAGACCATCCATGCCAGGCATGTTGTAGTCGGACAAAACCAGGTGAACCGGAGTTGTCGTCAGCTTTTGAAAAGCGGACTGCCCGTTGTTTTCCACCATATAATTCTTGATGCCGAGCTCGTCCAAACACTGGGTGATGATACCGCGGCTTGTGGACATGTCATCGACGACCATAACGCGTAGAGAGTCTTTTAGGCTCATGTGTTTTTCCTCGTGTTGCTCTTGCTGCTCATTTACTGAGCACTGCCTCCGGGGGGAGTGTTGATATAAGTTGTGATCCCAGATGTCGTCAGTTTTTCCTCGGCTGGCCCGGACATGCGTTCGGAGTGGCCGATGAACAGGTAACCGCCAGGGGTCAAACTACGTTGAAAGGCTTGCCAGACCTTCTGCTGGGTAGGTGTGTCAAAGTAGATGGCCACGTTGCGGCAGAAAATCGCATCGAACTTACCCTTGAAGGGGAAGGGTTCGATCAAATTCAACACCCCAAAGGTGATCATCGACCTGAGGTGTGCGGGCATGCGCCCGTCCGCCTCCATTTTTGGGACCAAGCTGCGATACTCGGCCGGGATCTGCCCAAGCTCCTCTTGAGGGTATTTTGCCGTTTTGGCAAATTGCACCACCTGAGGGTCGATATCCGTGCCCAGGATCTTGAAATCATAACGCCCAATATCGGGGCACATGTTATGAATGATCATCGCCATGGTGAAGGGCTCAGGCCCTTTGGAACAGCCCGCAGACCAGATCCGAACGCGTCCGCCATTGCGTGCTCTTTCGATCAGGCCAGGCAGCACATCCTTGCGCAGAGTTTCAAAATGATGCGGCTCCCGGAAAAAATGCGTGACATTGGTGGTCAGGAGCGACAGCAGCTTGCTGCGTTCCTCATTGCTATTTTTTCCATTCAGCCGTGCCAGGTAATCTTTGAAGTTCCCAGCATTCTGCTGCCGCAACTGTCGGGCAAGTCGGGCAGAAACCAAAGGTTTCTTGCTGCTCGACATTGCCAGCCCAAAATGCTTGTAGGCAAAATCAGCGATTGCCTCAAAGTCCTGATCCGTCAGGGTAAACCCATCTTGATTGGCTTCTATGGAGCCAGCCGCAATCATCAGAGCACCTGCTCGGGAACGGAGATCACTGCATCGAGATTGATGATCCGAACCATGGTGTCATCATGCGAGATGATACCTTGGATATATTCCATGGTGTTGCGGCTATCCACAGGCGGTGTTTCCTGGATCTCTTCCGGGTTGATCGAAATGATCTCGGACACGGATTCTGCCAGAAGACCAACGGGCTTGCCCGCAGAGGAGACCACGATCACAACATTGCGTTCGCTGGCTTCGGTTGTTTCCAGACCAAAGCGCGCCGACAGATCGTAGATCGGGATCACGGCACCACGCAGGTTCATCACGCCCAACACGTCCGAAGGCGCATGCGGCAGGATGGTGACTGGGGACCAGCGCCGGATTTCTCGGATCTGGGTGATTTTCAGGCAGAAGGCCTGCCCGGCGACGGTGAAGCTGACAAACTCGCTAAACTGAGCGTGCTTAACTTCTTGGTCGTTACTTTTTACTTCAGCTTGCATTGCTCATTCTCCGCTCGGTATCAAAGGCTCCCACCGCAGGCGAGGCTGCCAGGATGCTTTCTGGGTCAAGGATCATCGCGATCTTGCCGTCCCCCAGGATGGTTGCGGCTGCGACGCCCGCGATTTCTCCGCAGACACCATCCAGACTTTTGATGACGACCTGGCGTTGGTCGTGGATGTCATCCACAGCCAGGGCGCTGCGTTGTCCGGTTTCGGTTTCTACCAGAAGGTAAACGCCGGGGGGTTGGTCATTGTCTTCTTTGCGTAGGCCAAGGGCACCAGCGACGTCACAGATCGGAACAAAGCTGCCGCGGATTGATAGCAAGGTGCCATCCGAGCCCAGGTTGTTGATCATGTCGTCATTGCCACGCATGGTTTCGACAATCGAGGTAATCGGAACCACCATTGTCTGATCCGCGACAGACACAACCATACCATCCATAACCGCAAGGGTCAGGGGCAGTATGATGGTAAAGGTTGATCCCTTACCTGGATTGGAGGTGATATTGATCCGCCCACCAAGCCCGGTGACTGCATTCTTGACCACATCCATGCCGACCCCACGACCAGACAGGTTGGACACCTCCTTGGCAGTGGAAAAGCCAGGGGCGAACAGCAGGTTGTCGATTTCAGCATCCGACAGTTCGGCATTTTCGGGGATCAGGCCCTTTTCGATGGCGATCTGCTTAACACGGGGGCGATTTACCCCTGCGCCGTCATCTTTGACTTCGATACAAACCGATCCAGACCGGTGCGATGCCGTGAGGCGGATTTCACCAATCCGGTTCTTGTTGGCGCCTTCGCGGTCCTCTGGCTTTTCGATGCCGTGATCAACCGCATTTCGCAGAATATGCGTCAAAGGATCGGCCAAGCGTTCGATCACTGTCTTGTCGACTTCGGTATTTTCGCCTTCAGTCACCAGCTTACAGGTTTTCCCCGTGGCGCTGGAGGCTTCGCGAACAATCCGAGCCATCCGCTGGAACAACGGTTTGACAGGCTGTGCACGAATGGACATCACGCCTTCCTGGATATCACGGGCCAGGTTCTTAAAGCCCTCCAGTTCGGTTTCGACGTCCCGTACATCGGCCACATCGAGATTGGCAATTTGCTGTGCCAGCATCGAGTGGTTGATGATCAGTTCCCCAACAGCGTTGATAAGCCGGTCCACCCGCTCGAGATCCACGCGCAGTGTCGGATTAGGCCCACGCTGCTCAGACTTCGAATTCTCGGCTTTGGGGGCCGCAGGCTTGGCTCCGGACACGTCCGGTGTAGCCTCCGGTTTGGTCGCGGGGACCGGCTGTTCAAAAGGGGCTGCGGGGGTCTCTTCAACCATAGCTGTTTGCTCCACTACAGGCGTTGGGTCTGCTGGGGCACCGCCAAAAGCGGCCTCCAGTGCAGCAAGAGCTGCTGCATCAGCGTCAGCGTCCCCGGCACCCTCAATTGACAGTTCACAGAGGCCTTCGACAAATTCAAAGACGGCTTCCACTGTGGATCGTGCTTCGGTGGTGACAAGCGTCAGATTCCAGCTCAGATAGCTTTCTTCTGGGTCAATGCTGTCAAATCCGGGCAGCTCCATAACATCCAACTCGATGTTTAGCTCACCCATCTCTTTGAGAGCTTGGAACAGGAAAATCGGCTCATTGCCGGTGCTGTACATATCTTTGAGAGGACGGAAGTGGATCTGATAGGTCTCTTCGGTCGCAACCTGCGGAATGTCGATGGCGCCAATGTCCATCGGACCACCTAGCCCCATGGGCTCAAACGTCAGGTCTTCTTCCTCTTCAGGAATGTATTTATCCAGCGCTTCGATCAGCATGTTGTGATGCGCTTCGTCGGTCTCGCCGCCATCGCGGGCAACGGCAACCAGATTATACAGGTGATCGCAGGATCGCAGCAACAGCTGGATCAGCGGCTCATCAAGCTCCATCCGGTTGGCCCGGACTTCATCAAAAACAGTCTCAAATCTGTGGGCAAAAGCCACCAACTCGTCCAAGCCAAATGCGCCCGCGCCACCCTTAATCGAGTGAACTGCGCGGAATACGGCATTGACTACCTCTGGATCATGATTGCCTCCTTCGATGGCACTCAGACCCTCATCCGTTGCTTCAAGGAGTTCTTCGCACTCCTCAAAGAAGGTATCTTGAATGGATCCTGACATTTTATGCCGCAGCCCCGGTAACACGCTTCAGCGCGAAAATCAGGGAGGCGTCATCAAATGGTTTGGTGATCCAGCCAGTTGCACCTGCATTGCGGGCACGTGCCTTCATTTCCGGAGCACTTTCCGTGGTGAGTACCAGGATCGGAACTTTGGAATTAATATCGGTGCCGCGCAGTTCTTCGATCACACCAAAACCGTCAAGGTTGGGCATGTTGATATCGGTGATGACGACGTCAGGAGCGACATCATCATACATGTCGACGCCTTCCCGGCCGTCCACTGCACTTACGTACTCAAAACCAGCCTCTTCCAGGGTGGCTGCAAGCAGATTCCGGATGGTGCGGGAATCATCGATTGCCAATACTTTGGTTTTCATGCTGTTACCTCGTCTTCAAATCGGTTGGGCTCAAGACCCAAGAGCGTCAGGGACTTGCGGCAGGAATCGTTAATATGGGTTACCGCGAACCCCAGTTCTTCGGAGCGCCATTGTTGTTCGGCACTAAGTGTTCCGTCCCGGATGATCACATTGATCCTCGCCAATTGGCGCTTTTTATGGCACGCTCGCTGCTGAGGGAGATCCGAGACGGAGGCACAGATGCTTGTTCGACTGCATAGCGAGGCGACGACCACCCCGAAAATCCGCGCCGAGATCCAGGCCAGCAATGAGGCTGCATGGGTTCTGGCTGACCGACACGGGATTTCGGAGCAGACGGTGTATAAGTGGCGTCACCGTGACAGCGTGGAGGACAAAAGCCACACGCCACATCGCCTTCAGACAACCCTGACACCTGCGCAAGAGGCCGTGGCAGTATCTCTGCGCCAGACGCTGCTGCTTCCCCTGGATGATCTTCTGGCGGTGGTGCGGGAGTTTTTGAACCCAAATGTATCTCGCTCGGGGCTGGATCGTTGCTTGCGTCGGCACGGGGTGAGCAACCTGCGTGAGCTGAAGGGCAAGGCCCCCAAGCCCAAGCACAGCACCTTCAAGGCTTACGAGCCAGGCTATATCCACATCGACGTCAAATACCTGCCTCAGATGCAGGACGAGACCAAGCGTCGTTACCTCTTCGTCGCCATCGACCGTGCCACACGGTGGGTCTTCATCCGTATTTTCTCAGCAAAATCTGCAGCTAACGCCAGGCGCTTCCTCCGGGATCTGGAGCGCGCCTGTCCTCTCAAGATCCGCACAATCCTGACAGACAACGTCCTATGTTGGGAAGATCTGGCTGCTTAGGTCAGCAGGTCATGGGGCATCCGGAGTTCCGGATGCCCTGTTAATGTTGCCCAGACGGGCTCTGCCGTCAAGAAATGATCTCTTCCATAGCAAACACAGGGTACGCGCACTGGCGGCCCTCACCGTCCTCAATACGAGATCCCAAATCCCAAGCAGAAGGCCCGAACATTATCTACGAGGTCAGCAAGCTGCCTCCACGGCTCGTCAGAGAGAGGTCCTTCCGCCTGGGCTCACCCCCTCGAAGAAGGGGCGATAGGGTTCGCCGTGATTGACCACAGCGTGTACGGTGCGCGCCATCTTGGCCGCGATCGCGGTGTAGGCCTTGCGGCGCAGATGGGCATTGTGTCGATCCTTGGAGATGTAGCGTTCGAACTTGTCCCGGAAGCTGTTCGTCCGCTTGAGAACAGCGGTCTGGCCAGCCATCCAGAGCGTCCGCCGAAGCCGAGCATTGCCATACTTCGAGATACGGCTCTGACCGCGAAACATGCCTGATTGGACGGTGGCGAGGTCCATGCCGCAGAACTTTAGGAACTGGCGATGATGGCGGAAACGGCGCAGGTCGCCGGCCTCCGCGAGGATTGTCATGGCGTTGATTGGACCAATGCCGGGAATGGTGGTCAGCAGCTGATAATCAGGCAGGTCCGACAACAACTCGACGGCCCGTGCCTCAATCGCATCGCGCTGCCGGACGAGGCCGCGCCCCTCTGCAAGAACGAGGCGGAACATGCGCACCGCGTCAGAATCTGCCTGAACTGGCAAGCCGACCGAAGCGGCCGCAGTGGCGTAAATATCTGAAAGTAATTGTTCTTTGGAAACCTTCCGGCCGACGACATCCCAGGCATCGGAGATGAAGGCGTCCCGGTCCATGGCGGAGATCATATGTGGTGATGGGTACTTCTCGAGGAACGCAAGGAACCAATCCGTCCGCGAGCTTCGGTGGAATCGTTCGGCCTCGGGAAAATACAGTGGCAGGTAGTGGGTGAGAATGCGGTGCCACAGCTCGGTCTTCGATCGGGAGACGATCTCGTGCGTCTTCGAGAGTTCCTGGATGTCGATGGTCCCGACCACCATCGGATCATGAAAGAATTGCACCGCGCCGATCTCCAGCATGTGAAGGATGACCTGGGCGTCCTTGGGATCATTCTTGTCCCAACTGTTGTGCAGGGCTTCCCGCGTGCGAGCCAGACCAACCGAGGAGACCAACTTCAGCTCGAACCCGGCCTGCCCGAGATGGTGCGCCAACGCGCGGTGGTAGTTGCCGGTCGCTTCAAACCCAATCCGTACCGGCAGGTCGTAGCTGGCAAGGGATGCAGACAGACGCTGGAAGTCGTCAAGCGTGTTCAGGATCGTCAATCGGCGACGGCGCTTCTTGCCAGGGATGGCGATCAGCACCTCATGGCGATGCTTAGAAATATCGATGGCGACCAGCAAGGTCGAAGAGTTAGTATCGGTGGCGGTCATAGCCGGTCTCCTCAGCAGTGTGGTTATGCAAAACCACTGTTGAGACCTGAGACCGGTTATGGCCACACGCTTCGCTATTTGGGGGCTGCGCGCGTGGCCATAACCTCAAAAATCAGCGCTGCTTCCCGACGTGCTACGGTAAGGAGTTCACGGACCGCTTGTTCGGAATGCGTAAGCGCTCTGCGACAGGGAAGCACGAGTTTGACAAGCTTTGCGCCGAGCTGGGCATCGAGCATCGCCTGACCCCACCGAAGTCGCCGCAAACCAATGGTATGGTCGAACGGTTCAACGGACGCATCGAGGATGTCTTGCAAGGCCACCATTTCAAATCAGGCGAAGATCTCGAACAGACCCTCGAGCGCTACGTATGGCTTTACAACCAACAGCTACCACAATCAGTCTTGGGCAGCAAAACGCCCTTGCAGGCCATGAAAGACTGGTACAAACTCAAACCAGAGCTGTTCAAGAAAATTCCTTACCAGCTTACGGGACGTGACAAGTAAGTACGATCAACTTTCAGAAAAGCGCGTTCCATCAAGCGGAACACCAGTTCGAATCTCTGATTGCCGGTCGTAAAACCGCTTTTCAGTCGCTCCTGAGGGGCGTCAATGCAGATTTGATGACACTGGCAAGCATGCCTTCGACAGCCACAGCGATCCAGCGGCTGTCCGCAGCCTGGAGCAACCTCGGCGCTGATGCGGCCGATATCGCGCGCAAGACCTATATCACCGAGAATCCTTTTCCTGCAGGTGAGCGGCATAATCTGGATCGGGGTAAGCAAACGATTCCCTACAACATCCATCACTCCAAGTTTCACCCGTCATTTCGGACACTGCTGACGGCAAAAGGCTATTATGATGCCTTCCTGGTCAGCATGCCTGGCGATGTGATCTACTCAGTTTTCAAAGAAGATGACTATGGCACCAACCTGATGAACGGCGCCTATAAGGATAGTGATCTGGGCGTTTTGTTCCGCAAAGCCCTAGAGGCTGAGGCTGGCGAGGTCATTTTTTCCGATATCGCCCGCTTCGCAGCAAGTGACAACGTACCTGCTGCTTTTGCTGCCACCAAGATTGTCGTGCCTTCGGGCCAAACAGTGGGCGTCCTTATTCTGCAGATTCCTGTAGGCATGATCAACGTGATCATGAACGATGATCAGGGCATCCAAGAATCCGTGGACATCTTTTTGGCAGGTCCTGACCTTACCGCGCGATCGCATTCACGGTTTGAAGACGGTCATTCGACTCTGGACCAGCTGCCCGCCAGTGACTACCTGACACAGGCCCTCGCAGGTAACAGCCGCTTTACCACCGAGGCAACCGGATTGCGGGGACAGCCCGTCGCCGCCTACGCCGAAGCGATCCCATTGAAAAGTGGGACCTGGGTTATTGCCATCGAACAGGACCGCGCAGAGCTGATGGCGCCAGTGATCCGGGATCGAAACATCCTTCTCATGGTTTCGCTTGCCGGAGCTGCTGTGATGTCCTTCCTTGGCTGGCTGTTCGCCGGGACGATTACCCGCCCTCTGGACAGGATCTGTCAAAGCATGGATGCAGTCTCTTCCGGCAACCTGGATACCGATGTGCCCGAGGCCGAGCGGGGCGACGAGATCGGCAAGATCGGCAAAACTCTGGTGTCGATGCAGGAAGACTTGCAACAGGCCAGGATCGCCGAAGAGCAACGGGCTGCGCTGCAGCAGGAACAACAGGTTGTTGTTGAGAACCTGAGCGCCGGGCTTGTGCGACTATCCGAAGGCGATTTCTCCGTATCGATTGATCAAGCCTTCTCGGGCGAGCATGAAAAATTGCGCCTGAACTACAATCAGACAATCGAAACCCTCAGCGGAACCGTGTCGCAGGTGATTAACGCCTCCAGTTCCATTCGAAATGGAGCGACCGAAATCAGCCGTGCCTCGGATGATCTGTCCAACCGGACCGAAAGCCAGGCCGCAACTCTGGAAGAAACAGCCGCTGCTTTGGATGAGCTGACCGCAAGCGTAAAATCCGCCGCAGATGGCGCACGTAGCGTTGAGGCAACCATGGGCGACGCCAAGCTAGAGGCCGAAAACACTGGTGAGGTTGTGCAAAGCGCGGTTTCAGCGATGACCGAAATCGAAGAAAGCTCGAACCAAATTGGCCAGATCATTTCGGTGATTGACGATATCGCGTTCCAGACCAACCTGCTTGCCCTTAACGCCGGGGTAGAAGCAGCCCGTGCCGGCGAAGCAGGCAAAGGCTTTGCGGTTGTGGCTTCGGAGGTCCGGGCGCTGGCGCAGCGGTCCTCTGATGCGGCGATGGAGATCAAGACCTTGATCAGTGACAGTTCCAAACAGGTTGAGCGCGGCGTTGATCTGGTGGGCAAAGCAGGCGAGGCGCTGAATAATATCGTCGAGCGTGTCAGCCATATCTCGCAGCTGGTTTCTGGTATTGCCGAGGGTGCAGTGGAACAGTCCACTGGCCTCAACGAGATCAACACCGGCGTGACGCAACTGGATCAGGTGACACAACAGAATGCAGCCATGGTCGAACAAGCGACTGCGGCGGGCCATCTGCTGAGCTCAGATTCAACACAACTGGCGCAGCTGGTGTCCGGGTTTAGCATCAAGGGCGGCGCAACCGTCACCCCAATGCAGGCAGCCCCGTCAGCAGAGGCTCCACTCCCCTCAGCCCATGGAGACGAGGACTGGAATCTGGATGAGGTGATGCCTGCATCATCCAGCCTGACAGCACAGGCTGATGGAAACGCCGCAAAGGATCTGTGGCAAGATTTTTAAGTAACCATTCTCGGGGCTTCAATTGCCCCGAGACGACCGTAACTTCGGTTTTTTTACCGATCAGCCTGACTGGGTGACACATTGCCGTCTCAGAACTTATTGATCATTACAACTGACCGGGCCTTTGCCCGCTCGATCCAAAGCCATATGGAAGCCACCTATCCAGGGATGAAGGTGCTTTTGGCCAACAACCTGATGATGGCCTACAATCAGGCCGAGGCAGCACAGCCGGTTTTTGCCTTCGTTGAAGATGGCTTTACCAAACTGCCTGAATTCGAAATGATGCTGGCGCTCTTTTCGGCGCTGGACACCCGTTGGGTTGCGGTTATGGACAGTGCCGGGGCAACACCAGCGCGCACATCCTCTCCCTTGCTGAACGTGGGTGCCGGGATTTTTGAACTGACAAAAACGGATACTCCGCAACAGTTCTCCCAATATTTTGACATGATGGTCAAGGCGCCAAGGCGAGACCAAAGCGGCGCCGGCAAGCGCAGCGGTGGGGCAAATGCCGCCGCGACAGACTTTAAAAAGATCATTCTGATCGGCTCTTCCACAGGCGGGGTCGAGGCCTTGCGGAGCGTTCTGGTTGGCTTTCCCGCTCTATGTCCGCCAACCTTGATTGTGCAGCATACGGGCAAGAACTTTGGCCAGGGATTGGTTTCCCTTCTGGACCGCATTTGCGCCGCCAAGGTGGTTCCTGCAGAGGACAACATGAAGCTGGAGCCTGGCCATGTCTATATCGCCGCAGGCCAACGCCGCCATATGGGTATGACTCAGCGTAAACCAATGCGGGCTCGACTCAAAGAAGGTCCACCAATTTCGGGTCATATCCCTTCTGTTGACGCCTTGTTCACCTCTGCCGTGCCATATGGGAAGGAGGTGGTTGCAACCATCTTGACCGGCATGGGCCAGGACGGGGCCAAGGGACTTTTGGCCCTGCGCAACGCAGGGGCAACCACATTTGCTCAGGATGAGAAATCCTCAGTCGTCTATGGAATGCCGCGTGTCGCCTGGGAAACCGGTGCCGCAGAGAAACAAGTTTCCCTAGCCCGGATGGCTGGGACCCTTTTACAGGCTGCGAAAGCCTGAGTTAGTTGATAAGGAGTGTACTGTGACAACAGTTTTTGCGAATACTACCTCGGTCACGGTGCTTCAGGGCGAGTACCGGGTCTCTACAGATCCCAAAGTAATGTTCTCTACGGTTCTTGGTTCCTGTATTGCGGCCTGCATATATGATGCAGAAAACGGTGTCGGGGGAATGAACCACTTCCTGCTGGCCAATGCCAATGGTGGCGACGTCAGCGCCCGCTACGGCATCCACGCAATGGAGCTACTGATCAACGGTATCATGAAGAAGGGGGCCCAACGCAGAAACCTGAAAGCCAAGGTTTTTGGCGGGGCAAAAATGTCGGCGAACCTGTCTGATATTGGCGCCTCGAATGCGAGTTTTGTACAGAAGTTTCTCTATGACGAAGGCATTCCGGTCATCTCCTCCAGTGTCGGCGGCACCTCTGCCCGGCGTGTGCGCTTTCATGCGGTTTCCGGCAGTGCCCAACAAACCCGCGTCGAGAATGACAGACGTTTGGGCGAACAGGAACTGGCCGCTGCCCGTCCGGCACCAAAGCCGGCTCCGGCCGCAGCCGATCCAGGTGGTCTCACCCTGTTTTGATGACGCAGCAAGAATTTTACAAAGCCAACCCCGTGACTGATCGGGGTTGGCTTTTGCCTGCGTGACGCCCTATTTCGCCGCCCCAAGCGCTGGGTAGCCCACCTCAGCCGGTGCATATTTGACTTGCCCAGTCGCGGTCCCAGAGCTACCCAAAAGGAACGTAGTTGTCACAGGCCGGGGGAGGCTCTGATATCACATCCCGCATCCGATGTTTTCTGTCAGCGCTGATCTGTGCAGGCACTGTGGGGTTTGCCACCGCTGCAGCTGCGGCGGACGTAACCGTTTTTGCAGCAGCGAGCCTGAAAAACGCATTGGATGAAATCTCCACCACATTCGAAGCAGAAACCGGCCACAGCGTGTCGCTGTCCCTGGCCGGATCATCACTGTTGGCACGTCAGATCGCGCTTGGAGCGCCGGCGGATATCTATCTGCCTGCCAACGCCGCGTGGATGGATTATCTCGAGAGCGAGAACCGCCTGGTTTCCGGCAGTCGCCGGGATCTTCTCAGCAATAGGCTTGTCCTGGTCGCGCCCACAGAAAGCACAGCTGCCCTTGCCGGTTTTGACGATCCCGCGCTTTTTGACCACCTGGGCCAAGGCAAACTGGCCATGGCCATGGTCGAGTCAGTGCCCGCAGGGATCTACGGGAAATCTGCCCTGCAATCGCTGGGGCTGTGGCAGGATCTGGCACCGCATATTGCCCAGACCGACAATGTCCGCGCGGCGCTGGCGCTGGTTGCCGCTGGCGCAGCCCCGCTGGGCGTGGTTTATGCCAGCGACGCCCAGGCAGAACCGCGGGTCAGGGTGCTGGCTGAGTTCCCCGCCCGGTCCCATGCGCCAATCCGCTATCCGCTGGCGCTGGTTCAGGGGGCAGGTGGCCCCGCTGTGGAGGCTCTCTTTCACTACCTTCAAGACGCCAGGGCACGAGATGCCTTTTTGTCTGCCGGCTTTGATGTGATTGCGGAGTAGCGGCGCATGAGCTGGCTTGGGCCCGAAGAATGGCAGGCCGTGGCGCTGTCTCTGAAAGTGTCGATCTGGGCCAGCCTGCTGACCCTGCCCTTTGGCATCTTTACCGCCTATGCGCTGGCCCGGTGGCAGTTTCCCGGAAAGCAATTGGTCAACGGGCTGGTACATTTACCGCTGATCCTGCCGCCGGTCGTCACCGGCTATCTATTGCTGCTCACCTTTGGGCCTCAGGCCGGAATGGGCAGCTTTCTGCAACAGTTTGGCATTTCTTTTGCCTTTCGCTGGACCGGAGCCGCCCTGGCGGCAGCGATCATGGGGTTTCCCCTGATGGTGCGGGCCATTCGCCTGTCCATTGAAGCGGTGGATCCGAAACTGGAACAGGCCGCCGCGACGCTTGGGGCCAATCCATTGTGGGTCTTTGTCACTGTCACCCTGCCGCTGATCCTGCCAGGGGTCATCGCTGGCGCCATACTCGCCTTTGCCAAGGCAATGGGGGAGTTTGGCGCAACGATTACCTTTGTATCCAATATTCCGGGGCAGACCCAGACACTTCCCTCGGCGATCTACGCCTTTTTGCAGGTCCCCGGCGGCGAAAGCGCCGCGCTGCGGCTGGTGGTGATCTCAGTGGGTGTTGCCATGGCTGCCTTGATCCTCTCGGAGGTTTTGGCCCGCCGCGCCGCCCGCCGGTTGGGAGGCCTGTGATGCTGAAGGTCTCGCTGTGTCAGCCTCTTGGTCAGTTTACCCTTGATCTGTCTTTTGAGGCCCCGGCTGGCGTAACCGTTTTGTTTGGCGGCTCAGGCGCGGGAAAAACCACGGTGATCAACGCGGTGGCTGGGTTGATACGCCCCAAAACCGGGCGTGTGGCGCTAAATGACAGGCTGCTGTTTGATCTGGAACAGGGGGTCTGGCTGCCGCCACACCGCCGCCGTTTGGGGTATATCTTCCAAGAGGCGCGCCTGTTCCCACATCTGACTGTGCGCCAAAATCTGCTGTTTGGTCGCTGGTTTGCCCCCCGTGGCGCCGCCCGGGAAGATTTTGACCGGATCGTCGCCATGCTGGGTATTGGGGCCTTGTTGCAGCGCCATCCGGTCGCGCTGTCAGGCGGTGAAAAGCAACGGGTCGCCATTGGTCGCGCCCTGTTGTCCAGCCCCGACCTGATCCTGGCAGATGAGCCACTTGCCGCACTGGACGAGGCCCGCAAAGAAGAGATCCTGCCCTATTTTGAGCGACTGCGGGATGAGGTGAAGATCCCTATGCTCTATGTCAGCCACTCTGCCGCAGAGGTGGCACGGCTGGCCACATCCGTGGTGGTTCTAAAAGACGGACAGGTGCAGCGTCAGGGCAGCGCGGCTGAGGTTCTGGGCGATGACCGGGTCATGCCCACCGGGGTGCGTGCCGCTGGCGCCCTGCTGGAGGCGAGAGTGCTGCGCCACCACCCGGATGGGCTCAGCGAGCTGGATGCCGGCGGGTTGTCCTTGTTCTTGCCGCAGGTGCAACAGGCGCCCGGCAGCCTGTTGCGGGTGCGTATCCTGGCGCAGGACGTGATCCTGTCCCGGCAGCGGCCCGAAGGGCTGTCAGCGTTGAATATCCTGCCCGCCGAGGTGGAACAGATCCGCAGCGGCAGCGGTCCTGGCGCCATGGTGTCGCTCAACACCGATGCCGGACGGCTGCTGGCCCGGATCACCCGGCGCTCGGCACAGGCACTTGAACTCTCCCCCGGTGCGGCCTGTTACGCTGTAATCAAATCGGTGGCTATTGCCCGCAGCGATGTGGGTGGCGCCGCAGCGGCGGACCGCTAAGCGGCAAAAAGGCCGGACCTACAGCCCGGCCTTTTGTCAATGTCTTCGCAGACCAACGCCTAAGGCGCGTTACTGCAGCTGCGCCCAGAACAGCTCCAGATGGCGGGCAACGATTTCTTCAAACCGACCTTCCTTCTTGAGCGCCTTGAGGCCCGCATTGATCCGATAAAGGCCCCGTACGCACGAAGGGGTTCAAAAACGGCCACATTTCATGAGAGTGCTGTTGTGCGCTTGATGCGGTCGATTGTTGCGACACCGACGTTGAAGTCGCGCGCGATGGCACGAATGGATTTTCCCTCTTTGAGCATGGCCCTGACCTGATCCTGCTGGTGTGGTGTCAGCTTCAGCTTGCGTCCGAACTTCACGCCGCGTTTCTTTGCGGAGGTCCGTCCTTCTTCTGTGCGTTCATTGATGATGTTGCGTTCAAGTTCAGAAAGTCCAGCAAAAACAGTAAGTAAGAACTTTCCCATGGAGCTTGTTGTGTCGGCCCAGGGTTCCCGCAGGGAGCGGAATGATGCTCCGACGGCCTCTACCTTCTGGGTAATCACGAAGAGATCACTGGTTGATCGGGCCAGACGGTCGAGGCTGGTGACGACCAACGTATCACTGGGCTGTAGGGAAGCGATCATCTTTTCAAGCTGAGGCCTGCGCCGGTCAAACCCCGTGATTTTTTCCTGGAAGATCGTGTCACAACCTTCGCTCTGGAGGTGTTCGATCTGACTTTCTAGGTTCTGGCCAGTCGTCGAGACCCTCGCGTACCCGATCAGCATGGATTTTGCCCGGATTTAAGGCGCCATATACGGAACAAATATACGGATTTTACAAGGCGCTGATTTTGCGCACAAAAAAGGTCGTTCCGTTTGTTATAAGTTTCGGAACGCATCATGCTGCCATCCTCATCTCTTCGAGGGGAAGGCGCGTATCCATATCGAGATCAAAGACACCATATGGGTTGAAGTGGCTGTGCGGCAGCGGGTTCAGCGCTGCCATGTCGCGGGCGGTCATCTTTTCGCGCCAGGGGCGCTCACGAAGTACCTGCTGGATCATGAGCGTATTCACATAGACCATCGCCGCTTGCAGCAGGTGCAGGCTGAGGACAGAGATTTCATGATCGTCACGACGGTTGGACACCAGCTCATTACCATTGCCGTAGAAGATGAAGTCGTTCACCCCGTTCCAGCGCTCTATGACATTGAGCCCGGAATGGATTTCGCGGCGCAGCTCCGCGTTGCCGAGATACCGGCATAGAAAGATCGTTTTGACCGCCTTGCCCAATTCCAGAAGTGCCGAGAACACTGGGTGCGTTTGGCCCCGTGTGAAGCGGCGGAGGATGGTCTCCGCATCGGCTGTCCGCAGCTTGAGGGCAATCGCAAGGCGGATCATCTCATCGTAATGCCGCGCGATCAGATCCCAGTCGATGGGTCGGGCCGTGCAAATCGGCTCAATATTTGCGAAGCGGCGGTCGGCCTGCTTGTCTGCGCGGGAGAGTTTTTGGCCGGCGATACCTCTCAGGCGTGGCATCAAGTCGAAGCCAAGAAGGTGGCAAAAAGCAAACCCCACGACGCTTTGTCCGTGAGTATCAACAAACTGGCGGTCGATATCCAGGTCCGTGCCGTGGTGCAGTACGCCCTCAATCATGGACGCAACCTCGGAAGACGAGACTTGTTTCAACTGTGAATGGACACAGGTGGCCTGCTTATCGACATGCCAATAGATCATTACACCACGCCCGCCATAGCGCTGATGCCACTCGGTCATCAGGTTCTGGTCCCAGGATGCCAGTTGCGTGGAATCCGAGGCGCAGCTCGTACCCGAATCTCCCCAGATATCGGAGCTGCGAATGCGGTAGGTGGCATCTGCAATCCGGCGGGTTGCATCCTGCAGTGCTGTTTTGTGAATGAAGCGTTGCCGGATGTAGAGCAACTCCTTGTAGCTGACCTTATGGGGGCCCGCCGCAATGGCCTTGAGCCCGATATTTGTCCCGATCCCGAACAGGGCGAGCAAGAGACGCCGGGAGACCTCTTCCTGCGGCAAGTTCTGCCGAGACCCCGCTGCACGGAACAGCGGCGTGAACTCTGTGCGCAGATCGACTTCCTTCAGCACATCCAGAAGGCTGGTCATCGGCCACCGTCGGCCAAGCTCCGCTTTAAGGTCTTCCAACCCCACAGGATCAGTCTGTGGACTCAAGGGACGCAAGGATAGGCGCGCGCCTCCGGCCCGAGCCTTGAGTTTGACATCCCTGTTGGCCGGGAAGCCTTGATCAAAGGCGCTCAGGGCCTCTCTCATGCCGTCTCGCAACGCCTGGACAAACTGAGCCGCACTCTGGGGCTGATCAAGCAAGTCGAAGTAGTGCGCGCGGCGCGTATCAAAATCGGCTGGTAGATCTTGGTCCGGATCGCAATATCGCTTTGCACCCTCTATCCAGATTTCTTTTGTCCGCAGCTTCTCACGCAGAGTCTGAAGGACACATATCTCGTAGTTGATGCGATTGACGCGGACCACGTCTCCAGGGCCCACCTCGAGAACAATGTCTCGCCACTTGGGGCGAATAACACCGTCGATCGGAACCTCCTCCTCAGCATAAAATTGTGGCTTCCGGTCCGATGGCTCCGTCAATACGGCAAGGGCGGCCAACAACGGCTCGGCACTGGTGCTGCTCGTCCGGAACGTCAGTGCTCTCAAGATCACTGGCAGGACGCGCCGGTAATGCCGCGCATAAGAGCGGCGGATTGTATGATGCACGCGGGTCGTGAATGAAGGCGTGTCTGCCTGGTAGGTTTTCGCCAGCTCACGGATCGTCTCACGCGGGACGACCGGGTAGATGACCTGCGGGATGTCGCCTTCCGGCTGCCCATCGACTGCGAGCACGATCTTGCCCAAAACCGTGTCTTTGCTTTCCGCCTTCCGAAAGTCAGCGACATATTCCTTGATCACCTTACTCTCAGCGCGCGCAGATATCTTGTGGATGATGCTGATCACCAAATCGCCCAGATCATCTGTCAATTCTGCGGCTCTGATCGCGCAAAAGCAACTGAGCAGGGCATGCCGTACAGCCTCGGGACGGCGGCGCATGTCCCAAGCATCTTCGCTGGCGGCGCGGCGAGCCAGGCTGGCGATATGGTCTGGATGAATGCCCTCCAAGAGATGAGGCGGTAGGCCGATGGCACGAACCATCTCTAACCGCGCCACAGCATCCTGAACGGCCTGTACGCTTGCCCCGCCTGGACCTCGCGCAAGCTGCGCAAATCGCGATGCGGCCTCATCGGTCGTCAGCAAAGCATCCAAGGCGTGTTTGTGCGCCAACGTCAGCCGCCCTGAAATCTTGGCGTATTGCCTGTGATCGAACTGGCGTTCCGATTGAGCCATCAGCTTGTCCAAGCGCGATTGCTCTGGTCGGATGAAACGATTGGCTAGAAACCACGCTGTCATCCGCTCATCAAGCGCCGACACCTGCGGCGCGTTCGGCAAGACCTCAACCACAAGCCATTCCACAAATTCGCCAGAAGCGGCTCGATCAAATCGCCGCAGCCGCAAATGATCCGAAACCAGACGGCGATACCGGCGATCCGAGCGCTCTGGTACATCTGATGGCAGCGGACCGTCATACTCGATCTGTTCCGCCAAAAACTGCACAACAGCCTCTGGCATGGCATCCATTCGGTTAGGAAATCTGGCATGGCGTTGGAAAAACTTCAGGTAGTATCCGAGTACAAGCCGTTTCGGCCCAGGCAACCCCTTCAGCAGCGGCTGCTCTGAGGGTTGCAAAACCCAATGTAAACGCAGGGCCTCTGCTGACCAAAGCTGTTCCATGCACGCTCCAAGTTAATTTATATCGGAGCATATATACGGATCAGTCCGCCATATCAACTCAAAATGCACAACCAGAAAATGTGGCCGTTTTTGACCCCTTTCGTGCGTACAGGGCCAAGAAAGAGGCTGATCGCAGCAAAAATCATGCCGAGCACCATGCCTAGGATTACATGTCCAAGGACCACTTCATCTCTCCCCATCTTGCCTATCAAATGCCCTATAGGTGCCTTGTTTACGCCAGATTTATACAGCTTTCTAAGCCTCGAACAAGGAAAGCTGATTGCGCATGAAGCATGTAGAGAACTCCGCCGCTTGGACCAATGTTATCGCAAGCCTCATGGCAGCAGGAGTCGACAGAATACTCGCTGTCGGGATTATCGATATTTTGGTAGAGAACGCTCGCCAAAATCTTGATGAACATCATACGCCTCTCATCCTTTCGAAATGCCAAATGCTTGATGCGCCCAGGAAAGAGGCAAAGGTGATGGAAGGTGTCGATCAAATCATGCCCCGCTTATTTTCGATCACGCAGCAGCTTCTCACGGCCCCAAATCTAAAGCGCAAACATGAGGCCCACCAATATTGCAGGCACGCAGCTCTTATAGAAGGCGGTCAGCGCAGGGGTGATCTCAGGAAGACTTCCAAATGAGCCGGAGATGCAGGAAGCGCCAACTGTACATCGCAAAATCGACCATCCATTGTAGTGGCAACCGCAGACAATTTGAACTGCTCTGATGCCCACACAAGCCTGAGGGTGGAATCTGCACGTCTCAGAATACCGCCAACGTCGATAACATCACACTGCTGGCCATCAGACCTATCGCTCATGATGATTGTGGAATATTGCTCCAGCGGGAGTTGGTAGAGTTCCTGTAATTGCGTCAAGAAGCGGAATGACACAGAGGCGCCGAGCGAGGCTAGTTCTTTTGCCAGATCGTGAAGTCCAGTTTCCCGCCCCAGGATAAGAATATTTTCGTTCTCCCAAGAAAATTCCCGGAGGACGTTAGCCCGCAAAACAGGGCGAGCCACATAATTTCTATGAGAGGGGCCTTCAGTAGGACCGAGTTTCCTTCTCATCAACAGCTTTTCTATAAACCCTGAAACCCTGAAACCCATAACCTCCGAACTCTATCTGAAAGCCCGTCTTGATCTGGACAGGTGCGGATAGCAGCTTACTCAGCACCCCTGTTGCGCGCAATATCTCAGATGGCGAATCCTGTGAACGGCGGAGCAATACTGGGTCTATCCCAACAAAGGTACGTAACCCACCACAGGAATTTCTGCGTTGACCTGCATTCATGCGCTTTTCGTTGATTTTGGTCCTCCTGTTTTCACTTCATTTCTACGCTGCTTTTTTCGGGGGCAGGATACCGAGCGTGTCGCGGAGCTTTTCTTCTGAGAAGTCGTACTCGCCGAGCATGTTGATGTGAGCCCATGACATGGGGGAGTGGGCTGCAATCAGGCGCAGCAGATTTTCCCTGGCCCCGGCGTCCGGTGCCTTTTCGACCTGTCTGGTGAGGTAAAGATAATTCCAGCAGATGATGGAGTTCCGGATCAGCCGGTTACAGCCCTCTGCGATCTCCTGTTCTTCCTTTTCGGTCTGGGTGTATTCGCGTGGGTTTCCGACTGCCACAGCGCGGGTGAAACGGTTAGCGAGTTCGACCTTGTTGAGCTGTTTCTCGATGGCCTGTCGGAGCGCCAGCCCATCGACATAGCGCAGAATGAAGAGAGATTTGATGATCTGTCCAAAGGCTTTCAAGGTCTGGTATAAGGCATGCTGGCGCGAGTAGGAGTTCAGCCGCCGGAAAATATCGGAGGCGGTGTTTTCCTTGAGTTTGATGGTGGCCACGAGGCGCAGAAGATCATCCCAGTTGTCGCGAATGGCGTCCTCATTGATGGTCTTATCCGGTCGGATGACCCAGTCGGGATCGGCCTGGTTTTTTGGTTTGAAGATATAGAGGGTCTGTTTGCCGATGCCTTTGATACGTGGGGCAAATGAAAACCCCAGCAGATGGGTCAGCCCGAAGACAGCTTCCGTGTACCCATGGCTGTCGGTGGAATGAATATCGCTTTTCACGACGTCGTTGTGCATGAGCCCGTCGATCACATAGGCGCTTTCGCGATCTGCGGCGCTGATCATCAAGGAATGCCAGAGGAAGTTGCGCTCGTCGACAAAGGTATAGGCGCTGACCCCCTGACCTTGCCCGAAGTACTTGAATGATCGGCTGGCATGCAGGCTGTCGCCGCGCACCTCGAACTTTTGACCGTCACTTGCGGTATGGAGCTGATCCCGTGTTTGGCGATAAAGGTTCGGCAACTCCATTCCATCCATGGCCTTGAGCACGGCATCATTGGCCGCCCGGATGTTTTCCAGTGAGAAGCGCCAATTCACGGTGTGATCCAGTTCGCTTTCTGTGACGCTGGACGATATCCGTGCCATCTTGCGCACGCCGATCCCGCAGCCCAGTCCCATGATCCCAGCCAGCAACGCGGGATGCGATGTAGCCTGTCGTACATGGGTTTGCTGCCAGTGTTCGAATGACCGCAGCATGCTGCAGTGATTATTGACGGTCTCCAGCACCTGCGCGAGTGCCACGTCATGGCGCTGCGGAAAAAGATCGCCCAATGGATCAGTGTCGCGGGCATCAAGCGCCGGGGTGGCAATGTGGAATGTACCGTCTTTGCGCAGTTTGAGATGAGGATTACCCGCCGCGCGACCGTTGGTTGCTTTGTATTGTTCCGTGAGTGCCGCATTCAGCCTCGCCAGAATGGGTTCAGGATCAGCAAACTCCGTCAGACCGGCGCGTTCCAACAGCCGGGCCTTTTCCCGGTACCAGCGGTTCTTGTCGATCAGATAGGCGTCCATGGGCCGGTATTTGTAGGAGCGTTTGACATTCAGATCACCGGACTTGATCGCAGCGGTGACCGCCTGAAACAGAAACACCTTGTAGAGCGATACCCGGAAAGAGCCATCACCTCGCATAACCGCCGCCCGCTGTTCAGCGTCGAGAAAACCCATTGGCGCGTGGTTGGCGGACAAATCCCTATCGTTTCTGAAGTGATCAACCGCCTCCAGCAGCGCTGCCGCCCGACTGGATGGCATGAAGGTGAGTGCCCTCAGCAAGGGACTGAGGCGATTTTGCAGCTTCACGGATCGCGCTTCCAGAATGTCATGCCAACCGGATTCACTGGTAGTTGCGGCCAGATCATCCTTGAGCCGGTTGAAATCGTCTGTCTTGCCTTGATCGAGAAGGGCCTGCGTTGCAGTGATCTTTTCTGCGTCTGACAGGTTGGCAGCGGCCATGACGCTGCGGATATCCCGCAGAACACCGAAGACGGATATCTCCAGACCCTCAATGACAATGCCGATCTGCCGCTGCTGATCCTTGCGTTCTTGCACCAGGGCTTCCTGATAGTCCCGAGCCGCCGCTGACTTGAACGACGCCATCACGCTGAGCCAGAGATCGATCATGTTATCCTGACAGCGATAGAACTGATGGGCGACAAAGGCGGCTGCATGGAGGTGACGGTCGTTTCGCTCCCGGCGCTGCATCTGGAAGATTTCCGATCGCAGGACACTGCCTGCAAAATACCGGATACCGGCTGTGCCAAGGTCAAGTATTGAGAGAACGGCGTCCAGCCGATCATGCAACTCTGACAGGACCTCGAAATCGGCCACGGCCTCTTTGATTCTTGAGGGGCTGGTCGATTGCGACAGTTTCTTCAGAAGGGTCAGGCGATACCGGTTCTGATCGTCTGGAGCCGTGAACAGATCATCGAGCAGGTGCCGCGCTTCGGCGGGTAACTGACTGTCCATCAATGCAATCAGCTCTGCTTTGCGGTCATGCAGACCGGCGCGGATTAGATCATTCAGCCGATAGGCGGATGGCACCTGCACACGGTGCTGGATCAAGAAGTCCACGCAGCGATCAAAGATCAGACGCGGCTTGAGATGCATCCGTGCCATTGTCGCAACCTCGGTAGCGAGGGCATAGCTCGCACTTTGATCAAACGGCGGAAACCCATGGAAATCCAGAATTTGACGTTGGTGACGCAGGCGGGTTGTCTCCGTATATTGGGTCGGTTCAAATGCGCTTTCGGGCAATTTCAACTGGTGTATTGCTGCTGCAATGTCACGGTCGCGAAAATCCTGGGGCTGATAAAACCGCTTTGTGGCTTTGAAATACCCACACATCAGCAGGAAGCCGATCTGACTATCAGGCGTGCGCAGGCCCTTTGCGATATCCATCAGCCCTTTGGGGAGAGTCAGGAACTGCTTGCGTTCCTTGTGATCAAAGACGGGTGGTTGATCAAACGCGTCTTGTTCACTGGCGGTAAGAATCCGCATTCTGGCCATGGTCACTCCAAAAAATTGATGTTCTGAAAACCGTCGTTTTTGGAATGCCAACACGTCAGAATGCAAAACGGGATTAAAGCTAGTTAATCATACACAGTTTCCTTGTTCTGAAACGCGAGTTCCGATACAGTTGCGTAAATAGGTTTTAAGAACAAATATCATGCTCATCGGATACGCTCGTGTCTCAACCATGGATCAGAACCCTGCTTTGCAAATGGATGCATTGCAGGCTGCGGGTTGTGAAAAAATCTATATAGAGAAAGCATCCGGCTCTCACCGGGAACGTCCCCAACTCAAAGCAGCCCTCGAATATCTGCGGGAAGGCGACACTCTGGTTGTGTGGAAATTATCGCGTTTGGCGCGATCCCTGACGCAAGTCATCAAAACCGCCGCAGATATCGCGGAACGTGGCATCGCATTGAAAGTACTTACCCAGAATATCGACACCAGCACACCCGAAGGGCGGTTGTTCTTCCACATGACCGCTGCCTTTGATGAATTTCAACGGGAACTGATTGTCGAAAATACCCGTGCCGGTCTTAAGGCTGCTGCAAAACGTGGGCGACGGGGTGGACGGCCAAGGGCTATGAATGAGCAAACCATCAAACATGCCGAGGCAATGCTCAAAGACACTGAAAACTACCCGTTCATCGGAGATGTAATCGATCAGCTCAAGATCGGACGAACAGCGTTCTACCGATACTTCCCAACAGATCGCATCAAACAGCTACGCGCAGACCATGCCGAAGCCCACCAAACGTAGTTAAATCCTGTGGTGGGTTACGTACCTTTGTTGGGATGGACCCAAGTTTGCGCTGACAAAGACGCAGGTCCGCATGGCCCAAGCTGCCATGGCCAGCCGCGACACATCGGTTTCAGAGCTCTGCAAAGATCTCGGGGTGAAACCAGTCACGCTCTACAGATATGTCGATCCGAACGGCAATCTACGCGATTACGGGAAACGAGTTCTCAGCGCTTAGACCAGATGAGCGTTTTGCGGCGCGCGGGCCGCAAGTGTGGTTTCCTGACGAACACGAAGTAGTTCGAAAGGAGAATGCAAATGAACAAAACCACTTACGTTGGGCTGGACGTCCACAAAGACACGATTGTGGTTGCGGTTGCGGAGGATGGTCGCGGTGGTGAGATCCGGTTTTTCGGAACGATCGCGCATACTTCAGATTCTGTTTTGCGGCTAACCAAGCAGCTGGCGGCTGCGGGAAGTACGCCGAGCTTTTGTTACGAGGCGGGCCCCTGCGGCTACGGTCTGCATCGTCATCTCACCAAGCTCGGGTTTGAATGCGCGGTTGTCGCGCCTGCGATGATCCCTCGCAAGGCCGGGGATCGGGTGAAGACTGATCGTCGGGACGCTGAAATGCTGGCACGGCTGTGGCGCGCCGGTGAGCTGACGGCGATCTGGACGCCGGATGAGGAGCAGGAAGCCATGCGCGACCTGATCCGCACCCGCAAGCAGGCGATGGATGCCGTGAAGGTGGCTAAGCAGCAACTGCTCAGCTTCCTGCTTCGGCATGGGTTGCGATACGAGAATGGCAGTTACTGGACGAAGCGCCACCGCCGTTGGCTGGCCGAACTCCGCCGCTTCCGCTTCTCGCACCAGCAGCTGGCCTTCGAGGAGTTGAAGCGGGCTGTCGACCAAGCGGAGACCCGCGTTGCGACGCTGGATCAAGCGATCGATGAAGCGGTTCAGACGTGGCGCTTCGCCCCTGTCGTCGATGGCCTTCGCGCATTGCGCGGCGTGAACACGATCATCGCAGCGACCGTGGTTGCAGAGATTGGCGACATCACCCGCTTTGAAAATCCACGCCAGCTTATGGCCTGGCTCGGGTTGGTCCCAAGCGAGCATTCCAGCGGCAACACGACGCGGCGCGGGCGCCTGACAAAGACTGGGAACGCCTTAGCCCGTACGATGCTTGTCGAAGCGGGATGGTCCTATCGCCACCCACCCAAGGAGGGGCAGCCGTTCCTGAAGCGTTCAGCGCATCTGCCACAGGAGATCAAGGACATCGGCTGGAAGGCGCAGACGCGGCTTTGCAAGCGGTTCCGCCATCTGTCGAACACTGGCAAACCTCAGCCGCGCGTGCTCGCAGCCATCGCGCGCGAACTCGCGGGCTTTATGTGGGACATCGCACGCAAGACGCCGTTGCCCGCGTAATGCGGCGGCTCATACTGCCTGTGCAGTACGCTGGAGACGGTGGCCATTGATAGGGAAATCCTCGGACTACGTTGGGAAACATATCCGTTCTTAGAGAGAGGTAACCCGTATCGAATTTGGTCAGGCGGTAACCAATCCGCGGATGAGAGCATGACAATCATCGGTTCGGCCACCGTCTCCAGCGCTTGCACAGGCTATATCTTTGACGAACCCGTGTCAGCGGGGTAGTTTAATAGTGTCAGGAGACCTGAAAACGCTCATGAGAGCGTAGGATCCTGCACTCTCCGGCATCAGACCCCAGATCCCGCGCGAGCCGGTCTCCGATGGTCTCGGATTGCCCCCGCAGGACATCCGACTGGCGTTTGCGGCACTGCTCCTCCAGATCGGCGTTGAACGCGTCCCAGGACGCAAACCGCGGGATCGGCACCATGAAGTTGCGGCGGGAGTAGCCAACCAGGCCCTCCGCGTTACCTTTGTCATTACCCTTGCCGGGACGGCCGTAGCGATCACGGAACAGGTAATGTGACAGGAACCCGCTGAAGAGCGTCGCCCGCTTGCGCGTTCCGTCCGGCAGGATCTTCGCAACCAGGCACCTGTCGTTGTCGTAGAGAACCGAGACAGGTGCCTTGCCGAAAAAGGCAAAGGCGTGGACGTGGCCGTCGACCCAGGCCTCGGCGGTGGCCGCCGGATAGGCCCGCACGAAGCAGGCATCACTGTGCGGCAGATCAAAGCTTTCCAGGAGCCGAAGCACCTGAATGAACTCTCGGCGCCCTTGGCGGGCATGTCTCGCTTCCATTAGGCGACGCAGGGTTTGCAGCTCGTCGGGCATCTCCCAATCGACCAAAGGGGCGGCTTGGTCCAAGGCCCCGGGCTTCGTCTCCAGAAGGGCAAAGTAATGCACAGGGTCGAAGATCATTTGTTCGCGCTCGTAGCAGCGGGCGTGACGGGCGATGACCCCACCACCACAGCCGATTTCGACCACATCCACAAACGCACGGATCGTCACCTCCCGTAAGCCATAGGTGCTGGGAACCGAGTAATCATTGGATTTGTAGCGCACCAGAGATTGGGAGCTGACCCGGCCCGTTGCCTTGTGGCAGGCTTGGTAAGGCATTGCAGGGAGTGGCGACATGGCAGCCAGATCCCGCTTCAGCCGTTCCCCGATCGTCTCCCGGTGCCCATGCAAGACAGCCGACTGCCGTGTCAGACATTGTTCTTCGAGCCAGACATTGAAGCTGTCCAGATCAGGGAATTCCGGCAGCGGCACCATCAGGTTGCGCCGGGACCAGCCCACCAGACCTTCGACATTGCCTTTATCGTTCCCCTTGCCCGGGCGGCCGTAGCGATCATCAAAAAGGTAGTGTGACAACATCTCCGTGAACATCTGCGTCCGCCGACGCCGCCCTCCGGCTTCGATCTTCGCAACAAGGCAGCTGTCATTGTCATAGACCACCGAGAGCGGCACGCGCCCGAAGAACTCAAAGGCGTGAACATGCCCGTCCATCCAGGCTTCTGTTGTCGCCGCATGATAGGCCCGCACATAGCATGCATCGCTGTAGGGCAGGTCAAAGGCAAAAAAGTGGATCTTCTGTTCCACGCCCCCCAGGATGACAACGGCCTCACCGAAATCGGCCTGCCCGTGACCCGGAGGATGGGCGAGTGGAATGAACATCTCCCGCGCTTTTTGACGATGCCCCCGAACATAGTCCTTCACGGTCGTATGGTAATCCCCCCTAAAAATAGTGGTGTTCCAAAGTAGAATTTTCTCGGCAAGATATCTGAGGAGATTTATGATGAAGAATGGACGATTTAGCGACGCGCAAATCATGGCAGTGTTGAAGCAGGCGGAGGGCGGTGTGCCGGTCTCTGAGCTTTGCCGCGAGCACGGAATGAGCAGCGCGAGTTTTTACAAATGGCGGGCCAAGTTTGGCGGCATGGACGCGTCCTTGATTTCCGAGATGAAGGATATGGCGGAAGAGAACCGTCGTCTGAAGCGCATGTATGCCGAGATGAGCATGCAAAACGACCTGCTGAAAGAAGCGCTTGGAAAAAAGCGTTAAGGCCGTCTCATCGGCGAGAGATGGCCATGAATGCAGTTGCGCAATATGGGGTCAGCATAGCTCTGGCCTGCCGTGCGTTCGAGATCAGCGAGACCTGCTATAGATACAGCCCTGTGCTGAGCGATGACAACGAAGAGATCGCAGATTGGCTTGAACGCTTGACGGCTAACAAGCGGACCTGGGGCTTCGGCCTGTGCTTTTTGTATCTGCGCAACGTGCAGGGCTATGGCTGGAACCATAAACGTGTCTACCGGGTCTACTGTGAGCTGGCGTTGAACCTGCGTATCAAGCCGAAGAAACGCTTGAAGCGGGACAAGCCGGAACCACTGGCTGTGCCTGAAAGACCAAATGAAACTTGGTCCATGGACTTCATGGCGGATCAGCTGGCGGATGGCCGGTCGATCAGGGCATTAAACGTCTTGGATGACTTCAATCGCGAAGGACTGGCTATTGAGGTCGACTTCTCGCTGCCTGCTGAACGTGTCGTGCGTGCGCTGAACCAGATCATTGAGTGGCGCGGAAAGCCCCAAGCTATTCGTGTGGACAACGGCCCAGAATACGTCAGCGGGAAGCTCATGGAATGGGCTGAGAAACGCAATGTGCGGCTCGAATATATCCAGCCCGGTAAGCCCCAACAGAATGCCTATATCGAGCGCTACAACCGCACCGTTCGTGGCGAATGGCTGGGGCAATACATCTTCGAAACCATCGAGGAGGCACAGGACCAGGCAACACAATGGCTCTGGACTTACAACAACGAGCGACCCAACATGGGCATCGGCGGCATGACACCCGCCATGAAACTGAAAACGGCTGCGTGAATTCTACGGCTGGACCCAATTAAAAATGGGGGGATTACCGTATAACCGCCGGTAAAGCCTTCTTCCTCACGGAGCCGTTCAAAGATCCGCTTCGCCGTATGGCGTTGCTTCTTCGGACGGTTCTGATCCTCCAGAAGCCATTGGTCAATTGTATCGGTGAAGGCTTCCAACTTCGGGCGCCGAACTTTCTGGCTCCGGCGGTAACCAGGGGGAGACGAATACGCGCACATCTTGTCGACCGTTCCACGGGCAAGGCCAAAATCACGGGCGATCGAACGTTTGCTGCGCCCCTCATCGAAATGCGCGCGGCGCACGGCTAAATATACTTCCACGGTGAAAATCCTCCGGCCCTCCCTGCAAAGACAGTGAGAGCAAAAGTGGACGACTTTTGCGCCGCCCGCCCCGGCAAAATACCGGCGCTACCGTGGCCTAATTTGCAACCGCCCTATACAAGGACATCCTGATCGCCGTCGTGGATGGGCTGAAGGGCTTCCCGCAGGCCATCGAAGCGGCCTTTCCCCAGACCCAGGTCCAGACCTGCATCGTTCACCTGCTGCGCCATTCCATGAGCTTTGCCAGCTACAAGGACCGCAAGGCCGTCGCCACGGCGCTAAAGACGATCTACACGGCGGTGGATGCCGACGCGGCCGAGGCCGCTCTGGCAGAGTTCGAGGAGAGCGATCTGGCTAGGCGGTATCCGGCCATCGCACCGAGCTGGCGCCGGGCCTGGAACGAGGTGATCCCGTTCCTCGACTACCCGCCCGAGGTGCGCAGGCTGATCTACACCACGAATTCCATTGAGGCATTGAATTCGAAGATCCGGCGCGCCGTCCGAACCCGCGGTCACTTCCCAAGCGATGAGGCAGCAGCGAAATTGATCTATCTGGCGCTCAATGCTACATCCACCGAATGGAAGCGTTCGGTGCGCGAATGGCACGCTGTCAGAAGTCAGCTTGCCATCATGTTCGAAGACCGCTTCCCAATGGCGTAAAAAAACGCGTCAGGCACAAAATTCGGCACAGTCTCGGGGGTGGTTGGTTGGTTTGCGCCCGTTCGGCGCACGGACTGCCAGAATAAACCGTTCAAAGAACGCCCATTCCTCGTCTAACATCAGGTCTCGTGCCAAGCTGGTCTCCATCACAGATAACAGCTTGAATCACGGTCAGCACCCAATGGGAATCCCTTTTGTCAACACGGCCTAAGTCATTAAGGAATCCGATACGAAACCCAAAACTAGGCCTTTGAAAATATGACTCAGAAAAAGGCCGCATAGGGCCAACAAGAAAATTGTCCAAAAACAGGGTCAATGTCCATTTAAATTTCAGCAGAGATCAAAGGCTGATTAAGCCGCCCGCAAACTATGATTAGCATTTTAGTCGCCAGGAGATTTAGACACGGACAAGCTTTTTTGACTGTTCCAATTGTCCAAACTCTGCAGGTGCGCCATGATAACACCCATCAACCCACTGCGAACCCATGCAGCCAAAGTTACATCGTCAAGAGCCGCAAGTTTTTCGGCATCCACAACTTGAAGGTCTGTGACCGTACCAAGAAGTTTTCCACCTTCTTCAACTTTGTAGACTTTTGGAACCAAAATATCTGCGTCCTGTAATGGTTTAAGGAGCGCTTCTGTATTGATCAGTTCTTTTTGAAAATCTGTTAGGAAGGTGCGTGCTCGATCTACAGCACCACCTGTGGGAATTGACCCATCTTTAAAAAGAACCTCGCCATCCGCATTCGTGGAAATTCGGTCCTTCACAATCATGATAAGATATTCGCCCAATTCTTTCTTTTCACCCATGACAAATGGAAATCGGCGTATATGAGCGGGTATGTAGCGGGCCGACCACTGGTTTTCTTTGTCGAGATAAAGGTTACCATCTTTGCGATAGCCCATTTGAGCAACTGGCAAAAACCTACCTGATGTTGGAAAGAAGATTGGGTACTCACGACTAGCTTTAGTGATTTCACTCATAGCCAAGGGCGCGCCTAAAACATTTTTGGCAAACGCAAAGCTGTTAGAACGTTTCAATCGGTGGTCTGCATGCACTTTACTATCAAGCGCGACTACATTTTCAAACATGTGGATCTCCATTTACCAGCAGGTAGGATGAGTTATACATGTCATATAAGCACTATAAGTATCAATCATACAGCGTTGAGATAAACAGTACAGTTGCGCATTTTTCAAGCAAGAAACGGTGGGAGATTCAGAGCAAGTTTCCTCTTCATCCCCCAGCTATCGTTTAATCTATTGAGTGGCCTGCTTGGCCATCAAAAACAATGTTACCATGTCTGGCAGTCCATTAACCGTTATATCGGCTTCGCCTTGCCAAGCTTCAATGCTCAGTGCTGTCTGGGGCCCAAATTTACCATCATCAGAGCCTGTTGGTAACTTACCATCTGCAATCAATATTTTCTGAACGCGACGTACAGTTTCTTCGTTTACTGAAACAGCTTGTCCATTATGGGACAATTGCACGAGTGGGCTGTTTTCAGTCAACTCTAGCGCAGAAAAACTCTCAACCATTGCAAACACCACGTTTTCAAAAAGCTGATCAGGATTATTGGCGCAAATGTTTTGGGCGAGGCTCACCATTGGAGAGTGAGACTTGACAGGGGTAATATCGTACAAGCCTTCTGCCATCCTGTTTTGAGCCGAAATAAAGCCCGATATCCATTCTGCTAATTGGGCTTTGGCTTGAGCAGCTTGCTCACCATTCAGAAGGGTCATGATCGTGTTGCAATCACGTGCGCCCCATCCGTAAACGGCAAATTCACCATCAGATGTTGCGGCCAAAGCAGGAGTAGCAATGCTTAAAGTGAGAGCTGTCGTAAGGGTTGAAAAGATGTTTCGCATGATCCCTGAGACGTCCTTATGTTTGTGTGATTTGGTTCTGCAGAACAAAAAAGGCCCCCGATAGACGGGGGCCTTTGTCTTTTGACCGTTTTTAGCGGTCTGTGCGTGTGACAGTGCTGGATGCAAAGTTACCGATAGAGCTCGCGGAGATGCTGTTGTTAGACACACCAACCGATGCGCTCACGACGCCGCCAGTCGAGAAGGAACCGATTGTGGCACCCGTCGCCAGCGACGTGATTGCACCACTGTTAGACTGTGCATTAAAGACTGCTGCGCTGGAGTCGTTTGCCGCAGTTGACAGAGATGCGAGCGTTACGCTGTTGGTTGCAACGTTACCGAAGGCTGACGCATTGATCGAATTGCCAGACACGGTTGCTGATGCTCCATTGAGAGCGAGACCCAATGTACCGAGTGTACGTGTACCAGAGGTCGTATTAACCTGGTAGTTTGTACCACTTGATGTCGCGTTGATTGCAGCCGCCTGAGACTGTTCATTGAAGACACCGAAGGAAGCATTAAGCACGCCACCAAGTACGCCAGCGGTGGAGTTCAAGCCTGCTGGGCTTACACCTCCAGTGACATTTGCACCATTCGCAACCACAGTGTTCTGCGCCACGTTACCACGCGCAAGTGCAAGAGTGCTGTTGCCCTCTACCATTGCAGTGCCAGTGTTCAAAGCTGTCGCGTCGGTTGTACCAGACAGGCTCACTGTCGTGTTCGTCGATGCTGAAGCGTCAACTGTGCCTGCAGAACCGTTGGTCTGGGAATTCATGACCAGAGCCGTTGAGTCTAGCGATGCAGTTCCGGCCCCACCGATGGTGATGCTGGAGTTGGTCGCCAGGTTGGCCGAGGCACGGGCTTCGGTCACATTGCCCGTTACACCAAGCGTGCTGCCTGATGCTGCCGCGCCGGAACCCGCTACTGTTCCATCCACTGTAGCGCTAGAGATGGTTACGGTGTTGGCTGTGTTGGTCGAGTCGATGGCGCCAGTGTTATCCTGGCTGTTTAAGACCAGATTACCGCCGCTTGCTGTTGTGAACGCGCCAGAGGAGTCAGCAGCGGCATTTGTACCAGCAGCTCCTGATACGATGTTAGCGCCAGACGTTGTCAGAGAGTTTTGCGCTTGGTTACCTGTAGCGCTGGACGCACTGACGTTGCCGGACAGCATAACGCTGCTGCCATTGATCCCAGTTGGCGTGGCACCACCGGTCACATCGACATCCACGACCACCGCGGATCCACCTGTGGCCGTGACAGCACCACTGTTGTCCTGCTCACTCAACAGCTCTGTCGCTGCATCCACGTTTGATGCATTCGCCCCAACAGACACGGCGTTCACCACAGAGTTGGCGAGAGCCGTTGCAGAAGAGACATTGCCAGCCAAGGACACTGTGGAGTTCAGAACGCCGCCACCTGAGCTCGTTGCGCCAGTATCAGATACATCAACTGCCACTCTGGACTGTGATGTCGTGGCTGCGACTGCAGCATCGTTATCCTGGGTTGATCCAAGCACATAGGCTGCAGTTGTAGTGCCACCATCAGTGAAAGATGCATCCGTGCCTGCACCCGCATCAATGCTGTTCCCATCAACTGTCAGCGTATTGCTCGCCACGTTGCTCCGAGCCAGAGCTGTGGTCTGATTACCATCAAGAGACACACTGCTGGATTGGATCGGGATGGAACCTGTGTTGCTGAGGGTGACATCGACATCTTGATTAACCGTCGACGACACTGTCGCAGCACTCGTGACAGCCTGGTTGTTCACCAGAACACCAGTGCGGTCCATGTTGGCCGTTCCAGCATCACCCAAGGTCAGTGTTTGCGTACCATTGTTGCCAGTTGCCTGTGCAATCGTGGAGTTGCTGCTGAGCGAGACGTCACTACTGATAATCTCGTTTCCACCAGTGCGTGTGACGTCTTGGTTGTAGACATCCGTCGTAGCCGAGGCTGTGACGTTTGCGGAAACCGACTGCAGAGAAGCCAATGCGTTGTTCGCGTCAGCCGTGAGAGTCGTCAGAGCAATCGTTGCATCCACCGCTCCGGTTGCTGTCGCGTTGGTCACATCCACTGTTGTGGCATTCGTCGCCACGTTCCCGTTCGCAACCGACTGGTTTACGTTGCCTTCCATCGCGAGTGAGAAAGTTGTGCCGCCAGCATTTGCAACAACATCCAGATCGGATGTTGTTGATACGGTTGCCGTCGACCGCTGAGCGCTCTCAAGTGCGGTGTCGGCGTCCGTATTGGTTGCCGTCAGGTTGACACTGTTTGTCGCCCGGTTTGCCGTCGCATAGGATTGCTGAAGGTTATCAGACACAGTTTGCGTTGAGTCTGCAACGACATCGATCTCCCCATCGCTGAGGATCGCAAATGTTGCAGCAACATCAGATGACAGGGCCGAGGCACTATCCTGCAAGCTTGCTGTCGCCAAATCGGCATTAGCGGGGGCAACATCAAAATCCGCAGCATTGATGCTGGTTGCCGTTGCCGACAAGCCGGTCACAGTTGTGGCCGTTGCAGAGGTTACGTTGGTCGCAACGTTACCCGTCACTTCGCCCACTGCCGTGTTGCCAGACACAGAAACGGTCGAGTCGGTAATACCGTCTCCGCCGGAGACCGACACAATCACACCAGCGCCGTTGACGACACCAGACGACCCAGAACCTGTAAAGCCTGCTACTGTGAAAGATTCGTCAGTATCGGCACCACCACCAGCGGTGGGGTCAATCAAAGTTAGAGAGGTAAGGATGCCAGTTATGTTGTATGTTCCAACAGGAGCAATAACCGTAGTGCTTCCAGCAGTTGCGGTCCAACCGAGGTTGTTCAGAGATGTAGCTTCCTCTGTTGTCAGGGCTTGATCGAACGTAATTGTTACAGGATTGATGGCAATTGTTACGACACCGGTACCACTATTATAGTTGATATCGGACGCGGTAGACGGAGCAGTCGCAGCATTCAAAGAAGTGAACCCCGCAACTGGATCGGACCCTGTGATGCCGATCTCTGCAGTTACAGATCCTGCAGCAGCGGTGGCCTGATAGTTTGCAACCGTGCCGGAAGCTGCAACGGTTGCAGTATTCGCATCACCCAACTGAACTGCGTTATTGGCGCTGTTCGCTGTTGCAACCGCACTCAACACGTTGTCATCAGATACAACTGTGGAGCTATCTTCAATGTCATTTCCGAAAGTCGTTCTGATGGTGTTTGATGTTGTCCCCCCAGAGTCTCTCTGGCTCGCCAAAATATCAGCTCCGGAAAGCTGTGTGGAGGCCGCAACAAAAGAACCTGTTGTCGTTTGAGCGCCAGTGGCTGCGACAATACTTGGCGCCGCCTCACTGCCCGATGTGATATTTGTTGCATCCACAACAACATTATTGCCGCTGGTCACGTTGCCACTGGCGGATGCAGACACGGTGTTTCCGGATGTGGAAACACTTGAGCGGAATACATCACTATCAAAAGCGGTGAGAATTGGAACACCGCCCGTACCAACAACACGTGCTGTCACGGTTGCATTGTCCGCAAGCGTCTGTTCGTTCGCGGCGGCAGCAATAACACCAGTGCCTGCACCAGAAGCTGTTCCAACCAGATTGTTGAACGAAAGCAAGATGCCGTTGTCAGCTGAGTTGGCCGTAGCAGACGCCGACATCCTGTTGTTATCCGTTATAACAGTGGAATCGTTCGCATCCTGCCCTGCTTGGGTCAGTATCTGATTTGCTGTCGTTTCTGCAGACACAACGGCCGTAGATGCCATCGACTGGTCATTGGTCAGTGCCTGACCTGCAGTAACCGAGTATTGGTCGGCCGCACCCGCAGCAGCACTGTTTTGTACAGTCCCAGCATTCGTTACAACACTTAGATTGTTGGTTGCACTTGTGGTTGAAAGTGAATTGGTTGCACTTGCACCCGTTGCAGCTGACGTAACCGCATTTGCGGTTGTACGCATGCTGCTATCATCAAGATTATCAGTGATATTAATAGCATTGGTGATGCTATTTGAAGTGGTTGCTGCAGTGACGGACCCATCAACTTCCTGCACGGAGCCCACGGCGCCTGCTGCACTCATCGTCGCGCCGGAGGTAAGCGACAGCGCGTTGCTGGTGGAAACACCCGTGGCACTTGCCGCCTGACGGTTGCCTGTTACTTCGAGTGTCGAGGTTGTAACAGTACCATCATCAAGACCAGCAACAACAGAACCGATGTTGTTTCCCGAGACTGTACCGGAAACAGTTACACCCGAATCAATTGTCTGTACGTTCCCGATGATGGAGTCGCCAGCTGCTGACAACTGTGTCTTACCATCTGCGGCGGTATCTGCGTCACTAATGACAGCAGCAGCACCTTCACCCGTGATGCTGCTTGCATCTAATGTGATCGATTGCGTGCTTACACTGCCTGTAGCACCTGCAGTCTGATCGTTGCCTGCAACAGAGATCGTAGTGTTGGTTACGTCTCCAGTTGCATTACCGTTTGAGTCAACACCGCTCTGGATTTCAATGGTCGAGCTTGTTGTCGTCGCAGAAATTGATGAAGTGGCAGTTGGTACGATTGTCTGCAAATTGCTGACGGCTGTTGAAGCCGTTATGCTTGCAGTTGTATCCAGGGAAGAAATGCTGCTTGTGGCCGAATTGCCAATTGTGGTTGATGCTTGATCACTGTTGGATACAGTAACTGTCGCGCCATCGAGGCCTTCAACAAGAGTTGTCGTTGCAGCCCCGCCTACGGTAGCGTCCAACGTCCGGTCACCATCGATTTCTTGCGAAGAGCTGACGATCAGATCACCAGCAACATCATTATCGGCTGCTGCCACCAACGAGGAGTCAATATCCAGGCTGGCTTGTCCAGCTGTTGCTTCCACAAGGTCAAGACCACTTGCCGCGGTGATGGTGGATGTCGCGTTGTTGCCGGTTGCTGCGGCTGTGATATCATTATTATCGGACAGGCTTGTCCCCGTCAGAGTGCGTATCCCAGTGCCTGTATTTTCAATAACAATAGAATGCGTATCAGACGATGAGAGCGCAGTAACATCGGCCTCAACTGACTGAAGCGTTCCAACAGCCGCTGTGTCTCCTGCAGTGCTTGGCGAGAACAACAATTCTGCAGCAGCTGTCGAGGAGTTCCCTGTGGCGGACGCAGTGGTCAGGTTGTTCGTCGCCGGTGCCGCTGCTGTAACGACATCAGCAATGGCGTCACTAACCGTGAGGCTGATATTCACATTGTTGTTGCTTGTTGTCGCAGAGGGCGTTGCGGTCAACTCTTGTACGTTTCCAGCTGTAAAGGTCGCTGATGTTACAATGGTTTCGCTCGCACCCATGTTGGTATCTGAGGTCGCCTGCGCCAAAGCGCCAGAGGCCCCAAAGGCAAGCAACAAGGCCGCTGTCGCCGTACTATTACGTAAATTTTTTGATGTGAATTTCATGCTATTTTTTCCTTGTTGGCGATTTTCATTTATTACTACCTGTCACGTCCCGTAAGCTGGTAAGGAATTTTCTTGAACGGCTCTGGTTTGAGTTTGTACCAGTCTTTCATGGCCTGCAAGGGCGTTTTGCTGCCCAAGACTGATTGTGGTAGCTGTTGGTTGTAAAGCCATACGTAGCGCTCGAGGGTCTGTTCGAGATCTTCGCCTGATTTGAAATGGTGGCCTTGCAAGACATCCTCGATGCGTCCGTTGAACCGTTCGACCATACCATTGGTTTGCGGCGACTTCGGTGGGGTCAGGCGATGCTCGATGCCCAGCTCGGCGCAAAGCTTGTCAAACTCGTGCTTCCCTGTCGCAGAGCGCTTACGCATTCCGAACAAGCGGTCCGTGAACTCCTTACCGTTGTCTGTCAGGATTGTGCGGATCTTGAGAGGACAGGCGCGCTCCAGATCCCGGAGGAAGCGCCTGGCGTTAGCTGCAGATTTTGCTGAGAAAATACGGATGAAGACCCACCGTGTGGCACGGTCGATGGCGACGAAGAGGTAACGACGCTTGGTCTCGTCCTGCATCTGAGGCAGGTATTTGACGTCGATGTGGATATAGCCTGGCTCGTAAGCCTTGAAGGTGCTGTGCTTGGGCTTGGGGGCCTTGCCCTTCAGCTCACGCAGGTTGCTCACCCCGTGCCGACGCAAGCAACGATCCAGCCCCGAGCGAGATACATTTGGGTTCAAAAACTCCCGCACCACCGCCAGAAGATCATCCAGGGGAAGCAGCAGCGTCTGGCGCAGAGATACTGCCACGGCCTCTTGCGCAGGTGTCAGGGTTGTCTGAAGGCGATGTGGCGTGTGGCTTTTGTCCTCCACGCTGTCACGGTGACGCCACTTATACACCGTCTGCTCCGAAATCCCGTGTCGGTCAGCCAGAACCCATGCAGCCTCATTGCTGGCCTGGATCTCGGCGCGGATTTTCGGGGTGGTCGTCGCCTCGCTATGCAGTCGAACAAGCATCTGTGCCTCCGTCTCGGATCTCCCTCAGCAGCGAGCGTGCCATAAAAAGCGCCAATCGGCGAGGATCAATGTGATCATCAGGGACGGAACACATAGTCATCGTTGACGACCAAGGGTACAGCAGGTTGACAATCGTTTGGGGTCACATTCGTGACGCTCGGGAGCAGGTCCAAAATGGCGCTCTCAATTGCCATGCGCACTGCCAATTGCAGTGGCTCTTGGTTCTTAGCTCCAGCATATACGTCCCAGAGATCGTTATTGAAGAAGCGGAAAACCTCGGCCCCAACTTCGTAGCCAGTGATTTGCTTCTGAACGGAGACCGTATCGTACACTTTCAGTGTCTGGCTGCCGACGATCCGCATATCAATGCCTACATTCATCGTGTAGACGCGGCCTTTTCCGCCAATGTTGTTTACATTCAGTTCAGCGCCACCTGATTGGATGTTGAAATTCAACTCAGTGATACCACCCACGATGTAATAATCGGATTGCAAGATACTGCCGCCGTAATACGGCTTCCATGGGACCTCGCTGGTTTCACCCGTCTGCGGATCCGTCGTTTCATGCAGTTTCCCGTCGCCTAGCTGGCGATTGCTGGTGTAAGCAAGCTCTGCATCAGCAATCTTAGTATCAAATCGCTCATATAGAGAAATCCCAGGCACCAGATGCCCCAATGCAGTATATGCCATAAGGGCGCCGCCCTGAGTGACCAGGAAGCCTTCTTGATCGTTCTGCTTACCCGTATAATCCCGGATGTCGCCAACAGTGATTGCGATATGGCCCTTATTGGCTGCCGCAAGGTGTTCCCCATAACAGCTCAACTTTGTCGTAAGCGGCGTGTTGTTTGGGGTGGGTCTGGAACTCAACAAGAGAGGAACGTCCCCTTCATTGAGAACTTCCCGACGCATATCCTCTGGAAGGACTGCGCAACCCGCTGTTGCAGCCGCTAGTGTAAGCGCCGTGATTAATTTTGTATAATGAGACATTTTTATGCGCTTTTCTATTTTCATTAATTCAGGCTCAACTTATGGTGCAGGAGGTGCATTTAGTGCCCCAGTTGCAAAACCACCAACTATACTCCCACCAGAAATATCTCCTGTGGTGGTGTTACAAGCTGTGCTGCCATCTACGCCAGACGCTTGATTGCCGGAGTTGTCTTGGTTGTTCGACAGATCCTGATTGGTTGATCCGTTTAAAACCGCACCGGAGCCGCCGATTGAGCTGCCGTCGACGCCAGAAGCAATGGTACCAGAGTTGTCTTGGGATCCGGTCATACTTGCCAAGTCGGCTCCGACTGTACCGGTCCCTGCTGCATTGCCCGTTGCATTTGATGATGTTGTGTCACTGTTGCCGGTGCTGTCTGATGAGATGTTTGATGCGCTGTTGTCTGACGTGCTTGGCCCAGCCTGACTGTTGTCAGCAAGGTTACCTGTTGATTGGGCGTTGTTGCTACAATTGAACTGCGCTCCAATATAGGTTCTCGCATCGATGTTCTGGACTGTTCCAAAACCATCATAATAACCGCCTTTTTTTCTCTCGATAAGGTCTAGAACAGCTGATTTGTTTGCTTTATCTGTAGTAGTCTGGAACTGCCATGGACGGTTTTCTAGCAGACCATTGGCAAATGTGGGAGAGGTCATCACCGCGACAGCAACGCCTGTTGAAGTTAATATCTTCATAAAATTTCGTTTGCCCATTGTAACCTCATATTTTTGCACCAGATTTATAAAAATCTGATCTTTGAAACTTCGTACCATGATCTCATTCTATGATGTACGAAGGATTTTTCTTCAACATACATCTGTATCTTGCCATAACTGTCACGTCCCGTAAGCTGGTAAGGAATTTTCTTGAACGGCTCTGGTTTGAGTTTGTACCAGTCTTTCATGGCCTGCAAGGGCGTTTTGCTGCCCAAGACTGATTGTGGTAGCTGTTGGTTGTAAAGCCATACGTAGCGCTCGAGGGTCTGTTCGAGATCTTCGCCTGATTTGAAATGGTGGCCTTGCAAGACATCCTCGATGCGTCCGTTGAACCGTTCGACCATACCATTGGTTTGCGGCGACTTCGGTGGGGTCAGGCGATGCTCGATGCCCAGCTCGGCGCAAAGCTTGTCAAACTCGTGCTTCCCTGTCGCAGAGCGCTTACGCATTCCGAACAAGCGGTCCGTGAACTCCTTACCGTTGTCTGTCAGGATTGTGCGGATCTTGAGAGGACAGGCGCGCTCCAGATCCCGGAGGAAGCGCCTGGCGTTAGCTGCAGATTTTGCTGAGAAAATACGGATGAAGACCCACCGTGTGGCACGGTCGATGGCGACGAAGAGGTAACGACGCTTGGTCTCGTCCTGCATCTGAGGCAGGTATTTGACGTCGATGTGGATATAGCCTGGCTCGTAAGCCTTGAAGGTGCTGTGCTTGGGCTTGGGGGCCTTGCCCTTCAGCTCACGCAGGTTGCTCACCCCGTGCCGACGCAAGCAACGATCCAGCCCCGAGCGAGATACATTTGGGTTCAAAAACTCCCGCACCACCGCCAGAAGATCATCCAGGGGAAGCAGCAGCGTCTGGCGCAGAGATACTGCCACGGCCTCTTGCGCAGGTGTCAGGGTTGTCTGAAGGCGATGTGGCGTGTGGCTTTTGTCCTCCACGCTGTCACGGTGACGCCACTTATACACCGTCTGCTCCGAAATCCCGTGTCGGTCAGCCAGAACCCATGCAGCCTCATTGCTGGCCTGGATCTCGGCGCGGATTTTCGGGGTGGTCGTCGCCTCGCTATGCAGTCGAACAAGCATCTGTGCCTCCGTCTCGGATCTCCCTCAGCAGCGAGCGTGCCATAAAAAGCGCCAATCGGCGAGGATCAATGTGATCATCAGGGACGGAACAGTTAGACACAAGCAGGGCAAGGTTTCTCAGGCTTTCGGTTCATGTCGCCCTCGGGTGCTGCGAAAGACAAATTCTGGCTTTGGCTTTGCCTTGGGGGGAGGTGGAGGCGGACTTTCCCCGCAGTTGGGGCAATTGTCAGGGTTGTGGGGGCGCTCGCCCTCACAATACGGGCACATCATCATTTCAGGACCTACTCCTTTCGGCTCCCCACAAATTGGGCGTAAACAGTAAAACGAAATCACAGCACAACGGGCATTGAGTGTGAGGACAACATCGCCCGCCGCAGCGTCGATGATCTTTCGCACGGATGCCATTGCGTCCTCATTGCTGACCGTCCGGCCAGCTTTGATATCTGCAAGCCCGCGCTGGATGCCTTCGATGATAGCTTCCTTTGACTTGAAGTGGGTGCTGTCGGGATGCTTGTTGTCATTTCATCGGCTCCCAAGGGTTGATGATCTGCACACCTGTCGGCTCAAAGTCCGCAACATTGCGTGTGACGATGGGCATGGCGTGGGTGATCCCTGTCGCGGCGATAAGGGCGTCTCGGTCACTGCGGGGGTCAGGAACATGCAAAGCCGCACAGCAAAGCGCTACAGGCCCGTCCACGGGCAAAATGCGCCCCTCGAACACTGGAAGCACCCGATCAGCCATCCAAGACCTCAAAACGGCGCCCTGCGTGCTATCACGCCTCTCCATCTGCCGGACGCCCATCTCAAGTTCCAAGAGGGTGATGGCTGACAAAAACAGCGCTGACGGGTCTTGATCCTCGGCCCACGCAACGACATTGGCATCCGCCTTCCCTGCTTTTGCCTTGCGCAGCTCGGACACCACATTCGTATCGAGGATGAACATCAGGACAAATCAGCGGGACGTGTGAGGCGACCCAAGCGATCCGGTTCAAAAGCTACGTCTGCCGCTTCTGGATCGGCGAGCAAATCAAGGATACTTTCTTGGCGTCCCGTAAGCCGTCTGTAGGCTTCTATGCTGAGCAACACATGCGCAGGTTTGCCCCGGTCCGTGATGAACACAGGTCCTTTCTGCGCAGCCCGCTTTGCGCCACTTGCGTCTTGGTTGAACGTTCGGCTGTTGATCGTTGTCATTCCCATGGCTCACATCCTTCTAAGTACCTTATGTAGAAACGTAAATACAAAAGTTGGAATGTCAACCTGAACCCTTCAATGACGAGATCCAGAAGGCAAATGAAGCGCAAAAACCATTCAAATCTTGTAACTCCCAAGCACCCCAGGGGCCAACGGGTTTTTGTCAGTTTTGATGTGGGTCCCGCTGGCTATTTGGCGCATGAATTTTCTGTTGTGGTCTGAATTTCGTGGCGCTGCGCCGATTTCTCTGAACCAGTGGTGAAATGGACCAAGTTTCTACCCTTGAACACTTCCTCGCCACGGCTCTACGCAGGATCGCCGAGTTGGAAGCCTCATTGGCGCGTATGGCGCAAGAGAATGCGGATTTGCGTAGGCAGTTGGCCAAGAACAGCAGTAATAGTAGCAAGCCGCCTTCGAGTGATGGGTTGAAGAAGCCGGCACCGCGTAGCCTGCGTGGTAAGTCCGGTAAGAAAAGTGGTGGCCAAGCTGGCCACCGGGGCGACACATTACGCCAGACAGCAACGCCCGACTTTGTGGAGCGACATGAAACTGCGCAGTGCGGCGGGTGTCAGCGCGCCCTGACGGCGGGGATGATCAAGGGGTTTGAGAGACGTCAGGTGTTTGACGTGCCGCCACCACGCCTGGAGGTCACAGAGCATGAGGCAGCGATTTATTGTTGTGGCCATTGCCGCACTACGGCGACCGCGGCCTTTCCCGATGGCGTGAATGCACACGTGCAATACGGTCAGCGCATTCGAGCGGCGGCGGTCTACTGCAATGTTCAGCAGCTGATCCCCGAGGATCGGGTCTGCCAACTCCTGCGCGATTTGTTCGGTGCCACCAGCCTGTGCGCGGCCAGCGTGACCAACTGGGTGAACGGCGCAGCGCGCACCTTGGGTGGCGTCGTCGAACACATTCTGGCCCGGCTCACTGAAGGCGGCGTTCGGCATCTGGATGAGACCGGACTTCGTGTCGCTGGTAAGCTGCACTGGCTGCACTCAATCAGCGATCACGCCTTCACGCATTATCGCATAAGCGCCAAGCGCGGTGCTGTTCCAGCCTTTCTGACCGGCGGGACAATTGTTCATGACCACTGGAAATCCTATTACGCCCATATGAGTGGGGTGGATACTCACGCCCTGTGCGGGGCGCATCATTTACGCGAACTCAAGGCTATCGAAGAGATCGAAAAGGAGCCGTGGGCGTGTGCAATGAGCGCGCTGCTCACCAGCGCCAATCAACTCAAGTGTGCTGCTCAAGGCCGAGGTGAGACCGAACTTTCGGCGTCGGTTTATCAGGGCATCATCACCAAATACATGGCAATCCTCACCGAGGGCCTCGCCTTCCATGAGCGACAAGCCCCGCTGGTGAGACTCCCTGGCGCGCGAGGCCGAGAAGCCAAACGGCCAGGCCACAACCTCTTGGTCCGCTTGCGTGACTACCGCGATGACGTTCTGAGGTTCCTTGCGGACTTCACAGTGCCCTTCACCAACAATCAGGCCGAACAGGACCTGCGCATGATGAAGTTGCGCATGAAAATTTCGGGAACCTTCCGCACTCTCGAGGGTGCTCAGGTCTTCGCTGACATCAGATCCGTCATCTCGACGGTCAGAAAACACGGGGGCAATATCCTCGAAACACTCACCCTATCACCACAACAGATCATCGCGCGGCTCTAACGGCGCCAGAGTAACCCAAAACCCGATATCCTCTGGAGTACTTGGGAGTTACGTTTGATTACTTATTAGGTGTCACGTCCCGTAAGCTGGTAAGGAATTTTCTTGAACAGCTCTGGTTTGAGTTTGTACCAGTCTTTCATGGCCTGCAAGGGCGTTTTGCTGCCCAAGACTGATTGTGGTAGCTGTTGGTTGTAAAGCCATACGTAGCGCTCGAGGGTCTGTTCGAGATCTTCGCCTGATTTGAAATGGTGGCCTTGCAAGACATCCTCGATGCGTCCGTTGAACCGTTCGACCATACCATTGGTTTGCGGCGACTTCGGTGGGGTCAGGCGATGCTCGATGCCCAGCTCGGCGCAAAGCTTGTCAAACTCGTGCTTCCCTGTCGCAGAGCGCTTACGCATTCCGAACAAGCGGTCCGTGAACTGTATAGGGCGGTTGCAAATTAGGCCACGGTAGCGCCGGTATTTTGCCGGGGCGGGCGGCGCAAAAGTCGTCCACTTTTGCTCTCACTGTCTTTGCAGGGAGGGCCGGAGGATTTTCACCGTGGAAGTATATTTAGCCGTGCGCCGCGCGCATTTCGATGAGGGGCGCAGCAAACGTTCGATCGCCCGTGATTTTGGCCTTGCCCGTGGAACGGTCGACAAGATGTGCGCGTATTCGTCTCCCCCTGGTTACCGCCGGAGCCAGAAAGTTCGGCGCCCGAAGTTGGAAGCCTTCACCGATACAATTGACCAATGGCTTCTGGAGGATCAGAACCGTCCGAAGAAGCAACGCCATACGGCGAAGCGGATCTTTGAACGGCTCCGTGAGGAAGAAGGCTTTACCGGCGGTTATACGACCGTGAAGGACTATGTTCGGGGGCATCGTCAAAAAGCGCGGGAGATGTTCATTCCACTCGCCCATCCTCCGGGTCACGGGCAGGCCGATTTCGGTGAGGCCGTTGTCATCCTGGGGGGCGTGGAACAGAAGATCCACTTTTTTGCCTTTGACCTGCCCTACAGCGATGCATGCTATGTGCGGGCCTATCATGCGGCGACAACAGAAGCCTGGATGGACGGGCATGTTCACGCCTTTGAGTTCTTCGGGCGCGTGCCGCTCTCGGTGGTCTATGACAATGACAGCTGCCTTGTTGCGAAGATCGAAGCCGGAGGGCGGCGTCGGCGGACGCAGATGTTCACGGAGATGTTGTCACACTACCTTTTTGATGATCGCTACGGCCGCCCGGGCAAGGGGAACGATAAAGGCAATGTCGAAGGTCTGGTGGGCTGGTCCCGGCGCAACCTGATGGTGCCGCTGCCGGAATTCCCTGATCTGGACAGCTTCAATGTCTGGCTCGAAGAACAATGTCTGACACGGCAGTCGGCTGTCTTGCATGGGCACCGGGAGACGATCGGGGAACGGCTGAAGCGGGATCTGGCTGCCATGTCGCCACTCCCTGCAATGCCTTACCAAGCCTGCCACAAGGCAACGGGCCGGGTCAGCTCCCAATCTCTGGTGCGCTACAAATCCAATGATTACTCGGTTCCCAGCACCTATGGCTTACGGGAGGTGACGATCCGTGCGTTTGTGGATGTGGTCGAAATCGGCTGTGGTGGTGGGGTCATCGCCCGTCACGCCCGCTGCTACGAGCGCGAACAAATGATCTTCGACCCTGTGCATTACTTTGCCCTTCTGGAGACGAAGCCCGGGGCCTTGGACCAAGCCGCCCCTTTGGTCGATTGGGAGATGCCCGACGAGCTGCAAACCCTGCGTCGCCTAATGGAAGCGAGACATGCCCGCCAAGGGCGCCGAGAGTTCATTCAGGTGCTTCGGCTCCTGGAAAGCTTTGATCTGCCGACTTTGTGCGCGGCGGTGCGGGTGGCGTTGCAAAAGCGGGCGATCGCCTTTGATGCGATCAAGCATCTGGTCCTGTGCCAAGTGGAGCGCCGCCCCGCTCGGCTCGATCTGTCCCTCTACCCCTATCTTCCCCGGACTGCGGTTCAGACGACAAAAGCCGCGAGTTACATGGCGCTCCTGTCGGAGGGAGCCGCATGACGGAAGTCCCGGACCTTCTGCTGGCCCATCACCTCAAGAAGCTCAAACTGCCCACCGTATTGCGCGAATACGAGAAGCAGGCGCGACAGTGCGCCGCCGAGGGGAAGGATCACATCCAGTTCCTCCACAGATTGATCGAATTGGAACTCATCGATCGGGAGCGGCGTATGGTGGAGCGACGGGTCAAGGCGGCGAAGTTCCCGGCGCCCAAAAGTCTGGACAGTTTCGACTTCCAGGCAATCCCCGCCCTGAACAAAGCCAGGGTGTTGGACCTCGCCCGTTGCGGATGGATCGAGCGGCGCGAGAACGTGATCGCTCTGGGGCCAAGTGGCACGGGCAAAACGCATGTCGCTCTTGGGGTCGACTCCGGCTCGGTGCAGAATAGGGCGTTAAGGCCGGATTGGGGCTCTGGAGTTGAGCTCAGGTCTCTTTTTCGCTGAGATAGCGGTAGATGGTGGCCTTTGAGAGGCTGTAATGGGCCATCAGATCTTTGATCAGCATTCCGGCTGCGCGCCGTTGGCGAAGCTCAGCGATCTGATCTTCTGAAAGAGCGGGGCGTTTTCCGAACTGAACGCCTCGATCCTTGGCCTTCTTGATCCCGTCCATCTGACGCTCGGCGCGGATTTCGGTTTCGAACTGACCGATGGCCCCGAGCATGTTGAACAGCAGCCGCCCGGTCGCGTCTGACGTGTCGATGTTCTGATCGAGTACGACCAGATCGACGCCCTTCTGTTTCAGCGTCTCGGCGATCTGACACAGGTGTAGCGTTGAACGCGCCAGCCGGTCGATGCGCGTGACAATGAGCTGATCACCGTCGCGAACGTAATTCAGACATTCTTTCAGCTGAGGGCGAGCATCAGTTGTGCCACTGCGCTTTTCTTCGAAGAGCTTGTCGCAACCAGTGAGCTTTTCACGTTGGACATCCAGTGATTGCCCGACTGAACTGACACGCGCGTATCCGACTTTAGCCATGGGGTCTCGAATAAATTAAGAGGTCTTGCGACTGTCATATTGAGACATTGAAAAAGACATGACAAGCGGATGGTCTCACTATGCCTACTTCATAAGACTCCATCCCATATAGAAAGAACAATCCGATGGCACACCGAGCGGTTCTGACCGCGCGACAGCGCGCGGCGCTTTTTGATCTTCCCACCGATGAAGCTTCGCTGTTGAAGCACTACACCTTGGATGATGAAGATATCGAGCACATCCGCACTCGACGGCGATCTGACAACCAGATCGGCTTTGCGCTTCAGCTTTGTGCCTTTCGGTATCCGGGTCGCTTGCTGAAAGCTGGTGAAGTCATCCCTGAACCTGTTTCCCGCTTTGTGGCCGCACAACTCGGATTAAAACCAGATGACCTCTTGCCATATGCCGCGCGGGAAAAGACTCGCCGGGAACATTTGGATGCTCTGCGAAAGATATACGGCTACAAGATGTTTTCGGGCAAGCGCGCCAAGAAAATGCGGCGCTGGCTGGACGGAAATGCTGAAGCGGCGCAATCCAGTCAGGCTCTGTTGCGTGGCTTCGTAGAAGAATGCCGCAGACAGCAGATCATTCTGCCGGGAACTTCGGTCATCGAACGCCACTGCGCTGATGCGTTGGTCGCCGCTGAACGTAGAATTGAGGCCAGCATTGCCGCTCGTCTCGATGCGAAAATGCGTACCCAACTCGACAATCTGTTGACCGAAGAGGTGGATGGGCGGGTCAGCCGGTTCATCTGGTTGCGACAGTTCGAGGTGGGTAAAAACTCTGCCGATCTCAACCGCCAGCTCGACCGTTTGGAATTTTTGCAACGGATCGCGTTACCGCCAGCAATCTTGGACGGTATTCCGGCGCACCGGGTCATGCAGTTACGCCGCCAAGGCGAACGATATTTCACGGATGGGCTGCGGGACATCACGAGTGATCGTCGTCTGGCCATCCTTGCCACCTGCATCGTGGAGTGGTCTGCTGCCATCGCAGACACTGTGGTCGAGACGCATGACCGGATCGTGGGGTCGATCTGGCGAGAGGCAAAGAGGATTTGCGGTGCCCGTGTTGCAGAGGCGCAATCAGAGATCGCAGCGACTTTAGCGGGGTTCGAGACCTTGGGCACGACATTGCTGCTGGCAAAAGGCGATGACGCGGCTATCGCCAGTGCAGTGGATGCGTCCTGTGGGTGGGGCATGCTGGAAAACCTCGTCGCGAATGCCGGAACGCTTGGGAAAACCGTTAAGGCGGATGCGCTGGCCTATGTCGAGAAGGGCTATCATCGCTTCAAGCTCTATGCCCCGCGAATGCTGGCAGCATTGGATATCGCCGGCGCCAGCGTGGCCGAACCCTTGCTCGCAGCGGCAGATGTGATCCGCGACAAGCATGATATTCCAAGCCGGTCTGCGCCATTTCTCAAACCGCAGTCAAAATGGCGAGGCCACTTGCGGAATCCGGAAAACAACAGGGACCGGCTATGGGTCGTCGCAGTTCTGTTCCATCTGCGCGAGGCCTTCAGATCCAGGGATATCTGGCTTGCTCACTCACGCCGCTACAGCGACCTGAAACAGGCCCTGGTTCCGGTCGAGGCCGCTCAGACTATGGGGCTGTCGATGCCATTGGAGCCGGAAGTCTGGATCGCTGATCGAAAACAACGGTTGGAAGACGGGCTGCACAGGCTTGTCATGGCGGTCAAAAATGGAACTCTGCCTGGCAGTGTCATCGAGGATGGCCGATTACGTGTCGACCGGCTCGAAGCTGATGTACCCGCGGAGGCCGACAGCCTCATCCTTGATCTTTATCGCCGCCTGCCAGAGGTGCGGATCACGGACATCCTTATGGATGTGGACAACGATACCGGGTTCACCGACGCCTTTACCCATCTGCGCACCGGGGCACCGTGCAAAGACAGGCTCGGATTGCTGAACGTCGTTCTGGCAGAAGGCCTGAATCTCGGGTTGAGCAAGATGGCTGGGGCTAGCAGCACACATAGTTTCACCCAACTGGCGCGACTTTCGAACTGGCATGTAGAAAGCGAGGCCATCAATCGGGCGTTGGCCACCGTGCTCGAAGCGCAAGCACAGTTACCAATGGCAAAGCACTGGGGTGCCGGTGAAACTGCTTCCAGTGACGGGCAATTCTTTCCCACCACGCGCCAGGGCGAGGCGATGAACCTGATCAATGCGAAATACGGCAATGAACCCGGCCTGAAAGCCTATACCCATGTGTCCGATCAATACGCACCCTTTGCCACGCAGGTCATCCCAGCAACGGTGAACGAGGCACCATATATACTCGATGGGTTGCTGATGAACCCGACCGGCAAGCGGATCAAAGAACAATATGCTGATACCGGGGGCTTCACCGATCTTGTGTTCGCGGCCACATCACTGCTTGGATACCGGTTCATTCCGCGCATCAGGGATTTGCCGTCAAAACGGCTGCATGTCTTTGATCGCCGAAGTGTTCCGGCTGAACTGAGGGACTTGGTGGGCGACAAAATCCGGGAAAACACCATCATCGCTAACTGGCCAGATGTGCTCCGCTGCATTGCGACAATGCTTTCCGGCAGGATGCAGCCCAGTCAGCTCCTGAAGACACTGGCGGCCCGGCCGAGGCAACATGACCTAGCCGTTGCCCTTCGCGAAATCGGACGTGTCGAGCGAACACTCTTCATCATCGAATGGGCGCTCGACACGGATATGCAGCGCCGTGCCAACATTGGACTAAATAAAGGTGAAGCGCACCATGCTCTGAAAAGTGCCCTACGGATTGGGCGGCAGGGTGAAATCAGAGACCGCAACACGGAAGGCCAGCACTTCCGCATTGCAGGGCTGAACCTGCTCACCGCCATCATTATCTTTTGGAATACAAAACGGCTTGGTGTCGCCGTCGCGCAGCGGAGAAAAGCAGGGTTGGATACGCCAGCATATCTTCTCGCACACATCTCACCCCTCGGCTGGGCACATATTATCCTCACCGGCGAGTATCGGTGGCGACGAATGAACGCTTAAAGCCTTACCGCCCTATTCTGCACCGAGCCGGAGTCGACCCCGACTCCCTGGCGCAGGCCAGCGATCCCGATCTGATCCGTGACTTCGTACGACCGGCTTTGATGTCGTTCATGACCAGTTTCATCGGCTGCGCGCAGGATACGACTGGGCAATTGTATGACAGCATACGCAGTGCAAACAGTGTTGTTTCACATCCGCTGTTGTCGCTGTCAGAACTGCGCAAGATCAATGCGTCCTGCATTCATATCCTAGATAGGATTGAAGAGGACGATCCGGCGGGCGACCAGCACCCGCTGTCGTTCAAAAGCTATCTGAGGGAAAATTCTGGCCCCGGTAGCTGCATCGAAACTCAACACGCGCAGGCGGCCTTTGTTCTGGTCAGTGGGATCACGATGGCTCAATCCCTCGGGCTCACGCTTTATGGCTTGCTGCGCCGCCCCAAGGAGACCTGGAAACAGGTGGCTTTGCCGGGCTGGATTGATGACAATCTATCTGAGCTGTTTTTGACCTACCCCTCTGCTCTGACCATGGTACGCGTGCCCACCCGCGACACAGAGATCGCCGGATGCCCGTTTCACAAAGGCGTTCCCGCGGTGGTCGACGTTGCCAAATGCAATAGCGCGCTGCGCGACACTCGCGCGCCCTATGCGCGACTGGCGGGTCTGTCGTTTGGAGCAGGGGCCCACAAATGCCCCGGCGAAGCCCTGTCCCGGATGTTTTTCAAATCGGCCCTGCCTGCGCTTGCACAGCGGTTCCCGGATCTGTGCCTGCATGTGGATCGCGCACAGTTTCAGGTATCGCCGATGGTACAAGCGCTGCTGGCCTTGCCCTGCGAACGGGAGGGCCAATCGACCTCGGTATCTGCGCGCATGGTGGACATCAAATCATTGGAGGCAGCACGCAGTGTGATCAATTGCGATGCCGATTTTATGCCCCCGGCTATGGAAACACACCTGAAGGCGCTCAGCGAACGCGCCGAACTTGACCTCGATCCCGCGATCACCATTGCGCGCAATGCAATGTTTTTCATGTCTGGCGAACGCCATGCAGTTTTGCGCCGCGTCGTGGCCGGGCATCTGGGGAACAACCGGTTGGACAGATGGCAACCCCGGATCGATGCTGCGATCGACGCCGGGCTGGCGCAACTGGCGCAGGCGCAATCGCCTGATCTGATCCGCGACTTTGCAGACCCGGTTTTTCACGGATCGACGCAGGACATGCTGGGCATTGTGACCCAGGACAGCGCCCGCTTCAACAAACTCGCCCCCGTGTTGCAGGATGTGCTGGAGCCCTGGCTGCATCTGCGTGAATTGCGCCGACTTCAGGGCGTGTTCACCGAGCTGCTGGATACGATGGATCTCCCCGAGAGCGCGCCACAGGCCTCTCTGCTGCAGGTCATGGCCGATCAGGATATGCCGGATTTTACGCTACGCGACAAAAAGGCACTGGTTCTGGTGTTGTACGGCGCCAGTTTCAACCTTGCCCACACGCTGGGCAATATGGCGCATTGGCTGCTGACCCAGCCCAAGGATGAGCGCTCCAACATCGCCGATCCGGTCTGGATTGACAGGAATTTCGAACAGTTTTTATCGACCTGCGCCTCGCCCAAATACATTTACAGGATGGCCCGCGAGGCGGCCACGGTGGACGGCGTGCCCCTGGCCAAGAATGACACCCTGCGCCTGCAACTGCTTTCGATCAACCGCGGTACTGCCGTCGGGAACCTAGCCTTCGGGCATGGGTTGCATCGCTGCGTGGGGGCCGCATTGTCGCGGCGCGTGCTGAAATCCGCACTGCCGCGCCTGTTCCAGCGGTTCCCCGACATCACCCTTCTGCCTCAACAACAGCGCTACTATTCCATGTCACAGACCGTGGCCATGTCCGCGCTGCCCTGCCGCTTATCGCGCGCGTCAGCAATCTAGGAAAACACATGACAACAACGACAACCCTGTCCGACATTCAGGATTTTCTTCTCGAGCGGATCGCCAAGTTCACCAACACCGAGGTCTCGCAACTCGGCCCCGAGTCTGTACTGGTGGATCTTGGTCTGCAATCCACTGATGCAGTCATTCTATCGGGGCAGGTTGAGGATGAATTTCAAACCGATATCAGCCCGTCGATGATTTTTGAACATGAAACCCTTGGCAGCTTTGCGCAGGCCATCCTGAACAATAATTCGCCTCAATGAGCACGTGGTATCTGGGACTTTCGACCTCTGGGCATGACCCGGCGCTGGCGCTAGTCGATGCCGAGGGACAGGTTGTCTTTGCCGAAGCCACAGAGCGGTTTTTGCAGGACAAGCGCGCCTGGGGCCTGGCACCTGACCATGTGTCACATCTGTCGGCAGCCCTGCACCAGTGCGGCTTTGACCGCGCCACAGATAGGCTTATGGTTGCCACCAGCTGGACTCTGATCAAGGGGGATCTGCCGGTTCAGGTGTCCAATACGCTGCTGCCGGCCTCGGATGGGCTGTGGTTGCGCAGCCTGCAGGCTGCGGCGCAATCCAACGCCGGTGCCACGCTGTTGCGTCTGGGCCTGAGCCCCGAAATGCCCGAAGTGATGCGTTTTGACCACCACCTTTGCCATGCGGCAGCGGCGGCCTATCAATCGCCTTTTTCCGATGCGACCTGCGTGGTGATGGACGGCGAGGGCGAGGCCGGATCGATTTCCGTTTTCGACATGAGCGCGCGCGCACTGAAGCGCAGGTGGCGGTCCTGGGGGCCCGGCAGCCTGGGCACCTTCTATGCCTGGATCACCGGCGCCTGCGGATTTGACTGGCGGTTGGGTGAAGAATGGAAAGTGATGGGGCTAGCGGCCTTTGGTCGGCCCATCCCTGAACTGGTCGCCAGCCTCTCTAGGCTTTTGATCGTAGATCGTGGGCGGTTGCAGTTTTGCGACGAGCCTTGCCTTGCTGAGGTGCAGGCCATCGTGGCCCGCCATGCGCGCACGCCCTTTGATCCGATCATGCAGGCTGCCGATCTTGCCGCGTCGGGGCAGGCCGCTTTTGCCCATGTGGCGGATCAGGTTCTGGCAGCCTGCGCCTCCCAAACAAACGGTACTGCGAACCTGATCCTGACAGGTGGCTGTGCGCTCAATTCATCCTACAACGGCTCCATCGCACAACGGCACGGATTTGACAGCGTGTTCGTCCCCTCGGCCCCCGCAGATGATGGCAATGCGATTGGCGCCGCCCTTCTGGCCTGGGCCAAGGATCAGGGTCACGAAACCCTGCCCATGGGGACCGGATCAGCTTACTTGGGCACACAAGTGCCTGCCAAGGCCATTTGCAAGGTACAACAGGGTGCCGGGCCGCTGCTCAGTACGGACCTGACCGGGCAATCCGCGCAGATCATCGCTGGACGCCTGGCCCAGGGCAAGATTTTGGGCGTATTCCGGGGGCAGGCGGAATTCGGGCCAAGAGCGCTCGGCAACCGGTCGATCCTGGCCGACCCGCGCCCCGCCAATATGAAGGACCGTCTCAATCGCGACATCAAGGGACGCGAGGCTTACCGTCCTTTTGCTCCAATCGTCCAGGACACAGATGCGGATCAATGGTTCGAAGCCGCCCAGCCGTCGCCTTATATGTCCTTTACCAAACGCTGGCGCTCTAAGGCGAGGGATCAGGTGCCAGCGGTTGTGCATGAGGATGGCACCGGCCGGCTGCAAACGGTCAACGAAGACAGCAACCCATGGCTCAACGAATTGGTCGGCGCCTTTGGCCGCCTTACATCCGTTCCAGTGGTTCTGAACACCAGTTTCAATATAATGGGCAAGCCCATCGTGCATTCCGTCGAAGACGCGGTCGCGGTGCTGATGACTTCGGGGATGGATGGTATCGTGCTCGAAGACACTCTGTTCGAAAAAGACACCTAGGATCCGGACCCGCTTTGCTGGACCACTTCAGTCGGGGCACTCCACGGCGTTTCAGGTACCTCATAAGCGGACTTCTGGCGCTAGTTTGCAGCGCCGGCCCCCTGTTTCCTCACGGATTTGTCGTATTTCAGGCCGGATATCCTAGGCGCCGTTGCCACCATGGCGGCGGGCATCAAGCCGCCCAGCCAGTTGCTGAAGACGTTTGCGGCCTATCCGCGTCAGCACGAGCTGGCACTTGCCCTGCGTGAAACCGGCCGCATCAAGCGCGCAAGGAGATATCGCGTGCAGCTCAGGCCTAGCCTATCTGAGCCAACAAGTCGGAAAGGGCGCTGCGGTACTGCGCCAGAATCTGATCCCGCGCGACATGGCGTCCCGCCTGGACACAATGACGGCCGGCTGACCACAGATCGGTCACCACCTCATCCTTGGCGGCAAAAACAAGCCCATCCAACAACTGCGTATCCGTCAGGGCGCACAGCGATGGGTGGGTGCTGTCAACGGCAACCAAATCCGCCCATTTTCCCACCGCAATCTCACCCGCAACCCGACCCAAGGCCTGTGCCCCGCCTTTGGCAGCCCCAGTATACAGCGCCCGCCCCACCGAACCCTCTCCCTGTACCAGAACATTGCGCGACAGATCCCGCAGGCGTTGCGAATACTCCAGCGTGCGCAGTTCTTCGGTAAGCGAGATCAATACATTTGAATCCGAACCAACTCCAAATGCGCCACCAGCTTCCAGATAAGTGGCTCCGTTAAAGGGACCATCACCAAGATTGGCCTCGGTAATCGGGCAAAGGCCCGCCACCGCACCAGACGCCGCCATCGCGCGGGTCTCTGCCTGGGTCATATGGGTGGCGTGGATGAGGCACCAGTTCTGATCCACCGGAGCATTGGCCAGCAGCCATTCAACCGGGCGCGCACCAAGCCCGGCCTGCACCTCCTGCACTTCTTTTGGCTGCTCAGCGATGTGAATATGCACCGGGCAACCCGCAGGCTGGACCTGTAAGACCCGCGCCAGGTCATCCGGCGCCGTGGCCCGCAACGAATGCGGCGCGATGCCAACCTGATAATCGGCGGGCAGGGCAGATGCAGCGCGACGCGCCTGCTCCACCAGTTTACAGAACTGGTCGACATCATTACCAAACCGCATCTGGCCAGCTTCCAACGGCACCTTGCCCACCCCGGCATAGCTGTAGAGCACCGGCAGATGTGTCAGACCAATGCCCGTTTGAGCCGCCGCCGCCATGATCCGGTCCGAATGCTCCGCCAGATTGTCATAGGCGCTGCCGTCTTTTTGGTGATGCAGATAATGGAACTCTCCAACCGAAGCATAGCCTGCCTCCTGCATTTCCAGAAACACCAGCGCGGCAATGGCCTCGATCTGTTCCGGGCTCAGATGGGCGGTAAACCGGTACATCAGCTCACGCCAGGTCCAGAAACTGTCCCGCCCCGCCATTCGGTACTCGGTCATCCCTGCCATCGCCCGCTGAAAGCTGTGGCTGTGCAGATTGGCAAGGGCCGGCAAAAGGCTGTCGACCTGGCAGTCATCCTGCTCTGGTCGCGCGTTTGCTGTGATCGCGGATATCTTGCCTTCGCACAGGGTCAAGCGCACCTGCTCGGCCCAGCCAGTCGTCAAAAGTGCGCGTTTAGCAAAGAGTCCCGTCATTTTTCACCTCATTTTATGTCTAGACATATGGCATATTGATTTGTACTAGAAAAGAGGAAATCGAACTATTGCAGAGGTCGCCATGCAGACTGAAGATCACGTCTACACCGAGCTTCGCGCCGCCACCCTGGCCGATGGCCTTGCGCCCTATGGCTTGATTGAGGCGGCGGCCATTGCGGTGGTTGCAGGGAAAATCGCCTGGATTGGCCGCCAGGCAGAGCTCCCCGCCCGCTACGCCGGGCTCAAGGCGACTTCACTCGGAAATCGGCTGATCACCCCCGGGCTGATCGACTGTCACACGCATGTGGTGCATGGTGGCAATCGCGCGGCGGAATTCGAACTGCGCCTCAACGGGGCCTCATACGAAGAGGTCGCGCGGGCAGGCGGTGGTATCATTTCCACCGTCACCGCAACCCGCGCCGCCACTGTAGAAGAGCTGATTACCCAGGCACTGCCCCGCGTTGACGCCATGCTGGCAGAGGGCGTCACCACAATTGAAGTCAAATCCGGCTATGGTCTGGATCTCGAAACCGAGCTGAACATGCTCCGCGCCGCCCGCGCACTGCCAGATCACCGGCCCATCCGGGTGGTGACCAGCTTCCTAGGCGCCCATGCAGTGCCCGCTGAGTACGCTGAGGATGCCGGCGGCTATATAACCAAGGTCTGCCTCCCGGCGCTGCGCGCAGCCCATAGCGAAGGCTTGGTTGATGCAGTTGACGGCTTTTGCGAGGGCATCGCCTTTTCGCCAGCACAAATCGCGCGGGTCTTTGATTTGGCCAAAACCCTGGGCCTGCCGGTGAAGCTCCACGCCGAGCAGCTGTCCAATCTGGGCGGTGCCAAACTGGCTGCCAGCTACGGCGCGCTATCTGCAGATCATATCGAATACCTCGACGGCGACGGGGTTGCCGCCATGGCAGCGGCGGGCACAGTGGCCGTGATCCTGCCCGGTGCATTCTATACCCTGCGCGAAACACAAATGCCGCCAATTGATCTGCTGCGCACAGCAGGCGTACCAATGGCGCTGGCAACGGATTGCAATCCCGGCTCGGCGCCAATGACCTCGCTGCTGCTGGCGATGAACATGGGCTGTACCCTGTTTCGCATGACCCCCGAAGAAGCCCTGCGCGGTGTCACCAGCCACGCCGCCCGCGCGCTTGACCTGTCAGATTGCGGTACACTTGCGGTCGGCAATCGCGCAGATCTCGCCATCTGGGATGTCGCCCACCCGGCAGAGCTGGCCTATCGCATCGGCTTTAACCCGCTTCATACCCGTATTTTTGGAGGCCAGTTGTGACCCCCCAGACCCCGATCCTAACCCTGACCCCCGGCAATGTTTCCCTCGCCGATCTTGAACGGGTTTTCCGCGAAGAATGTGCGATACGTTTGGACGCGTCCTGCCGTCCGGCCATTGAACTGGCCCATAGCCGCATTGCTGCCGCTGCCGCCGGAAACACCGCTGTTTACGGGGTGAACACCGGCTTTGGCAAATTGGCCAGCGTCAAGATTGCTGCAGAGGACACCGCCACCCTGCAACGCAACCTGATCCTCAGCCATTGCTGTGGCGTCGGGCCTGCGATCCCGCGCGCCCATGCCCGGTTGATGATGGCGCTGAAACTGCTCAGCCTGGGGCGCGGCGCATCTGGCGTGCGGCTGGAGGTCATCGACCTGCTGGAAGCAATGCTTGCGACAGGTGTTACCCCGGTTATTCCGGCGCAGGGCTCAGTTGGCGCTTCAGGCGACCTGGCACCGCTGTCGCATATGGCCGCCGTGATGATGGGCGCAGCTGAGGCAGAGTTTGGCGGCACTGTCATGTCTGGTGCGGCTGCGCTGGCGGCGGCAGGTCTCACCCCGATTGAGCTGGGTCCCAAGGAAGGCCTGGCGCTGATCAATGGCACCCAATTTTCAACCGCCTTTGGCCTGGCGGGCCTGTTTGGTGCCTGGGCAGCGGCGCAAAGCGCGCTGGTCACCTCAGCGCTGACCACGGATGCCATCATGGGATCCACCGCGCCACTGCAGCCCGAAATCCACAGCCTGCGCGGCCATCGCGGCCAGATCGAGGCCGGCGCCACCCTGCGCGCCCTGTTGGAGGGGTCGGTGATCCGCGAAAGCCACCGCGAAGACGACGCCCGCGTGCAGGATCCCTATTGCATTCGCTGCCAGCCTCAGGTGGTTGGCGCCGCCATGGATGTGCTGCGACAGGCGGCGCGGACGCTGGAGATCGAGGCCAACGCTGCCACTGACAACCCGCTTGTGCTGGTGGGGGCTGATCTGATTGTTTCGGGCGGAAATTTCCACGCCGAACCCGTTGGCTTTGCTGCCGATATGATCGCGCTGGCCATTGCCGAGATTGGCGCCATCGCCCAACGCCGCATCGCGCTGATTGTCGATCCGGTGCTGAGCCACGATCTGCCGCCCTTCCTGACGCCCAATCCCGGCCTCAACTCAGGCTATATGATCGCCGAGGTCACCACGGCGGCGCTGATGAGCGAGAACAAACATCTGGCCAATCCCTGCGTCACCGACAGCACGCCGACCTCTGCCAATCAGGAAGATCACGTGTCAATGGCCGCCCACGGGGCGCGCCGGTTGGGGCAGATGCTGGTGAACCTGGAACGCATCCTCGGGGTGGAGCTGCTTTGCGCCACCCAGGGGGTCGAGTTCCGGGCACCGCTGGCCACCAGCGCGCCGCTGCAACGGGTGATGGCCAAGCTGCGCCAGACCGTGCCACCGCTTGGCGATGACCGCTACACCGCCCCCGACATCGAAGCCGCATCGGCCTTGGTCATGCGCGGTGAAATTGCCGGCTGCAGCCAGATCCCCATGCCGGAATTGTCGACATGACAGGTCCGGTTGAAATCACCCACGGCGACAGTCCCGTGGTTCTGGGTCTGCCCCATACAGGCACCTATGTCCCACCCGAGGTAGAGGCACAGCTGAACACACGGGGCAGGGGGCTGGATGATACCGACTGGCACATTCACAGGCTCTATGATGGGATTTTAGAGGGGGCAAGCACCGTCCGCGCCACCTTCCACCGCTATGTCATCGACGCCAACCGGGATCCATCGGGGATGTCGCTCTATCCTGGGCAGAACACCACCACGCTGGTGCCGCTGACGGATTTTGACGGTCACCCCATCTGGAACCAGGACCCCGGTGCAGCAGAGATCGAAGCCCGCCGTCAGGCCTATCATGCGCCCTATCATGCCGCCCTAGCGGCCGCGCTGGAACGGGTGAAGGCCCAGCATGGCTTTGCCATTCTCTATGATTGCCACTCGATCCGCAGCACCATCCCCTTCCTGTTCGACGGCACCCTGCCGGATTTCAACACCGGCACCAATATGGGAACGACCTGCGATCCCGCCATCGAGGACATCGTGGTCAAAGCCTGCGCCGCGGCAGAGGGCTACAGCTCTGTTTTGAACGGACGTTTCAAGGGCGGCTGGAGCACCCGGCACTATGGTCGCCCAGAGGAAGGGCTGCACGCTATCCAGATGGAACTGGCGCAAAGCACCTATCTCAGCGCTGAGACGGCACCCTGGAGCTATGACGCCGCCAAGGCAACGCGCCTGCGCGCGCATCTGAACACCATTCTCACCCGCCTGGCCAGCTGGGCACCGATGACCGGAGGAAACACATGACCGATCCCCGCAAGAATACCCGCGACATCTACCCGCCCACCGGCCCGGAGATCACCGCCAAAAGCTGGCTGACCGAGGCGGCAATGCGGATGCTGATGAACAACCTGCACCCGGATGTGGCGGAGAACCCGCATGAACTGGTGGTCTACGGCGGCATTGGACGCGCAGCGCGCACCTGGGCGGATTTTGACCTCATCGTTGACAGCCTCAAGGATCTGGAAGCCGATGAAACCCTGCTGGTGCAGTCGGGCAAGCCGGTGGCCATTGTCAAAACCCATGAAGACGCACCGCGTGTTTTGATTGCCAACTCCAACCTGGTTCCCCATTGGGCCAATTGGGACCACTTCAACGAACTCGATAAAAAGGGCCTGATGATGTATGGCCAGATGACCGCAGGGTCTTGGATTTACATCGGAACCCAGGGCATCGTGCAAGGTACATATGAGACCTTTGCCGAGGCAGGTCGTCAGCATTATGGCGGCGACCTTACTGGCAAATGGATCCTGACGGGGGGCCTGGGTGGTATGGGCGGCGCCCAGCCACTGGCGGCTGTCATGGCCGGGGCCTGTTGTCTGGCAGTTGAATGTAATCCTGACAGCATCGATTTCCGCCTGCGCACCAGGTATCTGGATGAAAAGGCCGAAAGCCTGGACGAGGCCCTGGAAATGATCGCCCGTTGGACCGCAGCAGGTGAGGCAAAATCTGTCGGCCTGCTGGGCAATGCCGCCGATATCTTCCCCGAACTGCTGCGCCGCAGCGAGACCGGCGGCATGCGCCCTGATTTGGTTACCGACCAGACCTCGGCCCATGATCCGGTCAACGGCTACCTGCCCCAGGGCTGGACCATGGCAGAGTGGAAAGCCCGGCGCGAAAGCGATCCAAAAGCAGTGGAACAGGCCGCGCGGGCCTCGATGCGGGTGCAGGTAGAGGCCATGTGCAAATTCCATGCCATGGGTATTCCCACCGTGGATTACGGCAACAATATCCGTCAGATGGCCCTGGACGAAGGGCTGGAGAACGCCTTTGATTTCCCCGGCTTTGTCCCCGCCTATATCCGACCCCTGTTTTGTCGCGGCGTCGGCCCCTTCCGTTGGGTGGCCCTGTCTGGTGATCCCGAAGACATCCGCAAAACCGACGCCAAGATGAAAGAGCTGTTCCCCGACAACACCCATCTGCACAACTGGCTCGATATGGCGCAGGAGCGCATTGCCTTTCAGGGCTTGCCGGCGCGGATTTGCTGGATCGGTCTGGGCGATCGCCACAGGGCGGGGCTGGCCTTTAACGAGATGGTCAAAAATGGCGAGCTGAGCGCGCCGGTGGTGATTGGCCGCGACCACCTGGACTCTGGCTCGGTGGCCTCCCCCAACCGCGAGACCGAAGCAATGATGGATGGCTCGGACGCGGTGTCGGACTGGCCGCTGTTGAACGCGCTGACCAATACGGCGTCGGGGGCCACCTGGGTTTCACTGCACCACGGCGGCGGCGTCGGCATGGGTTTTTCCCAGCACTCCGGTGTGGTGATCTGCGCCGATGGTACGGACGCGGCCGCCAAACGGCTGGAACGCGTGTTGTGGAACGATCCGGCCTCGGGTGTGATGCGCCATGCAGATGCCGGCTATGAGGAGGCCAAGACCTGCGCCCGCGTCCATAATTTGCGCTTACCGGGCATTTTGAAATAGCACCAGAAATAGCAAACAGGCGGCGCGGTTTAGTACCGCGTTGTCATCCGGTGACCGGGACGGAAGGTCTGGCGCACAAAAGTGATCGCCTCTCCCTTGAGCCAGGTCGAGCGCTCGACCATGAACAGAGCCTCGCCTTGTGTACAACTCAGGAACTCTGCCAGATCCTCCGTCGCCGCGGTCGCAGAAAAGGCAATTTCGGCATCGGAAAATGGCACCGTTGAAACCAGCCATTCATTTGGCCCTAGCTCGCTGAAATCCGCGTCGCCTGCCTGAGGCAATATCGACAATGAAATCCAGCGATCCTCAAACTGGTAGGGCAGCCCATCTGCATAATGCATGCAGGTCAGGTGTAGCACCGATGCGCCCTGCGCCAATTGTAGACGCGCGCGCAGCCAATTGGGCGCGTCCATAACCGTTCGGCTGATCAGCGCATAGCGGTAGGTAGAGTTCTGGCCTTCGATCTCGGCGCGTACGATGGGAATGGAAAACCGGGCCTGGCGCAGCGGTGCCATACGAACACGGGTGCCCGCCTTGCGGCGGCGCTCGACCACGCCTTCGTCCACCAATTCCCGCATAGCACGGTTGACGGTGGCGCGGGCGCAGCCATAGCTCTCGGCCAGGTCCAGCTCATTGGGCACCAGCCCCCCGGGGGCCCATTCTCCCGAGACAATCTTGCCCATGATATCCGCTTTGACGTCCCGGAATGTTGCCTTCATAAGCTCTGCGCCTTCTTATTTAAGCACAATCATAAGGCCTTTTTGTCTGCCTGTATAGGCGCGCCATCTGAGCAAAAGCGACCACTGACCGGGCCAAAGCCGCCCACGACGCGCCATAAACAAACTGCCGCAGGTCAGGAAACGCCTAAGGGTGTCAAATTTACTTGGGTTGAAAAGAACAGAAGTGTACAACTGCTTCAGTTTTTAGCCATGGTACTTTAGTCAGTATGAAGAGTTCTTGCGCTGTCTCACATTTTGCGACTCAAGACAGCTTGGGTCATTTTGAGCAATTGGCCACGCCGATTTGGGTCTTTGACGTCGACAATCATAAGATCTGGTGGGCAAACGCGGCTGGCATATTGTTTTGGGAAGCCGAAAGCCTGGACGACCTGCTACAGCGTGATTTTTCCATGGATAGCGACATGGTGCGCACTCGATTACGGCAGGTCGTACGCAATGGTCCTGGCCAAAAACGCATCCAGGACACATGGACGCTCTACCCCAATGACGAACCCAAAAGCGTCATCCTGTCTTTCCTGCCGGTCACCATAAATCAGGGCACAAATGCTGTTTTGATTGAGGTTAAGCAATTTGTCGACAGCATCGTGGACGCGGGATCCCTGCGGATCCTGGAAGCGACCCGAGCCTCGGCATTGATGGTCAGCACCTTTTCCGCAGAGGGGCAATTGCTAGCACAAAATCCTGCTGCGTTTGCCTGCTATGGCCCCGCGAGACCAGGCCTAAACGGCAATGACATGGCCAGCCGCCTGAAAGACCCGAATGTCGCTGTGCAGTTGCTGGAAACGGCCACCAACGGCAAAAGCCTGGATCTGGAAGAGCTGGTCTGGACTCAAAATGGCGCGCGTGTGCACCGGATTCTGGCCAGGCGCGGACGGGATCCAATTACCGGGGCCTTTGCGACGATCATCAGCGAAGAAGACGTCACACAACAAAATGCCCTGCAACTGCAAATGCAGACGCTGAACGGCCAACTGGAACGGAAAGTCGAAGACCGCACCCGGAGGCTCGACACCAGCGAAGAGCGCTATGCCCTGGCCACTCAGAGCGCGGCAGTCTGGGATTGGGATCTAAAGCAAAATCATCTTTATCTCTCACCCAGTTTTCTGCAGGCACTGGAGCTTGAACCCGATTTTGACGCTGACACCTTTCTAGACAGGACCGCCGAAAACGGTGCCCTTAAAACTCTGCACCCTGAGGATGTCACCTCTTTTAAGGCTGAAATGACACGCCACCTGCAAGAGCCGGATGTGCCCTTTAGGCAGGAATTCCGGCTCAAAACCGGGTCAGGCGATTATCGCTGGTTTTATGCCCTAGGCAAATCTATTGCGGACCCGAACGGCCGCGCCACCCGCTCTGCCGGTATTCTGACGGATATCACCGAAAGAAAAGATCTCGAAGCCTCGCTTCTTGCCGCCCATAGATCCGATGCAATTGGCCAGATTTCTGGCGGTATTGCACATGATTTCAACAATTTGCTCACTGTTATCCTAGGCAATGCCGAACTTTTGAACATGGCCCAGGACACCAATCAGGAACTGATAACCGCCATCAAAACGGCCGCCCTGCGCGGCGCCGATCTAACCCGCCACCTGCTGGCCTATTCCCGCAGGCAGACCCTTCGCCCCACACCAGTGGACCTGTCCAAGCTGGTTGCCAGCATGAACAATACCCTGTTACAAAACCTCGGAGACGGCATCTGTATCGAAACCGAGATAGCCGACGAGACATGGTCCGTTCACGCCGATGTCACGCAGGTGGAAAGCGCAATCCTGCACCTCGCGTGCAACGCCCGCGATGCCATGCCGCGGGGCGGCACGGTAGAGATCTCCTGTCAGAACCACCAGATAACTGCCCCCCTCCCTCTGCCAGGGGGTGAGCACAGTTTACAGCCTGGGAATTATGTTGAAATCCTGGTGCACGATACTGGCGAAGGCATGACATCAGAGACCCTAAACCGGGCCTATGAGCCGTTTTTCACCACCCGCAAGACCGGACAGGGCAGCGGGCTCGGCCTGTCCATGGTCTATGGCTTTGCACAGCAATCCGGCGGCGGTGTCGCCCTGCGTAGTCAGCCCGGAACCGGCACCAGCGCCTCTCTTTTCCTGCCCCGCGCCGCTCAGGAGCCTGCGGCAAAGCCCGGATCAAAAACACTGGCTCCGATTACTGGAAACGGAGAGAGTATCCACCTGCTGGAAGACGACGGCGCGGTTCAAAGCACCCTGCGCGGCATGCTGGAGTCACTCAACTACCGCGTGACAGAGTCAAGCGATGCGGCCATGGCGATGCAGGTAATCTCACAGGGGTCGCTGCCTGCGCTAATTCTTGCGGATGTGGTTTTGCCAGGCGGCGAAAGCGGTGTGGAATTTGTGAAGCGCCTTGCCCGCCGCTTTCCACAGATCAAGGTGGTTTTGATGTCAGGCCATAGCCAGGATGAGACAACCCTGGAAGCGCTCTCTGGCCAGGGTCATTTTTTCTTGCAAAAGCCGATGAACAAGGCCCGGCTGTCGCAGATCCTGCACGTGGCATTGCAGGATAACACCGCGCCCAAAGCTTGAAAAAGGCTCAGGCGGTGCCAGCCAGCCTGACACACCGGTTTGCTGCCAACGGGGTTAAAGAATATCCAACGAAACCTTGACCCGGTCCATCACCACCGAGGTATTGAACCGACTGACATTGGCTTCATCAAAAAAGTATTCCTGGGTAAACGCCTCATATTCTTTGACGTCTTTCGTAACCACGATAAGGATAAAGTCAGCCTCACCAGTGGTGTAATAACACTGTTGTACCTGGGGCGCTGATCGCATCCGCTGCTTAAAGGCATCCAGATGCATCCGGCTTTCACGCTCTAAAACGACCTCAACGATCACTGTCATCTCTCGACCCAGTTTGGCCGGAGACAGGACCGCGATTTCGCTTTGAATAACACCAGAGTCGCGCAGCCGCTTAACCCGCTTTTGCACCGCAGGCGGCGACAGGCCAACCTCGGCGCTCAGGGCATCTGCGGTCAGCCGGGTGTTTCCCTGCATCAGCTTCAGTATTTCCAGATCTTTGTCGTCCATGCGCTGATAAAGCGCAGAACACGGTCAAAGAACAACCCGTTTTTACGGTTTGACCCAGTGGATTGCGATCAGATCACCGGCAATTCCGGCGCGGCGCGGGTGGTTAGCAGCTCCGCCCCCTGCGGTCGAATGACGATGTTTTCCTCATGTACCATGATCAGATTGTTCCCGTAGCACAGCGAGGGCTCCAGCGTCAGCACCATGCCAGCCTGCAGCTCGGTTTGGTCAAAACTCGCATGCGAGGGCTGTTCTGTCAGCTGCATCCCCAGCCCATGCCCCAGTCGGCCAATATCGCCCCCCTGATCGTCCAGCTCTGCGATCACGCCTTGCATGGCCAGAAACAAATCCCGGCAACTATTGCCAGGTCGTGCTGCCGCAAGTCCCGCTTCGGTGGCCCGCCACAACACATCATAGGCACGACAGGCGGCGGCATCTGCTGATCCAATGGCAAAGTTGCGGTCAAAGTCGCAGAAATAGCCATCCCAGGTGGCACCAGTGTCCAGCATCAAGACATCGCCCGCCTGCAACGGCCGACGTGACGGTGGCGAGATCACGTCAATATAGCCTCCGGGGCCGGCGCCGCCCACCAGGTAGGGCAGATCATCCGCGCCTTGCGCCAGGGCTTCGCGGCGAAAGGTGCGAAACACCTCTTGCAGCGGCATACCCTGCGAAACCTGTGCTGGCACCTGGTCAAAACTGGCAGAGCCGATGGCGCAAATATGGGCCAGTTTGTCGATCTCCGCCGCGGATTTCACCATCCGCAGCCCCTGGACCAAGCCCGTCGCATCCGCCAGCTGTAGTCCCGGCAGGGCCTGCATCAGCCGCTCCCAATCTCCCAAAGGCATCCGCAGCGCGGTCTCGTGGCCCTTTAGGATCCCAAGGCGGGCATTGCGCTGCGCCAAGGGCGCCAGGAGATCGCGCAGCAGGCTGATGCCATCATCCTGCGGGGCAGGCGCGCTCCAGGTGCGGATATCTTCGATCCAGGTTTGCCGCATCAACGCGGCGCCAATCTCAGGGATCACCGCGATGGGTTTTCCTGCTGCCGGGACAAACAAAAACCAGGGCCGCGTGGGGCTTTGCCAAAACAAGGTGTGAAAACCGCTGAAATAGCGCACATCTGCTTCGCTCATCAGCAGCAGACCCTCCAGGTGCTGCTCCGCCATCAGCGCCTGCGCCTTTTGCGTCCGGGCCTCAAATTCTGCCAGCTCAAAACCGCGTTCTGGTGCCTTAAGCAGCATCACTTTCCCCCATGATCTGGGCAAAAATGGCAGGGTCGGTGACGCCTTCGGAGCCAATCAACAACACCCGCGCCTCCCCCGTCAGCCCCAGCTTTCGCGACAGGTCCGCGTCCTTGCGCGCCGCGATCAGCGCTGCCAGGCCGGCAATAGCGCTTTCGCCAGCCTCAATCGCCGTATCCCCGGGCAGGGGGCGCGCCAACAGACGCACCGAGGGCGCCACCAGGCTCTCGGGGATTGTCAGAAAATCCGAAACCTCCTCGGACAGGATTTCCCAGGCCATGCCCGAGGGCTCACCGCAGGACAGACCCGCCATCAGGGTTTCTGTTTCAATGGCAAAAGTAGTGGCCGCTCCGGTGCGGCCACTCTCAAACAAGCAGGCCGCCAATTCGGGTTCAACAATCACCACACGGGGAGCCTGTGCGCCCCAGTGTTGCCGCAAGCCTGCAACAACCCCCGCCGCCAGCCCGCCAACACCGCCTTGCAGGAACACGTGGGTCGGCGCCTGTTCCAGGCTGTCGCAGATCTCCTGGGTCATCACGCCATAGCCCGCCATCACGTCGCGCGGCGGCTGTGAATACCCCTCCCAAGAGGTATCAGAGACCACAAACCAGCCGTTGTCCGCCGCCTCTTGCTTGGCCAAAATCACCGACGCGTCATAATCGCCCGCGATACGGATCACGTCGGCACCCAGATCGCGCATTGCCTGGGCGCGACCCTCGCTCACCTCCGCATGGATATAGATCCGGCAGGGCGCGCCAAAGCGCTGACAGCCCCAGGCCAGCGAGCGTCCATGATTTCCATCCGTGGCCGAAACCAGCGTAATCTCAGCCGCCTCGGATCTGTATGTCCCGGTTCGGATATCCTCCAACGAGACCTCATGCCCCAGACGCGCCGAGATCTGCCGCTGCAGCAGCCGCTGCGCTGCATAAGATCCGCCAAGCGCCTTGAAACTGCCCAACCCAAACCGGGGACCTTCATCCTTATATAGGATGCCCCCAACGCCGATCTTTGCGGCCAGCGCCGTGAGCGAGACCAATGGCGTCGGCTGGTAGCCCGGCCACTGGGTGATTTCAGCGCGGGAGGTGGCAAAATCCTGACGCGACAAAACCCGCTCCACGGCATCGCCATCGCGTTTTCTGGCTGCAACATGTCCTAGTTTTGCGACAGAAGGAAAATCAAACATTGGCGGTCTTTCGGCTAGGGAGGCGGTCACGGACCAGCTCTGCCCAGAAGGCAGCTCCAATCGGCAACAGCGCATCGTTAAAATCATAGTCAGCGGAATGCAGCGGCTGGCCATGGGCGCCGCTTTCTCCGTTGCCCAGCAACAGAAAACAGCCGGGTATAGCTGCACTGAAATGGGCAAAATCCTCAGAAAAGCTCATGGGGGGACGATCTCCGACCGTCTCCAGCTGGAGCGCCCGCGCCACCCGCACCACGGCCTCTGTCGGGGTTTTGGCATTCAGGGTTTCAATGAACTCCGTATCAAAGCTCATCTCGACGGTAATGCCATGGGCAGCTGCGATGCCACGGGTGATCTGGCGCATGAAGCGCTCCAGCGCCAGACGGTCTTGCGGCAGGCGAGCCCGCACATCGCCCTTGAGCCGCGCCAGACCGGGCAACACGTTTCGCTGTCCATCGGTGATGAATTCGGTGACCGAAACCACCGCCCCAGAGGAGGGCGCCAGTTTGCGGGACACAATCGTTTGCAAGGCCAGGACCATTTCCGCGCCCACAGTGATAACATCCACCCCAACATGGGGCATCGAGGCATGCCCACCCTGACCCTTTAGTGTAATCTCAAACAGGCTTTCGCTGGCGCAAATCTGCCCCGGACGGGTCGAAACCTGCCCCACAGGCGCACCAGGCAGATTGTGAATGGCATAGATTTCTTCCAGTTCAAACCGCTCCAGCAAACCTTCGGCGATCATCGCCTGCGCCCCTAACCCGTGCTCCTCATTTGGTTGAAAAATGAACACCACGGTGCCCTCAAAATCGCGGCTCTGCGCCAAGATTTCCGCCGCGCCCAAGAGCATGGTCATATGACCATCATGGCCGCAGGCATGCATGACCCCAGCGTTTTGCGAGACGTAATCATGATCTGCGATTTCGTGAATGGGCAGGGCGTCCATATCGGCCCGCAACCCAATCGCACGGTTGCCGCCACCCGATTTCAATACACCAATGACGCCGACACCTTCATAGACATCAAATCCCAACTGCCGCAGCCGCTCCGCAACGCAGGCCTTGGTGCGATGCTCAGCAAAGCCAAGCTCTGGCTGTTGGTGAAACTGCCGTCGCAGCGCCGTCAAGACTTTGTCAAATTCGCCCATAGAAAGATCCCCATTGCGCCTCTGAATTTACCCGGAACCTTGCAAGCGGGGCATCAATATCCACCCCTTTCGCAAGTAATTTCCTTGCTATTTTTCCGATCTGTGATTGTTTTCAGAATTCCCAGGGGCAAGACCCCGATCCACCCACAAGGCTTGGCAGCCCCTAAACCTTAAAGACTGGTAGACCTCAAACATCGAAGGACTGAAAAGCCTTGTGGGCGGCGGCGCCATCGGCTCTACCTGCAAATACTGAATAGAGAAAACCAGGCTAAGCACCTAATATTATGAATAGTTTATGAGAGATGATGTGGGGTTCGCGGGCTTGGAGAAGGAAGAAATAATATGCACGAAGACTTAGGAGCGTTGAAACTGCGGTACCCATCGGCCCAGACATTCAAGTTTGGCGATACTCCTGCTTTATGCAGCGCATTGCTGTCCTTGGTGCGGAATGGAAAGAAAGTGGCAACCTGTAGCGCGCTGCACGACTTCCAGAACGGCGAACCTTCCCCCGAAATCGGCCGGCGCGATATTTGTCTCAACTGGGACGGCACTCCAGCTCTTGTGATCGAAACCGTTGAGGTGATCCAGTGCAGGTTCGATGAAGTGACCGAAGACATGGCTCTTGCCGAGGGCGAGGATGAAAGTCTGGATGGTTGGCGCGCAGGGCATCGTGGCTACTTTGAACGGAACGGCGGATTTTCATCGGACATGCAGATTATTTGGGAACGGTTCCTCCTTATCGAGGATTTCGCGCAAGATTGATAAGTCGCTTGATGGCAAATCCATTCTGAACTGTCAGGGGATTAAAACAACCCGACTGCCTTATGCGGGAAGAGTGATAAGTCAGCTTTGCCAAAGCGTGACATTACTGCTTTGCGTGGAATCTCAAGGGTCGTTGCGACGGCTTCCACTATCTTAGTTTCATCAGTTCTTCCCTGAAGGCTTCGGTTGGTGTGCGCCATCCCAGGCACTTTCTGGGCGTGCCGTTTAAGCGCTCACAAATCGACTTCATATCTCGATTTGAGAGCGCGGCCACAGGCGCATCGCGGGGTAGGTAGCGCCGCGCTCGCTTGTTCAGGTTCTCGACAGAACCCTTTTGCCAGGGTGCCTGCGGATCACAAAACCATGCCTCAGTGCCGATGCCAGGCTTCAACTTGCGCCAGCTTCTAAACTCGATTCCACGGTCGAACGTGATCGATTTACGGGCTGGTTGGGGCAGGGGTTCCATCACGCCCATGAGCCGGTTCATCAGATGCGTTGTGCTGCGGTCGTTGTTGCGGAACAGCACGGCAAATCGGGTTTTGCGCTCGACCAGCGAGGCGACGTTCATCTTGCCCTGTGCGCGTTCCAAAATCATCAGATCGCCCTCCCATTCGCCAAAAGTCTCTCGGGTATCGACGTAGTCAGGGCGTTCATGGATGGACCGATCTGGCGGGAATACAAGGTCGCGGGGCCTGCGCGCATGGTGTGGTCGCCGTTTTTTCCGGCGGTTCGGCAGATAACGGGCAAGTTCTCTGGATTGGCCATCAGGACCATAAACATACGCGTAGATCGTCTCGTGGCTGACGCGCACTGCTTGATCTTCAAACTGCAAACGACCCGCGATCTGTTCTGGAGACCAACCTTTTTTGAGCTGCTTGATCACAGCTTTGCGTAAACCAACCAGCCGCACCAGTTTGCGTCGCCGCGCGCGTCTTTGGGTTGCTGCGCGTTGAGCGACAACACCGTAGTATCCGTTCAGTTTTGGCAACTCTTTATCGTCGTAGTGATTGCGTTTGATCTCGCGATACACCGTGGAAACATGCCTGCCGATCTCTGCGGCAATCTCACGCACAGATATCTTCGCATTCAACATATCTTCTATCGCGCGACGTTCACGCAGGTTAAGCTCTTTATGCGCCATCTTTCATTCTCCTTGCTTTCCAGCAAGATAGGGGGAATTTCGCAACCCAGTTTAGAATGTGCCGCGGCGACACACTTTAATCCAATAATCTGGATTATGTTATTTATATCCCGCCAAGATCAACCTCGGCCCCGCAGCTTGCGACGTTGAAGGCCATCAAGACTGAAAATGCGCAAAACCACTGCGCTTTCAAAGCTAAAATTTTCCTAAAACATCCCGAAACCCGACGCCACAAACCGGGGAAAGCACGCCGCTTTTCCTGTTAACCATTAGAAAAATATTAATATTTCTGAGCGGAAGTTTAGCCACCTGCAGGGGTAGTAACACTTCGTCAATAATCCTTATCAATTTGAAAATAAGCGCCCGTTTTTCGCCACATCTTGTGCCCAAGCTGCGCATTCCACCTCTCTAGCTCTGACCTCCAACACAGATTTTACTGCGAGGAGTAAGTTATGAGCGAGCGAGCAAAACGCGTGGTTCCATCCGCAAAAACCGGAACCGCAGGTCGGCTCAAGGCAGGCTTTGGCGCCCTGACCAGAACCCTGGTCGCCACCGCTGCCATCACAATGGGGCTGTTTACCAGTGCTGAAACGGCTTTTGCCGCTGGGCAGGCCCCCTACGTGGTGGGAAATGACCGGGGTGGCTTTGTCCGTGATCGGCTGATTGAACTGCGCAATCTGCGGTCCTCCGGACGGCCAGTCGAAATCCGAGGTCGCGTCTGTTATTCCACCTGCACCATGCTATTGGGTCTGCCCAATACCCGCATTTCACCCAATACGACCTTTGGGTTCCATGGCCCCTCAAAAAGCGGGCGCCGCCTTTCGCCAGAAAAGTTCGACTTTTACTCGCGTATCATTGCCGCCAACTATCCGCAGCAGTTGAACGCCTGGTACATGCAGACGGGTCGTAAGCGGATCAACAGCATCTACAAGATCAAGGGCAGCCAGATCATCCAGATGGGCGTCCGGGCCTGCTAAAAGCAGGTCAATTCCGGCGCCGCAGCGGACAATATCAACGCAGTCTTTGACCCTTGCGCGCCAAAGCTCATGGAATTCGCCCCCCTATGCCCAACAGCTAAAGGCAGCGCTACAGCGCCCGGTCTATGATCTGACAACCTGGCGGCGAGAATGGCCAAGGTGGTGCACTGCCAGGCCTTTCCTGGATTTATTTGAAACCAGGCCAGGCTTAACAAGCGCCTCATGCCACCGTGCCTGTAGGAGGCCCTACCCCAGCAAGGCCTGATTGAGGTCCGAAATCAAATCATCCACGTCTTCAATCCCGATGGAGATCCGCAGCAGGTTTTCCGGGATACCGGTATGGGGCTCAATGGTGTGGCGATGTTCCACCAGGCTTTCTACCCCACCAAGCGAAGTCGCGCGATGAAACAGGTTCAACCGCCCTGCCACCGCCAGCGCCGCCTCGCGACCACCTTTGACCAGAAAAGACATCAGGAACCCATAGCCTCCGGTCATTTGGCGGCTGGCCAGCGCATGACCCGGGTGGCTGGGCAAGCCGGGATAAAGCACATCTTCGACCTCTGGGTGTTGGCTGAGAAACTCCGCGACCGCCATGGCATTGGCGCACATCTTTTCCACTCGCAACGGCAGCGTGCGCATGCTGCGCACCAATAGCCAGGCCTCAAAAGGACCCATCACAGCGCCGGCCTCGTTGCGATCCATGCAGATCGCCTCCCAGAGCGGGGTGCGTGCGCGGGTGCTCAGCACCCCGCCCAGCACATCGGAGTGACCATTGATCACCTTGGTGGCGGAATGCATGACGATATCCGCCCCCATCTCCAGTGGCCGGGTCAGCAGCGGGGTCGCAGCGGTGCTGTCCACAACCAGACTGGCGCCAGCACTCTGCGCGCAGGCTTTAGCCGCTTTGATATCAACAGTTTTCAGCCAGGGGTTTGAGGGCGTCTCGATAAACAAGAGCTGCGCCTGCTGCGCCGCGCAGAGCGCCTGCAAAGCCGCCGTATCGCTGGCCTCGACCTCGTGTAGAGTAATATCACGGCGCGCACAGAAATCGCGGATCCATTTGGTGGTGCCCCAATAGATGCCCGACTGCACAATCACCGCACCGCCATTGGGCACCGTGCGAAACACCGCCGCGATGGCTGCCATACCCGATGGAAACAGCTGAGTATCCGCTGCGCCCTCAAGACGGGACAGAATGTCTTCGCCAAGCCGCACCGCCTCATTATGGGAACGCAGGTAGACGTTGCCCTCATTGACCAGCTGATAGTCCCGGTCCCGCACAAAGGTGGTGGAGGGCTGCAAAGGCGGCACCACACCACCACTGGCCATGTCAATCGCGCCTGCGGCTTGGGCCGCTATCGTCGCCGGTTTCATGTCGTTGCGGTGCATCTCTCTGGCTCCTTGCTTTGGGTGCCCTATCTTTGAAGCCCGCCCTCGCCAAGTTCAATTGCTTTAAGTGCAAAAGACATCACTGCGCCCAAAATTTCGCCGTAGGCGCCGCTTGTGATTTGTGTCCCGCCATGGTCCGATTACTCTGACTTTTTGATGCCCCAAGGACTGCCCGACAATGCCCGTACAAATTCGCCAGGCCCAGCCGCAGGACGCCGCCAGCATTGCCGCTATTGCCAACACATTGATCCGCGACACCTTATTTACCTTTACCACACAGGAGCGTCGGCCCGAAGAAATCGCCACGCGGCTGCAAGAGGACCCCAAGCCGTTCTTACTGGCAGAGCGTGATGGCCGAGCTCTTGGCTTTGCCACCTACGGGGCCTTTCGCTCTGGCCCCGGGTATCGCCACACCCAGGAACACTCAATCCAACTGCTGCCCGAAGCACAGGGGCGAGGGCTGGGACGGGCCTTAATGGCCCAACTGGAAGAGGCCGCCCGTGCCAGGGAGGTACATGTGCTGGTGGCTGGCATCAGCAGCGCCAATCCAAAGGCAGTCGGGTTTCACAGTGCCATCGGGTTCACCCGCACAGGTCTTATGCCTCAGGTCGGGCACAAATGGGGCCAGTGGCTGGACCTCATTTTGATGCAAAAGCAGCTATAAACCGCCCCGGATTTTCAGCGCAGCTGATCCACCGCCCGCGCCAGTCGCGCCAGGGCCTCCCGCAGCTCTGCGGTGCTGGTGGCGTAGGAAATGCGGAAATAGGGCGACAGGCCAAAGGCCCGCCCCGGCACCATGGCAACATCATGCTGTTCCAGCACATAGGCGCAGAAATCCGCATCCGTTTCCAGAATTTCACCCCCTGGTGTGCGGCGCCCCAGAACACCGGCGCAACTGGCAAAGGTGTAAAAGGCGCCTTCAGGGCGTGGGCAGCTGATCCCGTCCAGGGCGTTGAGCCCATCAACCACCAGATCACGGCGGGCCTGAAAGCTGCTGCGCCGCTCTGACAGGATCTGTTGTGAGCCGTTCAGCGCCGCCACTGCTGCCGCCTGGGACACAGACGAGGCACAAGAGGTAGACTGCCCCTGAATCACCGCCATCGCAGCAATCAGCGCAGCGGGGCCGCCCGCATAGCCAATGCGCCAGCCGGTCATGGCATAGGCCTTGGACACCCCGTTGATGGTCAGGCAGCGCGATTTCAATCGCGGCTCAACCGCTGCCGGGGTGGCAAAGTCAAACCCCTCATAGGTGATATGCTCGTACATATCATCGGCCATGATCCAGACATCCGGATGCTGCAGCAATACCTGCAGCAAAGGCGCGTAGTCCTTGGCCCCATAGGCCGCGCCAGAGGGGTTCGAGGGCGAATTGAACAAAACCCAGCGAGTGCGCGACGTCAGCCCCTGTTGCAACTGCGCCGGGGTCATCCGAAAGCCGGTCTCAGCCTCGCAGGGCACCAGCACCGGTTTGCCCCCGGCAAGGGCAATGATATCCACATAAGAAGTCCAGTAAGGGGCTGGAACAATCACCTCGTCGCCGGGTTCAAGACTGGCCATAAAGGCGTTGTAGAGCACCTGTTTCGCCCCGGTTGAGACGATGATTTCATCCAGCCCATAATCCAACCCATGGTCGCGGTTGAATTTGGCGCTGATCGCCTGTTTCAACGCTGTAGTGCCGTCCAGGGCAGTATATTTGGTCTCTCCGGCCCAGATCGCATCAACAGCCGCCTGTTTGATTGCATCCGGAGTGTCAAAATCCGGCTCCCCTGCCCCCAGGATGATCACCGGCCGCCCCTGCTGTTTCAACTCTGCAGCGCGCGCGCCAATTTGCAAAATCTCTGATATCTCGATGGCATCAATACGGCTGGCCTTGCGAAACTCTGACATGGATAGGGTCCTACAGCTGTGAGCACAGGCGTCGGGATCCAACGCCCGACACTCAGACCCAAAGCCTAAGCCTCTTCAACGGGCAAAAGTACTCCCCTTCTTGGACCCAACTCATTCCAAAACCGCATAGATCTGCCCGTTCGGATCCAGAGAAGTTAGGCAAGGTCGCCGGCTTTCTGCCGCAACTGCCGGGTAATCCAGGTCTCGAATTTTTGCACCGCATCCGCCGCGACCCCGTGTGGGCGCACCAGATAATACCGCTTGTTTGAGCGTAGCCCCGGCCCCGGCAACCGCCGCAGCGCCCCCGAGGCAAGCTCATCAGAGACCATGTCAAAGGGCACGATAGCAGCACCCAGCCCAGCAACGGCAGCGCCGATCACCATAGAATACTGATCAAAATAGCGCCCATCCTGGCGCGGCTTGCCCTCCACCCCGGCCTCAAGAAACCAATCTCCCCAGGCGTCGCTGCGGCTGTCCAGATGAACCAGCGGCACCTCTGGCAGGCTCTCCCTGCTGTCCAGCCGATGGCTGGCAAACAACTCTGGCGCCGCAATTGGCACCATCTGCTCGCCAAACAGCTCGACCATACGGGCACCGGGCCAGTTGTCGCCGCCATAGTGGATCGCCAGGTCAAAGGGATCGCGGGCAAAGTCAAAGGGTTCCAGCCGGGTCGACAGGCTCAGCTCAATCTCTGGATGGCGGGCAAAGAAATCCGGCAGGCGCGGAATCAGCCAACGGTTGGCAAAGGTCGGCAACACCGCGATCCGCAGGGCACTGCGCCCTGCCCCCGCGGCCACCGCCTTTTGCACCGAACTACGCAGCGCCCCAAGATCCTGCGCCAAATCCGCCGCCAGCCCTGCGCCCGCGGCTGTCAGCACCACACCGCGCCCCACCCGTTGAAACAGGGCAAAGCCAAGGTCGGTTTCCAGCTCTTTCACCTTCTTGCTGACAGCACTTTGGGTAAGGCCGATTTCTTCCCCCGCCGCCGTAAAGCTCTGATGGCGGGCAGCGCTGTCAAAGCAGCGCAGATGGGTAAGACTGGGCAGACGCATCTCAGAACTCCTCTGTCGCGATCTGCGCAACCAGCCAATTGCGAAACTGAATAAGCGGGTAATCGTCAGCATGGTCGGGCGGCCAAACCAGAAAATACTCTCCCAGCGAGACCGGCGCACCAGAGATTGCCAGCTGCAACCGGCCCGCCGTGATCTCGCTTTCAGCCAGAAAGGTCGGCAGCAGGGCAATGCCCAGGCCATGCACCGCCGCCTGGGTCATGGCAGAGGACTGGTCAAACAACATGCCCTGCAACCGCTCGGCACTAACCTCATGTAGGGCAAACCACTGCTCCCAGCAATCCGGATGGGTTTCCAGATGCAACAACGGGTAGCCCAGCAAATCTGCGGGCTCGGCCAGAGGCGCAGACAAAAAATCAGGGGCGCAGACTGGCAGTACATGTTTGGGCATCAGGGGCAGATACTGCACCCCCGGCCAATCGCGGGTGCCATAGTGAATGGCCGCCTGCGCCGTGCCTGCCTCAAAGCTGAAAGGCAGGTTGTGGGTCTGTAAATTGACCGTGATACCGGGATGCTGAGCCACAAAATCCTTCAGTCGAGGCGCCAGCCAATGCAGCCCAAAGGAGGCCAGAATCGACAGGTTCAAACTGCCGCCATCCGGGTTCGCCCGCAGCTTGATCGAGGCCTGCGCCAGCCGGGACAGTATGACACGGGCTTCTTTGGCATAGTTTGCCCCGCCCGGGGTCAACTGCATGCGCATCTGATCCCGCGCAATCAAATCCACCTCCATCTGCTGCTCCAACTGTTTCAGCTGGCGGCTAATTGCACTTTGGGTAAGGTTCAAATCCTCGGCCGCCGCCGAGGCGCTGCCCAGACGGTCCACCGCCTCCAACGCCAGCAGGGACGAGATCGACGGCAAAAAACGGCGCGGCGCTATCATATGATCTTTCCTCATAGCTTTAGGATTTAGTATCATGTGCATTTTCAAGTTTGCCATGTGATTTATAGGAAAACGCCCTGAGCGGCCAGCGCCAAACCCCGCAATTTGCTCATGGCCAGATAGTTTCCTTGAAAGGATGGCCCATGCCTCATTCCCAAATCCTCACCGCAGCCGGTTTTAGCAAAGACGCGCTGACCGGCGGCAGTCTCAGTGTCAAAACCCCTATCGATGGCAGCGAAATCGCCTGTATTGCCACGCACAGCCTGGCCGATGCAGAGGCGCAGATCGCAAAGGCCAAAGCCGCTTTCAAATCCTGGCGGCTTGTCCCCGCCCCCCGTCGCGGCGAGCTGGTGCGTCTGCTTGGCGAAGAGCTGCGCCGGGAGAAGGAAAATCTTGGGCGGCTGGTGACGCTGGAATGCGGCAAGATCTATCAGGAAGGCCTCGGCGAAGTACAGGAGATGATCGACATCTGCGATTTTGCCGTCGGCCTGTCGCGCCAGCTTTATGGCCTGACCATTGCGTCAGAACGCCCCGGTCATGCCATGCGCGAAAGCTGGCACCCCATGGGCACTTGCGGCGTGATCACCGCCTTCAACTTCCCGGTTGCCCCCTGGTGCTGGAACGCGGCACTGGCGTTGGTCTGCGGCGATCCGGTGATCTGGAAACCCTCGGAAAAAACGCCCCTGACCGCCCTGGCAGTGCAAAAAATCTGTGATCGGGTTACTGCCGCCTTTGGCGCGGAAGCCCCAGAAGGCCTGATCCAGACCCTGATTGGAGAACGGGATCTGGGCGAGGCCCTGACAGCCTCCAAGGATGTTGCGATCATTTCCGCCACCGGATCGGTGCCCATGGGTAAGGCCGTGGCGCAGGACATGTCCCAGCGACTGGGCCGCACCATTCTGGAACTGGGCGGCAATAACGCTATGATCGTTGCCCCCTCGGCGGACCTGGAAATGGCCCTGCGCGCCATTGTGTTTTCTGCGGTTGGAACTGCCGGACAGCGCTGCACCTCGCTGCGCCGCCTGATCGTCCATGCCGATATCTATGACGCGCTGATCCCACGGCTGATCAAGGCCTATGCGGGCCTGCCTATTGGCGACCCACTGGCAGAGGGCTCTTTGGTGGGTCCGCTGATTGATGACCTGGCCTTGGCGGCGATGGACAAGGCCTTGACCCAGGCCAAGACCGAAGGCGGTGTTGTTCATGGTGGCGGACAGGCCCTGGTTGAGAGCCATGGCGCTGCGGCCTATGCGCATCCGGCCATTGTGGAGATGCCAAGCCAGAGCCAGATCATGCACACCGAAACCTTTGCTCCGATTCTTTATGTGGTGAAATATGAGGATCTGGATCACGCCATTGAGATGCAAAACGAGGTGCCCCAGGGGCTGAGCTCCTGCATCTTCTCGACGGATCTGCGCGAGAGTGAATATTTCCTCTCGGCAGCCGGGTCTGATTGCGGTATCGCCAATGTTAACATCGGTCCCTCTGGCGCCGAAATCGGTGGCGCCTTTGGCGGTGAAAAGGAAACCGGCGGCGGACGGGAAAGCGGCTCTGATGCCTGGAAGGGCTATATGCGCCGCCAGACCAATACCGTGAACTACTCGCAGGAACTGCCGCTTGCACAGGGAATTAAATTTGACATCTGACCTGACCTCTAGCCTCTGGCACCAGACCTGCCAGGAACACCCCGCCTCCTCGGTTTTGACCGGGGAGGTGACGGCAGATCTGGTGGTGATCGGTGGCGGCTATACTGGCTGTTCCGCTGCCCTGAAGGCCGCAGAAATGGGCGCCTCCGTGCATCTGATCGAGGCAGAGGTCTTTGGCCATGGCGGGTCGGGGCGCAATGTCGGCCTGTGTAACGCCGGGCTCTGGTTGCCGCCGGAAGATATCAATGTCCGCCTTGGTGCAGAGGTTGGCAACCGGCTGTCACAGGCGCTGGGGAAGGCGCCGGATCTGGTTTACGGATTGATCGAGCGTCACAACATCGCCTGCGAGCCAGTGCGCAATGGCACCCTGCACTGCGCCCACGCCCCCAGCGGCATGCAGGATCTGCAACGCCGTGCCGACCAGCTGCAGGCCATTGGCGCGCCGGTTCAGCTGCTGGAGGAAAGCCAGGCTCAGGCCCGTGTCGGCAGCAAGGCCGTCCATGGCGCCTTGTTTGACCCCCGTGCCGGCACCATCCAGCCGCTGGGATTTGTCCGCGGCCTGGCCCGCGCCGCCATCGAAGCTGGCGCGCAACTCCACGACCAAACCCCCGCCACTGCAATCAGCCGCGACAAGGACAGCTGGCAGGTTACCACCCCCAAAGGCAGCATCCGCGCCAAACATCTGATCATGGCCACAAATGGCTATGCCCGTGCGATGACCGGTTATGACGCCCCGGCGATTGTGCCCGTGCATTATTTCCAAGGTGCAACAGCGCCGCTCACCGCAGCCCAACAAGAACAGATCCTGCCGGGCCTCGAAGGCTGCTGGGACTCTGCCCTGGTGATGTCCTCTTGGCGGATGGACCAACAGGGGCGCCTGGTCATTGGCGCCATGGGCGCACTGGACCATTTTGGCAGCGGCATTCACCAAAGCTGGCTGGCGCGGAAACTGGCCGCTGCATTTCCGACCCTCGCCGGAGCAAAACTGGAAAGCCAGTGGTTTGGCCGCATCGCCATGACCCGCGAATACCTGCCAAAGATTAAAAAGCTGCAGGGGGGCTATGTCAGCTTCGGATATTCCGGTCGCGGCATTGGACCGGGAACGCTTTTTGGTCAGAAAATCGCCGAAGCGCTGATTTCAGGCGATGAAAGCCGCCTGCCATTGCCCGCCACAGCAGACCACAGCCTGCCTTTTGCCGGCCTGCGCGGTGCCTATTACGAAACCGGGGCCACGCTCACGCATCTGGTCAAAGATCGGATCTGAAGCACGCCTGAAACACAAAAGGGCCAGAGTTGCCTCCAGCCCTTTTGAAACGCACCTGTTTGCAGGTCGGTTTGATCTCAGTAACAGTCGGCCATTGCAGCACCCAGCTCTTTCAACAGCGCAGGGTAGAAACCCGCACCTTGTTCCAGGCCCGTTCCCATTGGATCAATGACCACTGTTTTTGCACCGCTACCTTCCAGGACGGTGGCGACAAGGTCCGGGTTGAACTGCGGCTCTGAAAAGACACAAGAGACCTGTTTCTGCGCCACAACCTGCTGAATCTCTGCGATCCGGGCCGGACTTGGATCAGAGGCATCACTCAAGGCGATTGCACCAGCGGCCTGGATGTCAAAGCTGTGCTCGAAATACTGATAGGCATCGTGGAACACCACAAAGCCGCCATCGCGGACAGCGCCCAAACTGGCTTTGATCTCTGCCTGGACCTGTTGAATTTCCACCTTTCCCGCCGCAGCATTGGCGGCATATATGGCCGCATTTTCCCCATCCAGCGCCGAAAGCTCTGCCGCGATCACATCCAACCATAGTGTCGCATTTTCGGGGGCGAGCCAGACGTGGGGGTCCAGACCGTCATGATCATGCCCGTGGTGATCTTCTTCATGCGCATGCCCCTCCTCATGCCCCTCATCATGGTCGTGTTCATGATCATGGGCGTGATCGCTCTCGGCGTGTTCCTCATGCGCCTCTGCAGTGTGGCCATGGTCGTCATGTTCGTCATGGGAATCGCCATGGTCATGAGCCTCAAAACCCACCCCCTGACGGAATGGCAACGCGAGACCGCCTTCCAGGGCCATAAGCTCCACAACCTGCGCATCCTTGGCCAGCTCTTCAACGGCGCCCTCCAGCCAGGGCGTCAACGCCTCACCCACCCAAAAGACCAAATCTGCCTGCGACAGGGCCAGGGCTTCGGAAGGACGCATGGAGTGATCATGTGGAGAAGCACCAACCGGCACCACCAGACTGGGCTCTCCCACCCCCTGCATGACCCGCGCGACCAAACCATGCACAGGAGCAATATCGGTTGCCACCTTGGGCACATCTGCCATGGAAAGACCGGCAAACCCCAAAAGGGCGGCAACAGAAGTCAGGGAGGTTTTTAGCATGGGATCTCTCATGTGATTTTATAACATCTCACGGCTTGTTAAACGTCATATCATAACATATCAAGGGCCAAGTTCATTCACCCTAGACATCAGCCCTGTCAGCGGAGGCCACAGACTATGGAATCCATCGGCTTTGAAGCCCATGATCACACCAGCTGCATTGTCAGCTGCATCGACGCGGTTGATAGCCAGTGCAAAGCACAGGGGCTACAATTTACCCCGGTCCGCAAACGGGTCCTGGAAATTCTGCTGCAAGAGCACCGCGCCCTGGGCGCCTATGAAATCCTCGACCGGCTGCGCGAAGAAGGGCTCGGCTCGCAACCTCCCGTCGCCTACCGGGCGTTGGATTTTCTTGTGACCAATGGGTTTGCCCATAAGATTGAGCGCCTGAATGCATTTATTGCCTGCACCCACCCCGGCGAAGACCACGCCCCGGTTTTTATGATTTGTCGGCTGTGTAAATCCGTGGCTGAGGCCCAGACCATTCCAACAAAGGGCCAATTGGGTCAAGCCGCGCGCGATGCTGGGTTTCAGATCGAGCGCACGGTGGTCGAAGCCGAAGGCCTATGCCCCAAATGCCAAAAAGCCGCAGATAAATGCATCTGATTGCACTACAGAATCTCTCCGTCACCTATGGTGGCAACACAGTGCTGTCAAACGTGACCTTTGGCATCGCCGCGGGGGAGATCGTCACCATCGTCGGTCCCAATGGTTCAGGCAAATCGACCCTGTTGCGCAGCGTCATTGGCGCCCAGATGCCCAGCCAAGGTAGCGTGACCCGCAGCCCGGACCTGCGCATTGGCTATGTGCCACAAAAGCTGCATATCGACCCAACCCTGCCAATGACAGTGCGTCGTTTCCTCAGCCTACCCGACAGGGTGTCAGATCAACAGGCTGTCGAGGCCTTGCAACAGGCCGGGGCCGGGCAATTGTCCAGCCGCCAAATGGCCGATCTGTCGGGCGGCCAGTTCCAGCGTGTTTTGCTGGCGCGAGCACTGCTGTGCAAACCACAGCTGTTGATTCTGGACGAGGCAACGCAGGGGCTGGACCAACCTGGATCGGCGGCCTTTTATCAACAGATCGAAACCCTGCGCGAAACTCTGGGCTGCGCCATTTTGATGGTCAGCCACGAGCTGCATGTGGTGATGGCGGCCTCGGACCGGGTGATTTGTCTCAACGGTCACATCTGCTGTGAGGGAGAGCCGGAACATGTGGCCTCAGCCCCTGAGTATCGCGCCCTGTTTGGCAGCGGCACCCAGGGCGCATTGGCGCTGTATCGCCATGAACACAATCACAGCCACGACCACAGTTGCGGCCATGATCACGGCAAAGATGTGGTTCTTTCCCAAACCCCAGATGTTACCGAAGAGGCCCAACGATGATTCCCCTGTTGGACAGCTTTCTGCTGCGCGCCGCCTTGGCCGGAACCGGCGTTGCCGTTGCCGCTGCCCCTTTGGGCTGCTTTGTGGTCTGGCGCCGCATGGCCTATTTTGGCGATGCCACCGCCCATGCCTCAATTCTGGGCGTGGCACTGGCATTGGGGTTTCAGGTGCCAATCTTTGCCGGGGTGCTGATAATTGCCCTGTTGATGGCCACCGCGGTCTCCAGCCTGAGCGGACGCGGCTTTGCCATGGATACCCTGCTGGGGGTTCTGGCGCATTCCTCGCTGGCCTTTGGGCTGGTGGCGGTCTCCTTTTTGCAGGGGATCCGCATTGATCTGATGGCCTATCTGTTTGGTGATATACTTGCAGTAAGCCGGATGGATCTTGCGGTGATCTGGGGCGGGGCGGCGCTGGTTCTGCTGCTGCTCTGGGCCAGATGGTCTGCCCTGCTCACCGCCACGCTCAGCCCGGATCTGGCCTATGCGGCGGGGATCAACCCCAAGCGCGAACAGCTGGTCCTGACCATTGCTCTGGCCCTGGTTGTCGCCACCGCCATCAAGGTGGTGGGTGTGTTGTTGATTTCAGCCCTGTTGCTGATCCCCGCTGCCGCTGCCCGCCCCTTTGCTGCAACGCCAGAGCGCATGGCCACCATCGCCGTGGGGATCGGTGCTCTCTCGGCCCTTGCCGGTCTGCAGCTGTCCTTTATGCTCGACACCCCCACCGGGCCAACAATTGTCTGCTTTGCCGCAGTGCTTTTTGCCCTGACCAATCTCGTCAGCATTGTCTACCGCCAACTGCGGGCCGCATCAGCCCAGAGCCGCTAGTGCCACCACCAAAGCATCAGTTTTGCCGCAGCCAGAGCTCAGTCGTGGCGCCACAGTGCGGTCGGCTCCATTTGTAAATCGCAGCAAGCAGGGCCTGTTTGTTGATTGGCTTGCTGAGGAAATCATCCATACCTGCGGCCAGGCATTTGTCACGATGAGAGTCCAGCGCATTGGCGGTCAGGGCGATGATAGGGCAGCCTGTCCCGCTGGCCTGAGCGGCGCTTTCAATTGCGCGGATTTTTAGCGTCGCCTCGACCCCATCCATCACCGGCATCATCATATCCATAAGAATAATGTCCGGCTGGACCTCCGTGAACAGCTCGACCGCCTCGGCACCGTTTGCGGCAATGGTGATGTCAAACCCCGCGTCCTTGAGCATCCGTGTCACAACCAGCTGATTGGTGCGGTTGTCCTCTGCGATCAGCAGCTTCATACATTCGGTGTTTTGCGGAGCCACCCGACTGGGAGAGCTGAGGCTGGGCGACTGTTTCTCAGGACTAAGCGCCCGCCCAAGCACCTGTTTCAACTGCGCTGCGCGCAGCGGCTTGAGCACGATTTCACAATCCTTCAACCCATCCTCACCGAACCGGCTCATGGCAAGGTCAACCGAAGACAGCATGACAATTGGCAGTGTTGCATAGTCAGGAATGGCCCGAATGCGCCGTGCCAAGGCGCGACCGTTCATTCCCGGCATCTGGTAATCCAGGATGGCAAAGTCCAAAGACCCAAAGTCCTGACGCGTATTCGCCAGCACCTCCAGGGCCTGCGCTCCGCTACTGGCCTCAAGGCTGCGCACGTCCCAGGTGTTCAGCCGTTCCGTCAGGATCAGCCGGTTCAGCTCCAGATCATCAACAACAAGACCGGTTAGCCCCTTCAGGGTCGGCACGGTCACCGGAACCGCCTCAAGCTGATCGGCGAGCGGCAAATCCAGCTGAACCGTAAAGACCGAGCCCTTCTCTTCTGTGGAATCCACCGAGACAGCGCCGCCCATCAAATTCACCAGACGCGCTGAAATAGCCAGCCCAAGACCGGTGCCTTCGAAGCTGCGCGTTGCGCCAGTATCCACCTGCTCAAAGGCACTAAAGACCGATTGAAGCCGGTTTTCGGGGATACCAATACCGGTATCCGTAACGCTGATTGTCAGACCGTAGTCTTTCGGGTTTTTCTCACCGCTCACATCAATATAGACATAGCCTATGTCCGTAAACTTCACCGCATTACCAATGATATTGGTAATCACTTGGCGGATGCGACCAACATCGCCCTCGAAAAATTCTGGCAGGTCTGGATCATAGCGCAAAATGATCTCGACCCCCTTGCCCGTGGCCTTGGGCGACAGCAGCGTGACCACATCTTCGATGGCTGTCAGTAGATTAAACGGCACCCGGATCAGTTCGAACTTCCCTGCTTCGATCTTGGAGAAGTTGAGAATGTCATTGATAATTGTCAGCAGCGCAGAGCCGGATTTTGAAATGGTTTCAGCATAGATCTGCTGATCCTCATCCAGGTCAGTTTCCATGATCAGTTCTGCCATGCCAATCACGCCATTCATTGGCGTGCGGATTTCATGGCTCATATTGGCTAAAAACTCCGACTTCGCCTGATTGGCAATATCTGCTTCCTCGCAGGCGCGCTCCAAAGCCAGTTCACGTTCATCGCGCTCAGCGAAGGTGTCTTCCAGAACACCCACCGAAAAGTTGAGCGCCCAGAATTCCCGAGAGGCATACCAAGGTAAGGTTCCGGCCCGCCCACGCGCACCGGCTAAAACATCCGACATCCGCAGGTGAATCGTTTTCAGGGGATTCAGAGCCAAAATACTGATCAACCCCAAAACCAGTGCTGACAGCCCAGCAACCGCAAGGACAGTCCACATGATCGTATATCGGACCCTTTCCTGCACCAAGGCCTGCCCTTCCAGCATCGACCACCGCACGACCATCGTGCCGAACTTGAACCCTTCCATTTCGACCGATTGCTCGTAGGTCACAAATTCTTCCTGTGCGGCGATGCCGCGCCTATTGGCAGTCGCAATCGTAGCACCATCACTGTTCAGGATCTGGATAGACAAAATTTTGGGCGTTCGAACCAGGGCCTCTTGAAGACCAGTCTCCAGGACCGGCACGTCTTCCACAATGATGGACTCGAGCATCAACCCGCTCAGCAGCGAAACCGTTAGCCCGGCCTGTTCATTCAATTGATCACGCAACCGGTTGCCTTCGGTCCGTCTGGCAACAGCTCCCACAACCAGCGCAACCAAAAGAGCGGCCAGCGACAGTGAAATCACAATCTGAAACAGGATACCCGTGCGTTTCATGTCTCTGCTTTTCTAGGCTAAAAGCTACGGCTTTGTTCGATTGCGTCGCGGATAATATCGTAATCAGAATCCTGGCTGGCCAAAAATCCATTCTTGGCAACACGTCGAAGAATTTCTTCGTTCTGGGCCGCCAACATGACCTGCCGCATCGCTTGCACAATCTTTGGATCTAGCTCCGCAGAGGCCAGCCAGGGCTTTGTCACATTTTCAAAGGACACCAGAACCCGGATCGAAACCCCTTTGGCCACAAGTTTTATATAGGTGCTTTCTTTCAACGCCCCTGCTGCAAATTTCCCGGCCCCCACCGCCTCTCCGACCAGATCATGTCGGCCCAAATAGGCAAAGCTGTGTAAATCGCTGCCTGTGATACCAGCATCCAGTAACTGCGCCTGCGCCAAATACCGACCGATTGTTGACAGCTCATCACCAAAGGCAAAGGTCAGCCCAACCAGTTCATCCAGGGATTCGACTGAACTGTCGCGGTGGACCACAATCACCCCCTTGAACCGCTTTTCACCCTTTTTGGATTCCATCGCCACGATACGGATCTGCGGATTGAGTTCCTTGACCCTGACGTAAGACGCCGGACCAAACCGGGCAAAGTCCACTTCACCCTCCGCCAACTGGCGCACACCTTCTTCGTATTCCTTGGCGATCGCCATCTTGATCGTGACCCTTTCCCCCAGTCGTACAGACATCCGGTCCGCCAGAAAGGTCAGGAAAGGGCGGTATTTGCGCACTGTTTCGGTAGGTTTGTCAGCGGCATAGGTTCCAAAAGTAAGCGTTATATCCGCACGCGCATCACAGGCCGCCAAGACCAGCATCCCCAGGGCCAGGATAACGGCATAAATACTGCTATTGGACTGCTGCATGGATGAGCCTCCTGGCCAATTTTGAATCTGTCAACCGCATGGGTCTCTTACCTATCAACCATCAATTGAGTTCATCACGTTAATATCCTCGCATCCTTTTCTAAAAAATTTAGTTGAAACTCTTGGTTGCCGCCAACGGTTAACCGTTCAGCAACACTTTAGGTATCTTTTAATTAAAATCACACAACCCTGAATGCTTCCCTAATAGTCAAATAGGACTCTCAGTGCAAACACCGTCCGTCCCCGCCAATACTCGCAAAACTTGTATTGCACTTCTGTTCACTACACTGCTTTTGAGTGTCCCCATTGCTGCCCAGGCTATTCCCTCGCCGGAGTTGGTCATTGGCTCTGTCACCTCACTGACACAGGTTTTTGCAGTCGGGCTGGCGATGATTTCAGGGACTGGCGTGCTTGTGGCCACCAAGCTGGGGTTCAAGCCACAGACCACACAGCAGCGCTATCCGCTCAGGCTTATTTCCGCACTGCTGTTCTTTGTGGCGGTGCTGGCAGCCGCAAACTACTGGCAATTCAAGTCTTTCCAGAACGCCGAGCAGGCCCGATTACAAGAAACCCTGCTCCGCCCGGCGCAGTTTGCCGGTACCCAGATCAAAGACGACACGCTGAAAGAGACCAGCTTCACCAAGCAAGAGGAGAACCCTCTGGCCATCTCCACCGAGCAAGCCGCCGCGCTGCTGGCCGCCGGAGACACCGCCTTCTTTGACATTCGCGAAACTGGCGAAAACGCCATGGGCAGCCTGCCCGGTGCGCTTCATATCCGCTTTCCCGATTTCCTGCAGTCCCGTCCGCTTCAGCCCGGTCAACGCGCAGTGGTGTTTTGCCACAACGGCAACCGCAGCTCTGAAACCTGTGCTGAACTGGCGAAACTTGGCATTGACTGTAGCTTTATCGCCGGCGGCATTGAGAAATGGATCGTCGAAGGGCGGCCTTTTAGCGATGCCGAGGTTCAAACCCTCGCCGATCTGCGCGCCATCCCAGAATATAGCAACAAAGACACCCTGCTCAGCACCGCTGACTTCACCACCTTGGTAGACACCACAGACCTGCAAATCGTTGATACCCGATATCCCGGTGATTTTGCGGCCGGCCATCTGCCCGGGGCGATCAATATCCCAATCCGCGCCCTTCCCACGGATGAGTTGATGCGCCGCATCACCGCCCTGGAAGACAAACCAACAGTGACTGCATGCTACGATCGTCGCAGCTGTTTTATGGGGCAGGTTCTGGGGCTTGAACTGACCCAAAACGGCATCGACTACCAAGGTCGCTACACCCTGCCGTGGGAGTATTTTATTGCACCACCGCCAAAACCGCATGTGCAGACCTGGCTGGCGGAGCAAAACCAAACCTATTGGCAACAGGCGGTTTCTGCAGTGGCAGCGGCACTGATCTGGAGCCATGAGCGCAGCCATCTGTTGCTTGGGCTGTTTGCCTTTTCCCTGTTGACCCGTATTCTGATCTTGCCTGTGGCGTTGAAGGCAGAACGTGATCAGATCATCACCCACAACAGCGCCGATGCGCTCGCAAAGCTCAAATCCAAACTGGCCCAGGACCCCGTGCGCAAAGCCCGCGCCCTTCAGGCCTTTTATGCCTCCAAGGGACTGACCCCGCTGCGCAACTTGACTGCGCTGCTGTTTTTACCCGTGATGATGCTTGGCGTGTCCGCCGCAGGCGAGGCCAGCGGCATGCTCTCTATCCCACTGCTCTGGATTACAGACCTCGGTCAGCCGGATCCTGTCTTTGTCTTGCCGCTGCTGTTTTGCGGATTGGCCGCGATTTATCTGGTCTGGGCCGTTGCCAAGACCGCACGGCAAGTCAAGCTTTGGCTGTTCTTGGGCGTTCCCGTCTTGTTTGCCATGGTCTATGGCCTCAGCGCTGCCGCCAATACCTACCTCTGTTTCAGCCTCAGCCTGTTGCTGCTGCAGCGCGCCTATGTGACCGGGGTACACAGCACTCTGCAACACCGCATCGCCCTGTGGCACCACCAGCGCCGACTTGCGCAATTGCCCGCCGGGGTTATCCCCATGGGCTATACAGAAGAGCTGGCAACAGCCGGAAACAAGGCGCTCCGGTTATCAGTACTCAAAAACGCTGGCCTGCCAGTCCCCGGCGGTGTTGTGCTGCGCCGCGAAGCCGTTGACGACTTCCAAAAGATGACGCGGCCACAGCAAGACAGTTTCGCCGCGCAGATCTGGCAGCTGGTGGGGGAAAAGCCCTGCGCAGTGCGCAGCAGCGCCAGCAATGAAGACGGTGCCGATCAAAGCTTTGCCGGGGTGTTTGATTCCGAACTGAACGTCACCGGCGCCACCATGCGCGCAGCGCTCAACAGCGTGGTGGCAAGCTTCACATCTGACCGGGCCGCCAGCTATGAAACACAGGGGCCAGAGGACTCCTCAGCCAATATCCTGGTGCAGCACATGGTGCAGGCTGACTACGCCGGCGTCCTGTTCACCCAAGACCCCAGTGCCCCCGGCATGACCATGGTGGAATGGGTGCGGGGCTGCGGTGACGATCTGGTCTCAGGTCGGGTCACACCTGTCTCGCTGCGCTTTGGTCGCTGCAGTGGACTGCCCGCCGCCCTAGATCAGGATCAAACCCTGGATCTGGCCCCCCTCTTGGCCCTCGCACGCCGGGTTGAGGCCGCCTTTGGCTGCCCACAAGATATCGAATGGGCCTATGCGGATGGTCAGTTCCAGATCCTGCAAAGCCGCGATATCACCACTCTGGCCCGTGGCCCCGAGGCGGAACAGGCCCGCCTGGCGGAATGGCGCACCATTCTTGACCGCTTTGGCGACGCAGATCCGGATATGGTGATCCTGGAGCAGGATGAAATGTCCGAAGTCCTGCCCCGCCCGACGCCGCTGTCATTCTCCCTTATGGCCAGTCTTTGGGCTCCTGGCGGCAGTGTGGACCACGCCTGCCGCGCCCTGGGCGTTCCCTATGGGCTGCCCGAAGGGCGGGATGGCCATCTCGTCAACCTTTTTGGCAAGACCTATGTGGATGCCAGGTTAAAGCAGGTGATGACGCTGAAACTGACCAAGACCAAAGCGAAACAGCTGCGCCGCCAAGCCCCCCCCCTGGTCGCAGATTTCCGTACCAAGACCATGCCGCAGATCGCGGATCGGCTGGCGATCTGGCAGGCGGTGGACTATGCCGCCCTCCCGCAACACAAGCTGATTGAGACCATTCAAAACCTGCACCACCTCTTTGCCCAGGAAATCTACGTCGAGGCTGAAAAGATCAATATCCTTGCCAGCTTCACCATGGGAGAGGCCAGCGCCGCCACCGCAGGTGACGCCGGTCTGCGCAGATATCTGATGCAGACGGATCTGCCCAACACCCCCTCTGCACTACTGGCGTCCTGTCACGGCAACCGCGAAACTGCCATGGCCCTGATGGGACATCGCTCCATCTTTGATTATGAACTCAGCACTCCGCGCTACAGCGAGGCCCCTGCCCTGCTCTGGCCGCTGCTGGAAAACCCGATTGAGCAGATCTCCGGCCATACAGCGCTGCCAGCCAACCTGCCACATGACCTGAAAAAGACAATTACGCTGGCGCTGACCTTTCAGGATCTCAAGGAGCAGTCCAAACATGAGGCCCTGCGCATTCTCGCCGAGCTGCGCCGTGCGGTGCTTACACTGGGCGCGACTTCAGGCCTGGATGATCTGATTTTCCAGTTCTCCCTTGACGAGCTGCAGCACAACGATTGGTCGGCCCCAAAAGAGTTGCTGCAATTGGCACAAGCACGCAAGTCCCAGGAAGACACACGCAAAGTCGCGGCTCCAACCCAGGTGCAACTGACACTACGGGATTGCGAAATGCTGTCGCTTGGCGCTCAGGTGCCGCTTACAGAGGGGGCTCTGGCAGGTACCTGCGTTGCCGGACACGGCAGGGTGACAGCCCGCGCCTTCTGGGTCACCGATGAAACAGCCACGGGGCCGAAGGTGTTTGAGGGCTTTAACGACGGCGATATCCTGATCTGCCGCATGATCAACCCCGCCTGGCTGCCCTATGTGCAGCGCTCAGGCGCGGTGCTCAGCGAGGTTGGCGGCTGGTTGAGCCACATGGCCATTGTCGCCCGCGAAAAGGATATCCTGATGCAGGTTGCCTGCAAGGGGCTGGGTCAGATTGAAACAGGCGTCCAGGTCACCGTCTGCGAAGATGGCAGTATCACCCTGCCGGAGGACGGGCAGAGGAGGCAGGCCGTCTCTGCCTGAGCGGCCAAACAAAGGCCACCACCTGATCCATCACCCAGGGCAGCCCATCACAAAACCGCCAGAACGGCTGTTTTGAATTCCACCCAGGGCAATCATATGATCTCAATGCCTTATGGATCCACATCTCGACCCGAAACAGACCGCCCGGCTGATTGTCGCCCTTAAAGATCACATCGGGCAAATGCCTGCCAAACTGGCGCAGGCCGCAAAATACATCATCGACAATCCGGGCAGCTTTGCGCTGGATCCCGTACGTGACACTGCACGCAAGGCCCAGATCAGCGCCAACAGCTTTGTGCGCCTTGCTGACCGGCTGGGGTATGACAGTTTTGATGCCCTGCGTCGCCCCTTCCGAGATGCGCTGATCACCTCTAACGAAGGCCCGGGTACTGCAGATTGGATTGGCCAGATGGCCGGGCATGGACCTGCGGCTGCGCTTCAGGCCAGCGCGGTGCAAAGCGAGCTGAACATGGTATCGCGGTCACTACGCCAGATGGGTGCAGACCGCACCCATGCGATTGTCGAAACCCTGCGGGGTGCGAAACAGTGCTACGTGACCGCCAGCCGCGCCAGCTATGCGCTGGCCTATTATTTTCACTACGTGGCGCGCATGGCCCTGCCGGCGATTGATCTGGTCCCGCGCCATGTCGGCACCACCCTGGATGATCTGATTGGTCTGGGGCCTGAGGACTGCCTGATTGCCATCACCTTTGCCCCCTATTCAACCAGCACCATCCAGGCCCTGCGTCAGGCCCGCAAGCTCGGCGCCCGCATCGTGCTGATTTCGGACAGTGAGGTCATCGCGCCGGGGGTTGAGGCGGATCACGTGCTGACGGTCACAACCGCCTCCCTGCACCCCTTTGGCGCCTATGGCGGGGCGATGGCAGTGCTTGATTGCCTGCTGACCCATCTGATTGAGGCCGGCGGCGCAGAAGCACGCCACCGGATTGAGGCCTATGAAGCGCTGAGACAGGACAGTGGCGCCTATTGGACAGGGGCCAAGCTGCCTCAGATCCGCAGCTGAACTGCTGCGCAGAACGGGGCTAGTTCAGAACCGCAGCGACAGGCAGGACATGCCGCCATCCAGTTTCGCACAATCGCTATTGTCGATCTGCACCACTTCAAATCCCGCCTTGTCCAGCATCTCGGCGGTGCGGGGAAATCCTGCCGGGCAGAGCACCAGATTGTTGAACCGAATGGCATTGGCCGCCGCCTCTTCGCCATCGGCCACATCCAGGATCCGATACCCATCAAAGCAGCCCGAGGCCGACAGCCGTTTGGTTGCCAGAATGGTTTCACTGTCCATCAGGGAACAGTCAGTTTTGAAATGCAAAACACCCGGCGGTGTGAAGACTTCGCGCAGGGAATGGCCCCAGTCCGCCACGATCTCAGCCAGCTCGGCGACCCCGGCCGCATCAGTCCGATCCGAGCGCCCAACCAGCACTTCGCGCCCCGTCACCAGGATGTCGCCACCCTCGATATGGCCCGGCCCGCTGATTTCGCGGACATCCGCGTAGCAGTCCCGCAAAGTTGGCGCCATTTCAGCCACTTCACCCATCCGTGACGGCGCACCGGGGCGCATCAGAACCGCCCCCTGCGGCAAGCAAAGCGCAGTATCCTCAACAAAAACCGCATCTGGAAACGCCTCCAGAGGCTCCAGCTCAATCACCTCAGCGCCAGTGCTTTTGAGCGCCGCCACATACTGCGCGTGCGCTGCCAGCATGCCTGTCAGGCTGGGCGTCCCCATTTCGGTGGCCCGCAGCCCATCTACAATGCTGGCGGCAGGGCGGCGGGTAATCGCACGGGAGAATTCAAAACTCGGGTTCGTCATCAGCTTAATCCTCAGCTGGCGCAAAAACAGGCGCGGTTATTTCAACAATGCAGGGCCCCTGGCCCTGGTTTTTGGTAATGGCAGCAGCGATCTCTGCCGGGTCATCGGCAGCACTGAAATGTGGAATTCCAAACGATAGCGCAGTGGCCGCAAAATTTGGCGGCGTCGGATCGCAGCCAATCACCGCAACGCCAACATCCTGCATCGAGGTGGCAATCTCCCGGTAGCCTTGGTTGTTCCAGATCACAAAGGTGATTGGCAGGTTTTCGTCCACCGCCGTCATCACCTCAGGCAGAGAAAACTGCGCACCGCCATCGCCGACAATACAGATCACCGGCCGCTCCGGCGCCGCAATGGCCGCACCAATGGCCGCAGGGATCCCATAGCCAAGCGCACCATATCCCGTAGCCGCATTGAACCACCCGCCGGGATGGTCGTGATCATAATAGAGATTGCCGGCATAGATCGGCTGGGTGGAATCCCCCACCATCACACAGCCGGGCAGGGCATCCCGCATCGCGTTCAAAACCGCAACCTGGGCGCGGTAGTCCGCGCCGATTTCCTGCAGGGCCGCCTGACGCGCCTCGGCTGCTCGCTCTGCTCCGTCTGAACCGGCACATTCAGCCGGCAGGGCTGCCTGTAGTGCCGTGGCAAAGCTGCCAGCCTCTGCCAGGATTGGCAAAACAGCCGGGTGGCGATCCAATTGTTGGTCGCAGATATCCACCCGGATCAGCTGCTGCATCTGTGGCCACTGGTCGGTGGCATACATATCGTAATCCGTAGGACCAAATTCCGTCCCCAAGGCCAGTACAACATCCGCGCTCTCGATCAGCGAACGAACCGCGATAAGGCTGGGGCTGGCCGGGACCCCAAGGGCATGGCGAAACATCAGGCCCCGGCCATTTGCGGTTTGCACAACCGGAGCATCCAGACGTTGCGCCAAGGCACACAGGGCCTCCCCTGCCCGTTTGGCGCCGCCGCCGACCAGAATGACCGGGTGCTTTGCCTGGGCCAAGAGCTGCGCCGCCTGCTGCACCAGGGTATCCGGCACAGGGGCAGGTTCGACGCTGACAGGCGCAGAAAGCTCCGCCGCGGCACTGCCCGCGATATCCAACGGGATCTGAATATGGGTCGGGCCGGGTCGACCAGAGGAAAACGGCTCAAAAGCCATGTTTAGGGCCGGATCCAGCGCCTCTGCCTCTGCTACATGGTGCGAGCTCAACGCCACCGTCTGCGCCAGCGCCTGTTGATCTGGCAATTCATGCAGACAGCCCAGACCCTTGCCCAGGCTTGGCTGCGCATTAACCCCAGAAACCACCAGCATCGGCACCGAATCCGCCCGCGCCTGTGCCATGGGGGTCAGCGTATTGGTCAAGCCCGGCCCGGTGATCACAAAGGCCACGCCGGGCTTGCCGGACACCCGGGCATAGCCATCGGCCATGAACCCTGCACCTTGTTCGTGGCGCGGCGTCACATGGCGCAGCCCCGAAGCCGCTAGCCCACGATAGAGCTCAACCGTATGCACGCCGGGAATGCCAAAAACGCAAGAGACATCGCGCGCTTTCAAACCATCAACAAGGGCTTCGCCGATGGTTTTTACAGGATCTGTCATGCGGCCCCCCTTGTCAGGGTTTGTGTGTGGGAAATGAGACGATTCAACGCCGTTTCAAATTCTGCATCCTCGATGGTCAGCGCCACCCGAACCCAGGAGGTCAGGCTGTCACTAAAGGCTGATCCGGGCATCACCGCGACGCCGTTTTCCAGCAGATCCCAGGCATAGGCATCGCCGGTCAGCCCGGTCGCCGCCACATTGATCATGGCAAACATGCCCGCCTCGGGGCGGTGAACCTGCAGCGCAGTTTCGGCCTCTACCCGGTCTGCAAGCAATTGCGCCCGCCAGCTGAATCGTTGACGCATCCCCAAGGAAACAGAAGATCCCTCACGGATCGCCAGTTCCGTCATATCCGCGATAAACGGCTGGTTGCCGAACAGCATGGTCTCGGAATAGGGCAAAAGCGCATCGCAAAATGCCTTGGGGCCAACACACCAACCACTGCGGAACCCAGGTGAGGCATGGGATTTTGAGATCGATGAAACCGCGATAACCCGATCGGCGTAGTCAGGCAGCGACAGGGGCGAGACAAACTCGGCGCCGTCAAAAACCAATTGCTCATAGACTTCATCCGAGAGGATCCAAAAATCATGGATGCGCGCCAACTCGCATAGCGCCAACAGATCAGACTGGCGCAAAATGGCACCGGTTGGATTATGCGGACTGGTCAGCAGCAGGGCGCGGGTGCGCGGCGTGATCCGGCTGGAAACATCTGCAGCCTGCATCCGAAATCCGTTTTCCGGCTTTAGCGGCACAGGCACCATTTTCGCACCACTGGCCGCAACCACACCTTCGTAGGTGGCATACATCGGATCGCCCACCAGAACTTCGTCCCCGTGCTGCGCCACGCCCATCATCGCGGCAAACAAGGCGGTCTGGGTGCCCGGGAAACATAAGAAGTTGTCTGGCTCGAACTCCCGCCCACGGCTGTTGCTGTAGCTTTCCGCCAGGGCGCGGCGCAGATTGAGCTCGCCACGGCCATCGGAATACCCGGTCCGGCCAGCCCGCATCGAGGCAATAGAGTGATCCATCAGCTCTGCAGGAACCGGGACATCCGGCTCACCGATGGTCATCTCAATAATATCTGCGCCCGCTGCGATACGATCGCGGGCGGCAAGGTGGAGATCCCATTTGGCCCCACCAAGCGAAGCCAATCGTGCAGTAACATCTGTGGTTTTCATGTCTTTCCCGCCCATTCGCGCAGAGACTTTCGAGTGAATTCTACCTGACCTGCCCAATGGCCTAGGTCAGGCAGAGCCCAAGAATCCCCTGCATCCAGTAATTATACAACTGCATAATTACTGGATCGCATAATTTCGGCAAGCCCAAAATCATCCTCACGATTTGCGGGAAACAGCCGTCGCCAAAGGTCTGAAAGACTGCGGCCTAGCCAGGA
>NZ_CP071704.1:0-131461 GCF_042192375.1 Pseudophaeobacter sp. TrK17
ATGAACAAGACTTTCGTGCATCAGGACCTGAACGCGGTCATCCGCCAGCATTCCGAGTGGCTGGCCAACCAGTTGCATTCGCAACGCGAGAGCCTGTTTCCCCCTGACGCCACAAAGGAAATGCGCAAATTCACCTCCGGCGAGGCGGCAGCGCTTCTTGGTGTGAACGACTCATACCTGCGCAAAATCAACCTTGATGGCAAGGGCCCTTCGCCTGAACTGACGGCCGGCAATCGTCGCCTGTATTCCGCGCAGGACATTCAGGCCCTGCGTATCCTGCTGGAAAAGACCGCGCGCAAGCCTGGAGACTATATCCCCGGACGGCGTGATGGCGATCACCTGCAAGTCATCGGTGTGATGAACTTCAAGGGAGGCTCGGGCAAAACGACGACTTCGGCACACCTTGCACAACGGCTGGCCTTGCGCGGTTATCGCGTCCTGGGCATTGATCTTGATCCGCAGGCCTCATTCACGGCGTTACATGGCGTACAGCCCGAATTCGATCTGACAGATGGCGGCACGCTCTATGACGCGATCCGCTATGACGACCCAGAGCCGATCCGCGCTGTCATCCGCAAGACCTATATCCCGAACCTCGACCTGATCCCGGGCAATCTGGAACTGATGGAGTTCGAACACGAAACGCCGCGTGCTCTTTCACAAGGCAACGCAGGCCTGTTCTTTTTCCGCGTGAAAGAGGCGTTGGCGCAGGTTGACGGCGATTACGATGTTGTGGTCATCGACTGCCCGCCGCAACTGGGCTTTCTCACCATGTCCGCACTTTCGGCCGCCACCGGCGTGCTGGTCACAATTCATCCGGAAATGCTCGACGTGATGTCGATGTCGCAATTTCTGCGCATGACGGCTGATCTAATGGACGTGATCGCCGAAAGCGGTGCGGACATGTCCCACGACTGGATGCGCTATGCGCTGACACGCTATGAACCTCAGGATGCACCACAAAACCGGATCGTCGCCTTTCTGCGCACCATGTATGGCGATGCGGTGCTCAACTCGCCAATGCTCAAATCCACGGCGATCTCCGATGCAGGTCTGACAAAGCAAACCCTATACGAAGTCGAGCGGAGCGCCTTTACCCGCACGACCTACGATCGCGCCCTTGAAAGCCTGAACGCGCTGAACGATGAAGTCGCTGTTCTTATTCAGAAAACGTGGGGGCGGTCATGACGAGTGGCAAGAAAAAACGGATGTCGATGCTCGACAATCTCGCGGCAGCCGGTGGCCCGGCCCCTACCCCTCAGGCTGGTGCCGCGACCCCTATGATGACGTCCAACCGCGCCCTGCGCTCGGCCCGTGATGCGGTCGATTCACATCATGTCTGGGAACTCGACCCGGCCAGTATCGTCGACGACCGAATGGCCGACCGGCTTGATCCAGCCGATGTACATGATCTGCGCGCCGCAATCGAGGCGAATGGTCAGACCGTACCAATTCTTGTGCGCCGGCACCCGTCAGAGGCGGACCGCTATCTGCTCGTCTATGGTCGCCGGCGGCTCGAGGCGATCCGCCAGTCAGACAAGGTCGCCAAGGTGCGCGCACTGGTTGCCAATCTGGATGATGACAGTGCCCTGCGTGCGCAGATTTCCGAAAACATGGCGCGCCGCGATTTGTCCTTCATTGAAAAGGCGATTTTTGCGCAAGAACTCGTATCGTCGGGTTTTGGAAATCAATCACAGGTTGCAGAAGTTCTGACCGTGACCAAATCTTCGGTGTCCATGGCCATCGCCATCGCCGACATGGTCGGTACAGACCTCATCCGCGCCATCGGTGCTGCACACGGCATCGGCCGACCCCGGTGGGAGGCCATGGGCCGTGCCATCGCGGACAACGACCTGGATCGGGGCAGCCTGATCCGCCTTGCTGAGGAAACCCATGGCAAGGCCGATGTGGCCATGGTGATTGATGCCGCACCTGCGACCGACGACCCCTCTGTGCAGGCGTTCGAGGCCGTGTCGAAGGTTGTCACAAGGTTAGTCAAACCGGCCAAGGCCCCCTCCCCTTCTGCTGCATCCAGTCAGCCGCTCAGGATTGGGGGCAAACGTGGCGGCACGCTCAAACGCACCGCCAAAGGGATCTCGATCGAGTTGCAGAATAGTAAGTTTGCCGACTGGGTAGAGTCTGAAGCCGATGATTTGATTGAAGAACTTCACGAACGCTGGAAGCAGCGTTCAGAAGACTGAGGAAGAGCAGAAACCAAAAACAGGAGGCACGAAAAAGCCAAAGAAAAGGTCCCGCAAAGCGACCGCCCTACGAGACCCTGACTTGTTCTTAGCACTCTCAAGTTAGTCTCGGACGCCGTTTTTCGCAAGTCTTAAGTGATTCGCGGACCGTGATTTCTTTGTCTTCGTGAATGTAAAATGGACTACACCCCCGTAACGCCTTTCAGGCGACCCATAAATGCTGCCATTCTGCACTATCAGGCAGCGGCGCAACAGGACCTCCCGCCTTCTGGCGTCAACAAATGGGAAGCACTTCGCGAACTCGCCGCTGCCCGTATCGCCTTCGGCTTGTCCGACCGTGATTTGAGCGTGCTTCAGGCATTGGTCAGTTTCCATCAGGCCACGATCGTTGGCGGGAACCATAGTGAAACTGTCGTGCATCCGTCCAACAAGGCTATTTGTGAGCGCCTGAACGGTATGCCCTGCTCGACCATGCGGCGGCATTTGGCGAACCTGGTGCAAACCGGTTTCGTCGTGCGTCGCGACAGTCCCAACGGCAAGCGTTACACGCGCCGATATGGCGACGAAAAGATCGCTTTCGGCTTCGATCTGGCCCCCCTCGCCCAACGCTTCGTCGAAGTGTGCGAAGCCGCAGAGGCTGTCCGTGCTGCGGAGGAGCGCTACAAGCGGCTTAGAACCACTGTAAGCCTCATGCGCCGTGATCTAGCGGGTCTCGTCGACTACGGCCGCTCTCTGCGCCCTGACCACGCCATCTGGGACCAGGCGTCCGACCTATGCGTCCTGACGGCGCGTGACCTTCGTCGCAAGCTCGACTTTGCAGAGTTGCAGCAGATGGAATCTACGTTGTCCGAAGGCCTCAACGCAATTAGGGACCTGTTGGAACCAGTGCAATCACAAGATATGAGCACCAATGAAGTCACAAATGAGCAGCACTATCAGAGTTCAAATAAAGACTCTTATGATTTTGAACCACGCTTAGAAAAAGCGCAGGGCGAGGGCAGCGCCTCCGATCCGGCGACAGCACTGGTTGCAGAGGGTAGTACTGATGAGCCTGTCTCGGTCGACAACAATCTACCTAGAATACCCCTCGGTCTCGTTTTGGCCGCTTGCTCTGAATACCGAACTTATGCTGAACGACCTGTGCGCCACTGGCATGATCTAGTAAGGGTTGCCGATGTAATAAGACCTATGATGGGCGTCTCTCCTTCAGCGTGGGATGAGGCCAAAAAGTACATGGGCCCGGAAGAGGCATCGGTGGTCATCTTGGCAATGTTGGAACGCTTCGGCGACATTCGGTCACCTGGTGGGTATTTGCGGTCGCTGTCTGCAAAGGCTGCGCTCGGTGAATTCTCCTGTGGTCCCATGATCATGGCCCTTATGAGAAAGGACGCTGCATGAAAAGTTCACAGCTGTGAACTCCGTCTTGTTTCGTCGCGCAGAAGACAGGTTCACAGCTGTGAACTCATTGCTTAGGGGATTCGTCCACTTTCTCCCTGGGCCCGCTTTCCTGCGCAGAGCGCGGACTAACGAAAATCACTCAGTCAGGTCACCATCTCCAAAAAGGTTTGGAAAGAGCCGCTCTCGATAGTCCAACGGAAACGCCAACCGAACTGGCGTCTTCGGCGAGGCGGACGTCAGGTATCCAGCGGCGGTCAGTTTACTCAGCGTGTTGCGAGCAGTACGCTCGGACGTCTTGAGGACAATCTGCGCGTCGCCTCGTTCCAGTGCCCCATGACGAAGAACCGCCGAGATTAGTTCCGGCGCTCGCTTGTCATCGATGGTATCTGCAACAAGACGACGATACCGCTGATCCAGTCCGCCGAGATCGAACAATCTTGCTGAGAAGGTGATCTGGTCGAGCGTCACCTTTAGGAACCATTCACTGAACGTCTTCAGTGCCGCTTCTGACAGGTTGCCGCGCCCGTCGCGGTCTCCGCGGCGTGGACTGTCGGCCAGATCCATCATCCGTTTGTACTCGCCCCGATCGGTTAGCCCGCGGGCCAGCCCACGTGATACGGACCAGAGCCCTTGGCCACCAATCCCCGCTGTGAGGGCCATGGCATGAGACATCAGTCTGCTGACACGGCCGTTGCCATCCGGGAAAGGGTGAATGTAGTTCAGCCGGTGATGTGCAGACGCGATCGCGATGATCCGTCCGCTCGAAGACCGCGCCGCAATCTGAAATCGTTTGTCGAAATGGTCCATGAATGCCGCGACGCGCGACGATGAAGGAGGTAGGTGGCGCCCGACCGCAACTTCCCGATCGTCATCCTGGCGCATGCGTCCCGGAACGATGGGTTCTTGTGTGCCGTCGGGATGTTCGATGACCCGAAACTCATCCGGCATCTCGTCGTAGAAGCTCTTATGGACCCAAGTCAGGAATTCGACGGATGTAGGGCGGGGCAGGGTGCCTATGCGATGCATCTCATCGATGGCCCGTTGAACGATGACGTGCGCCCGGGCCTCAAGGGCGAGAGGGCGGGTTTCTTCCTCAAGCTCGGCACCAGCCAGCGCCCTTTCGATGTCGCGGGGGCGCGTGTTGTGTCCTTCGATCAGGTTGGAGTAGTAGCAGTTCATCACACGGACGAGATCGGCAAGTTCGGCTGCGCTGTCAGGATGCAACCCTCGTCCCAGCCCGGTGGCTTCCCTCTGGATGTCGACCGAAAGGTCTGCCAGTTCTGTAGGAATATGCTCCTCGAAGAAGCAGGGTTCGATCCTGGCGGGTGTTTCCAGCATTTTGCCGATCTTCCATGTTTGCAAAGTAATTGAAAAATAAACACATTTCGTACTTTCAAGCAAGGTTTTGCCGATATGCGTTGCCGATCTTGGCTGCCGATCTAGAATTGCTGCATGAAATCAATGACTTCGGCAGATGTGCCGGGCGTTTCGGTTTTGTTGTGTGCCCAAAGGGGCCGGAAAAAGGGAAAGTGCCCTTCGGGTTTTGTGACTGACGGATGAGGGCCTTTGGGGTCCCTCAGATGGGTCCGGGCCGGGTTCCGGTCTGCCGTTCCTGATGAAGGACATTCCCATGCAAACAGGTGTCTTGCGCGTGTTGCGCGCGACCGCTGCCTCCTGGTGGCGGCATAGAGAGCTGCGCAGAACTGGCCAGACGGCGCTGGCACAGCGGCTCGAACGCCAGACCGTCCTGCGTGATCTCGGCTATCTGAAGCAGGCGGCGTCATTGCCAAACGCGCATGTGATCTGCGGGGATGGTGGGACGTTCCTCCATCTCGGCTGGACCACCGTGTCGACCTTCGCGCCGATCGAGCGCTTTCCCTTGGCCGCCCTCGCGGTCGCACGAGGAACCCCGTTCATCGATATCCGACCCATCAGTGACGTCATCGCCTTCGCGAACTTGCCGTGCGTGGCGCGGGACGGATCGGTTGACCCTGACCCTTGCGGTCCTGGCAGGTCCGTCTCGCTGACCACCTACATCGACATGGTCGAAGCCCTCGGTGCCAGGATCGCCAACGATCCGCGCCCCCGCCAGTCAACCTGATCACCAATCCCTCTCACCAAAACTCGAAAGGAGGCCAGCCATGGCCCGATCCCGCACGCCCAAATTCGATGCCTCCGAGGTCATCACAAACGAAATCATCCGCATTATCGAGCGCGGCGTCCTGCCGTGGCGCAAGCCCTGGACCGCAGGTGGCAGCTCTCGTCCCCTGCGCGTGGGCGGTGAACCCTACCAGGGAGTGAACAACTTCCTGCTGACCATGCGGACCGTGATGGCGGGCCACAGCTCTCCCTTCTGGATGACGTTGCCGCAAGCCAATGCGTTGGACGCAAAGGTCCGTAAGGGCGAGAAGTCTGCTGTCGTCGTTTATTACGGTCAAAGCCGGAAAGACGCGGGCCGCGAGGACGACCGCAGCGACGGGGATGATCGCTCCGAGGAAGCCCGCATCTTCCGCTTCCAGAAATCCTACCGCGTGTTCAATGCCTGCCAGATCGAGGGCTTGCCCGACAGCTTCTTCCCCGACCCGGAGCCCGCGCCCGAGCATCCGCCGTCCGAGCCCATCCCGCACATGCAGGCGTTTTTCGATGCCATCGACATCACGACCGTCTTCACGGGCACGGAGGCGTACTATTTGCCGCCCGTGGACAAGGTCTACATGCCGTCCATTACGCGGTTCCAGGACCCACGCAATTTCTACGGGGTCTGGGCGCATGAGCTGGCCCATAATGCCGCGCTTCGGATTATGCCGCACTTGTTCGGACGAGGGCTTGTTTCCTACGGTTCTTGTCGTTTTCCGGCTGCATAAGACTGTAGTTCAGAACCGCCATGTGAGCGTGGCGAACTGCGCAATTGGGGCCGGCGATCTGCCATTGGTGCAACCTTCAACCACATGAAGGAAACACTCATGAGAAATGACACACCATCAGGCCAGACAACGAAGCGAGAACAACAAGTGGGCAACCATGCCGGTCGCTTTGCCCTACAGATCGAGGCTGAGGGATACAGTCTCCGCTCCATCGCCAATTACAGGGCCACAGCCGATGCGCTTTGGGCAGCGATGCAGTCCGCAAACCTCGGTCCAGCTGACCTGACCGACAATCGCATGGAACGACTGACGGTGCCGATCATCGACGCCGCGTCTGTGAAAGACAAAAAACACTGTCGGTACCGCGTCAATCGGTTCAGGGATTACCTGGTTGAGAATGCGAGCGCACCGCCGCGTTCAGCGCCGCCCCTCGACATGTCTCCGAGGGCAGTGCTGAAACGTGAATACGAAACCTACCTTCGCAGTCAGCGCGGCTTGTCTCAGGACACGATCTATCACTGCCTGCGGTTTTGTGACCGGTTCCTGACAGCGAAGTTCAGCACCGGTTTGGGTGATCTGAATACGATCAAACCCGGTGACATCACCGGGTTCATCCTTCGACTGCGTGAGGCGCAAAACGCGCCACGCGACAAGACCGGCCCGTCACATCTGCGTAATCTGTTCCAGTTCCTGTTCTGGAGCGGCAAGACGGAGCGCAACCTGAGCAACGCCGTGCCAAAGGCGCGGCAGCCGAAACCGACAGGCATTCCGAGGTATCTGGAGCCGGAACAGGTCAACCGGCTCATTGAGGTGGTGCGCGGCCACAAGAAAACGGGCCGACGCAACTATGCAATGCTGATGCTGATCGCCCGGCTGGGCCTACGGCCCCCAGAGGTGACGGCGATAGAACTGGACGATATCGACTGGCGCGCCGGTGAAATCCTGATCCGCGGCAAGAGGCAGTTGCATGATCGGATGCCGATGTCGGCGGAGGTTGGTGAGGCGATTGTCGATTACATCAAGAATGAGCGCCGGGGCCCGGACCGCGCGCTGTTTGTGTCGGTGAAACCGCCGTTCAAGAGGTTCAAGGACGCTCAAATCCTTCGCTGGATTTTGCGGGATGCCTATGACGCGACCGGCATCTGTCCGCCACAAGCCTATATCGGCACGCACATTCTGCGGCACAGCCTAGCCACCGACATGCTGCGAAAAGGTGCGTCGCTGGCCGAGATCGGGGATGTGCTGCGACACCGATCTGCGATGACCACTACAATCTATGCGCAACATGATGTCGATGCTTTGCGCTCGATCTCGCGTCCCTGGCCGACGGCGGAGAAAATACAATGAAGACGCTTTCTCAACGACTTGACGAGTATCTGGTTCTTCGGCGTTCGATGGGTTTTGATCTATCCTTCGATGAACGGGTCCTCCGCAAGTTCGTCAGCTTTGCCGACGACAACGGGTTCCAAATCATCTCGACGACCTTGTTCCTTGATTGGAAGGCAAACTACGGCAGCGCGGACAACAACACTTGGTCTCATCGCCTTGGTATGGTGCGCAGGTTTGCCTTCTGGCTTGCGGAGCACGATAATCAGACCGAAATCCCGTCCAGCCAACTTGTCACAGGCCGATACCGACGACGGGTGCCCTACATTTACGCGCCCAGTCAGATCGCAGACCTTGTCGCCGAGGCCGGTCGGCTGCCGTCACCCTATGGCCTTCGGGCTGCTTTATGGCAGACTCTGTTCGGCTTGATCGCGGTGACGGGCATGCGGGTGAACGAAGCTTTGTCTCTGGATCAGAAGGACGTCGATCTTGACCGCGCCGTGCTAACGCTCAGAAACACGAAGAATGGCAAGGATCGTCGGCTGCCCGTCAACGGTGATACCGCCCATCGGCTTGCCCGCTATGCCGAGTTGCGGGATCGGCTGGTCGCGCAGCAATCGCCGCGGTTCTTCATCAAAGAAGATGGCGACCCGGCGGGAGATTGCGGGGCACGCTACAGCTTCGCGCAGGTCAGTCGAAATATCGGCCTTCGATCGCCGCAAGCCTTCAACCGCCACGGCCATGGACCACGCATCCATGATTTGCGGCACACATTTGCCGTCCACACCATCCTGGACTGGTTCCGCGATGGCCGGGACATCGAGGCCGAAATGTACAAGCTCAGCACCTATCTCGGCCATTCCGAGCCCAAGCATACATTCTGGTATATCGAAGCCGTGCCCGAGCTGATGCAGTTGGCGGCAGAGCGGGCCGAACGACGGGTACTGGAGGGCGCATCATGATCGCGACCTACCCATTGCCCATCTACGTGCAACGGTTCTTCACCGAACGGCTGTTGACCCAGATGCAGGCCAGTCCAAACACGATCGCCAGTTATCGCGACACCTTCCGGCTCTTGCTGAAATACGCGACAGCAGAGACCAGGTTGCCGCCGACTGAGCTGCATGTAGCCCACATCGATGCCGACATCATCGGGCGGTTCTTGACCTTTTGCGAGGAGAAACGCGGCAACAGCGCGCGAAGCCGGAACACGCGGTTAGCAGCGATCCGTTCGTTCTTCAAATATGTCGCGGGCTGTGAACCCCAGTTGTTGCATCATTGTCAGAAGGTGCTGGCGATGCCTTCCAAACGGCATGAAAAACGCGTCGTGGACTTCCTGACCCGTGACGAGATGGAGGCCTTGCTGAAGGCACCTGACCAGACGACCTGGTTTGGGCGGCGTGATCGGGTGTTGCTCCTCACGATGCTTCAAACAGGCCTGCGCGTATCAGAGATGATTGGCCTTCGTATTGGCGATGTCGAGCTTGGCACCGGAGCGCATCTCAGATGCATGGGCAAAGGCCGAAAGGAACGCGCAACGCCGCTTCGGACAGACAGTCGGGATGCATTGAAGGCATGGCTTGCGCAGTGCCGGACTGAGCCCAGCGATCCCCTGTTCGCAACCATCCGTGGCAGGCCGCTCAGCAGAGATGCGGTTGAGCGAATTGTTCGAAAACATGCGGCCACCGCCGCCTCGACCAGCTCGACGTTCAGATTGAAGCGCGTCACACCGCACGTCTTGCGCCACACCGCTGCAATGCAGCTTCTACAGAGCGGTGTTGATCGGACAATCATTGCCCTTTGGCTGGGCCATGAATCGATTGAGACGACACAGGTCTACATCCACGCCGATATCGAACTGAAAGAAAGGGCGATGGCTCTGACAAAGCCGGTTGACCAGATGGGTGGTCGATATCGACCGGGTGACGAACTCCTGGCATTCCTCGAAGCGCTCTGAATTATGCCGACGCGCCGCGCCGATCTAACTGAAACGCAACTGGTCGTTTGGATCGGCGCGGCATAATCCGAAGCGCGGCATTATGGGCCTTATGCCGATGTCGGCATAAGGCCCATGCCACAAAAGCCCCGCATCGGCTGAACCGTGACTTCGGGTTCTCGAAGTTTGGCAACACATCCTATGCGCGCGAGGAGATCGTCGCGGAATTGACCTCGGTGTTCCTGGGTCAGACGCTCGGCTTCACGGCCCATACGCTCGAGATGAATGCGGCCTACCTGCACAACTGGTTGCGCGTTCTTCGGTCGGACAAGTGTGCGATCTTCAAGCACGCCGCGGACGCGCAGCGCGCCTGTGATTATCTGATCGCCAGATCGGAGGTGGGCAGGGCAGGTCGCAGTGCCGAGGCCGCCTGACCGCACGGAGAACGCAGACACCCATGTCACGTAGGGAACCCAAAATGCTGCGGGTGGCCTGCTTCAACGACGGCCGCCGCAAGATCATCACCTTCAAGCGCGGTGCCTATTGGTGGAGCGCTGCCGAGGGCGCTTATCCGCTCTCGGCAGCGCTCGAGAGCATCAAAGAACAAGGCGGCTGGATCGAAACCATCCCCAACCCGAATTACAGACCCAAAGGGCTGTTCGGGTAGGGCGCCTTCGGCCTCGATTCATCCGCCAAGCGGAAAAGAAAAAGCGGGCTTTGAGAAGGGTGTTTCAAACCTCTCAAAGGAGATCCCCATGTCCATGAATGTTCAACCCCAGCCAGACCGTCCGGATCCAAGCGTGATCGCGGCGCAAAACGACGCGTTTCGAAAGCTCGCGTGCCTCGGAGTGGCGCCCGCCCAGCCCACCCAGGGCCGAATGCATGTCACCCGCTCGCTTATGGAGGCCGGTGACGGCTTCATGGCCGAGGCGGTAAAGGCCACCGGTGCGTTCGATACATTCGAGCCTGAGAATGATCCCGAGGGATGGCACGATTTTGGCGCGGTCGAGATCCGGGGCGAGACCGTGTTCTGGAAAATCGATCTGTATGAAGCGGATTCCGACTTCCGCTATGGGGCTGAGACCCCGGACAATCCCGCCACCACCGTCCGCGTGCTCACCATCATGCTGGCGCGCGACTGGTAGAAGGGCAGGGGACGCCTCCCCGTGACATCTCAGACGACTAAGGCCAGCTGCCCCCAAAAAAGGCAAAGCGGGCCTTTTTTCGTGGTGATCCCCGAAGCCGGGGATTGGTCCCGCGCGTAGAGGCGCGGGCCACACCTAACCCATCTGGAAGGATATCCCATGACCACAAGTTTTGCCCCCCTCACCGTCGCCATCGGCGATCTGGTCCCGCATCCCGCCAACGTGCGCAGCAACTCCCCGGAAACTTATGAGCCCGAGAACATCGCGCATCTGAAGGCGAGCATCGCTGTGCTGGGCCTGCTCCAGCCGCTTCTTGTCCAGAAGCTCGACGGCAAGTGCGCCGTCCTCGCCGGCGGCCGGCGCCATGCAGCCCTGAAGGAGCTGATCGCCGACAATGCCAGCAAGGGGTTCACTGCGAAAACCAAGGTCGACTGTCGGCTTGTCCCTGACGACTGCGACGTCACCACTGCCCTGTCGCTCGCCGAGAACATCACCCAGGCGCCGATGAACGCCATCGACGAGTTCGAGGCTTTCGCCCGGATGATGGAAGTCGACGGCCAGACGCCCGAGACGATCGCAAAGACCTTCGGTACCACGGTGGCCGCCGTGAAAGGCCGGTTGCGCTATGGCCTGATCCACCCCGACATCCGCGCCGCGGCCCGGGCCAAGGTGATCACGCTCGACACGATGAAGGCCTTTGCGGAGCATCCGAGCCAGGAGGTGCAGCGCGAAGTCTTCGAGGCGCTCACCAAGGAAGATAGCTACCTGCAGGCCTATACGGTCCGCCAGGCGCTCAAATCCCGCGGCGTGCAGGTCAGTGACGATATCGGGGCCTTCGTGCGCGCGGACTACGAGGCGCGCGGCGGCGCTGTCGCCGCTGACCTTCTGGAAGAGCATTCCGTGCTCGAGGATGCGGCACTGGTCGAGACCATCCTGCTCGAGAAGCTCGGTGCCGCCGCCGAGGAGGCCCGTATGAGGCTGGGCTTTGCCTGGGCCGATGCGATGGTGCGCTATGATTACGCGACCATGGCCGACTACGGCCGCGTCTATCCCGGCCCGATCGAGCCCGACGAGACCGCCCGGAAGCGCATCGATGAGATCACCGCCGAGCTTGAGAAATTGCAGCTCGAGATGGAGGATGAGGGGCTCGAGGACGCTGCCTACAATGCCCTCTACGACCGCGTGGACGCTCTGGAAGAGGAAGCGCGCGATCTGCAGGAGGCCTACAGCGCCGAGGACCTAGCGCGGTCTGGGGTGATCGCGTCGTGGCAGGGTGGGCAGATCACGCTCCATGTGGGCCTCGTCCGCCCGGAAGACACCGTCAAAGAGGAGGGCGCGCTCGGCTCCTCGGCTAGCCCGACTGGGGATGAGGCCCCTGACCCGGACGAAATCACCTATCCAGCCTCACTGGCTGAGGACCTCAAGACCGAGCGAGCCATGGCGCTTGGGGCCGCGATGGCGCTGCATCCGGAAGCCACACTCGATCTGACGCTCTTCAAGCTGGTCAGTGACGTTCTGGCCAGCGGCATGAGTGTCACGCAGGCGATCAAGATCGATGCCCGCAAGGAATACCGCAGCCATGCCAAGATGGACGAGATCGACGAGACCTCGCTCGAGCAGGTGGCGGCGGCGCATGATGCGCTTGATCTCTCCTGGCTCGATGACACCCGCGCGCCCGCCGATCAGTTCGCGGCGTTTCGCGCGCTGGAGGCAGGCGAGAAGGCCAAGCTCGTCGCCTTTGCAACCGCCAGCACCACGCAGTCCTGCTTCGCGCGGGACCGCCAGCGCGACAGCCTGATGCATGCGTTCGAGATCGAGATCCTGCCCGACATCCGCGCCCACTGGACGCCGAATGCGGCGCTCTTCAACCGCTTCAAGAAGGCCTGGCTGCTGAAGATCCTCGGTGAGGATCTGGGTCTGGCCCAGGAGGCGGTGACGCTGGCCTCGTCGAGCAAGAAGGAGATCGTCGCCTTTTGTGACAAGCTCTTCGCCGAACCCTTCGCCACACTCACGGACGCGCAGCGCGCTGCCGTGGCCGCCTGGTGCCCCCCGATGATGCAGACCGCCGGTGTCGCCTTTGACGAGGCGGAACCCACTGCGGAAACCCCGGAGCCTGACAGCGAGGTCGCGCAAGCGGCCTGAGTCCTCACGCGATCCGCGCGAGGCGTTCCCCGCGCGGGTCGACCATTCCACACCCAACGGAAAGACATCCCCATGGCTATTCTCAAGTTCTCTGCCTCCGCAGTAGCGGCGCAGATAGCCCATGCGCGCGCCTGCAAAACCTTCCTGCCCAACTGGAACGGGCCCGTGGACAGGCCGGCCCTGATCCTCATCGTCGGCAATGGTGTGCATCTGCGCTCGAACGGCATCGATGGGACGACCACCCGCATTGTCACAACCGAACAGGCCGATCCCTCCTTCGCCTTCGCCGACGGCATGAACCCGTTTCGGGATACCGACTGGATGGCGCAGCGCCGCATGGCGTTTCGCGATCTGACCGGTCAGTTCTACACCGACATCCTCGACGATGTGCAGGTGCTCATCGACCGGGGGCGGGGGGCCATCCGGCTCGCCACCGATGGTCACAGCATCCGCGTCTTCGTGCGCCGGGCCTCGGATTATCTCATCGGCGGGACCTACGAGGTGCCGTCAGGCCTCGGCGGCACCTTCCGGGTCATCCTCAAGGATGCCTGCGATACCTTCGCGATCGTGCAGAACTGCGGCAATTGCGAGGATTTCGACGCGATGCAGCCCTACCGCGTGCCGCTCGATGCGCTCATGGAGCTCGATGATCGGAGGGCGGCGTAACGCGCCCTTTCTCAGACTCGCATCGCCAATACCCTGCCGCGCTTCGCGCTCTCGGGACATTGGCGACACATAATTCCTCCAGAGAGAAAGGACTCTGAAATGGGATGGCTTTTCTACACCGACCGCCGTGTCCAGACCTACGCGGATGAGAAAGCGGAAATCGCCCGGCTCTGCACCTCTCATGGCGATACGCGCAGAACCGAACTGGTCAAGGCATGCAAGGTCGGCTTCACCTGGTACGCGGCGGCAAAGGTCACAAGTATCGACGGCTCGCCAGTCGAAGACACGACCTATGTCACCGATGCGGATGGCTCCATCACTTTCGGGGCTGTCTTCCTCACCCGACACGATGACGGCTGCTGGGGCTACAAGGACATGGAGGAAAGCGCTGGCCCGAACGAGTCTCGTGCGCCGCTCAACCTTCTGGCGCTGCTCTCCGAATTGAAAGACCCAGACAGCTATGCTCATGCCTGGCGTCAGCGCTGCCGGGATTGGGCTGCGATCCCGGACTATGAGGAAGGCGACAAGATCAGGCTCGCCACGCCTGTGACGCTCACCGATGGCAGCACCTGCCAGGTCGTCACCGCGACCCACTACAGGCGGGGGCGGCAAAAACGCCGCTGCTACCGCATCGAGGAAACCGGCGGGCTCGTTCGGCTCTCGAAGGCCTCGCTTGCCGGCTCGGAGCTGCTCAGCTCCGCGAAGGGCGCGGCCAGTCCTGTGCTGGCGGAGTTCCTGGCGGGGCGAGAATAGGTGCTGCGCCGGACAGTTGATCGACCTGCCCGGGGACAGCAGATCCTGCGGCTTGTCTTGACAGGGCAATGCAAATGCATTACCTATCGCAGGCAGCAAAGACCCCCATTCTTTCAGGAGACTGCCATGACAGCGCTCGCACAAGATGTCTCGAAACTCACGGATCGATATCAGACGACCGTGCCGGCGGGTGTGCGCAAGCAGCTCAAGCTGGGCAAGGGCGACCAGATTCGCTACTGTACCGAGCCGAGTGGCAGGGTCTATATCGAGCCCGTGCGCGGCGACGAGGAAGATCCCGTGCTCGGAGCTTTTCTCGATTTTGTCGAGGCCGATATCAAGGCGCATCCGGACCGCATTCGGGCGTTCGATGGGGCTTTGCATGACCGTCTTGCAGCACTGGTCGGAGACGTTGACGTCGATCTCGATGCGCCGCTATCGCTCGAGGATGAATGAGCGGCGATAGCGTGCCCGCCCAAGCGCCCCTTGTCGTAAACGGGTGGTCGATTTATGCGCATCCGCTCTTTCTGGACCAGCTCGAAGGGCTGACCCTGGAGGTCGAGGCGCGTAAGGCACGCGATCCCAAGACCTGGCACAAGAAAAATTCCACGAAACGGCTGGCCGCCATCTTCAAGCTGGTGACCGAGGCCATACCGGCGGATCCGGGTGCCGCAGCCTTCCGGCAAGGCGGCACACTCGGCGATCACCGCAAGCACTGGTTCCGGGCGAAATTCTTCCAGCAGCATCGGTTGTTCTACCGGTTCAACAGCGATGCGAAGGTCATCGTGGTAGCCTGGGTGAACGACGACAAGACCCTGCGCGCCTATGGCAGCAAGACGGATGCCTATGCGACGTTCAAAGGGATGCTGGAAGATGGCAATCCACCTGACAATTTCGACGCGCTCTTGAAAGAAGCAGCGGCGGCGAACAAGCGGTTCGAAACTTCCCTTGATGCGGTGCCTGACCGGTAAGTGAGATCGAATGCCGGAGGGGGCGGAAACCCTCGTTAAGGCTGCCAGTAAGGGGGTCGTTCTGCGTTTCAATCTCCCTTCACCATTCGGCCGAGTGAAATAGGCGACATTGGTTTATCACATGGCTGGTAGGTGAAATTCTCAGAAGTCCCAGCATATCAGTACACCTGCCGTTCGCTGCATCGTGTACGAACTGGTAAGATGCGGGACAAAGGATGAATTCGCTGCAACTGCAAGTTTGGCAGCAATACCATTCATTGCGGAAGTTGACTCTGCGTGTCTGAAGTCAGCACGTTTTGGACAGATTTGAGGATTAGAACAGCGGCTGAGTTATGGTTCATCATCGTTTTCAATGAGTGAAGCTGAGCAAGACCATCCGCCGGAAGAAAACATCCGCATTGATTTCAAAAAAGATATCGAACCGGATGTACTTCGCTAAACCTCAACTACCTTGGGTTTTGCTGCCTTGTATATCCGAAATCACCAAGGCTTTTGAGCGATAGCGTGTCTTCGCTATGGGGACGAAATTTTTAGCCAGCTGCAACCCCGAAAACCGTACCCACAATAGCAGTCGCGGCCATGGCAAGCGCCCCCCAGAATGTCACGCGTACGGCCCCCTTGATGATCCCAGCTCCTCCAGCAGATGCGCCAAGCCCACCCAGAACGGCCAACGCAACAAGAGTTGTCACAGCGACGACCGAAGTGATCTGTGCCGTTGGCGACAGCGCGGCCATGATCAGGGGCACAACCGCGCCAAAGCTGAAGGTAGCCGCAGAAACAAGGGCTGCTTGAATGGGATGCGCTACGACTGTCTCTGATATCCCAAGCTCATCGCGCACATGCGCGCCCAATGCATCCTTCTTGGTCAGTTGAACAGCAACCTGGCGTGCGAGCGTTTCATCCAGCCCGCGCGCAACATATATCCCGGTCAATTCCTCCAACTCAGCCTCAGGCGTTTCCGCCAACTCCTTGGTTTCGCGCGCGATATCTGCCTGCTCCGCATCGGTTTGCGAACTGACCGAGACATATTCACCTGCCGCCATGGACATGGCACCCGCTACAAGCCCCGCAAGTCCAGCGATCAGAATCTCGGGGCGTCCCGACCCCGCAGCGGCCACGCCGACCACGAGGCTCGCCGTCGAGACAAGGCCGTCATTTGCACCAAGGACCGCGGCCCGCAGCCAGCCGATCCGATGCACCATATGGGTTTCCGAGTGTGTCAAGCGGCTCATGATGCTTTACCTTTTCGTTCAGTTTGATTTGGAAACCTATCGATCAAGTCCCGAAATGCCCTCTGACGGCTGTTCCGAAAACAGGCGACCAACGGCTTTGCTGTGAAAGCCGTTCTGGTCATCGCGCACCAGAAACAGCACATCCAGTCCACGTTGCTCGGCTAGCGTCGCCCCTGCATCAACCCCAAGAACCATCAGCGCAGTGGCCCATGCATCGGCTTCGGCACAGGTCTGCGCGACCACGGTCACCGAGGCGGGCGGCGCAAGGAGCGGCGCACCTCGTGAAGGGTCCATGGTATGCGACAGCCGGCGGCCCTGCACTTCGACCCAATGGCGGTAATCGCCCGACGTGGCGACGGCGGCGTCTTGTAATGCAAGCACCGAATACGGCGCGCGGCGCGCAGGGTCAGGTGCTTCGACGGCGATGGTCCATGGCGAGCCATAAGGCCGCAACCCCACCGCGCGCATTTCACCGTCGATCCCGACCAGAGCCGCCGGAATACCGAGCGCAACCAACGTATCAGCCAGACGGTCAACCCCATATCCCTTGGCGATACCGTTCAAATCCAGTGTAATATCGGCGGTCTTGCGGACACGGGCGCCAGCAACATCAATCTCGAGCGCAGTCTCAACTCGACTACGCGCCATCGCAGCCCTGATGTGCGTAGGGTCGGCTTCATCCGCGCCGAAACCCCAAGCCGCCACCGCATCACCAAGCCCCATGTCAAACGCCCCGCCAGAGGCCCGCCCGACATCGCGCCCGAGCACCAAGACATCCAGCAACCGCGCTGGGACCGCCTGCCATACGCCGACAGGTGCCGCATTCAGGCGCATCAGGTCGCTGTCGGGTTTCCACGTGGACATCTGTGCGTCCACTTCATCCACTGCAGTCTGTAGCGCCCCGCGCGCGGACTCCGGATCAAAGCTTGGGTCTGCATGGAACTGCGCTGACCAGCGCGTGCCCATTGTTGGCCCATGCAGCGCGTAGCGAGTTGGATCAGTAGACATCTTCGACATAGCGGCCCTCTGCCCTCAACGCCTGCGGCGTCAGTCCCATTGGTTTCAGAATATCAGCCAGCGCATCCGTGACGCCGGTCGCCATGCCGCGCCCGCCGCAGACCATGATGCGTGCTCCGTCTCGGATCAGGCGGGCCACTTCGGTCCCTTCAGCACGCAGCGTGTCCTGCACGTAGCTTGGGTTGGCCGCGCGAGAGACCGCGGTGTCCAGACGGGTCAGACGACCCTCGGTCTGCCAATCTGCAAGGTCTTGCCCGTACAGAAAGTCATTCTGTGGATGGCGCATGCCAAAGAACAGGTGAATAGGACGATGTCGTTTGTTGCCACGAATGAACCCCGCCAGCGGGCCGATGCCCGTGCCGGCACCGATCAGGATCAGAGGCGCGCGGCCCTTGCCCGGTTTGAAGCCGGGATTGCGACGGATATATCCCTTGGCCGTATCCCCTGGCGCAAGCTGCGTCAGTTGCGCAGAACACAGCCCGCTTGGCTGACGCTTCACGACGATCTCGACGAACCCGTCGCGCCGGTCAGAAGCCAGAGAATACAGACGCGGGATTGCGGAACCTTCTGGCACGATACCCAAAAGGTCACCCGCCTCAAACCGGGCAAAGCCTTGCCCTGTCAATTTTTGCCAAAGTGTCACGCGTGGCAGTGCAAAGCGCAGGATTGCGGTAGGTGCCTGCATTTCCGCCCCGTAGTCGCGGCGCGAAACCAGGGTCAGCATCTCGGTTGGGGGCACAATGGGCTGGTGGACCAGTTCAAGGTTAATGCCAAGCGCCTGACCCAACAGACGCCCCCAGCGCGCGAAATCCTGCGGCGACTGGCGGTCGATGGTGTCGAAGGGCAAAAGCATGTTCCAGCCCCGCGTTTTAGCCATTTCCGCAACCCTTTGGGCGTAGCCGCAATACTCCGGATAGCTGCGATCGCCAAACCCAAGCACTGCAATCGGTGCTGCGGGCGCGGTTCCCAGCGCTTTCAGACGATCAAGGAACCCTTTGGCGGTTTCCGGCGCATCGCCGTCGCCATAGGTTGCCGCAAGGATCACGAACCGCTGTGCCTTGGCGTGGTGCGCCAGATCAAAGTCGGACATTGGCCCGACATGCACTGTTTGCCCTGCCGCTCTCAGCGCCTGATGAAGCGTCGCCGCAAAACCCCAGGTGCTGCCCCCTTCGCTACCTACCAGAAGGATCGTTTCCGCCTTGGCGGCAGGCAGGTTGCCGGGAATGCGCGGTCTGCTGCGTCGTCCTGCCAGCCAGACAAGGACACCCGTGACCCCCAACACTGGTACGCCCAGTGCCATCAGTCCTAGGAGGATCCCAAGAAAGGCCGCCCCCTGACCGGTATGCAGCATGTAGATCGTTTCCGACACATTTTCCCAACCGGTCAGATCGGTCCAGCCCAACGCCGCACCTGTCCCCTGATCCAGATATCCTCTGCCCTGATCCGTCTTCAGGGTGAAGACGTCGCTGGCATCGCCCGGATAGGGAAAGTTCAGTTCGCGCAGTTCGGCCACAGGGGTCTGTCCCAGCAACTCGATGGATGTAATCGATATTCCAGTCTCGCCGCTGACATCATTCGGGAAAGCCGGTGCGGATGACGTGATGGGAAGCAGGTCGAAGGTCGAGGCCGACATCCAAAGCGCCGTCATCGACGATAAGGCAAGACCCAGAACCGCGACGCGCGCAATCTCGACATGCAGTCGTCCTGACAAAGGGCCGCGCAAAGGCGCGAACCAGCGCCGCCAGCCTCCGGCACGGCGCGCAACGAGGACAGACCCCGAAACGGAAAGGATCAGCATCGCCGCCGCACCAAGGACCATGGCAATCCGACCGCCATAACCCAGAAACAACGACCGGTGCAGGTTGGTCAGCCAGCGCTCGACCTGATTGGGGTCGGCAGACCCCACGCCCGCGCCCGTCGCCGGATCAATCACCGCCGCCCCCGGCGTGCCATCCAAAAACCAATATGCCGTGATCTGACCCGGCGGGGACCGCCGGATCTGCTCGACACCGGGATAGGCGGTCTGGATGCGGGCCGCGAGCGTCGCCACGCTCAGCCCGGTTTCCGCCTGCGGCGCGGTCAGGCGCTCTGCCGCCGGAAAGACCGAAAGCGCAGCCCCACTCAGCGTCAGAACAATGAGAAGGGCAGCGGCCAGAAGACCCGGCCAACGGTGCAAAGCGCGGATCATCGCCGGGCCTCCTTACATGTCGTAGGTGAAATCAGCGATGTAGCGGCGCCCTGTGATCGGCGTGCCTGCACCGCCTGTCGTCAGGGGCACCGCGACCTCGTTCGGGCTGTCGCGCATGTCCTCGACGGCGGCGTCGATATGAAGAGTATAGCCCGCATCAAACAGCGCATCAGCCAGATCAAGCGTGATTTCAAGCGTCCGTCCGGCCCCGACACTGGCCCCGGTGATCCCGTTGATTTGTGCGGTGTCACCGGCGGTGGCCCGGTACCACTCGCTCAGGTGTTCATAGTATTTCGACTTGCCGCCAGCCATCCAGAGGCTGCCAGCGTAGGCCCCCGCGGCATCAGTGACATAAAGCGCAAGATAGGCCCCATCGCCTCCGTAATTGTTCATCGTCGTGGTCAAGGTCACCGGACGCGCCATTGCGAGTCCGGGGAGCGTGAGCGCCGTGGTCAGCGCCAGTGTTGCAAGAAGTGATTTCATGGGGAATGTGCCTTTCTAAGGACATGGGAATGTAAGGATAAGCGTCAATTCATTTGAACGACTGGCGGAGTGCCATTGCCGAACAGGCCATTTTGCGGCGGAGGGGTGGTGCCTGCGGGTGCTGCATTGCGGGCGCTGTTGCCGCAATCTTCATCTTCATCTTCATCTTCATCGTCGTCGCAGTCATCATCATCGTCGTCGTCTTCATACCGCGCGCCATTGTGATATTCGCGGTCGTCATCATCATCGCTGCTGGCAAAAATCAGCGGCATGGCGTCCTGATCGGCTTCGAGAACTGCTGCGAAAGGTAGAAATTCGCTATTGCTTGTGCGCATCGCGCTCCAGGCCGGTGCGGTGATGGCTGCGGATAGCGCGGTTGTTGCTGCAAGAAGGGCGAGTGTCTTTTTCATGGTCATGTCTCCGTTTGTGTGCTGAGAACAATCTGGAGACACCACCTGAGGTCTTCCTGACGTGACACGGTTTTTTGCTTCAGCTTGCCGTCAGAAAGACGTCAGAACGACGCCGGAAAGTAAAAAGGCCCCACCTAAGATAGCGGGGCCAGGGAAGCGTCGAAGGGACATTCGGCGCGGGGGAACGTTCAGGAAATATCGCCGGGCTCTGGCGCGCGCTTGTCGCCGGTGACCATGGACCGCGCGAGGTTTTCTTTATGGCGGAAAGAGGTCAGCACAACCCCGCCGACATGGACGGCGATCAGGAACAACATGACGTTAGCCAGCACCTCATGCGCCTCTTCGACGGCTTCCGACCCGCCTCCGCCATACCCTTCTTCGTCGCCATCGGCATAGGCCGGAGAGACAATCTGTGGCAGGTCAGGCAGCATTGCAAAACGGCCCTCATCTTCAAGCAGCCACCCCGTAAAGGCGGTGCCTGCGAGTGTCAGGAGCAAGGCGACGGTCATTGCGGCGCCAGCAGGGTTGTGGCCAAGATACCGATGCTCCTTGCCGCGCACGACATCTCCGATATAGCCAATCGTTTGCGACGGTCCCCGCAGGAACTGCGAGAAACGGGCGTATTTGCTGCCGACAAGGCCCCAGATCAAACGGAACGCAATCAGTCCGGCGACAATGTAACCCGCGATTTCGTGCACCGTGCCAAGCTCCTCGGCGCTCAGATAGGCCACGACAAACGTGACAACCAAACTCCAGTGAAAGACCCGGACCAAAGGATCCCAGACACGGACCTTGGCCGTAGATCCTTGCGCGGTTGAAGACGCATCATGTGCAGAGGTCTCAGTCATCGTCGTCATCCTCGTATTCGAATTCGATCATTTGAAGGGTCTGCGGATGAACGGTCACTTCGATCCGACGCCCCTGTGCATCGCGGCCATCAATTTCGTAACAGCCATCATCGATCTTGATCCGACGCACGGTCCAACCGTTGTCCAACGCCATCTGCGCCACCGCTTCGCGCGGCTGCCAGTCGGCCATGGGGACAAAACAGTCATCATCGTCGGCAATCGCAGCGCCCGCCGAAAGCGTGGCGAAAACGGCGAGCATTGTCAGTGTCTTCTTCATGCGGCAAACTCCGGATTGCGGCCAATTTCACCAGACCATGCGCCACCAACCTGACAGGTTCCTGAAGCTCGCGGGCTGATGTGCGTCAGTCTCGCGTAAGCTGGATTGTTCAAGATGACTTGTGAAACAAAGGAATCCGACACCCATGCGCATTCTGCTGATCGAGGATGATACCGTTCTGGGCACCGCCGTGCGCGACCAGATCGCCGCCGATGGCCACTCCGTGGACTGGGTGACACGGCTTGATGCGGCGGGCGATGCAATGGCGGTTGCCGCCTATGATCTCCTGCTGCTTGACCTCATGCTGCCCGATGGTCGTGGCATTGGATTTCTGAAGACGATCCGAAATCGGGGGGACGTGACCCCGGTGATCATCCTGACAGCCCTTGACCAGATTTCGGATCGGATCGAAGGGTTGAATGCGGGGGCTGACGATTATCTGGTCAAACCGTTCGACCTGTCGGAACTCACCGCCCGGATCGGATCGGTCGCGCGCCGGTATAGCGGCAATCCAAACCCGATCATCACCCATGGCGCACTCGACATCGATCTTGCCTCCCGCAGCATCCACCGGAACGGCAAACCGGTCCAACTGACCGCGCGCGAATGGGCGCTGTTCGATGCGTTTCTGGCACGCCCGGGTCAGCTGCTGTCGAAAACGCAGCTTGAAGACAAACTTTATGCCCACGGGGCCGAAATCGAAAGCAACACCATCGAAGTCCATGTCAGTCGCCTGCGCAAGAAACTTGGGGCTGACGTGATACAGACCGAGCGTGGCATGGGTTATCGTCTGGGACCTTCATGAGACTGCCACGTAGCCTCCAGGCCCGTTTGGGGCTGTCATTGGGTATCGGGTTGACGCTTCTGTGGATCGCGACCGCCACGGTGACGGCGGTAAACCTGCGCCACGAAATGGATGAGGTCTTCGACTCCGCCCTGCAAGAAACGGCGCAGCGCCTTCTTCCGCTGGCCGTGCAAGAGATTGTCGGCCGCGAAGATGACGGTGTGACCCAACGCCTTGGCGCGATCCGCGAACATACCGAGTTCTTCACTTACATCGTGCGGGACGCGCGGGGGCGCATCCTGCTGCAATCGCATGCCGCCGATCCGGATATATTTCCTGCCTATAACGGGACGGGCTTCCGTCAGACAGCAACCCACAGGCTTTACAACGAGGATGCCTTGCAGGGCAGCGTTCGCATTTCGGTGGCCGAACCGCTGGACCACCGCGCCACGGTCGCGCGGGAAATCCAGATGGGGCTGGGCCTGCCGCTTCTGGTAGTAATACCGCTTGCGCTGCTCGCCATCGTGCTGGCGGTCCGGGCAGGCCTTGGACCCATTCGCCGTTTTCGCGAACGCTTGGAGGCTCGGGATGCGCGCGACCTTTCACCTGTTCCGACGACAGGAATTCCGTTGGAAATTGTTCCGATGGCGACAACCCTGAACGGACTTCTTGGGCGCTTGAAAGAGGCGTTCGACGCCGAACGCAGCTTTGCCGCCAATGCCGCACATGAGTTGCGAACACCGCTCGCCGGAGCCATCGCGCAGGCGCAACGGTTGCAGTCTGAAACAGGTGACCCGGCTGCTGCTGCCCGAGCGGCAGACATCGAAGCCACGCTGAAACGGCTAACACGCCTGTCGGAACGCCTGATGCAACTGGCCCGCGCCGAAGGAGGTCGCCTGCGGCTGGACCAAACCTCGGACCTGCGCGGCATCGCGCAAATTATCGTGGACGAGATAGAGCGCACCATATCGCCGGGGCGCATCGTGCTGACGCTTCCCGACGGACCGGTCGTTTCAGATCTGGACCCGGACGCCTTTGGTATCCTGTGTCGCAACCTGATTGAAAATGCGATCCGGCATGGCGCAGAAACAGAACCCATTGATGTTTCGCTGTCACCAGATGGCACATTGCGCGTGGCAAACGCAGGACCCGTCGTGCCGAAAGAGAAACTGGAGAACCTGACCACCCGTTTTGAACGTGCAGGCCCGAACACCATCGGAAGCGGTCTCGGCCTTACGATTGTCGCGGCAATTTCGGAACGGATCGGGAGCCAGTTCATCTTCAATTCCCCCCGCGTGGGCAAGGAGGATGGTTTCGAAGTGTGCATCAAGCTTCCGATCGCTGGTTCGAGGCGTTAGCGCTCAGCGATCAAGAGGCATTCTGTCGCCGCAATCGCAAAGCAAGACCGAGTGAGACTCCGATCACGATGGTGAGGTCCGCGAACGCGGTCAAAGCAAGCTTTAGAAATAGAAGGGTGCGATCCGACGCCTGCGTCTACATTTGACCACGCCATTTGCTCGGCTCGCGACAACGTATTTTTGGGTCGAACGACAACTTTGGACCGCTTTTCCGACCTCGGTTGTTAGCGCAGCATCCGGTGGTTTGGGCTCTGAGTCAGATTTCGCCGCGCTTTCAATGAACGGCGGCTTTGAGCTTCACGTAGGATTCTGCCCCCTCCGGCATTCGATTCCTAAGTGGCCCGACTTGATTTGACCACAATGGCATTGCCGTTTATGCCACCACGCTGGATGATGTAGTAACAACCCATAGTAAAGTGGGAGAAATCGCAATGGACCCAACGGATAAGGAAGGGCCGGATTTCGGCACTGATGAACAAGGCGCGCCTCATCTGACGGGGCACCGTTTCCCAATTGATGTGCGCGTTGCAGACATGCCCGATGACCTCGGCAAGCTGCTGGATATGGGTCTTGAAGAGCATTTCCGTGGCTGCTGAAGCGGACGCGTATGACGCGTGGTTTTGCGCGCAGGTACAGGCCGCGCTGGAGGATGCACGCTCGGGAACATCTCAGGTTCAGGTGATGCAGGCTGCACAGGCATTGATTGATGCGAAGCGGCAGGTCGAACCCAAGTCCTGACCAAGCCTTGGAGGTCAGCGCGGTCTGACCCCCGTCACCCTGAAAAGCGAAAGCGGGCTTTTTGTCCTTTGGAATTCAGACCCTGATCCAAAGGAAAATCCCCATGTCCAAGCCCAAACCGGCAAACCCGGCTTTCCCAATCTCTGACACTGATCTCGCAAATGCCATCGCGCAAATCGGCGCGGAGATCGACCACCAACCCCTACGTAGCTCAGCGCTCGCGCGCATCATGCGCGAGACGTTTCATGGCAGCGCTGCTGGCGGTTCCTGGGACTGGCGCATGGCATATGACCTGATGCAGGCCGCGGCTGTCCAAGTGCTGCTGCGTGGGAACGGCGTGGCAGATGACATCGCCGCTGCAAAGCTGCTTGCCTCGCGGCTGCTGACGGAAACCCGCCGGTCAGAGCAGCAGATCCGGCTGCAGCAGTTTTCCACGCCGTTGCCTTTCGCGGCAATGGTCGTGCGGGCGGCCGCCATTCGCAAGGGCGAGACTGTGCTGGAGCCCTCGGCTGGCACCGGTGCCCTGGCCGCCTTCGCCGCCCGGGCCGGTGCCACGCTTGTGCTCAATGAAATCGACGCCTTTCGCCAGCGCCTCCTGCGCGCAGTTTTCGGCGGCGAGGTCACGGCAAAGACGTGATCGGTGAAGCCCCCGGTGTCGGCATACTGCTCTGTGATCTTCCGCCCCGTCTCGTTCATCAGCAGCCCATCCAGGATGTAGGGTGCCTCGCTCACGGTGGCCGGAATGTTCTGGGTTGCGAAGGGGCCGAACTGGTCGGAGACATGGGTATAGGCCTTGAGGCCCGGCTCGGAGCCGTATTTCGCGTTGATGAGGTTCATGGCTTCGCCCTGCCGGGCGGCGGGGAAGAATTGCCCGTCACTGGACGCGGTGACGCCCCCGCCCCAGAACTGGGCCATGGGCAGCTGGGCCTGTGCCTCGATCACCATGGCGAGGGCCTGGTTGATGGCCTCGCTCTCTACGTGCCATCGTGACAGGCGCGAGAGCTGGAAGTAGTCGTGTGTGCTGGTTGCCTCGGCCATCTTGCTGAGCCCGAGGTTCAAACCCTCAGCCAGCAACACCGTCAGCATGCCGATCTGGTCTTTGCAGGGTGCGCCGGTCTGCAAATGTGTGAAGGCTTCCGTGAAGCCGATATCCGCATCGACCTCCTGGAGCAGCTCCGTGATCCGTATGGCCGGCAACCGGTCATAGAGATCGAGTACCAACTCGTCCGCCTCTTGCGGCACCGCCGCACTCAGGCGGTCAATTTTCAAGACGCCATTCTCGATCGACCCGCCCGGGATGGTCCCTGCGCGAGCCGCCTTTGCCAGTCGCGCGAGGCCATCCGTCATGCGAGCCTTGCGATCGGCAAGCCAGGTCTCCGGGTCGAGCGGCACCGTCAGCCTTGGCGCGCCCTCTACCGCCTCCGCGGGAACTAGGGCCTGCTTCAGATCGGCGAAGCGCCGGGAATGGGGGAGCCAGATGTCACCCGACCGGAACGCCTCCCGCAAATGAAACAGCACCGCAACTTCCCAGAGCCGATGGCCGTCACCGTCCTCAGCGTTCAGATGGCTGTGCCATTTCGAACCTCGCCGTAGAAAGCCAACTGGCCATGTCTCGGGCTTCTGATCATGTGCGATCAGCTCGGCCGCCTGAAGCAAGGGAGCCGCGACACCCGCCGCCTCGATGTCGAGAACGCGCAGCATGCGCGGGGCATAGCGCCGGAACCGATGATAGCCTTGGCCAACATGGGCCAAGGGGTCAGCGGCCATCGTGTTGGTCAACTCGGCGGCGGTGGCGACCAGCCCTTCGAGTTGCTCCCATCCACAGGCCAGTTCTGTCGCCTGATCCAGGGAAACCCCATCGCTTCTGGCGTCCAGCAGGGCCGACCCGAGAGATTTGAAGGCGCGCAGCGTGTCCTGCACCGCCGCCTTTGCATCAGTGATTTTGGCGTCGCACAGCCTCTTCGCGCCCTGCCATGTCTTGCCGACGATGCGGTCATGGGTCTCGACCACCGCGTCGGAAATCGCGGCACGCCACTCGACGGCGCAAACCGCGAGAATGGCCACGCGACGGTCGCTGCCGATGTCACGCAGGCCATCGGCAAAATAGCGTTCGCCCTGACGCCGCAGGCGGGTCACCCGATGGGTTGGAATACCAGCGAGGATATCCGACGAGACGTTCAGGCCCCGCAGAACCTCGAGCCGATCGAGGAGACGGCCAACATCGGCCGAGTTCTGCCCCACCTCGAATTGGCGTAGCCAGACGAACCGGCTGACCGTAGCGTCGACCATCTCCGTGAGCAGGGTGCCCAGGCGGGTCTTTGTCTCCGCATCCAGCCGGGCCACGATGGCGCTTTCGAGCCGGCGTTCCGCCGCCACGAGCGCATCCGCGCAGAGGCGTTCAATTACGGACACGCCCGGCAGGATGGTCTGGGTCCGGCGACACTCTTCGATAAACCGGCGGGCCAGATCATGGTTGGAGGTTGCCACTTCCGCCTCGCCTGACAGCCAGGCTTTCAGTTCCCGCGCGCGATGCCCGGAGAACATCCTGAAGCCGTAGAACTGGCGCAAGTCGACCAGATGCCTACGCCGCGTTACGTCGGTCTCAGCGTAATGGGAAAGCTCTTCCATCTCTTCGCCAAGCTGTGCGGCGATGAAGCGACTGACGGCCTCCGGAATGACTTCACCCGACGCCAGCAGTCGGCCAGGATACCGGAACGCACAAAGCTGAAGGGCAAAGCCGAGGCGATTGCGTGCATGGCGACGGGTTCGAATGAATTCGAGGTCATCGTCCGCCAGTGTGTAGTGGTAGAGGATGGTGGCTTCGTCTGTTGGCAGATCGAACAGCGCCGCACGTTGGCGCGCGGTCAGAATAGAGCGTCTTGGCATGTGGGATTGTCCTTGTTAGTCATTAGTCTGTTCAGGACAAAATCCGCACCAGCAATATCAAAGGCTTGCAAGGCCAAATTCCGAGGGGGTTCAACTGGGACACATCCTCAAGCAGCAGAGCGATAGGATATGAACAACCGTGCAGCCATCTACGCCAGAGTTTCGACTTCTGATCAGTCCTGTGAGCGGCAGGTCGCGGAACTGACCGCATTTGCGGAACGCGGCGGCTATGACGTTGTCGGCATGTTCAAGGAAACGGCCTCCGGGGCCTCAGCCAATCGCGCCGCCCGCAATCAGATCCTCAATCTCGCGCAGGCCCGGCATATAGACGCCATTCTGGTCAGCGAGCTTTCCCGGTGGGGGCGCTCCACTCAGGACCTGCTCGATACCCTCAATCGGCTCGCAGGCTGGAAGGTCTCGGTCGTGGCTATGAACGGCATGACCTTCGAACTCGACACGCCACATGGGCGGATGATGGCCACAATGCTCGCAGGGATTGCCCAGTTCGAGCGCGACCTTCTCAGCGAGCGTGTGAAATCCGGTCTCGCCGCTGCACGGGCCCGCGGCAAAAAGCTTGGGCGACAGCCGGGACAGCGACCCAAGTCTGATAAGCTAGCCCCGAAGGTGCTGCAGGCCGTTCAAGACGGCAGATCATACCGATGGATTGCGCGCGATCTCGGCATTTCCAAAAACACCGTCACTGACATCGTTAAACGGCACAGAGATCACGCTTAGGGCGTCATCTAGGGTCTGCCCCAAAATGGTGCGCGCCGAAGCCCATCTCCCGGTCCATCGGTACAAGACCTGTTTCGCCTTGTGTTATTCTCTCTTCCCCTACTGCCCCAAACGCACCGCGGAGAAGCCCCCGGCGCCGACAAGTTGCACCATCCTGCGAGAAGAAGACACCTCGGTGTCGCCGCCGCTGCTGGATCAGGGGGGACGGTTTACCGTCGCCATACCCTGCTAAGGGCAGGGTGATCCCGGAAGGAGATTCCGAAGATTTATTTTTGTATTTTCACGGTCATCGAAGAAACTTGCTGTGTAGCTCAAGGATAGCATCATGGCACTCAAAACGGAACATCTGAAAGAGGCAAAGTCAGCCCTCAAATCCATGTCGAAGCGACGGGAGAAGAAACTGACGAAGGCGGATTTCGTCGCCAGCCTGATCCAGGACATCCACACAAAGATGACGACTGGGTTCTCTCTGGAAGAGATCTGCGCGGAACTCAACAAGACCCTTCCGGACGGCGAACAGCTCAACATGAATACATTCAAAACATACGTTCGCCGCGCTCGGACCCAGGCCGGAATTGCGCCGACCAGGTCATGGACGCGCCGGGTCAGTACCGCAGAAACAAAGATAAATACCATCCCGGACAAGGGGAGAAAAAAGGTTCAGAAAGAGTATCCAGGATCGGATTTTCGTGATCAAGGAGGTGAACTGTGAAACATATTTTTTTCATACACGGCGACAAAGGGGGCGTCGGCAAAACCGAGGTCGCAAAGCGCATGGCCGCGGTGATGCTCCAAGCCAAAGAACCGGTCACCCTGATCGATGGCGACAATAAAAACCCGGGCCTTCACGCCGCGTTCCAAAACGGTGAACTGGATGTTCACTGTATCAACGTCATGACACCCGCTGGCCGCGATGCCCTCTTTGACATCATTGCGGAAAGTCCCGGCGATGTCCTAATTGATCTTCCCGCGCGCGGCTCTGACGTCACGGAGAGGCTGACCGAGGACGGTGCTTCCGAGGACGGGTTCAGCCTCGAATTGCTTCTCGCCGAGATCGAGGCCGAACTGACCATCATCTTCGTCATCGATCAGACCAGGTCGCCGCTCGTGGCGCTCAAGGATGAGCTGGCAGCCCTACCGGATGCCACCCGCTGGATCATCGTGCGCAACTGGCGCGAGGACCGTGAATTCACATTGTTCGACACGACCAAGATCAAAGCCGATCTCGAAGCGCGCGGGGCCGCCGTTATCGACATGGTCCGGCTCGACCCCCGTGTGAATGACATTCTCGAAAATGCCAGCCTCAACCTGATCACGGCGCAGACCTCGGACAAGCTTTCCATGCTCCAGAAGATGCGCGTAAAGGCAGCGGTCCGGTCGTGGTCCGAACAGATGAAGATCGCAGGGCTGCTTGAATGACCGACCTTCCGGAAGACCTGTTCACCCAGGTCTACCGCCGCGCACCAACGGAGCAAGACCGCGCACGCCTGATGGCGGTCAAGGCGGGGCTGGGGCTTTCCCCTCGCGACGAGCTCTGGCCTGTAATCCTAGTGCTCGATCACTATGACCGCGCGATCAGAGCGGGCCGGGTCGCCTCCTTGCGCGACGTCCAGCGCGTCCTGGACGAATTGAAGGCCATCCCCGAACGAGCCGGGCCGATCGCGGCAGCCGAAGCCCGAAAGGCCATCGCGCGGCTCATCGAAGATGCATCTGAAAAGATCGCCCGAGACGCCGCGCAGAAATCGATCACGACAGCCGATCGCATCTCCCGACGGCAACTTATTGTCGCGGCCGTTGTCGGCGCACTCAGTGCCGCCTGTCTCACCGCTGCCGCAGCTTGGGGCACGTATGTCGTCCTCGACGCGCGCGGTATCTGCGCCGAGCCGCCCGGTCGGGCCCGGGATGGCTCCATCGTGTGCTTCGTTCAGCGGTAATGGGCTGATCTCCTTCTCCGCCGGATGGCGTCGGCGGGATCAGCTATGGGCGTTAGGGGAGAAGGTGTGCGTTAGGGATTTTCAGGGCGGGGTCATAAAAACGAAAGAGGACTAGATTGGGGTTGAGCAGGTATGGCACGCGCAGGAGACGGAAAGCAGAGGTCAAACCGCCGAAGGCGGCACAACCTCCTTCAGCAGCGGGTGGATGATGAGGAACTGGCCGGGTTCATCGCGCGGGCGCGCAAGGCAGGGTACGAAGACCACCGCGAGTTCCACAGCGCTCTGATCTACGGTGATGCAGGCTTTGATCGCCGCGAGCGCCATGACCTCCTGCGCATACACGGCGAGCTGGGAAAGCAAGGCTCGAACCTGAACCAGCTCGCATACGCCGTCAACGCAGGGCGCCTCACCGCGGTGTCGGCCGATGATCGGCGCGTGATCGATCAGACGCGCATCGCGGTTGAGACCGCCACCGCGCTGATCCGGGCCCTGCTGGCATGATCGGCGAGGCCATCAAGAAAGAAGGGGAGAAAGGGTCCGGTGGCGGCGCAGATGCCTTCAAGCCCGGCGTGGCATATGTCTGCGGCAAGGCCACCCGGGTCGCACTGCGCAACCTCGCCTCGCGCGACTGGCAGAACGCGGCTGGGGACATGCGCCTCACGTCAGAGCTGAACAGCAGAGTCCGGAAACCATATTACCATTTGGTCCTCAGTTGGCATGAGCTGGAACAGCCAAGTGATGACCAGATGGTCGCGGCGGCCGACCATATGATCCGAAGCCTCGGGCTGGAGGAACATCAGATCGTCATCGGGACACATCACGACACGATGCGGCGGCATGTGCATCTGGTTTGCAACACGGTTCACCCCATCACCGGAAAGGTCTGGTCGAAATCGAACGATCATCTCCGCATCGAGAAGGCCTGCCGGGAAATCGAGCTGGCACAAGGCTGGTCACATGACCGGGGCCGGTGCGCGTTCGATGTGTCAGCGGATGGCACGGTCGAGTTGAAACCCAACCCAGCGGCCTGGGACAAGAAGAAAGCGGACCGGGACGCCGGGAAGAGACCCAAAACCTCCGGCGCGCGCAAGTTTGAGAAATCGACAGGGGTCGAGACATTCGAACACGGCATCCCCGCCGCTCTGAAGGCTCGATTTGCACAGGTCGTTAGTGCCGCGCAGGACTGGGAAGGCCTTCACACCGCCGTCGGAGAGCTTGGGCTATGCTATTACAAGGCCGGGTCCGGTGCGCGGATCGGCATCCTGGGCAGCACCGAATTCGCAAAAGCGTCAGCGTTCGGATCGAAGTTTTCCATCCGTAAGATGGTGGCCGCCCTTGGGGCATATAAAGATCCGGAAGGCGCATACGTCAATGATCTCAAAGAGGATCACAAGGATATTGAAAGCATATCCGGGGTAGTCTGGAAAGAGGACCGCAAAGCGACCGCATCATCGGCGTTCAAGCTGACGCTCTTGCGCCGCATCTACTGCGATCTCCATCTCGATCACGCCGTGTCTGACGCAATACGTTTTGTCGATCTGCAGGATGTGCCTCCTCAGATCACGTTCCGGGATAACGCAACACTGGTCGATCATGGCAGCCGTCTCTCGACATCGCGTAGCACCCACGAGACGCGCGCGGCCATGATCGCGATCGCAAAAGCCAAGGGGTGGTCCTCGGTGAAGTTCTCCGGTTCACCTGACTTCGTGCGTCTTGCGTCTCTCGAGGCCGCCCGTGCAGGTCTCCCCGTGCATGGTGCCCCGCAGGACATTCAGACGCAGTGTGATGCGATCCTGGACCGGCTGGAGCGCCAACAGTGCCGGATCGAGGCCGAGGCCCGGGCCGGGCAGCAAGCGGCCCATGAGGCCACTGTAGACCGCAAGCAGGGGATCCGGGTGAATGACGCGGAGCGGGCAGAGGCCGCAGCCCGGGTCGATGTCAGGACCGCCGAGGTCAGAGCCGTGATCGATGCCATCGGCCCCGGGCGTGATCCCGTCCGGACGGCCTTGCGGACTGTGGCGCGCCAGGAAGAGAAGCGGATCAAAGCAGAGCTGCCGGATCGCCGGAGCGTCTCGAACCCGCAAGCCGCCCCGGACGCGGATCGCAGAGGCAGTAGCACACATCGTCGGATCGCAAGAGCGGTCAAAGAGAACGATCATCACGAGTTGGACCGGATGCGGACGGTCCACATCAACGAGATCGCCTCGCGCGGTGGCTGGTCCTATGACCCCAAACACAAGGACGGGCATAACGACCCGCAGGGCCGGGATCGCCGGACCTATGTGCGCGGTGGCGAGACAATCAAGGCGACGCGGAAAGGGTCGCTCTGGGTCTGGACGAATAACAAGACGGGCGCATCCGGATCGGTCATCGATCTTTGGCTATCCGACAATGCGGGATCGACACTTGGCGATGCGCGCAAGGCGTTCCGCGAGATCATGGGCACTGACACACCGATGCTCGTGCCCCCAGCAGCGCCGCGCCTGGGCGACACCCCTCAAGACCACACCGAGGCCCGGCGCCGATGGGAGGAAGCACCTTATATCGACGATCACCGGACCTACGCAGAGGATCGGGGCATCTCGAAAGCGACCCTGCACCGCTTCCAGGAGGATGTGCGCTGTGGCGCTTTTGGCGGCATATACTTCGCGCATCGCAACCCCGAGACCGGAGATATTCAGGGGTTCGAACAGCGGTGGGAGAAGGATGGTCAGAAGAACGCTGCACGCTTTGCCAAAGGCGGCCTGAAGACCGTCGCGATTCTCGGCGATCCGAAAACCGCCAAGCGTATGGTGGTGTTCGAAGGCGGCCTCGACGCCCTCGCACTTGCGGAATTTGAGGCCCGGGATGACACGATCTACGTCAGCACAGGCGGCGGGTTCGGGCCGAAGACAGAGGCCGCCCTTCTCAAGCTCGCTGAGGGCCTGAAGCCGCTGTCAGGCTTCGATAACGACGCGGCAGGGGAAGCACTTCACAGGCGGCTCACCGGGCTCCTGCCCCGCGCCACGCGTCTTGCGCCGCCATCGCAGGTCGAGGGCGCAAAGAAGGTCTGTAAGGACTGGCTCGATGTTCTCAATGCGTCCAAGGGTGTACTTTCGCCAACCATGTCGTCGAGCGGTCTTGCGGCTCACAGTGAAAGTGCCGGCCTTGCCGAGCAGTTGGTGCAGGCACCGCATTTGCGTGAACCCGAGATGCCGGAATTTGGCTGACCTAACAAGCGCTGCAGCGCGACAAACAGAGATGAGGTCGCGTCAGATCCCATCGTCGCCACAAAAGTGATCACAGCGCTTCTTAAAATGAAGAAAAGAAGAGGACGTCAGGGCCTTGTGATACAATCCGGCCCCCTACCGGAATTGATGCGGTGGATGCCCCCTCCTCGAACGGCATCGCGATGTGCCATGGTGGTTATTCAACCACCACCAAAGAGAAAGGGAGCACCCATGGAAGAAGATATCATCATTGGCGTTGATCTGGCAAAGAACGTTTTCCAGCTGCACGGCGCGCGCCGGGATGGACAGGTTGTGTTTCGGAAGAAATTGAGCCGACCACAATTTGCCAAGTTTTGCGCCGAACATCCACGCAGCCTTTTCGCCATGGAAGCCTGCGCGACAGCCCATTATTGGGCACGCGAACTGATGTCGTTGGGTCATGAAGTGAGGCTCATTCCACCGATCTATGTCAAGCCATTCGTAAAGCGCCACAAGAATGATGCGGCAGATGCGGAGGCCATCACCGAAGCTGCGCTGCGGCCCAACATGTCCTTTGTCGTGCCAAAATCCGCTGAAACCCAGGCACTGACCATGATGATGCGCACACGGGACCAGCTGTTGGAGCAACGCACTGCAACCGTGAACGCCTTGCGCGGCCATCTTGCGGAATTCGGGCTGATTGCACCTGTTGGGTTGAAGAATGTTGAGCGGCTCCGGGAGCTGGTCGATGTCCATCCTGATCTTCCGGAACTGGTCGTGACGATGGCCAAGTTGCATTTCAACCGCATCGACCAGCTCTCGGAAGAGGTCGATACGCTCACCGGGCGGATCAAGAGCCATTGCGCCGACAGTCCAAAGGCACGACGGTTGCAAACCATGCCCGGCATTGGGCCGATTGCCGCGATGGTGATCGAAGCGTTTGCGCCAGACATGAAGTGCTTTGAAAAAGGGCGGGACTTCGCGGCTTGGCTTGGTTTGGTCCCCAAACAGCATTCGACGGGAGGCAAAACCCGACTTGGACAGACCAGTAAAATGGGTCAAAAGGACATTCGCCGCGCGCTGATTATCGGCGCGATGAGCTGCATTGCCGCCGCCGCGCGGCGCGGCAAACGCTGCCATCCTTGGCTACAAGACAAGCTGGACCGCAAACCAAAGATGGTGGCCGCTGTGGCACTCGCCAATAGAATGGCCCGCCAGATTTGGGCGATGATCACCAGAGAACAAGGCTACCAGTCAAATCAGGAGGTGGCCGCATAAGCTTCTGTCCCGCTTGCATTAAGTGGGCAGATGGCAAGGAATGCTCTGAAGTGATGGACGTCGATTGAACAGATCCTGATTGGAAAGCCAGATAGGGGTAGGGCGCTTACAGCCCGCGGAATCGAATTGGACCCAATCAGCGAACTGACCATCATGGCCCGCGGCGCGTAAAAGCCGCAACACGAGGCCGAATACACGACCGCAATCAAATCGCTGGAAATCAGCTCAGGAAATCCTTGCAAAACCGGGGGCATCCATACACGACCCCTAGAAGCCCTCAAAAAGGCCCAGAGAGAGGCAGAGATGGGATATCGCCGGTCATGTGCGGAAATGATTGAGGCAGCCTTCCAGGCCCTTCCTGAGACCCAGAGAGACCTTGTTACGAAAGAGTTTCAGCTCAGTCTTGGAAGTCACATTTATGTGGATGCCTTCAAAAAGGCTGGTTGGAAAGATCGGCTGAACGCTGTGGAGATCAGAGGGTTCTGGAGTGCTCGCGGTGTAAGCTTCCCCTCTCCTGATGAGTGGGCACAAAAAAACGGCTTAAGTGAGCCGGTCGTCCTAAAATCGCAGATTGAAGAGCTTGAAGCAGAAATCAAGAAACCGGTTGTTTCGGTTAAACCAATATAACAGGTTTAATCGATTCAATCGAAAAGGTCAGTTTTGTTCCTTAGGATGTGTTTGAGATAGGTAGACTTCGGAACGAGGCCCGCCTTTTCTTCGAGCTTTGTAAGCTCTGCTTTTGTGAGCTTTATGGCTACGATCTCAGACTCCTTGTCTTCGGGCTTCTTGGCCTTACGACCCACGGTTTTCGGCGCGAGAATTGATTTCGGTTCATTTGGCTTAACCGAATTACCCGGTTCAACTTTTTTGAAGATGGAGAGGTCATTTTTCTTAGGCATAATGTTGCTCGAGGTAAGAAAGTAAGGTGTCGAACTGCGCTGCAACATCCCGGTAGGTATAGCGAGCGAGAGCATCCTTTTCCATCATTTGACGGATGGAAAGCTCTTGTTCGAAGATGGTGTCAAACACGCGGGAGAACTTCAGCGGAAGGACCGGTATCCCCTGCCCTATCGCGTGATCCACTACGGCTTTGATATTCTTCGCGTCCTCACTGTCAGCCCAGTCTTTGAAGGCTTCACCTTTCCGCTTCACCAGTTTCGTCGCCACGACGACGATGTTCTTGTTGTATGGCAAAAGTTCGTTGATCGTGTGTATCCCCGCATGGATGCACTTCAGCTCATTGTAGATGGGCACCAGCACCACATTTGATTGTGAGACTGCTGAGACAATACTGGGCCGCGCATCACGCGACATGAGACCCGCCAGGTCGAACACCACGTCGATTCCTTCAGGAAAGTCCGGAAACTCTTCATCGGGTTGCAGCGAGAAAAGCCGCTCTTCGGGCAAGATGGTATCTAGGAGGTTGTAGGGTTCGTTGGTCGCCAAGGCGTATTCCCGGTCGAGCGCGATGTTCACGGCGAGCGGGGTTTTCCCTGCTGAGCCCTTCATGTTGTAGATGGTTATTTTCATGCTGCTAAGTATATGGATAAACCAAAATAACGCAAATAACTTGTTGTTTCGATATTATTGGTTAAATCAGTTTAACCGAAATAACCGCTTTACCTGATGCTTCTACCATGGTCACCGGAATTCAACAGCAGGTGAGATGTATTTAATAGGTTAAATCGGTTTACCCGAATTAACTGAACTCAAGAATACGTGATGATGTCTCTTCGTGGCGACTAAAGCTCAGGCAGGGTGACTTTTGGGTCGGCCAACTCTTGGTTCAGGCTGATCGAGCCGTCAATGATGAACAGGACGAACACCTCTTGGTCACGTATCGTGTAGTAGATGTTGAAGGCCTTGGCATAGATAAGACGAAACAAACCCCGCTCGGGGTTGTAGACGTGCCCGAGGCGGGGGAACTGCGACAGGTTCTCAGTCGTGAACGCGTAGATGTTGCTTAAAAACTCATCAGCGTGAGCCACGCTGTATTCGCACTTGTAGCGGTAGATTTCCCCAAGGGAATCTTCCGCTGATTGGGTGATAATGACCTTCATGCTTAGCTGGTTGGTGCCTTAAAATTCGCTCGCATGGTCTCCAGGTGAGTTGGGGTCATCTCCCTATAGCGTCCTGCGGCAACATCCTCGAGGCCACGCGCGATGCCAGCTTCAACCTGCCCTCTGAAGAGGCGCTCAACCTGCTGAATCGACATGGTGATAGCTACCGGGCGGTTCTGCTTGGTGATCACTACAGGTTCGTGCTGCGCAGCGTCTAGGTAGCGCCCGAACTCTTTGCTCGCGACCGAAGCGGTCATAGTCTTCATGTTCATAGTCCTTACACTTAGAGGGTAGTATCCACATTATACGGAAAATCCGGAAAACGCAAAGTTTTCCGGTTCAAATCATTGGCGGTCAGAGAGTAGGGAAGGAGTCTAATCCACGCCCTCAATAAACGTCTGCACGAAGGCCTTGATCTTCTCGATCACCCGGTCGGCAACGCTGCGGCGCTCGCGCAGGGCAGGGCGGGTCTCCATAATCCCAATGACGTCATCGCGCATTGGGGTTTTTTCGGTGAATAGGCCCCATCGCAAGGTTTGTTCGTAGGGTTACCCTAGACGTGAACAAAGAGGGAACTTTTGCTATTTGATGTTATGAAGCCCACTTTCTCGTGGCGCTGAGGTGCAATGGACGGGCATTCATGCGTTCAGCAGCCCCAGAATTCCATACAAAATCACCTGTAAGATTGATGTGCATCCAGCCCAATGGCGAAACGTGCCGGAGCAAACTGGGGTCAGCCAATTGGCCCGCCTTCAGAAGGTGTTGAGCTGCCTTATCCATGTACATGGTATTCCAGTAGACGATAGCGGCAATAACAAGGTTTAACGCCCCCAGTTTCTTCAACATGGCAGACGGTTTTATGTCGCCGGTCCTGGCGCTCGCCGCCAGTCGGATGACTTCATTATCCCAGTGGCTGAGAATAACCTCGTCATTGATTGGTTTTCCCATAATCGGGGCCAGCCCCTTCCACTGGCTGGCCTTTCCAAAACACGCAAGTTTTCGGTTTGGGAAGTCCCTTAGCCGAGGTGCAAGCCGCAAACCCAAAAGATGAAACAGGGCGAAGACGTGATCGGAAACGCCGCCTGTATCTGTGTAATGGACAAGCGGGTTAAACTGCGCTGCATTCCCCATCAAACCGTCCAGAACGTAGGGCGCTTCACCTGCCGTGGCCCCAATAACACTTGAATGGAATGACCCATATTGTCCCGACAGAAAGGAATATATTTTAAGGCCCGGGTCTGGACCATACTTGGCATTGATTTCGCCAGAATTCCGGGCGGCAGTAAAAAACTGCCCATCTGAAGATGTATGATCTGCATCGCCCCAAACCCGCGCGAGCGGTAAAGCGTGGTGGGCATCAACGATCTTTGCCAGTGCGTCTGAATAGGTTTCGGGGCGAAGATACCACGAGGAGGCCCATGACAACTGGGCGTGGCTCACATCTTTTGATGCCTGTGCCATCCGCTCAAGCCCGAGATTACTTGCACCTGCCAATATCGCCGCAAGGACAGCCGGTGGGTTGGTGGGGAGTGGGCAAAACCTGGGGGTGTTCGTCTATGATGGTGGTTTCACAGTAGAGGAATTGCCATGGATGTGCGGATCATCGTCGAGACGACATTTGAGAACGGAACCACGAAGACGCGGCGCGTGGGACGCCTTTCCCGCCCATTTCGAAGTACTCAGCCCGAGGGCTTTGGACTGTTGCTCGAAGATGCGAAATCCATGCTTTGGCAATTGCAGCAAGCGATCCTCCTTGACCAGATCGAGGAGATCTCTGAGGCGATCAGGGTCTGTCCTGACTGCAACAAGGTCAGAGCCATCCATGACTATCGACCCAGAGTCCTGGACACATTGTTCGGTCGGTTCCAAGTCAAGGCGCCACGCATTCGTCGTTGCGCCTGCAACGCCAAGTCTGAGGTCACCCTGGGCGGACCACTCTCGCCGCTGGCCCTTTTCTTCCCAGACCGATCAACACCTGAATTGCAGCGCCTTCAAGCCGAGCTTGGGGCGCGGCATTCGTTTCGAGAAGCAGCGCGTATCATGGAGATATTTCTGCCATGCGCCAAGCAGGCGAACACTTCGGTACGTAACCGCCTCGGCAAAATCGCGAGGGAGATCGGCGATAGCGAGTATGCGGAACCGGCTGTCTCGTCGGCACGAAATAGTGCAGCTCCCGTGACGGTCTTTCTGGACGGTGCGCATATTCGGAGCAGACCGGAATACCAGAAGCGGCACCTTGATGTTGTGGTTGGCAAGATCGAGAGTTCGCAAATGTGCCGCCGTTTCGGGCTTGTACAGCAGGCAGCTCAAGCGCCATCCAGGCAAGTAAGGCAAGTAAGGCAAGTAAGGCAAGTAAGGCAAGTAAGGCAAGTAAGGCAAGTAAGGCAAGACCTTAAAGAAATTGGCTGGGACGGCGAGAGCCCTGTTACCGTGATTTCGGATGGAGAACCCGCATTGCCCAATCTTGTGCGCTTCGCCGTCGGTGGGCCGGTTCGCCATATCCTCGATTGGTGGCATATTTCGATGCGGGTCAAACACGTTGAGAACGCTGTAAGGGGGCTGCTGCAAGCCAAGAATTTCCCTGGCATCCCGGTGTTGTTCGGGCGGCCCGCAGAGCGGCTGCGATGGTATCTGTGGCATGGAAAAATTCGAGTGGCCACCACAGGCCTTCAGTGGCTGATGGCCGATTGCGAGAGGCTTAGCAAAGATGATCCCGAAGTGCGCGATGCCACCAACCGCGTCCAAGCGCGTTGCCGGGAACTCTACACCTATCTGGCAAACAATATGGATAGCCTGACCGACTATGGTTGGCGGTACCGCAATGGTCTTCCAATCTCTTCGTCCCGTGCAGAAGGCTGCGTGGATGACATCGGCAACACACGCATGGGAAAACGTCGACGCATGAGATGGTCACCCAAAGGCGCACACAGAGTCGCCGTCGTGCGGGCTGCCGTTCTTGATGGAAGGTTGATCGGCGCATACCGCAGGGCCGCTGCATGACCCCCAAGTTTTTCCCACTCCCTCGTGTTTCAGATTTAAGGGCAACGCGACAGGCGGTTCCGGATGTGGCGGATTGCAGCTTAGTATCTGCCGGGGTGACGGCTCAAAAACGTATTAGCCCGCTTATGTACCAAGCGCCTTGCAATGACCGCTTTGGCTCAGGTCTGAAGCTGTTAAGTTCCAGCCTGCCCAATATTCCTCAAGCAATTTAATCCGCATAGGGTGAGCGAGTGGCGCCTCTTTTTCATCACAGAAGCATGCACAGCATCTTTTGCGCTCCGGCTATTCCTTCAGGACCCAGAAAACGAGGAGTGGAAGATCATTGGACCGCATCGCGTGCGGGATATTATGCGGATTGTAGAAGGTTTCGCCCTTCGCCACATGAACCCATTCGTTCCGACCTTGACGAAAGTCGCCCGTGTTCATGACAAGATAGGTTTCTTGGGGTGGGTGCCTGTGATTGGGATACTGCACGTTTGGCCCGAGAAGCGACACTCCCAGCCAAACGCCCTCTCGCGGTTCGAGGCCACCGGGACCGACAATCATCGCGTTTGCATGGTTTTCGGCAAAACCTTCGCTTGCACCGCTGCAATCCCCTTGACGGCGCCGCCACCGGAGCGTCGGTTCGATGCTAAAGAATGTCGTCATCACCTGTCGAAGATCAGGTTCGTCGGAGACGGACGGGTTCGCAATATCCGTGAGATACTTGCAGACCGGAAGTCGACCGCTGTCGGACTGTGATTGTGGTGCGGGAGACTCAAGGGTGGCAAAGACTTGTTCAACCAAGCTGACAGAGTTCGGATCTCGCGCACGGGCAGAATAGGCAATTCTTGCCGCATCTAGAAACTCTTGTAGGGCTCGGTTTCGCATTTTTACATCAGGGTTTCAAAATGATTGAAGTTGTCTGACGGCCAATGCCGCCAGACGACGAAACGGTAACGCCAACCATTATGTCCTGCATGGATTAGTAGGCGCTGTTCGTTTGGATGAAGATCGGTAGGCCCCCGCCGCGCGCAATCACTGTGTAGCCATGCTTTTGGGTTTCACGCGATAGGAAGGTTACCGCTATGACCAGCGCCAACAGGGCGCTGATCATAGCAATATTGTTTGCTACCGAGATAGCACTGATCTTAGTTCTTGATGACATTGTGCTCGGGGCCGAATGGGAATCCGGTGATGTTCTCGACTGTGTTGTCCTCGCCGATCACTAGGATGTCATGCTCACGGTAGCCGCCAGCGCCAGGCTGACCTTCCGGGATCATGACCATGGGCTCCATGGACACGACCATTCCTGGCTTGAGCTCCGTTTCAATGTCTTCGCGAAGTTCTACGCCAGCCTCGCGGCCATAGTAATGGCTCAGAACGCCAAAGCTGTGGCCGTATCCGAACGAACGATACTTCAGCAGGTCCCATTCGCGATACATCTCGTTGAGCTCGATCGCGATATCCATGCAGCGCGCGCCCGGCTTGATCAACTCGAGTCCACGCTCGTGGACCTTGACGTTCTTCTCCCAGATATCGAGGCTTGCATCATCAACGTGGTCGCAGAACAGTGTGCGTTCCAGCGCCGTGTAGTAGCCAAAGATCATCGGGAAAGTGTTGAGGCTGAGGATTTCACCCGACTGCACTTTCTTGTTCGTTACCGGGTTGTGCGCGCCGTCGGTGTTAATGCCGGACTGGAACCAGGTCCAGGTGTCCATCAATTCGACGAAGGGGAAAGAGTTGGCAATCTCGCGGATCATCGCATTGGTACTGGCAATGGCGACTTCGTGTTCGGGAACACCGGCTTTGACCGCAGCGGCCACAGCAGCACCGCCAACGTCGGCGACGCGGGCGCCTTCTTTGATCAGCTTGATTTCTTCGGCCGACTTGATCGTCCGCATCCACATCGCGGGCTGACCGACGTCAACGAACTCGACGCCCGGCAGGGCATCCTGAAGCAGTTGGCGGTATTCCAGCGACACGTGGTCGAATTCGATACCGATGCGCTTGGCACCCGGTGTCAGTTGCTGGATCGCGCGGTAGAAGTTGTCACGACGCCAGTCAGTATACGTGATGTTGTTGCCGAAGCTGCGACGGAAGGGTTGGCCGCCGTCGATGCCGGCAGAGATCGTAGTGGCGTTCTTCTGGTCGATGACCATGCCGTATTTACGACCGAAATAGCAGTACAGCCATCCGCTATAATAGTTGATGCAGTGATAAGAGGTGAAGAGTGATGCATCGACATCGTTCTTGCCCATCCAGTCGCGCAATTCGTTCTGGCGACGGGCCATTTCGTTATCTGAAAAGGGCGAGAACTCCTTCTCGCCGTTGTGCCATTCCATGACGTGGAGCATGTCGTCCATTGTCGATATTCCTCTCTGCTAACAGTGACCTTGTCTGCGTAGCAGTGTGGCGATGCGACGAAAAATTAATTGCAATCATCTTACCATAAGAATTACAAATTTACCCTGTGGGCGTGCCCATTATCCGGCGCGAGCACGCGTCGGCAAGCGGAAGGATGACACATCCTCCGTGATCTGCTCGATCAGTTTCAGCGCGGCATCGGACATCTTTATGTGCTTGTAGAACAGCCCAATGTGGATCTTTGACAACTTCGGGAAGCCATCGCTGGCGGTGAGGACCCGCATACCGGGCAGCAACGTCTTCTTTGTTAACGCGGTGACGCCCATGCCATCCAAAACTGCCTTTTGAAGAGCTGAGACGCCGAGGCTTTCAAAGGATACGCGCCAATCGCGCCCTTCGGTATTCAGCGCGTCGATCATACGCTTGCGATAGAAACAGCCGTCGCGATGCGCGATCACCTTGAGTGGCTGGTCCGGATCTATCTTGTGATCGCGGGCGCAAACCCAGACCGGACGTTCCGACCAGTAGATGGAGACGTGGGGCGCGGGCATTTCATCTGTGATGGCAATGGTCATATCCAGATCATCAACATGGAGGGCTGCAAGAAGCTCACGGCTTCGGTAACAGCGAATGTCCAACAAAACAGCAGGGTTCTCGTGCGAGAACTTGGCAATAACGCTTTGGAAATACTCAATTGAATAGTCGACCGGCAGGCCAATCCTGAGCGTTCCAAGAAAGGCTGCCTGCTGCAAATTGGCTACCGCCCGGTCATTGAGGCGCAGCATCTCCCGTGCATAGCCCAGGAGAGTCTGCCCGTCCGGCGTCAACTCTACCTGCTTGCCTTCATGCTTTAGTAATTTGGCACCGACAACCTCTTCAAGGCGCTTAATCTGCAACGATATCGCCGGCTGCGTCCGCCCGAGAATATTCCCGGTTTCCGTATAGTTGCGTAGGTCGACCACAGTCACGAAGGTCCGAAGAAGGTCAGTTTGCAGGTTGGTGAATTTGCGCATCATTAACAATCCTTATCCAAGCATTGTTACTATGAATTTCTGTGGCAAAGCAAGCTGCCCTAAGGTCTGACGATCTTCAGATGCAGGGGGTGCAATGTCACATTCTACAGTTTTCGCCGCCGAAATGGCTTGGCCCGACTACCAGAAGCGAGTCCAGAACGGCGATGTGCCCATCCTGATCCCGCTCGGATCAATGGAGCAGCACGGCCATCATATGCCGATGCATGTCGATGTGCTTTTGCCGACCGAATTCGCCCGCCGCGTGGCCGAGCAGGTCGGCGCCCTTGTCGCGCCGCCGTTCACCTACGGATACAAATCGCACCAGAAATCCGGTGGCGGAAACTTCTTTCCCGGCACGACCAGCCTTGATGGCGCGACTTTGGTGAACGCGCTCAAGGACGTGGTCAAGGAATTCGTGCGTCACGGCGTGCGCAATCTGTGCATCGTCAATGGCCACTTTGAGAATTCCTGGTTCATTACGGAAGCGATTGACCTTGCCTTGCGCGAGCTGGGTTGGGGCGACATTCATGACGTCAAGGTCGTAGTCCTGTCCTATTGGGACTTTGTGGATCAGGCGTCGATCGAGAAGCTGTATCCGAACGGCTTTCTCGGATGGGACATCGAGCATGGAGGGGTTCTGGAAACGTCCCTGATGCTGCGTTTGCACCCCGATCTCGTGTCACTTCAAAGCGCGGTAGAGCACGCCCCGGCAACATTTCCGCCCTACGACGTCTACCCGGCTAAGCCGGAATGGACACCAGCAAGTGGGACGCTGTCCTCACCAAAAGAAGCTACCGCCGAAAAGGGCGATATCCTTCTGGATGTGTGCACCAAGGGTATTATTGCGGCGCTCACAAACGAGTTCGGCAAAGCCGCCGCACTGGCGAGTGCAAGCTGATCCTCCCATCAAAAGAAGAAAATGATCCCAACAAGGAGTAACCCGATGTCCACTAAATTGATCCGACCAAGTCGCCGCAGTCTGCTGAAGATGACAGGTGCCGCAGCCTTGGCTACGCCTTTCCTGTCCATCCGTGCCGCGGCGCAAACGACCGAATTGTCGATGCTTGCTTGGTATGGTCACGCAGAGCCCGATATCGTTGGTGAATTCGAAGAGGCCAACAACGTCAAGTTCGTGCCTAAATACTACACCGGCGGTGACAACATGCTGGGCCTGATTGCGCAATCCCCGCGTGGTACTTTTGATGTGATCCTGTCGGATGGCGAATATGTGCAGCAGCTTAACGCTGCTGGCTATATCGAAGAGCTGGATCCGGCTGACTACGCCTTTGACGACTTCTTCCCCGAATTCCAGAAGTTCCCTGGCCATTGGCAGGACGACAAGCTCTATTCCGTTATTACGCGATTTGGCTTCCTCGGCGTAGCCTACAATACGGATGCCTTCACCGAAGAAGAGGCCTCCAGCTACGATCTTTTTGCAGACGAGCGGTTGACTGGAAAGCTCGGCCATTTTGACTGGCACCTGCCCAACCTGGGTCAGATGAGCCTCCATGTCGGCAATTCATCGCCTTACGACATCGACGAAGCGGCTTGGGAAATAGTGCAGGAGCATACCATGGGCCTGCGCCGTCAAGCTGGCGGCTTCTTCGATTATGGCGGCACCTTCTCGTCGCTCGACAACGGGCAAATGCTGGCCTTTGCAGGGATTGGTGACTGGATCACCGGTACCCTGGAAAAGAACGGCAGTCCGGTACGCAGCGTCATTCCAAAGGAAGGTGGCTTGCAGTGGACCGAGAGCTTCTCGATCGGCAAAGGCTCACAAAATCAGGAAATGGCCAAGAAGTGGATCCAGTACATCACCTCCCCGGAAGGCCAGGCGAAATCTGCTGACATGGCAGCCTATCCGGCTATCGTGCCCTCGCAGGCAGGATGGCGCGTGCTCAATGAGACCAATCCCGCCGAGGCACAGCGCCAAAACATGGTTCTGGGGCAGCGCAATGCGATGGACATGATCCGTGAAGGGCTGATCCAGTATCGTCAGCTTCCGGTTCAGCAGAGCCTCGAAGACTGGAATGATTTTTGGTCCGACTACAAAGGCGCGTAAGGCGCTTTTGAGTTGGGGCGCATGGTTCTTTGCGCCCAAACAAGACGCCCGATTGCTCAGCTATGGGATCTGATATGACCAAGCGACCAACACTTTTTTCATTGATCTTGTCGATGCCGCTGCTGCTCTGGCAGTTATTGTTTTTTCTTTTTCCGCTCCTGTTTCTGGTCGCGATCAGTTTCTGGACAGTGCGCAACTTTCAGATGACGCCCGACCTCAACTTTGGAAATTGGGAGCGTGTCCTGTCACGTGGTGTGTTTTGGGACGCCTATTTCCGGACCATGGTCCTTGCTACGACGGCAGCCGTGGTCACCAGCATTATCGCTTTTCCGGCGTCCTATGCGATTTCATTCAAGATGAGTGAGAAAGCCAAGCGGTGGATGATCTTTATTCTCATCATTCCGTTCTTCACCAGCTATCTTGTCCGGGTCTATTCGCTCCAGGTCTTCCTGTCTGATGCGGGCATCATAAACGCGGCATTCGCGTATATTGGTCTTGGGCCATTCCCGATGTTGAACAACGCATTTGGGATCATCGTGGGCATGGTGACGCTGACTTTGCCCTTGGTTGTTCTGCTGCAGACATTCAGCCTGAACTTCGTCAATCGCGACCTAATCGAGGCTGCGCATAACCTGCGCTGTGGTAGATTGCGGACGGTTTTTGCGGTGATCGTTCCATCAGCCAAAGTGGGTCTTGTGATCGCTGCGCTGTTTGCATTTATCCTCAGTTTTGGAGACTTCGTCAGCCCGCTGTATCTTGGGGGCGGCAACCCTCCGACACTGTCGATCATGATCACCGATTTCACCAAATCCGGTCAGCAATGGCCCCGCGCGGCGGTGGTTGCGATCATGATGATTATCACGCTGCTCACCGCAGCATTCGCGGCAGTCACCTATGCGTATAAAGAGCGGGGCAAATAAGATGGGTAACGAAAACCGCATAATCAACGCGCTGCTAAAACTGCACATCGTGCTTTGCCTGCTGTTCATCTTTGCCCCGATCGCCGGAAGCTTTGTATTCTCGCTCAACTCCGACCGCTTCCCGTCGCTGCCTCTGGGCGAGTTCTCGACCGAATGGTACCGCCTGATCTGGGAAGACCCGCTGGTTTGGCAGGGCTTCGGCAATACGCTGGTCGTGGGGCTGACCGTCGCTGTCATTGCAACCATCCTGGGCTTCGGCGGGGCGTATACGGATTTCCGGTACAACTTCACCGGTAAATCCGTCTACGTAGCTCTTGCACTTTTGCCACCGACCATTCCGGTCGTGATCATGGGGTTGGCCATGCTGGCCTTCCTGAGCCGTGTTAACCTGTCCGGTACGACCATTTCCGTCATCATCGCGCATGGTGTGATGTGCAGCCCGTTTGCAATGGCCATCATCCGCTTGCGCCTGTCGCAGATGGACCCTGACCTTGAGGCGGCATCGTGGAACATGGGCGGCAATCAATGGCAGACTCTTCGCTATGTGATCATCCCGTTCACCAAGCCTGCGATCTTTGCCGCGCTCTTCATCACCATGGCAGTCTCGTTCGATGAATTTGCGGTCGCGTGGTTCGTGTCAGGCCTCAACGAAACATTGCCTGTGAAGATTCTCGGCTTCCTGCAAGGTCAGGTCAGCCCGCGTATCAACGCCATCGGCTCACTCGCCTTCCTAAGCTCAATGACACTGATCATTCTGGCCCAGCTTCTGCTGCGCAGCCCGGAGGAGGAAAAATAATGAAAGCGAACGCACAAATGGAACAGCAATCAGAAGCGATCGTGAAGTTCGACAACGTCGTAAAGCGGTTCGGAAACTTCACTGCAGTCGAAAAAGCTGATTTCGAGATTGGTCGCGGAGAGTTCCTGGCCATCATGGGATCATCTGGTTGTGGCAAAACCACGACGCTGCGTATGCTTGCAGGCTTGGAAGATCCCACTGAAGGCGCAATCTATCTTGATGGCGAGAAGGTGAACGGCAAAGCCACGTGGGATCGCGATACGCCGATGGTTTGGCAATCTTTGGCCTTGTTCCCGTTTCTGACTGTTCAGGAAAACGTCGAGTTTGCGCTCAAGATGCGGGGTGTCGGCAAAGAGGAACGTCGGCAGCGCGCGGAAAAGTGGCTTGAGAAGATGCAGATCACAGAGTTTGCGAACCGCAACATCAATCAGCTGTCTGGCGGTCAAAAGCAACGTGTGGCCTTGGCCCGTGCCTTGGTGACCGAGCCGAAGATCCTGCTGCTGGATGAACCTCTCTCGGCGCTTGATGCACACCTCAAAGTGCGCATGCAGGCTGTCTTGTCAAATCTGCAAAAGGATCTGGGGATTACATTTGTTTATGTGACACACTCCATGTCAGAAGCGTTTTCCATGGCCGATCGTGTGGTCATCATGAGCCGGGGTCAGATCGAACAGATCGGAACGCCTGAAGAAATTTATCGCGAGCCTTACAATCGCTTTGTCGCGGAGTTTTTGGGCTCGGCCAACATCTTTGATGGTGTGGTTCAGGGCCCGGCCGGTGCAGATGGCTGGCAGGTCGCCTATGAGGGTGGAGAGACCATCTTGCCAAAGAGCGAGCGGCCGGATGCCAGGCAGGGTCAAAAGGTCACTTTCATCGTCAGCGCGGAGAACATGCAACTGAGCTTGCCAGACAGTGGTCAACCCGGGATAGAGGCCAGCGTTGCAGGTGAGGAATTCATTGGCGGCACGGCAATGGTCTTTCTCGAGACCGCTGGCGGCCAAGAGCTTAAAGTACAGAAAAGCCATGACGAATTGTCGGTGCTCAATCTGCATCCCGGCTCGAAAGTGGTCGTGCATTGGGAATCCGGAAGCTGTCACGTGCTGCCTGGCGAGAACAAGTGAGTTTGGTCTAACATCAGCGCGCGCGTGAGATTACGATCCGCGCAATCAATTCGAACAACGGGGCCGGTTATCATGCTTATTCGATCTGGAGTCTTCAGAGGCGTAAATCCGTACTCGTCCTTAATTTCGGCGGGCGTCATACTGCTTTTCGTCTTTCTGGTGCTGGCGTTTCCGGCCAGTTCGGCAGATTGGATTGATTCAGCCCGGACATTCGTTACCTTCTACTTCAACTGGTGGTACGTTGTCCTATCGGGTGTTTTTCTCGTCTTTTTGATCGCGATTGCCGTCAGCAAATATGGCTCTCTCCGGCTTGGTGATGCGGATGAGCGACCGAAATACAGCTACTTCACCTGGTTCGCCATGCTCTATGCTGCTGGGCAGGGGATTGGCATTATCTTCTGGTCGATCGCCGAGCCGATGTTCCATTATGCCGGGGGCACGCCGTTTGCTGAAGGCACAGGCAATCAAGCAGCGGCGGATATGGCGCTTCAGGTAACCTTCTTCCACTGGGGCCTAAACGCTTGGGCAATCTATTGCATAGTCGCACTGGCTCTTTGTCTTGTCAGCTATCGCCTGAAAAAACCGCTAGGAATTCGTTACACCCTCTACCCGCTGTTTGGGGATCGGGTCGAAGGGGCGCTCGGCGTCGTGATCGATGTGATTGCAGTATTCGCGACTATTTTCGGCATCGCTACTTCGCTTGGCTTAGGAGTTACGCAGATCAACGCGGGTCTGAACCACATCTGGGACGTCCCGATTTCGGATGCAGTCCAGCTTGTCTTAATCGCTGTCATCACCGCCGTTGCATTGTGTTCGGTTCTTTCTGGTTTGGACCGGGGCATCAAGTGGCTGTCTCAGGTCAACATGTGGCTGACCATCGTCCTATTGATCTTCTTTTTTGCCTGGGGGCCGACGCGGTATCTGATGCTTAGCTTGGGTGATGCCACGTTGTCTTACGCAAAGAGCCTGTTTTCGTTCAACGTTTATGTCGAAAGCGTGCCCGCCGAAGCGGCCCGTTGGAGCGACATGTGGCAGGGCTGGTGGACAACCTTCTACTGGGGCTGGTGGATATCCTGGGCGCCGTTTGTTGGGGTGTTTGTCGCGCGTGTATCTCGGGGCAGAACCGTGAGGGAATTCATTTTCGGTGTTGTTGGGGTGTCCTCGCTTGTGTCTTTCGTCTGGATCGTGGCCTATGGCGGCACGGCGTTGTGGACCGAACTATTTGGGCCGGGCGGCGTATCCGATGCGGTCAGCGCAAATGTGTCCATGGCGCTTTTCGCAACCTTTGAGGCCATGAATGTCGGCTTGATCGGCGTGATCGCGGGTGTGCTTGGAACGATCCTGGTGACGACCTATTTCGTCACGTCGTCGGACTCTGGCACGCTGGTCGTGGCCACGATTCTGAGTGAAGGCAATGAGCACCCGATGTATCGTCACCGCTTGATCTGGGGCACCTTTGAAGGCGTCGTGGCTGCGGTCTTACTGATCGTAGGCGGCAGCGCGGCGCTGAGCACCTTGCAAACGGCGGCGATTATTGCCGCGATGCCGTTCTCGATAATCATGGTTCTGATGTGCGTCGCCATCGTTCGCTGCCTGTCGCTTGAGCACAAAACAGAAGCATCGGCAGAGCTCGGCGAGACCAACTGAGCAACGCGTCTTAGGCGGGTGGCAAAGTGCCCGCCGGACGCGGTCATTTTCAAGCCAAAAGATCGCGCGCAGCAGTCGCGCGATCTTTTTGTCTCCAGGCATCCGGGGGAACGCCTTCGCGGGTGCGAAACACCTTGCCGAAATGCGATGCATCGCAAAATCCCGTTGCCGCGGCAATCTGTGTGATAGAGGTATCAGTGCCACTCAAAAGATGACGCGCAACTGAGAGTCGGACCGACAAGCCTACCTCTGCAGGCGAAATTTGAAGCGCCTCTCTGAAATGGCGCTCCAGCATCCGACGACTGACTTTCAAGCGTTCTGATAGCCGATCGACCGTCATCGGTGTGGCCACATTCTGGCGAATGAGGTGCAACGCTTTCCTGACAAGCTTGTCCGACGTGGCAAATTCAAGCGGTAAACCAGGCTGAGGATTTTCGGGCGTCTGCGCTTCGTCGATGATCATGATATTCAAGCTTTTGCGTGCTGCCGCCGACCCAATGTGCCGCTCCACCAGGTAGGCGGCGAGGTGCGCCGAGCTAACACCGCCGGAACAGGTCAGGCGATTGCGGTCAACCACGAATATCTGATCGGACACCGGAATGAGCCCCTCGAACTGTTCCAAAAAGTCATTGTGATGGAACCAGCTCACGCAGCAGCGATATCCTTCCATCAACCCTGCTTTGTAAAGGATGAACGCGCCGGTACAGACCCCAACAATCGGCACGTTAGCCAGCGCCGCACGTTTAAGATAGGCAATGTAGTCAGGATTGAGGTCTTGAATGGCGGGGATCAACCCGCCGACTACGACCACATAATCGAACTTTTCTGGGTCGCCAAGGCGTTCATCGGGGTGCACGGGAATGCCACAGCTGGAAACCACCGGGTTCATTGTCGCAGACACGATGCGCCATGAACACCGTATCGGGCGCGAGCGGTCTCCCTCATCTGCCGCCAATCGCAGGACATCCGCAAAATTTGCGAAAGCTGACAAGGTAAATCTCCGTGCCAGGATGAACCCAATTTTGAGAACGGGTTTGGATTCCATTTAGACCTCTTCATTAAGCGTCCCGAGACGCAGATATACTATGTTTTTGGCGTAAAAATACAATGTCGAAATGGGGTGATATGCGACCAAAAGGAGGACAGGTTCCATATAGATTCGAGGCTACCTAAAATGACACATTTTTCCGGCTTTTCGCTGTTAAAAAACGCGCTGAGCGGCCACAAGAATTGGCCCGAACAGTGGCCCGACAAACAACCCAAAGCCGAATATGATGTGATCATCGTCGGGGCAGGGGGCCATGGTCTGGGTGCGGCCTACTACTTGGCCAAGGAACATGGCATAACGAATGTCGCAGTCATCGAAAAAGGCTGGCTTGGCGGGGGCAATACTGGGCGCAACACGACAATTATACGCTCGAACTACCTATATGATGAAAGCGCAAAGCTCTACGATCACGCTCTGGATCTGTGGGACAACCTGTCGACCGAGCTAAACTATAACGTCATGTATTCCAAGCGCGGCGTGATGATGCTGGCGCATAACGTGCATGACGTGCAGTCATTCCAGCGCCACATCCACGCCAATCGTCTTAACGGCGTCGACAACCAGTGGCTGAACCCGCAGCAGGCCAAGGAATTTTGTCCGCCGCTGAACATTTCGCCTGATGCGCGTTATCCGGTGATGGGCGCTGCGTTGCAAAAGCGCGCTGGCACCGCGCGGCATGATGCTGTCGCTTGGGGTTACGCACGGGCTGCAGCCAAGCGCGGCGTCGACATCATCCAGAATTGCCCGGTCATCGCGATCCGGCGCGCGCCCGACGGGTCGGTCGAGGGCGTAGATACCGCCAAGGGCTTCATTAAGGCCAAGAAGGTCGCGGTCTCCGCAGCCGGTCACACGAGTGTCGTGATGGAGAGCGCGGGTGTGCGGATGCCCCTCGAAAGCTATCCGCTTCAGGCGCTTGTTTCCGAACCGATTAAGCCTGTGTTCCCGTGCGTCGTGATGTCAAACACCGTGCATGCCTATATCAGCCAGTCCGACAAGGGCGAGCTAGTGATTGGGTCTGGCACGGACCAGTACACCAGTTATTCGCAGCGCGGCGGTTTGCCGTTGATCGAGCACACCGTGGCTGCCATTTGCGAGGTGTTCCCGATCTTCAACCGCATGCGGATGCTGCGTAAATGGGGCGGGATTGTCGATGTGACGCCAGACCGATCGGCGATTCTCGGCAAGACGCCGGTCAAAGGGCTGTATGTCAACTGCGGCTGGGGCACGGGGGGATTCAAGGCCACACCGGGCGCAGCGCATACACTGGCTTGGACGGTTGCCAAAGACGAACCGCACCCGATCAACGCGCCGTTCACGCTTGAGCGCTTCACCACCGGCCGTCTAATCGACGAAGCCGCCGCAGCCGCCGTTGCTCACTGAGGAGACAGACCCATGCTTTTGATTCACTGCCCCTACTGCGACGATACGCTTCCCGAGCTGGAATTTTCTTATGCTGGCGAGGCACATATCGCACGCCCCGCTGATCCATCGAAACTCAGTGATGAGGAATGGCGCGATTTCCTGTTTATCCGCACCAACGTCAAAGGCGTTCACGCCGAACGCTGGCGCCACATCAATGGATGCGGCCGCTTCTTCAACGCGCTACGCGACACGGTGAGTGACCGTTTCCTGACCACCTACAAGGCAGGTGAGGCCCGCCCCGACACCACCACATTGGAGGCTGCAGAATGACCGATTTTCGCGTAAAAGGCCGAGGCCGTGTGAACACGGACAAGCCGATCAAGTTCACATTCGACGACCAGACGTTTCAGGGCTTTGAGGGCGACACGGTCGCTTCGGCGCTGCTCGCCAATGGCGTGCACCTGATGGGACGCAGCTTCAAGTATCACCGCCCGCGCGGGGTGGTCACAGCCAGTTCCGAAGAACCCAACGCGCTGATCGGCACGACCCGTGGCAAAGGCCGGTTCGAGCCGAACACGCGTGCCACGATCCAGGAAATCTACCCCGGTTTGAAAACCGAGAGCCAAAACAAGTGGCCGTCACTCAAGTTCGATCTGGGCGCGATCAATGACCGGCTCTACATGCTGTTCTCGGCGGGTTTCTACTACAAGACCTTCATGTGGCCACGCAGTTTCTGGGACAGCGTCTATGAACCGATCATCCGCAAGGCGGCCGGTCTTGGGAAAGCCCCAACCGAGGTCGATCCCGATATCTATGCAAGCCGTTATATGCACTGCGACGTGCTGGTTGTTGGCTCTGGTCCCTCAGGCATCGCTGCTGCGCTGACCGCTGGGCGCGCAGGATCCAAGGTGGTTCTGGTGGATGAAAACTCGGAAATGGGCGGCACGATCCTGTCCGAACCCTCTGTGTCGATCGACGGACAGTCCGCTTGGGATTGGCTTGAGGGTGCTATGGCAGAGCTTGACCGCATGCCCAACGTCCGTCGCATGACGCGCACAACTGCGATGGGGTATTACCATCAGAACATGATCGGGCTGGTTCAGAAACTGACCGATCACATGGGCGATGTGCCCGACGGTGCACCGCGCGAACGGATGTGGCGGGTGCGCGCAAAAGAGGTTGTGCTGGCGCAGGGGGCGATTGAACGTCCGATGGTCTTTGATGGCAACGACACGCCCGGCGTGATGATGGCCGGGGCCGCACAGACGTTCCTCAACCGCTTTGGCGTGCTGGTCGGAAAGAAACCTGTTGTCCTGACCAGCCATGACAGCGCGTGGTACAGCGCGTTCGACATGGCCGACGCAGGCGCAAGCGTGGTTGCGATTGTCGATACGCGCAATGAATTGCCAAAAGCGCTACAGAATGCGGCGAAGGCCCGTGGGATCAAAACCTATCTGGGATACACGGCCACAGGGACAAAGGGTCGCCTGCGCGTCAGCGCTTTGCGCGTCAATCCTGTGCGCAACGGCAAGGTCGGCGCCGGGCATATGCTGTTCTGCGACGCGGTCCTGGTCTGCGGCGGGTGGACGCCCTCGTTGCATCTTTTCTCACACACCAAAGGCTCACTCGATTGGGATGCGGACGCCAAGGTCTATTTGCCGGGCCACAAAACCGAAGACGTGCATATCGCAGGTGCCGGCCGCGGGCTCTGGGGCATCGCTGCCGCGCTTGACGATGGTACAAAGGCTGGCATGGATGCGGTCAAGTCGCTCGGTGGCAAAGCGGGCAGCGCAACCTACGAAGTTGCTGAAGATCGTACCGGCACCGGCATAACTCAAAAGGAACTGCCCACCGACCGCAACCCCGGCAAAGCCAAGGCTTTTGTGGATTTCCAGAATGACGTGACCGCCAAGGACATTCGTCTGGCCGTGCGTGAAGGCATGAAATCCATCGAGCATGTCAAACGCTACACCACCAACGGCATGGCGACCGATCAGGGCAAACTGTCAAACATGAACGGTCTGACCATCGCGTCCGACGCGCTTGGAAAAGAGGCGCCGAAAGTGGGTCTCACGACCTTCCGACCGCCATATACACCGACGACATTCGGGGCGTTCGCGGGCTATCACAAAGGTACCCATTTCGAGGTGACACGTTGCACGCCGATCGACAGCTGGGCCGAGGAAAATGGCGCAGAGTTCGAGCCGGTCGCTCTTTGGCGGCGGGCATGGTACTTCCCCAAAGCGGGCGAGGACATGCACAAGGCCGTGGCCCGCGAATGCAAGGCGACCCGTGAATCCTTGGGCATTTTCGATGCTTCCACCCTCGGCAAGATCGAGGTCTCCGGCCCCGATGCGACCGAGTTCATGAACCGGATGTACACCAATCCGTGGACCAAGTTGGGTGTAGGGCGTGCACGTTATGGTCTGCTGCTGGGCGAGGACGGGTTCATCCGCGATGACGGTGTCATTGGCCGTATGCGCCATGATCTGTTTCACGTCACCACAACAACCGGCGGTGCCGCGCGTGTGCTGAACATGATGGAGGATTACATCCAGACGGAATGGCCCGATCTCAAGGTCTGGCTGACCTCCACGACCGAGGAATGGGCGACCATTGCACTCAACGGTCCGAACGCGCGCAAGGTGCTAGAGCCGTTTGTCGAAGGCGCGGATATTTCCGCCGAAGCGTTTCCGCATATGTCGGTGCGTGAATGTACAGTCGCCGGTTTCCCGTCGCGGCTCTTCCGGATCAGCTTCACTGGAGAGCTTGGCTTTGAGATCAACGTGCCCGCCCGTCATGGCCGCGCGCTTTGGGAAAAGCTGTGGGAAGAGGGCAAGAAATACGACATCTGTCCTTATGGCACTGAAACCATGCACGTTCTGCGCGCCGAAAAGGGCTTTATCATCGTTGGTCAAGACACCGATGGCACGGTGACACCGCTGGACGCGGGTATCGGCTGGGCGATTGGCAAGATGAAGTCCGACTTCGTCGGCAAACGATCGCTCGACCGGCCCGACATCGTGGCGCCGAACCGCAAGCAGCTTGTCGGCCTTCTGACCGAGGATCCCAAAACCGTTCTGGTCGAAGGCGCACAGATCGTGGACAACCCAAACCAGCCCAAGCCCATGAAGATGATCGGGCATGTGACGTCATCCTACTGGTCGGAATCGCTGGGCCGCTCCATCGCGATGGCGGTGGTCGAGGGCGGGTTCGATCGGATGGATGACACCCTGCACATCCCAGCCGAGAATGGCGCGATCGTTAAAGCTAAGGTTACAGGAACCGTTTTTTATGACCCCGCGGGCGACCGCCTGAAGGTCGAATGAGGAGAACAAGATCATGAATGCTCCGGTGACATCTTTTGACGCGGTATCGGTTTCTGTACTGCCACCAGTGGCGCGCTTTAACCTGCGCATCGCGCCTGCCGATTTGGCGACAGTCTCCAAGGCTTTTGGCCTGACCTTGCCCACCAAGATCGGGCAGGGCGAACAGAACGGGGATCGCGCAGCCTATTGCATTGGTCCTGACGAGTGGCTGCTACACGCCGCAGAGGCTGACCAGCAGGCGATTGTCGCGGCCTTTAACGCCGTGCGCGAAAAGACACCACACAGCCTTGTGGTGATCTCGGACCGTGAGTTGACCATCAGCGTCACTGGTCCTGCTGCCTTGGATTTGCTGTCCGTGGCGTGCCCACTTGACCTGTCGCGCATGGCCAACGGCAGCGCCAAGCGGACGGTGTTCGATTATGCCCAAGTTGTGCTGATCCGCGATGGCGAAGACGCTTTCCGCATTGAAGTCTGGCGGTCGTTCTTTCCGCATGTGCACGGCCTGCTTGAAATCGCTGCGCGCGAATTGGCTATCGGTCTTTAACGCCCGACCTCAACCGTACAATTGACGCGCCCTGACAAAGGGCGCGACCCCTTCCTTATGTCTGAAAGGACCCATCCCATGCTCGATTCCGCTAAAACCACCCGCATCACCGACACCGCCATTGCTGATGCCGTCAGCCTTGAGCTTGACCGTCAGCAGACCCAGATCGAACTGATCGCATCTGAAAATATCGTCAGCCGCGATGTGCTTCTGGCGCAGGGATCGGTGCTTACCAACAAGTACGCCGAGGGCTATCCGGGTCGTCGCTACTACGGCGGGTGTGAGCATGTCGACACTGTCGAGCAGATCGCCATCGACCGTCTCAAAGAGCTCTTCGGCGCGGGTTTTGCCAACGTACAGCCGCATTCCGGCGCGCAGGCCAATCAGGCCGTGTTCCTTGCCCTGCTGAAACCGGGCGACCGGATCATGGGGCTGAACCTCGCGCATGGTGGGCACCTGACGCACGGTTCGCCCGTCACCATGTCGGGCAAATGGTTCGATGTGGTCAGCTATGAGGTCTCCAAGGACGATCTACTCATCGACATGGACAACGTGCGCAAAGTCGCGCTTGAGACGAAGCCAAAGCTGATCGTCGCGGGCGCGTCGGCCTATCCAAGGCACATGGACTTCGCAGCATTCCGCGCCATTGCCGACGAAGTCGGTGCCTATCTAATGGTCGACATGGCGCATTACGCGGGCCTTATCGCGGCGGGCGAATATCCTGATCCGGTGCCGCATGCTCATGTCGTGACTTCGACTACGCACAAGACGTTGCGCGGCCCACGTGGCGGGATCATTCTGACCAATGACGAAGCACTGGCCAAGAAGTTCAACTCCGCCGTGTTCCCTGGCAATCAGGGCGGCCCGCTGATGCATGTGATTGCGGCCAAGGCCGTGGCTTTTGGCGAAGCGCTACAGCCTTCGTTCAAGCAATATGCAAAGGATGTGATTGCCAATGCACGTGCGCTTTCTGAGGTGCTGGTTTCGGGCGGTCTGGGCGTGGTGTCGGGCGGCACCGATTGCCACATGGTTCTGGTCGATCTGCGCCCCAAAGGTGTGACCGGCAAGGCGGCGGAAATCGCCCTCGAACGGGCAGGGCTGACCTGCAACAAGAACGCCATTCCGTTTGATCCTGAAAAACCCTTTGTCACCTCCGGCGTGCGCCTTGGCACATCCGCAGGCACGACGCGCGGCTTTGGCGAGGCCGAATTCCGCAAGGTGGGTGAATTGGTTCTCATGGTGATTGACGCGTTGTCGGCGAATCCTGAAGGCGACGCCGCTGTCGAGGCAGCGGTGCTGGAAGAGGTGCGCGCGCTTTGTGAAGCCCACCCGATCTACACTGACGGCGTGTAAGTCATGTTCTTGTCGGTTTTCGACATCTTCAAGATCGGTGTCGGCCCTTCTTCGTCGCACACGATGGGGCCGATGACCGCTGCCGCGCGTTTCCTCGACGATCTGCGCGGCGGGGCCGAAAAAATTCCCGGAGCGGGCACGCTGACCCGCCTGGGGGCCTCACTTCATGGGTCGCTCGCCTTTACGGGCAAGGGCCACGGAACGGACCGCGCGGTCATCCTCGGGCTGATCGGGTATCTGCCTGCCTCGCTTGATCCCGATGCTGCCGAAGAACTTGAGACCGAAGTCCGCCGCATCAAACGCATCAGCCCGCCGGGGCTGGGTACGCTCGATTTCGACCCCGAGAGCGATCTTGTGTTTGATTTTGGCCCACCTTTGCCGGGCCATGCCAACGGGCTTGTACTGAGCGCGTTCGACGAACGCGGGAATCCCTACATGACGCAGACCTACTATTCGGTTGGCGGTGGATTTGTCGTGACCGAGGCCGAGCTTGAGACCGAAAAGGCCGCCAAGACGAAGACGCTGCACGCCGAGAAGGACGCGATGGGTTATCCCTATCCCTTCGGATCAGCAGCCGAGATGCTGGAGATGGGCCGCGCATCGGGCAAGAGCATCGCTGAGATGAAACGCGCGAATGAATGCGCCCATCAGAACATCCAGCCACGCGAGCTGTCTGGTCAGATCACCCGTATCTGCGACGTGATGAACGCCGTTATCGACCGCGGCCTTCGGATAGACGGCATTCTGCCCGGTGGGCTGAGCGTCAAGCGGCGCGCCAAAGCGATGCACGAACAGCTTCTGGCGGAACGCGGAAACAACCGCAGCCAGCCGCATGTCGCCAATGACTGGCTGTCGGTCTACGCAATGGCCGTGAACGAAGAAAACGCCGCCGGGGGCCGTGTTGTCACCTCGCCCACCAACGGCGCGGCGGGTGTCGTGCCGTCGGTCGTGCGCTATTACCGCGACCACTGCATCGGGGCCACTGATGCCGGTGTGCAAACGATGATGCTGACGGCGTCGGCCATTGGCGGGCTGATCAAGCACCGCGCGTCGATCTCTGGGGCGGAATGTGGCTGTCAGGCCGAAGTTGGCAGCGCCTCGGCCATGGGAGCAGCCGGACTGTGCGCAGCACTTGGTGGCACAAATGAACAGATTGAAAACGCAGCTGAAATCGCGCTTGAGCATCACCTTGGCATGAGCTGCGATCCCGCCGCTGGGCTGGTGCAGGTGCCCTGCATCGAACGCAACGGTCTGGGGGCCATAAAGGCGGTCAGCGCTGCAAGTCTCGCGCTGCGTGGGGACGGTACGCATTTCATGCCGCTCGACAATTGCATCGAGACCATGCGCCAGACCGGCGAAGACATGAACACCAAATACAAGGAGACGAGCCTTGGAGGCCTTGCTGTCAACCTGCCGGAATGCTGAGCCAAATCCAGTTTTGCGGGAGCCATCCGAACCACAATTCATCCTGAAACTATCCTGCGACGCGGCACCGGGGATCGTGGCGGCGGTGACGTCCGCGCTGGCCTCCCAGGGGGCCAATCTCGTCGAGACCGCGCAGTTCTGGGATCGCCAGAGTGATCGCTTTTTCCTACGCGTTGCGTTTCTGGCAGAGGACGGCGATGAGACCCGCATCCTCGACGCGCTCGCACCGATCAAGGTGCAGTTTGATATGGATTTGAACCTCCGCCATACGGCACGCAAGCCGCGCCTGCTCATCATGGTGTCGCGCTTTGATCACGCAATGCTGCATCTTCTGTACCAAGTTCGTGTTGGCTGGCTCGATGCTGAAGTCGTGGCCATCGTTTCGAACCATCCAGATGCGCGCCGCATCGCGGAACACGAAGGTTTGCCCTTTTACCACCTGCCTGTAACCCGTGAAACCAAGGCCGAAGCCGAGGCGGAACTGCTGACGCTGGTCGAGGAAACAGACGCCGATCTGGTGGTTCTGGCGCGTTACATGCAGGTGCTGTCTGACGAATTTTCGCGCGCGCTATCGGGGCGGGTGATCAATATTCACCACTCGTTCCTTCCCAGCTTCAAGGGGGCCAAGCCCTATCACCAAGCGCATGAACGTGGGGTCAAGCTCATCGGGGCCACGGCGCATTATGTTACCGCCGACCTCGACGAAGGGCCGATCATCGAGCAGGAGGCTGAGCGGGTCGCCCATTCCATGACCCCGGACGATCTTGTGGCGGTCGGCCGTGATATCGAAGCGCGGGTTCTGGCGCGCGCTGTCAAGATGCACCTTGAAGGACGCGTCATGCTGAGCGGGCAGCGCACGCTGGTTTTTACGTAGCCGAGAGTACCGCAAAGTGTGGGGCAGTTGAATTTTGGGATTGATGCTGGCAAGGATTTTGGATGTCATCCGCTTCTCAAATCTATCAGCTAAAGGTACGCCTTCTTGGGTTGAGCCCGATGATCTGGCGGCGTGTTTTGGTATCGGATTCGACGACTCTGCGTGAACTGCACGGCATTCTTCAGGTTGCGATGGGCTGGGAGGGCATTCATCTGTTCCTCTTCGAGGTTCACGCGGTACAATACGGCTCGTTCGAGTTGCATGCTGGAAACCCGGATGTATCCTTGCAGCAGTTTGGATTCCGCGAGAACCAACGATTTTCTTACGTTTACGATATGGGGGATCACTGGGAACACGAAATCCGTGTTGAAGCGATTAATCCGCCACCAAAGAAAACCTATCCGGCCTGCATAGGCGGTTCCGGAGCCTGCCCGCCTGAAGATTGTGGTGGTGTATATGGGTATCTTGAACGGCGGGATGAGGCTGACGGCTATGATGCCTGGAATGACATGGGCGTCATGGTTGGTTTCCTTGAAGATGTTGTAGCAGCGAACGCCCCCAATCGGCCGGTATCTGATTTCATGTCTGACGAGGTGGAAGCTGCGATGGAACGGGTGGTTGCTCGCAAACCGTTCGTCGAGGGGAAATTCTCACGGGGTGCTGTGAACAAGCGGTTTCGATCCGGAGATCATCGCGACCTGATGCGCCAGCAGATGTGGTAAGGGCCGTCCGTAATCGTTCGGTTCCGGACAGGGCGTAATGATCTGTCCATAAATTATCTTGAACCTGTATCGAACAGGTGTATGATTTTGGACAATATTTCCGGACAGAATTGCAATGCTGTGACCAGAACATTCGCCTACGCCAGAGTATCGACCGTCGAACAGGACCCCGAAAACCAGATCCGGGAGATCGCTGTCGCAGGATTTGCGGCGGAGCCACACCGGATCATTACCGAAACGGTTTCCGGCTCACAGGCCATCGCACAGCGGAAGGGATTTGCGCGTCTTCTGGACAAGATGGAGCGTGGCGATGTTCTTGTCGTGACCAAGCTGGACCGGCTGGGGCGCGATGCGATCGATGTCAGTACCACCGTCGCCAAGCTGGAAACCTTGGGCATCCGTGTGCATTGCCTCGCCTTGGGCGGCGTGGATCTGACCAGTTCTGCGGGCAAGCTGACGATGGGTGTGATCAACGCAGTTGCCCAGTTCGAGCGAGACCTTCTGATCGAACGCACGCAATCGGGGCTGGCGCGTGCGAAAGCGCAAGGCAAAACACTGGGGCGCCCATCAACCCTTTCGGCTGATCAGCAGGCGTTGGTCCGCAAAAAGATCGCCAATGGCGCGACAGTTTCCTCCATCGCACGCGAAATGGGCACCAGTCGGCAGACAGTCATGCGGGCGAGGGACTCAGAACCAATATAATCAAGCAGGCAGGACCTCGAAGATGGATATCGAAATCAGCGTCACAATAAGGCCCTGTACGCACGAAAGGGGTCAAAAACGGCCACATTTTCATGAGAGATCGGTTGTCCGCTTGATGCGGTCGATTGTTGCGACGCCGACGTTGAAGTGGCGTGCGATGGCGCGGATGGATTGGCCATCTTTGAGCATGGTTCTGACTTGATCCTGTTGATGAGGGGTGAGCTTGAGCTTGCGCCCGAACTTGACGCCGCGCTTTCTGGCGGAGACGCGTCCTTCCTCTGTTCGCTCGTTGATGATATTGCGTTCAAGCTCAGAAAGTCCAGCAAAAACAGTAAGTAAGAACTTTCCCATTGAGCTTGTACTGTCGGCCCAGGGCTCGCGCAGAGAGCGGAACGATGCTCCAGCAGTTTCAATTTTCTGGGTGATGGCAAAGAGATCATTGGTCGAGCGCGCCAGTCGGTCGAGGCTGGTGACCAGGAGCGTGTCACCGGGTTGTAGGGAACCTATCATCTTTTCAAGCTGAGGCCTACGCCGGTCAAACCCCGTGATTTTCTCCTGGAAAATCGTGTCACAACCTTCGCTCTGGAGATGCTCGATCTGGCTTTCAAGGTTCTGGCCGGTGGTTGAGACCCTTGCGTACCCAATCAGCATGGGATTTGCCTTGATTTGGCTGCCTTAATGCGGAACAAATATACGGATCTTGCAAGGCGCTGATTTTGCGTGCAAAAAATGTCGTTCCGTTTGTTATAAGTTTCGGAACGCATCATGCTGCCATCCTCATCTCTTCGAGGGGAAGGCGCGTATCCATATCGAGATCAAAGACACCATATGGGTTGAAGTGGCTGTGCGGCAGCGGGTTCAGCGCTGCCATGTCGCGGGCGGTCATCTTTTCGCGCCAGGGGCGCTCACGAAGTACCTGCTGGATCATGAGCGTATTCACATAGACCATCGCCGCTTGCAGCAGGTGCAGGCTGAGGACAGAGATTTCATGATCGTCACGACGGTTGGACACCAGCTCATTACCATTGCCGTAGAAGATGAAGTCGTTCACCCCGTTCCAGCGCTCTATGACATTGAGCCCGGAATGGATTTCGCGGCGCAGCTCCGCGTTGCCGAGATACCGGCATAGAAAGATCGTTTTGACCGCCTTGCCCAATTCCAGAAGTGCCGAGAACACTGGGTGCGTTTGGCCCCGTGTGAAGCGGCGGAGGATGGTCTCCGCATCGGCTGTCCGCAGCTTGAGGGCAATCGCAAGGCGGATCATCTCATCGTAATGCCGCGCGATCAGATCCCAGTCGATGGGTCGGGCCGTGCAAATCGGCTCAATATTTGCGAAGCGGCGGTCGGCCTGCTTGTCTGCGCGGGAGAGTTTTTGGCCGGCGATACCTCTCAGGCGTGGCATCAAGTCGAAGCCAAGAAGGTGGCAAAAAGCAAACCCCACGACGCTTTGTCCGTGAGTATCAACAAACTGGCGGTCGATATCCAGGTCCGTGCCGTGGTGCAGTACGCCCTCAATCATGGACGCAACCTCGGAAGACGAGACTTGTTTCAACTGTGAATGGACACAGGTGGCCTGCTTATCGACATGCCAATAGATCATTACACCACGCCCGCCATAGCGCTGATGCCACTCGGTCATCAGGTTCTGGTCCCAGGATGCCAGTTGCGTGGAATCCGAGGCGCAGCTCGTACCCGAATCTCCCCAGATATCGGAGCTGCGAATGCGGTAGGTGGCATCTGCAATCCGGCGGGTTGCATCCTGCAGTGCTGTTTTGTGAATGAAGCGTTGCCGGATGTAGAGCAACTCCTTGTAGCTGACCTTATGGGGGCCCGCCGCAATGGCCTTGAGCCCGATATTTGTCCCGATCCCGAACAGGGCGAGCAAGAGACGCCGGGAGACCTCTTCCTGCGGCAAGTTCTGCCGAGACCCCGCTGCACGGAACAGCGGCGTGAACTCTGTGCGCAGATCGACTTCCTTCAGCACATCCAGAAGGCTGGTCATCGGCCACCGTCGGCCAAGCTCCGCTTTAAGGTCTTCCAACCCCACAGGATCAGTCTGTGGACTCAAGGGACGCAAGGATAGGCGCGCGCCTCCGGCCCGAGCCTTGAGTTTGACATCCCTGTTGGCCGGGAAGCCTTGATCAAAGGCGCTCAGGGCCTCTCTCATGCCGTCTCGCAACGCCTGGACAAACTGAGCCGCACTCTGGGGCTGATCAAGCAAGTCGAAGTAGTGCGCGCGGCGCGTATCAAAATCGGCTGGTAGATCTTGGTCCGGATCGCAATATCGCTTTGCACCCTCTATCCAGATTTCTTTTGTCCGCAGCTTCTCACGCAGAGTCTGAAGGACACATATCTCGTAGTTGATGCGATTGACGCGGACCACGTCTCCAGGGCCCACCTCGAGAACAATGTCTCGCCACTTGGGGCGAATAACACCGTCGATCGGAACCTCCTCCTCAGCATAAAATTGTGGCTTCCGGTCCGATGGCTCCGTCAATACGGCAAGGGCGGCCAACAACGGCTCGGCACTGGTGCTGCTCGTCCGGAACGTCAGTGCTCTCAAGATCACTGGCAGGACGCGCCGGTAATGCCGCGCATAAGAGCGGCGGATTGTATGATGCACGCGGGTCGTGAATGAAGGCGTGTCTGCCTGGTAGGTTTTCGCCAGCTCACGGATCGTCTCACGCGGGACGACCGGGTAGATGACCTGCGGGATGTCGCCTTCCGGCTGCCCATCGACTGCGAGCACGATCTTGCCCAAAACCGTGTCTTTGCTTTCCGCCTTCCGAAAGTCAGCGACATATTCCTTGATCACCTTACTCTCAGCGCGCGCAGATATCTTGTGGATGATGCTGATCACCAAATCGCCCAGATCATCTGTCAATTCTGCGGCTCTGATCGCGCAAAAGCAACTGAGCAGGGCATGCCGTACAGCCTCGGGACGGCGGCGCATGTCCCAAGCATCTTCGCTGGCGGCGCGGCGAGCCAGGCTGGCGATATGGTCTGGATGAATGCCCTCCAAGAGATGAGGCGGTAGGCCGATGGCACGAACCATCTCTAACCGCGCCACAGCATCCTGAACGGCCTGTACGCTTGCCCCGCCTGGACCTCGCGCAAGCTGCGCAAATCGCGATGCGGCCTCATCGGTCGTCAGCAAAGCATCCAAGGCGTGTTTGTGCGCCAACGTCAGCCGCCCTGAAATCTTGGCGTATTGCCTGTGATCGAACTGGCGTTCCGATTGAGCCATCAGCTTGTCCAAGCGCGATTGCTCTGGTCGGATGAAACGATTGGCTAGAAACCACGCTGTCATCCGCTCATCAAGCGCCGACACCTGCGGCGCGTTCGGCAAGACCTCAACCACAAGCCATTCCACAAATTCGCCAGAAGCGGCTCGATCAAATCGCCGCAGCCGCAAATGATCCGAAACCAGACGGCGATACCGGCGATCCGAGCGCTCTGGTACATCTGATGGCAGCGGACCGTCATACTCGATCTGTTCCGCCAAAAACTGCACAACAGCCTCTGGCATGGCATCCATTCGGTTAGGAAATCTGGCATGGCGTTGGAAAAACTTCAGGTAGTATCCGAGTACAAGCCGTTTCGGCCCAGGCAACCCCTTCAGCAGCGGCTGCTCTGAGGGTTGCAAAACCCAATGTAAACGCAGGGCCTCTGCTGACCAAAGCTGTTCCATGCACGCTCCAAGTTAATTTATATCGGAGCATATATACGGATCAGTCCGCCATATCAACTCAAAATGCACAACCAGAAAATGTGGCCGTTTTTGACCCCTTTCGTGCGTACAGGGCCATCTTCGCTGTAGAGCGTGAAATCACTGGCCTGTCAGCCGCAGCGCGTCATGAAGTTCGCCAGCAGCGGGTCGCGCCGCTGGTCAATGATCTGCATGACTGGATGCGGGCCGAGCGGGCACGGATGTCAAAGCACAACCCTGTCGCCAAGGCGATCAATTACATGCTCGACGGGACAGGTCGCTGGGACGCCTTTACTGCCTTCCTTGATGATGGGCGCCTCTGCCTGACCAACAATGCCGCCGAGCGCGCTCTACGCGGCATCGCATTGGGCAGAAAATCATGGCTTTTTGCAGGGTCTGAACGTGGTGGCGACAGGGCAGCCTTCATGTATAGCCTCATCGTCACGGCAAAGATGAACGACATCGACTCTCAGGCTTGGCTGGCCGATGTGCTCGCCCGTCTGCCGGATATCCCGATCTCGCGCGTGCATGAATTGCTGCCTTGGCATTGGAAGGCCGCCACTGAATTGAAAAGGATTGCCGCATGACACTGGTCGCACGTCTCAAGGTGACATTATCCGATGTAGAGCCTCAGGTGCTGCGGCGCTTCGATGTGCCACTCAAGATCAAGCTGAACCGCCTGCACGACGTGATCCAGGCCGCGATGGGATGGACCGACAGCCACCTTTATGAGTTCCGGGCCGGCGGTGTTGGCTGGGGCGTGCCAGACCCTGACGGCTATTACGATGGCCCGCTGCCCGCGAACAAATCCAGCCTGCTGGATGTCCTCGAAGATGTCGGCACCAAGACCATCCTTTACATCTATGACTTTGGCGACAACTGGCACCATGTGATCAAGGTCGAGAAAATCGATGATGCCATCCCGGGTGCTGCATACCCGCGCCTTGTCAGGGCCATCGGGGCATGCCCCCCTGAAGATGTGGGTGGCTTCCCCGGATACGCCGACTTCGTTGACGCCATGGCCGACCTCAAACACGAAGAACACCATCGGATGCTGGAATGGTATGGGGAAAAGTTCGACCCTGAAGAGGCAGAGATCGGTCGCATCCTCGACAACTTCGAGCGCCTCGCCAAAAAGTGGACCCCAAAACCCCGCAAACCAAAAGCAGTTCCAAAACCCGTTTGATCAATAGGGCACGTCAGCGGCCTTCGGCGGATACTTACAAATGGGCTTCTGCGAGGTTCGGTATATCAGCCAACGCGGTGTCCTTCCGAGTCAATCAGCGGCGTGCCGTCCTCTTTGGCAATAGGGCCAAGGGGAGATGGTCGAGAAGATTCAGCACGGCGTCGCTAGGGCGGCAGGGCCGGACGCCCTTGGGCGCGAAGACGATAGGACCATTGACCAGAATAGGATGTTCCAGCATCGCGGCAAGCAACGTGTCGTCGTCCACCGAAAGATCAAGCAGGCCCAGCTCCTCTGCCGGGGACTTCGTCACCCGCAGGGCGGTGCGAGGCGTAAGGCCTGCGGCGGCGAACAGCGCCAGAAGCTGCGGGCGGGTCTAGCCGGTTTCGAGAAAAGGAACGACGACCGGCGTCTCGCCCGACGCCTCGATGATTGCCAGCACGTAGCGCGAGGTGCCGCAGTCGGGATTGTGATGGATGACGACGGTCATGCGGACCCTTCCTTGGGAAACCAGTGCTGAGTGCGGTTTGCGAAGGCGAAGAGGGACAGCATCACCGGCACCTCGATCAGAACGCCGACGACCGTGGCCAGCGCCGCACCGGACCCCAGACCGAACAGGCTGATCGCGACGGCGACGGCCAGTTCGAAGAAGTTGGACGTGCCGATCAGGGCGCAGGGTGCCGCCACGTTGAACGGGATACTCCAGGCGCGCGCCGCGCCGTGGGCCACGAAGAAGATGCCGTAGGACTGGATCAGCAGTGGCACAACGATAAGCACGATGACGAGCGGGCGGTCGAGGATGACCTCGCCCTGAAACACAAAGAGAAGCACCATCGTCACCAGCAGCCCGACGATCGAGAACGGCTGCACACGGGTCTTGAACGCGTCGATCGCCGTCTTGCCACCCTTCGCAACGAGGCTCCGGCGTGTCAGGTAGCCCGCGAGCAGCGGCAGCATGACGTAGAGGCCGACCGACAGCAGCAGCGTGTCCCAAGGCACGACCGATCTCATAATCGTCCCCCCTTTCACTCGGGGACGAGTTCTGCAATCTTTTCAAGAAGTGTACCACGCTCAATCACACCGGGGATTATTTCGTCACCCAATACGAACGTCGGCGTTCCAGTTATACCCAAAGCTTCTGCGAAACGCAGAGAGGCAGCAATGTGATCACTCACTGAATCAGATTGCATATCTGTTTTCAAAATTTCGAGATCGAGCCCCACATCGCCTGCAATTTTCATAACGCTTGCTTCAACGGCTTGCGCGTTCAATGCCATCATTGCCTCGTGAAACTGCTGATATTTACCTTGATTTCTCGAGGCAAGTGACGCGCGCGCCGCAACTTCGGAACCGGGCCCTAGGATTGGGAATTCACGATAAATAATGCGGACATCCTTGCTTGCCTCCAGTACCGCTTTGACCTCAGGTGCCGCGCGGCGGCAATATCCGCAGTTATAATCAAAAAATTCGACTAGCGTGACGCTGCCATCCAAGTTCCCGAAGATCGGAGCATTCTGTTCGAAATCATCGCGCAACTCAGACAGGGCGTCAGTCTGCGCTTCGGCGAGCGCTACATTTTCACGTTCCTGAAGGATTGCAAGCGCTTCGATCAGAATTTCGGGTTTTTCCAAGATCGCTTCAAGTGCGAGACGCTTGATATCTGCTTCATTGAGCTCTTGTGCGGCCACAGTAGTAACAGGAAATGCTGCTAATACTGTTGCAAGAACAATTTTCGACAGGCCGCGTCGCGCTAATAACATCTTGAATCCTTCCTAGGATTGAGAGAGATCCGGGGTGATTGAGTTATCTTCCCTAGGAAATCTTCTGCTGAAAAGCTACCAAAACACGCTGATCTCGCCAAGGCAGTGTTCTAAGTTGCGGGGTATAGGATCACACGGGTGTCCAGCGGGACTTTATCATAAAATTGGACAATCTGATCGTTCACCAATCTGGCGCACCCGTTCGAGACTGCACGGCCGATAGTGCTTGGGTCATTTGTGCCATGCACACGCAAAAAGGTATCGCCACGACCCGGTTGAAAGAGGTAGAGGGCCCGCGCACCTAGAGGATTGCTCAGACCGCCAGGCATTCCATTTCGTAAGGGACCATATTTCTGAGGCTCACGACGCAACATGCCCGGGGTTGGTGTCCAGCTGGGCCATTCCTTCTTTGCCCCAACATAGAATTCGCCTGCCTCATAAAGACCCGGGCGACCGATCCCAACGGTATAGCGAATTGCAGTGTTGTCAGGTTGGGTCCAGAAGAGGGCAAACTGGCTTGGGAAAACATGAATTTCGTATGGATCAGCGCCTCCTGGGATGCTTACTACTTGAGGCAAATACTCCGGCGGCAAATCATACTTTGGCAGCACTACATGAGCTGAAACGGGCTGACTGCACAAAGCACCGACAGCCCCGGTGGCAAGGAGAAATTTTCTTCGTTTCATGAAATTATGGCTTTCGAGTAGTGAACGTAGAATGAGCGCTGGTACAGGAGATCAGACTTTAACAAGTCATGCGAAGTGCGGGATCAAAACAGTTTGACTTGTGTTCCTACTTCGGCCAAAGCGAACAATTCTTTGATATGTTCGTTATAAAGACCAATGCACCCATTTGATGATCGGCGGCCAATCTTCCGCGTGTCTCCTGTCCCGTGGACGCGATAATACTGCCATGACAGGTAGAGAGCGTGCGTGCCCAAAGGATTATCAGGACCAGGTGGAAAGTAGTCGGGCCATTCTGGATTGCGGATTTTCATTGAAGGAGTTGGGCGCCAGCTTGGACCTTCCACTTTCTTGATCACGCTAGTGTACCCGCGTTTGGTAAGATCTTCGGACTCAGGCACACTGGAAGGATAAAGCTTATAAACGCTTTGGTTTTCGGACCAATACTGCACCGCTCGGGAATCTATATCGCAGAGTATTACCCCATGTTTCAGGTTGTCGAAGTGATCCTCCCAATTCGCGACAGCAAAACCGGACGAGTTCCTACGTACAACCGGTGATGCTATCGGAGGCGTGTTTTGGGCAAATGCGGTGCCCGCTTTCAGAGTGAGGCCGCTCGCCGCTGCTCCAAGCAGGATACTGCGCCGCGAGATAGCCGCATCTTTTACAAACTTCATTCCACTACCCTCAAACTAAACTTTTCCGGTTTCTACAACCTTCACCCACTGGAGGTTCAACCAATTTAGTATCACAAAAATGTGAGGTCAGTAATTTTGAGATTTTCGACAGGCGAGTGATGGCGTCTGAGATGCTCCCCGAAATTCGGACACTGGTGTAAGCTGCGATTTGTAGTCTGCTGATCTTCAACACGAAGGAGATCTGACATGTCGAAACGGAAGCAGCATCGCCCTGAATTTAAGACCAAGGCCGCATTAGAGGCGCTGAAGGGCGAAGAGACGGTCAGCGAGTTGACCAGTTGATTTGGGGTTCACTCAACGATGCCCCCTCAATGGAAATTATATGCCTGCCCGGGTCACTTCTGAGTGGAAATCAACAGCCTGCGGCAGGAAATGGATGCCGCCCTGCAATTTCCCGGCGTATCGAACGCCTGGACGATGCCGATCCGGGCGCGCATCGACATGCTGTCCACCGGCATCCGCACGCCTGTGGGGATCAAGGTCTTCGGCACCAGCCTGACCGAGATGGAAAAGGTCGCCCGTGAGGTCGAAGCCGTGGTACGATCGGTGCCCGGACCGTACAGCGCTTGGCCGCTACGGTCTGTCGGTGCAGGATGTGCAAGAGGTAATCGGCATGGCGTTGGGGGCCAAGGCCATCACCCAGACCGTCGGGGGACGCGAGCGCTACGACGTCGCAGTGCGCTATCCGGCGATACTGCGGTCTGATCCGGAGGCGATTGGGCGCGAGGTTCAGGTTGCACTGCCGGGCGGTGGCACCATTCCGCTGGGGGACGTGGCCACCATTGAACGCACCCGCGGAGCTACGTCGATCCGCACCGAGAACGGACAGCTTGCCGTATATATCTTTGTCGATATCGTCGGACGCGATCTTGGCGGCTATGTGGCCGAAGCTCAGGCGGCGGTCGCGGCCTCCGTCACTCTGCCACCCGGCTATTCTTTGGGCTGGAGCGGTCAGTTCGAATACCTTGAACGCGCGAAACAGCGGCTGGCCACTGTTGTTCCGCTGACGCTGGCGCTGATCTTTCTGCTGCTTTACCTAAACTTCCGCCGCCTGACGGAAACCTTGATCGTGATGCTGTCGCTGCCTTTCGCTCTGGTCGGTGGCATTTGGCTCATGTGGTTCATGGGCTTCAACATGTCGGTTGCGGTGGCCGTCGGGTTTATCGCGCTGGCCGGGGTGGCGGCTGAAACCGGAGTGATCATGTTGATCTATCTCGATCAGGCGTTGAATGAAGCGCGTGCCCGCGAGGGCGACAGGGACCTGACCCGCGACGAGCTCTACGCCGCGATCATGGTGGGTGCAGTAGACCGCGTGCGCCCCAAGATGATGACAGTTGTCGCAATCATGGCCGGCCTGATGCCGATCCTTTGGGCGCATGGCACCGGGTCCGAGACCATGCAGCGCATCGCAGTGCCCATGATCGGGGGAATGGTGTCGTCAACCTTGCTGACCCTGATCGTCATTCCGGCGGTTTATGCCATCATCAAAGGGTGGAGCCTGAAGCAAGCCGGTACAGTGCCTGATTTGGCCCTCGGGCGGGCCGCAGAATAAGGGCAACGGCGTCAAGCAAGCAATAGGATATTGAGATGTATGCTCGAAACCTATGGAGTCACCGCGACTTCGACCATGCGGATTGTAGTGTCCCCATCCCCGCCGCCGGTCGGCTGCGTCCAGGCCACAAACGTACCGGCGTCTCCGCGCGCCATTCGGGGAAAACCGATCGATCCGCCGCCCCGATTGATATGGAGCGCCTGAGGCGCTGCGCATCCGGTACTTCGCGATATGTGGCACATGACGATCGCTTCACCGCCTCCCACATATTCAATCCAGAGCGCCAATGCGCTTCCATCCGGCATTTGCAGAACATCCACCCGTCCCGCGGCTGTGCCGAGGTCAATGCGGAGCGGTTCGTCAAACTGCGCACCGCCATCGTCCGAAAACGCGATATAAACCTCCGGTTTATTCTCAGCTGCAGTGAACCAGACAACGGACACCTTGTCGTCCATCGTATCAACGGCTGGGCCATTTACGGGGCATCCGGAGATCTCCCATCCGTCGTTATGGATCGTGGCGGGCTGCGTCCATTCCCCGTCGGCGTGCCGCACAAGCGATATATCGCGGATTTCACCCGCCGTGCGGTCGCGATAAACGGCCACGATGTCGCCCGAGCCGGTGCGCGCCGCCGACGTCTGGCAACAAGTGCAAGCGCGCACATCCAACAAGCTTTCTGGCTTCATCGTTCCGTCAGAGTTGATCTGCCGCGAACGCAACTGCATTGCATTCTCGAAACTGTCGCCTTCTGTCTGACTTTCATACTTCCGGCCATCCAGCCACAGCGCCGTCAATCCGCCAAACTGATGGGGAACCAACGAAACAAACCCATGCTGGCGTTGAGATCTGTCATCATGGAGGATAAGGGGGACCGACCAACTTTTGCCCTCATCGAGGGAAAAAGCAATATTCACGTCGTATTGGTAATCGCTCGTACCATTGAGTTCGAGCCATTGTGCCGCCAGACCACCATCAGCCAGCACCGTTACCGATGGAAAATCGGCCCAGTTGATGTAAATCTTTGACGATTTATGAATTGCACGAGCGTCCGACCACTCACTGCCATCGAGGATGGCCATGCGAACCTCCGATTCGGCTCCTTTTTCTTCTGTCCAGCTCAATATGATCCGGCCATCCGGCAAGGTTGAAAGTGATGGTTCACGGGCGCCGATGCCGACCGGTGCTGCGTGGTCGGTCAATCTAAAGAGGCCGGTTTCCTCGGCATGAGTTGCGGTGGAAGATCCGAAAAATGCAGCAAGGATCAGGATCGATGCAGCGAGACACTTACTCATCTAGAGAATTTTCCTCAACAGTTGTGGCCATGTCGCGGCGAGCCGAATAGTCGTTGACCGCGAACCAAATCCCACCCTTCTGTCCGTCGAGACGGCTCAATTGATCCCATTGGCACGCTGCAATGCACGAACGTAAGACACGATATCGAGAATATCTGATCGCGTCACGCCTTCAACCGCTGGCATGTTGCCAAATTTCCAATGATGCGCCCGAACGCCATTCTGCGCTGCAAGGACAAACGCCATGTCACCGTGGTGGCCCGGCTCATAAATCTTGTGAACAAGCGGTGGAGCAACACCATCCCGGCCTTGCCCGTTCAGGCCGTGGCAGGCGGCACAGTCCGCATCATAAGCGCTTGCGCCGATCTGCTCCTGCTCTGTAAAACTGGCTGGCAGCTTAACAGTTGCAAGCGCACCTGCAGGAAGCACCCTGCCCTCCTCCGTCCGGGTGCCCGTTTGGGAGTCGGTCTGCTGCTTGAAATACCATCCCGCCGCAACAACGGCGACCAGAGCAAAAAATATTGCTGCCCATCTCATTCTATCAGACTCCTTCATGATGTTGTGATTGCCCCCTGTCTCTTCAAAGGCAAAGCCGGATATCTCAGTGTGGCTTCCTCGAATTGGCTGACCTCTTCTAGCTTAGGGTTGTCTGCCTGAGATTTCCTCGATCGCTGAATCGATCCAGTGAAAAAGGTCGTGATTTCCTGATATCGGATCCGCGTGTCTTCCAGCGTCTGATAGTAATTGAAGAGCTCTTTCAGCGGTGCCGAAAAGTCCTTGTGCGCTGCCAGGACGGCCACAAGCGCGCCGAGTGTAATCCGCCCGTCGATGACGAAGTATCCGCCCAGAGAGTAGAACAGGAATGGCGTCAGCGCGGTCAGAAAATTGTTCAGGGCCTTGATAAAGAATTTCAGGCGGAAGATCTTCCTGCGCACGTGCTCAAGCTCTCTAAAACTTGCACTCGCTGGCAGCAGCCCAGCCGAGTTGACCTGCCGTTGGCGCAATTGATCGCTGAGCTGCCTGCCAAGCTGTCGGACTTCCTTGATCCTGGTACGCGAAAGCGCGTTGACCCGGCGTTGCAGCTTGGGCAGCAGCACGAGCTGAATTGGCAGTACCGTCAGTGCGGCGGCACCCAAGACAGGGTCCTGAATGAACATGAAAAACAGGATCGTCAAAAGCGTACCGCCTTGCAGGATTGGCAGCGTAAGGACGTCCGCCGCGAAGCCACCTATCGGCTCGACTTCCTGTGCAAGAATTGGGACGATCTCGCTTTGGTTTCGGGAGTCTGGATCGCTGCGCCATTGCCGATAGACCAGCAGGCGGAAGCGTCGAAGAAAACGCTCCGCGACATACCCTTTGAAGACGTTAAGGCCATATTTGTTTAGCCCATTCAGGACAATAGCCAAAAGGTAGAGACCGCAAAGAAGCATGAGGAAAACGACCTGGTCGACGTCCCGTCCCAAAACGGCAACAGGGAAACGGTCAGAATCCAGAGCGTTGTTTACGATCTGTTTTGGCAGCTCCAGGGTCAGATAGAGAATAGGCATCGCGATGAGGCTAACCACGATCATCAGCGCCTGCTGCCTTCTGGAATAGCGCAAGACGGTGCTGAAAAGACTGCCTTCGAGCCCTCGTATGGGCTCTTGGTGGAACGCAGGCGTGCGAAGGTGCCTCCAAAGCTTCAGAACGCCGCGAATTGCAAGATATGAGCCAACACTGATCAGCAGCGCAGGCGCCAAGACCAGTATGAGATGAATGAACGGATGCACCCAGTCTGGCGTGGCATCATTGTAGTCGTATCCGAACGCGGCAGATACGTTATGTACAAACACATGATACCTATCCGAGAGCGACATGGAAAAGTCTAACCCTTGGATTTCGGCGCGAGGTGATCGTGGACGATGATGACGCCCCACATGCCCGCCTCCCGGTGGCCGGGTATCAAGCATGCAAACTCCAGGTTGGTCACATCGGAGAACTCCCAGATCAAATCGGCATTTTGTCCACTTGGGATCGAAACCGAGTTGGCGCTGTCATGCTGCATATCGGGATGTTCGCGCATCCATTGCTGATGTTTTGCGACCTCGTCAAAGGAACCGAGAAAGAACTCGTGATCCAATGCGCCGGTATTTCTGATTGAAAACCGGACAACCGAGCCGCTTTCAATCTGGATCGCGTCCGGCTCGAAAAGCATGTAGCCGCTTTCTGTCTCCCTGATGGACAATTCAATCGTCGTGTCGATTGAGGAGCCATCACCGGGTTTCCCGATCGGATCATGGCCAGGCACTTCGAATGCACGCGCGTGAGGCTGCTGGCCCTTGCCACTGGAAGCGCCCACTGAAAAAGCCGGAAGGACGAGCGCAAGGGCGATGGTGCAGGTTCTCAGGAAATTCGTCATGCTCGGCTACCTCCGTAGCGCTTGATTTTTTGGGATCTTCTTGCTTGCTCGGGCCAAGCCTCAAAGCGATGGGGCCAAGGCGTTTGCCCTGGCCCCATGGATTTTCATCACTTGATCTGTGTGACAGTGAGTTTGCCCTTGACCCGGTCAGCGACGAATTCGATGTCCTGACCTTCCGACATGTTCGCGATCATCGTCTCGTCCGCGCGAAACACCATGGTCATGGCGGGCATGTCGAGCGTGACCAACGGCCCGTGGATGATTGTAACCTTGCCGGCCTTGGCGTCGATTTTCTTGATGGTGCCGCTCGTGTATTCCACGTCAGCCTGAGCCATCTGGTCACCTACTGCGACCTCACGGTGCATGCCGGATTCGTAGTGGCCGGCGATCAAGCATGCCGCTTCGAATGTGCCAGAATTTGCGAAAGTCCAGACAACCTCGCCCGAAGCGCCCGCATCGAGACGGATACGGTTCGGATCGTCATGTTCCATGTCCATCTTGGCCATTTCGATCTTATGCTCGGCATTACGCTCTACCGTGTCGAGGACAAATTCATGCTCCAGCTCACCCTTGTTGGTGATGTTGAAGCGGATGGTTTCGCCCTCCTTGATATCCATCGGCTCACTCTCGATCAGCATCTGGCCCTCATCGTTTTCGAGCAAAGTGACGTCGATTGTGCGGTCAACCTTGGCGGCGTCACCCGGCATGCCGACCATCATTGCGGCTGGCTTGGTCTCCCCATGTCCACCGTCGTGTGTACCTGCAGCAAAGGCCGGTGCTGATAGCGCGATCGCGAAGCTTGTCGTCAAAAGAAGATTTCTCATTTTATTGTCCTGTAGGTTGGTTCGGTTGGAGATGACGAAGGGCCGCTCAGCCCTTCGAGGTTGGTTTCGGTGTGAGAATGGTCTTGGGGCTGTTGTTGGAGGCAAAGTCGGGTAATTCGCCAGTCCATTCGTAGGCCATCTCGCCCGGAGGGTTCTCGTACCAGCCGGGATCGGAGTAATCGTCCGCGTCGATGCCGTCCCGCACCTTCACGACCGAAAACATGCCGCCCATCTCGATGGGTCCGTACGGGCCCCAACCCGTCATCATCGGGATGGTATTGTCGGGTAGCGGCATTTCCATTTTTGCCATGTCCCCCATGCCGGACATGCCCATCGGCATGTATTCCGGCTGGAATTGACGGATCTTCTGGGTCAGCGGCTTCTTGTTCACCCCGATGAACGTCGGCACGTCATGGCCCATGGCGTTCATCGTATGGTGCGATTTGTGGCAATGGATCGCCCAATCTCCCAGATGATCGGCGACGAATTCGTAGGCGCGCATCGCACCTACGGGAATGTCGATGCTGACCTCCGGCCACTGTGCTTCAGGCGGCACCCAGCCGCCATCTGTGCAGGTGACCTTGAAGTCATAGCCGTGCATATGGATCGGGTGGTTCGTCATCGTAAGGTTCCCAACCCGTACTCGCACCCGGTCGCCCTTGTTCACGACCAGCGGATCGATGTCGGGGAAGATCCGGCTGTTCCAGGTCCAAAGGTTGAAATCCGTCATCGTCATGATGCGGGGTACATAGGTACCCGGATCGATGTCGAAAGCATTCAGCATGATCAGGAAATCCCGATCGACCGGCATGAATGTGGGATCCTTGGGGTGGACCACGAACATGCCCATCATCCCCATCGCCATCTGGGTCATTTCATCGCCGTGGGGGTGGTACATGAACGTTCCGGACTTCACCAAGTCGAATTCGTAGACGAAGGTTTTGCCCGGCGGGATGCTTGGATGGCTCAATCCGGAGACCCCATCCATGCCTGAAGGAAGAATGAGCCCGTGCCAGTGCACCGTTGTGCCTTCCGGCAGCTTATTGGTGACGTAGATGCGCACCCGGTCGCCTTCGACTGCTTCGATCGTCGGGCCGGTGGATTGGCCGTTATAGCCCCACAAATGCGCGATCATGCCATCGGCCATCTCACGCTCGACGGGCTCGGCAACAAGGTGAAATTCTTTCACCCCGTTGTTCATCCTGTGGGGCAATGTCCAGCCGTTCAAAGTGACGACAGGAGTATAATCCACACCAGAGGACGGTCGCGGCGTGACCGCTGTTGCTGCGCTATCCATTTGGGCAGCTTCGGGCAGGCCCATGTTCAGGGTTTGACCCCAGGCTTTCGAAGATACCAGCGTTGCACCTGCCGCGCCGGCTCCGAGTAATTGACGTCTATTTAGCATGTCAGTTCCTTTCAGTGTCCTGCGCCGCCACCGGCGGCAAGTGTTGCGCCTTCTCCACCAGCACCGCCGCCATCTCCGCCGCCATAGATCGCAGCGGTCAGGTCAGCCTGAGCCATGTAGAATTCGCGTTTTGCGTTTGCCGCTTCCAGTGATGCGCCAAGTTTCTCGCGCACGTCTGTCAGTAGCTCGAAAGTGTTGGTGATCATGCCGTTATAGGACAGCAGACCCTCTTCTTCGACGGTCGTGCGTAGCGGCACCAGAACGTCGCGGTAATGGCGGGCGATCTTATATGACGCATGATAAGAGGCTTCAGCACCACGCGCTTCGGAGCGGACGTTGACGGCTCTCTCTGCCAGCACGTTGGCTGCTTGCAGGTACGACAATTCCGCCTTGCGCATCCGTGCCTTCCCGGTGTCGTAGATCGGGATTGCGAACTCCACCTCCACCTGAGGGGTGGTTACGGTTTCTGTTTCCCCGTCCTCGATTTCCCTCTCCGCTTCGAAGCCGGCAATGAATTCGAGATCGCTGATAATGCGGGTCTGGTCGGTCAGACCGAACGCTTTGGCCTGTGCTTCCAGGCCAAGTTTGGCAACGCGCAGATCAACCCGATTCCGCAATGCCTTCGCTTCGATGTCAGTCACACGGCCGACGGAACGCGGCAGCGCAGGAAGGGCATCGGGCACATAATAGTCGACTTCGGTGCCCCACAGCCCCATGAGCCTGGTCAGCTGCTCCTTGGACCGGGTAGCATTCAAGCGTGCCTGGGCAAGTTGTCCGGCGAGTTCGGCGTTGAAGGCCTGTTCACGGGCCTGCCCGGCTGTGTTAAGCGCGCCGGTCTCGCCCAGTCTCATCGCCAATTCCGATCCGGCGTCAGACGTCGCTTTCGCACGGCGGAGATAACTCACGGCCTCGAAGGCGGCTACGGCATCGACCCATGCCTTCCGCGTCTGATTGGCCAGTGCGAGCGTGTCGTTCACGGCGCTCAGTTGAGCCTGCCGGAAGTTTGCGTCTGCAATGGCCGTACGCTGCTTGCGAGTGGTGGCATCGAGCACGTTCGACCGGATCAGTCCTTCGATCGCCCTGTAGGCACCCAGTTCGGGCGCACCGATGCCGAGTATACCGATTGCGACGATCGGATTTTCCGGAGTCGATTGCTGCCAAGCCTCAGCGGCGGAGAGGCCGACATTTGCATAAGACGCCTGCAACCCCTTGTTGTTCAGAAGCGCGACCTGAACGGCGGTGTCCGCCGAAATGGTCTTGCGGTGCACCATTGCGTGCACCTGCTTCTTCAAGGCCTCGTTTTCGGCCTGGGTTTCGGCGAAAGCTGTCCGTTTGCCGATGGCTGGTGTGACCTGGCTGGAAATATTGGCGAAGCCAGCTTTTGGTTCCGTGTAGATGCCTGGCACAGCTGTAGCACAGGCACCCAAGATTAGCGGAAAGCCGAAAACCAGCGGAAACTTCGATACCCGCATCAGTTGCCCTCCGTCTGTTCTTGATTGACGGAACGCCAGTCGCGGGGACCTGTAGGGCCGCGATAGGTGTAGCCCGCCAAGGGGTCCTGATAGCTGATCGGCGATGAAACTGCCGTGTTGGCGACGGCCTGTTGGGTCGCGACGGACGGCAACGGGGTGGGCTCATAGGCGCATGCGCCAAGCCCGAGGGCCGAAGCCCCCATAAGTAGATGAATTTTCATGAAAGTAACCTGATTGGTGAACGTTGTCTCACGCAGAATCTGCGCAAGGCTCACACCCGATTTGGGCGCCGGTTCAGATCAGGAATCGAGGGGGCCGAAGAAACCCTGCTGTTTCTACCGAATAAGTTTGACCGTCCAGAATGACATATTCACTTTTACCAACCGGCTCTGCTCTGATCCTGGTGTCTTCGATGAAGACGACAGAAATACAGATGCCGTTGCAACACTCTTTGGATTGTTGCTCTTTGCCATCCTTGTCGGACGCTGCGATGTCGATGTCGCTTGCGACCCTAAGCTTCTCATGCGCGTGATGCGCATCGCTTCCGGTGTCATGAGTCATGGCAGCACCAACGACACCAACAGACTTGGCTTGATGTCCGTCATGCATGCCGGACGCAGCGTGAGCGGCAGAAGGTGGTGAAAACACCAATGCCAGCGCAAACGCAATGCACGTAAACGCCCTTGACCAGCTTGATATGAAAACTCGAAAGCTCATGCCGCGAACATCGGATACCGACGCAGTACAGTCAATCCGTCCTGCGCAGGAAGGTTTGTCGCTTTTTTTGAAACAGGCGAGTTTTGGCCGCTGCTGTCAGAGAGTGTTGCATATCAGCGACATAGAGAGAGCCACTATCTCCGTCCAGCGGAGCGTTGCTGACGCATCTTGGCTACTGAACCTCTGCCAGCTTCTCAGACCTGTAGCCCGCATCGCTGATCGCTGCGGCCAATGCAGTTTCATCAAGAGTGCTGTCGACGTCGACGATACGTGCAGTCAGATCGCACGAAACCGTTGCATCTGGGTCGGCCGCCATAATGGCCTTTTGGATGGAAGCGGTACAATGGCCGCAACTCATGTTCGGTACGCTGAATTTGAACATCGCAATCTCCTTTGACGACATGCATGTAAGGCGTTCCGGCGCGGGAAGGTCAATGGCCAGAATTTTATTCTACATGCCTGTTGACCTTCCAGTAACTGGAGGCCCTATCTGTAGCAGGATCAGATCAAGGAGATTCTCATGTCGGATCCGCGCACCCTTCGGCTTTCCCTGCAAAACATGTCATGCGCTTCCTGCGTCGGGCGCGTGGAACGTGGCCTCACGGCTCTGCCGGGGGTCAGCGATGTCCGCATCAATCTCGCCAACGAGACCGCCCAGGCGCAGATAGACACGCCGGAGCGCATTGCCGAAATCGTCACGGCCCTTCAGGAGATCGGCTATCCGGCCCGGAGCCGGAGCGTACGTCTGAACATCGCATCCATGTCCTGTGCCTCGTGCGTCGGTCGGGTGGACAAGGCACTGGCAGTGCTGCCGGGCGTGCTGGACGTGAACGTCAACCTGGCCTCGGAAACCGCTACGGTCACCTATCTGGAGGGCGCGGTCGCGGTTGTCGACCTCATCAAGGCGGCCAGCGACGCAGGTTACCCCGCTACTCAGGCCGAAGACAGTTCATCGGAAGACGCAGGAGCCCGCAAGAACGAAGAGGCGCGGGTTCTGGCACGACGGACTGTCGTGGCAGCGACCCTCGCCCTGCCGGTGTTTCTACTTGAGATGGGCGCACATCTGATCCCCGGCATGCACGGTCTGATCGGTGACACCATCGGCCACCGGGCCAGCTGGATGATCCAGTTCGTGTTGACCACAGCAGTCCTGCTCTGGCCAGGACGTACTTTTTACACACGCGGTTTCCCGGCACTGTTGAAAGGCGCGCCGGACATGAACAGCCTTGTCGCGGTTGGCACATCGGCGGCCTACGTCTATTCGCTCGTGGCGCTTTTCGCACCGACGCTGCTGCCCGCGGGATCGCGCGCGGTCTATTTCGAGGCGGCGGCGGTGATCGTGGTGTTGATCCTTCTGGGCCGCTGGCTGGAGGCCCGCGCCAAGGGCCGGACCGGGGCTGCGATCCAGAAGCTGATGGGCCTTCAGGCAAAGACGGCCCGTGTGCTGGTAGACGGAGAGCCGCAGGATGTGGCCATCGACCGCATCGTCGCTGGCGACATTCTGATCGTGCGCCCTGGCGAGCGGATCGCAGTGGATGGTGAGCTGACCGAAGGCAGTGCCCGTGTGGATGAAAGTATGATCACCGGCGAACCGGTGCCGGTCGCCAAATCCGTGGGCGATCCCGTCACCGGCGGCACCGTCAACGGCAGCGGTGCCTTCCGGTTTAGCGCGACGCGTGTGGGTGCCGACACGACGCTGGCCCAGATCATCCGGATGGTCGAAGAGGCGCAGGGCGCCAAGCTACCGATCCAGGGGCTGGTGGACCGGATCACGCTCTGGTTCGTGCCCGCTGTCATGGCATTGGCGCTTTTGACGGTGATTGTCTGGCTGTTGGTCGGTCCTTCGCCCGCGCTGTCCTTTGCTTTGGTGGCCGGTGTATCTGTGCTGATCATCGCCTGCCCCTGCGCGATGGGGCTCGCCACGCCGACGTCGATCATGGTCGGCACGGGACGTGCCGCCGAGATGGGCGTGCTCTTCCGCAAGGGCGACGCGTTGCAACAGCTATCCAGCGTGGATGTGGTGGCGCTGGACAAGACCGGAACGGTCACCCAGGGCCGCCCGGAACTGACCGATCTCGTGCTTGCGGACGGCTTTGACCGCGCCGAGGTGCTGGCACTGGTCGCCGCTGTCGAGGCGCAATCGGAACACCCGATCGCCGAGGCAATCGTGCGCGCGGCAAAGGTCGAGGGCGTCGCGCGGCATGACGCCAAGGATTTTGAATCCATCACCGGCCACGGCGTGCGGGCAAAAGTGGCGGGCCGCAAGGTGCTTGTCGGGGCCGACCGCCTGATGACCCGCGAGGGGCTGACAATCAGCGATCTGGCCGACGAGGAGCGTCGGCTGGCCGAACAGGGCCGCACCGCACTTTTCGCGGCGATCGACGGTCGTGTCGCCGCCGTCATCGCGGTAGCCGATCCGGTGAAGCCGTCCAGCGCCGCTGCAATCCGCGCCTTGCACGCACAGGGACTGAAGGTTGCCATGATCACCGGTGACAAGCGCGAAACGGCAGAGGCTATCGCCCACGAAACCGGCATCGACCATGTGATCGCTGGCGTTCTCCCCGACGGCAAGGTGGCGGCGCTGGATGATCTGCGCGGCGCGGGCAATCGCATAGCGTTCGTTGGCGACGGGATCAATGACGCACCCGCGCTTGCCCATTCAGACGTGGGTATCGCCATCGGCACCGGTACAGACGTGGCGATCGAATCCGCAGACGTGGTGCTGATGTCAGGCGATCTGCGCGGCGTCGTGAACGCCCTCGAGGTGTCGCGGAGCACCATGCGCAACATCCGCCAGAACCTGTTCTGGGCATTTGGATACAACGTCGCCCTGATCCCGGTTGCGGCGGGCGTGCTTTATCCGGTGTCCGGGCTTTTGCTCTCACCGGTTCTGGCGGCGGGTGCGATGGCACTCAGCTCCGTCTTCGTGCTGACGAATGCGCTGCGGCTGCGCCGCGTGCGCCCGGCGATGGACGAAACGGCGCGCCCCTTCTCCGAAGCCTCGGCATCCCCAATTCCAGCTGAATGAACTCAAGGAGGAAACGATTATGAACATCGGAGATGTGGCCGACCTTTCCGGCCTTCCCGCCAAAACGATCCGCTACTACGAAGACATCGGTCTTGTCGAACCGCTGCGCAGTTCAAACGGCTATCGCAGCTTCCGGCAGAGCGACGTGCACAAGCTGGCCTTTCTGGGCCGCGCCCGCGCCCTTGGATTCACCATCGAGGATTGCCGGAGCCTGCTGAAGCTTTATGCCGACACCGACCGCGCCAGTGCCGAGGTAAAGCAGATCGCCGAAGAGCACCTTGACCGGATTGACTGCAAGATCGCGGAACTGACTGAAATGCGCGCCACTCTGTCGCATCTTGTGGATGCTTGCGCGGGCGATCACCGCCCCGATTGCCACATCTTGGCCGATCTGGCGATGGAACAAAAGGCGGGCAGTATCAGCAAGGCGTCCGGATAGCTCTGACGTCTGCAAAAGCCGAACTTTCCCGAAAACTACGGAACATTCCAGCGCAGCAATGTTGTTCCTCCCGTAGGTCATCAATTTTTCGAGACTGGAGGTTTCCAATGACATACACACGCTTTTTCGCGATGATCGCCACATCCACGGTGGTGATGTTCATCCTGATGTATCTCAACACCTATCTGCTGACACGTCCTTTCTCAACCTGATCTTTCTCGTCATCGGGGCAATACTGATCTGGCTTCACCTCAAAAATGCAAAGGAAAATTAACCGATTGAGGCCAGGAATGGGAAGGTTCCCAGAAGCCAGTAGGCAACCCGGGACAATTGGCCGGTCATGATGGCAACGCCCATGATGATCATGGCGACGCCTGCGCCCTTATAGAGCCAGCGACCGGCCTTGCCGATCTGTCTGACCCGCGCGGCGATGGCGTCGGTGAACAGCGCGGCCAACAGGAACGGCACGCCCAGCCCCGCGGAATAGATCGACAGCAGCCAGATTCCGTCCGACATACCGCCGGAAGTCGAACTGAGTGTCAGGATCGCGCCAAGGATCGGTCCGATGCAGGGGGTCCAACCAAAGGCGAAGGCCAAGCCCAGGACGTAGGCTCCGAGCGGGCGACCCCCCGGAATGTCGAGTGTGAAGCGGGTGTCACGCGAGAACGCTTCCAGACGGAAGGCACCCAGCATGACCAGTCCGAACAGGATGATGATCGCCCCGCCCAGATAGTTGAGCTCAGTGCGCCAGGACAGAAGCAGCGACCCGAGCGCGCTGGCCCCGGCACCCAACGCGACAAAGACCGTGGAAAATCCCAAAACGAAACAGGCGCTTAGCCCAAGTGCCCCGGCGCGCGCCCGCAGGCCCACCGATCGCGTCGTGCGCAAATCCGGCTGGCCAGCAATATAGGAGACATAGCCCGGCACCAGCGGCAGGACGCAGGGCGACAGGAACGAAATGGCTCCCGCCAGAAACGCCGCGACGATGCCGATGCCGGAAATATCCATCATGCGTTACCATGTCCGCTGAAGGGCCGTGATGCCCACCAGAAGGCAATCAGCGGGATTACGATCCATTGCAGTACCGGCGACAACCCTGCATCGAGGACCGGAATGATCGGCATCAGGTCCGAATAGGCCCAAGCCGCGCGGATCACGATGTTGAGCCATTCACTGAACAGCGTATATCCCAAACCGAACAATATTGTCAGGACGGTCACCGATCGTCGTGTCGGCGCCACGAAGGGCCAGCCGCGGCCCGTCAGCATCAGGGCAAGCATCAGCGCGCTCATGGCAATCAGGATGTCGCCACCCGTGCAATGAACCGCGGCGAAGACGATCTCACCCCAGGTGCCCTCGTTCCAGATCGTATAGAGCGGCATGTGGGCGAACTCCCAGATCAGATTAGCCGGGATGATCACCGAAAAATATCGACGGAGTGCTGTCAGGGAAATTCTATCCGGCGCGGACTGCATGACGCCAATCTCAGCATTACTCATTGAAACGCCCCCGTCAGCCGGTCCCACCAACCGCGTTCCCGGCGTCGGTGCTGGGCATTGTTGATCAACTCGCTGACATATAGGTCAGGTTCACATGCTTGAATTCCATACCATGGAACTTTGCGGCGAACCGCCCCCCGATATCCACGACATGGGTCACTGCGCCGTGCATCATCATGTCGCTGTCGGCGGTCATCGTGAACTCCAGCCCATAGTCCCGCGCCAGAAGGCGCGTTGCGTCGTCAGCTTGATCAGGCCGTTTGGTCAGGATGACCCAGTTGGTCGGATCGAATCCATGCCGGTTCCCATATTCGCGCAGGACGTCGGGCGTGTCATTCACGGGATCGGTCGTGATCGAGATGAATTGCACCAGATCCTGCATCGGCCCGTCGTTGATCGAAGCCTGGACCGCCGCGATCTTTTCCGCATGGAGCGGGCAGATATCCGGGCAACTGGCGTAAATAAAATGCAGGATAACCACCTTGTCGCTGAAATCCGACAGGCGCACGGGATTGCCCGCCGCATCCTGCAACCCGAAATCCGGGGCCTGTGCGGCGTCGATGGCCTGGAAGGATGGCTCCATCTCGAACATCCGCGCATCCAGATTTTCACCCGGATGATCGGCGAAGGCCGCAGAGGAGATCGTGGCCGCAAGTGTCGCCAAGGCGGCGCGCCGAGTCAGACAGAAAATCAACTGCATCACCTTTCCGGTTGATCGGGTTTGCCACCACCCGCATCGTTGCATTTCCCGCCGGACCCGCCCTTCATGCACAGACCAAGCCCGCACATCGCGGCACAGGGTGCCAGCGAGACCAGGACAGGCGCGAGACCGATCGCGGTGAGCCATCCCCAGTTCAGGGCCATGCCGCCGCCCATCACGGTTGCCGCACCGACGAACAGCAATCGTCTGCGCGGCAACCACCGGAGCCGGTTGCCGACGCTTTCGGTGCCGACGGCGCCCGCATCGTTGGAAGATGATATGTCGGTCATCCGGAAAATCCTTTTGAAGTTTGAGTACTGGTCATTTTGAGAACTGGACGGTCAAGGGCGGGCGGCGCTCTTTCAGGGGCGCTTATTCGATAAAGCCTCGCAAGAAGGAGACCATCTCGGGATCATCCCATTCGGCCGGGCCGACCAGTCTCCCAAGCTCCCGCCCCTGCGCGTCGATCAGGATCGTTGTCGGCAGACCGACGGTGCGCAGCGCGGTCATCGACAGCATGGTCTTGTCGACATACATCTTGAGATTGTTGACACCGATCTCGTCGTAGAACCGCCGCACGACGGGCGACCCGGCCCTGTCGATGGACAGGGCGACAACCTCGAAACGGTCGCCGCCAAGTTCCGCCTGAAGTGCATCCAGCGTCGGCATCTCTTCCCGGCAGGGGACGCACCAGGTTGCCCAAACGTTCACGAGGATCACCTTGCCACGAAAATCCTCCATGTCCCCACGGCTGCCGTCCTCGGTCTCGAAGCGCACATTGATCACCGGCTGCGGCGTGTCGTGCAGTGCGAAGCCTTGCGGCCCGGCAAACGCCGTGCCGACGGACAATGCCCAGACGAGCAGCGCCGTTTTGAGATATTTCATGGCGTTGGCTCCTTGCCAGCTTGGGTTTTCAGATCACGGACGATCGGCAAAAGGGTTTCCTCCAGAATCGCTCGCGTGATGGGGCCGACATGGCGGTAGGCAATGGCGCCGTCGGACGTGATGACATAGGTTTCGGGCACGCCGTAAACGCCCCATTCGATGCCAGCACGTCCGTCGATGTCGGCCCCGATGCGCGCGTAGGGATCGCCCAATTCGTCGAGCCAGGCGCGCGCCTGCTCGGGTGGGTCCTTGTAGTTGATCCCGTAGAGCGGCACCTCACCGGTGGCGCTCAGCTCCATGAACAGCGGGTGTTCGGCCCGACAGGGCACACACCACGACGCAAAGACGTTCACCAGCGAGACATGGCCGATCAGGTCCTGCGTCGAAAGACCTTCCTCGCGGCCGAGCACCGGAGCAAGCGCAAACTCCGGCACAGGTTTGTCGAGAAGCGCCGATGGCAAGTCGTCGCCGCCCCTGAAAAGCCCCCAGCCGAACAAGACCATGAGGGCAAAAGCTATCAGCGGCACCAGCACAAACCCGGAGATCCTGCGCCGCGGTACGGGGTCGATTTTGCTGACGACCTCTTGCGTCATGGCTGCACCTGCTCATCCGCAAGGGTACGGCTTTCCTGCGAAGCGCGGATCCGATCGGGCCATGTGCTCTTGATGTAATCGATGATCGCCGTGATCTCTTCATCCGTCAGCACCTCCTTGAAACCGGGCATGTCGCTTTCATAGCCATTCCCGACAATCGCCGCCGTTCCGCGCTTCACGATGTCCAAAAGCACGCGGTCCGTATGGTGCCAAGTATGGCCCGAGGCGTCATGCGGCGGGGCAGGCAACCGGCCGTTCGGCAATCTGGAGCGCCAATCGGGCTGCCCCTCCAGGTTTGCGCCATGGCAACTGGCGCAATTCTCCTGATAAAGGCGTTCGCCCGCGAGCGAGTCATCCTGCGCCGAAACGGGCAAGACCGTTGCAGCCAGCAAAAGTGCTGCGAGCCTAATGGTAATTTTCATGTCGCTTGTGCCTTCTTCTGGCTATCCAAATACAACGAGAGTGCGACTATCGATGCCACGACAAGCAGGACGGACGCCCCCAGACCAATCCCCATCGACAACAGGCCGTCGCCGTTGCTGTCGCCCTCATTCCGCATCTTGGCGCATTTCTATTTTCCGCTGTCCGAGCGGATGTATTTGACCAAGGCGATTGCCGCGAGCACCAGCACCGCCACGATGAGTAACCAAACCAGTCCCATCGCGATCATCATGCCGCCACCCATCATTCCACCATCCATCATCATGCACTTCATCCTTTGTTTTCCCTTGAAACCGGTCAGGCACGGGATCGCACCAGACCGCGCAATTGATCATTCGACCGCATAGACGGTCGGGTTCACACCTTCTTCGACGGTGTAAATCTTGAACGGTTCCTGCTTCGCGCCCCCCATACCCGGCGATCCCAACGGCATGCCGGGAAGTGTCAGACCGGCGATGTCCGGGCGCTCATCAAGCAACTTGCTGACGACATCAATTGGCACATGACCGCTGACGACGTAGTCACCCAGAAAGGTCGTATGGCAGCCCTGGAAATCGTCCGGGATACCTGCATCACGGCTGATCTGAGCAAGATCATGGGTCGGCTTTACCTCGACCGTGAAGCCATTCTCGCGCAGGTAGTCCGCATAGCTCTCGCAGCATCCGCATTGCGGGTTCTTGTAGAGCGTGGCCTCTTGCGCTGCGGCAGGCGCGGCATTCAGGCTCATTGCAAAGACAGCGGCAGCACCTGCGGTGCCAAGACTGGCAAGTCCAATTAGTTTCTTCATCGGTTCTTTCCTTTCGTGGTGATCGTTACGTGAGATTGTTTCAGGTTTTGGTCGTGCCAGGATCGACACGTATGATGCCCATCATGCCGGCCGCCTGGTGTTCGAGGATGTGACAATGGAACATCCAGTCTCCCGGATTGTCCGCCACGAAGGCGATTTCGACCCGTTCCTCGGGTGCCAACAGGACGGTGTCCTGCCATTCGCGATGCCGTGTCGGTTGTCCGTTCCGTGCGATCACACGGAACGAATGTCCATGAAGATGCATCGGGTGATGCCACGCGGTGCGATTGTCCATCTGGAGCACATGCGACGTGCCCTGCTGCAGGAGCAGCAATGGATCCATCATGTGCCCCGTTGCTGCTTTGCCGTTGATGAACCACATGTTGCCTTCGCGCATCTGCTCCATCATGGACCCCATGCCGCCGCCCATCATCATCTGCCCCATCATGCCGCCGTTGAAGACGATCTGATGCCGCGTGGCGGCTTGCATATCGGGTTCGGCCAGCGGGTTGGGAGGCAGCGCCATCGACCAGTCCGGGACCGCGTCCCGTAACCGATCCGGCCCGTAGGCGAGATCGACCAGACGGTATTCCAGATCCCTGTAGAAGACATCGGTGATGGTCAGGCTCTCTCCGGGCTTGCCGATCATATCAATCACCAGATCGACACGCATGGCCGGACCGACCACCACGATGTCATCGACTGGTACATGAGGTGATACGGGTTGACCGTCCAGAGCGACCACGACCGGCGCAAGACCACTGAAATTCAGCCCGAAGATCCGGGCATTCGCCGCGTTGATCAACCGCAGGCGGATGCGTTCTCCGGATCGCACGGAGATGCGTTCCGGCATCTGGCCGTTGATGGTCACGGAATTGCCTATGCGGCCGCCGTGCATGGCGTCGTGACGGCTTCCGAAGTCCCCGGCAATCTGTCCTTCTCGGGTCATGCGCCAGTCATCGAGCATCCAAGTCAGGTCGCGATCCACACGGATCGGGTCCGCCTCCTCGACGATCAGCGGCCCGTAAAGGCCACGGCCGACCTGTTCTGAACTGCGCTGGTGCGGGTGATACCAGAACGTACCTGCGTCCAGCGCATCGAATTCGTAGAGAAACTTGCCACCGACTGGGATCGGGTCCTGTGTCAGGAAAGGCACGCCGTCCATCGCATTGGGTGTGCGAATGCCATGCCAGTGGACCGTCGTCCCTTCATTTAGCCCGTTCTCGGCCAGAACCCGAATTCGGTCTCCCTGCAGCACCCGGATCTCGGGGCCGGGGAGGGATCCGTTGTAGCTCCAGACGTCGGTAGAGCCGTAGGGTGCCGGTCGCAGGGCGGCTTGTCCGGCCGCAGCGCGTAGCAAGAATGGGTCCTCTGTCGGACCTGCCATCGCTACTCGTGCCGGTGACAGAGCGGATATGGCCGTGAAAGCGGCACCGGTGCACAGCACGTGCCGCCTTGAAATCAGTCTGTTGAGGGTCATTACTTCTGCCTTGATCTGAAAGGGTCGCACTCAGCCAGCTTCGGCCAAGGCAACGGTCAGGCCCCGCAACAAGCGAGGCCGTTATCAGGTTCAGACAGGCAGCTTGGGAGGAAATGGATCAAGGGAGGGAACCGCGCCAATCGGGATCACAGGTCCCGCGACCGGGATGACAACGCCGAAGGCCATCTCAAGCGTCATCGCTGACGTACGAGCTACGATACCGGCCGTACTTCCCGCGCCACAAGGGACTGTACACCCACCCTCGCAGGATATCCCGTCAGCAAATCCGATCGGATCGCATCCGCCGCAATGGTCGTCCCCGCTTTCGGCGCCCACCATCTGAGCCATTGCTGCCTCAGCCGCATTCACTGCCGATACATCCGGCGCAACCACGGCACCGAAGCTCAATGCAAGAATCAAAATGAGGCGGAAAACGCAGATCATGCGATCCTTATGCAAGCTTCCAGTAGGGGGAGGTCAAGAAGTATCCCGTAACATAGGCGTGACATTGCCACGCGGGTACTCACTGATTGGCCGAAAGATGCCCGAAGTTGGTTTCAGGGGAAAATCTGAGGCGAGACTGCGGACTCATCCAAGGTCTTTTTCGGAGCCAGGCTGCCACCCGCATCTTTTCATGCGGGTGGCAGCCCTTGTGTCAACTTGCGTCTTTGAATTCGGTGTATTCGCCGCGCACCTGGACAGTCACGGTTGCGGGCTGGCTGTCCCGATTCCGCCAGAACCATCCGTGTTCGCCGTCAAATGCCGCGATGATCTCGCCCTCGTCGCCCGTCGAACCGCGGCCCTTTTCATAGGTCACCGACTGACCGCCGCCGTGGCCGTGCATGTCGAAATTCACCCGACCGCCATCGACCAGCATTCGGTATTCCACCGTCTGGCCCTCTTCCATGACCAGCTTCCACTCGGCACTGTCGCCGGGTGCAAGCGTAAAGGTGGTTTCGTCACGCCAGATTTCGGCCTCCTGTGCATGTGCCGCGCCGACAAAAAGTCCGAAGATATCGTTCATAAGGCTCGACTGCTCTTCGGCTTCGATCTCCAACAGCCTGTCGGCTTCGGCCTCCTCCGCAAGCTGGGCTTTGATCTCACCCATCTCGCTCAGCCCGAGAACCCCGCCGATCCCGGTCGGGTCGATGTTGTATTCGGCAGGCAGCACGACGGTCACAAGGATCGCAACGGCGCTGGCCGCCGCAATGGCAGTGGAACGGATAAGCTGCGCGGAGCTGGGAAGCTCATCAAGGCTCGGTTTTTTTGCGTTAAACATCTTGGTCTCCTAAATTCTCAGGTGGCTACGAAGTAGCCGGTGATTTGCAGGCCCATGAGGATGAATCCCATGGACATCATGACGACGTTGGCGGTGTAGGCTTGGCGGAAGAAGTTTGGGGATTTCCGCCAGAATCCCATGACGATGAGGATCACGGCAAGCGCCATGATCTGGCCAAGCTCGACGCCCACGTTGAACGCCAGAAGATTGGCCAGCAGCCCGTCCGAAGCGATTTCATAGTCTAGGATTTTCGTGGCCAGGCCCGTGCCGTGGAAAAAGCCGAAGATCAACGTTGCGGCCTTGGTGTTCGGCTGGAACCCGAACCAGCGCTGATACGCCCCGAGATTGTCGAGCGCCTTGTAGACGACCGAAAGGCCGATGATCGCGTCGATGATGTAGGCGTTGATGCCCCAGCCGAACCAGACACCGGCCAGCATCGTGGTCGAGTGCCCCAGGGCGAAGAGGCTGACATAGATGCCGACATCCTTCATCTTGTAGAGGAAGAAGACGACGCCGAGCAGGAACAGGATGTGGTCGTATCCCGTCACCATGTGTTTGGCGCCGAGATACATGAAGGGAATGATGTTGATCCCCCAGATTTCTTGGATGTAGCCCGCGTCACCTTCGGTGACATTGTGGGCAAACGCGTGGCTTGCACTCAGAACGAGTGCCGACAGCGTTATTAAGGACAGGATCACGATCCGGCGTATGCCGGGATCGGTCCAGCCACGGTGGACTGTGTTCATGGATTTGACTCCGCATATGTGTTGATGATCGAATGCAGCGCGCTGTTGGCACGCAGTCGATCAGACGCGCGGAGGTCGTTCGATTTGGTATGTCTGTAAGGTGTTCGACGTGGCCGAACTCAAAGGCCATGCGGCTCTGTAAATATCGAGCGGGTGCAGCGATCGGTCGGGGCCAGGCACGACCGCCTGACTGTGATCGTGATCGACGCTGTCATGGTTGTGTCCATGCATGGCCCAGGCAAGGTCTTCTTCCAGTCCATGCGAATGACCGTGCTCAGCAATCATTTCTGCGTGCTCTTGGAGGACGCTGAAGACTGAGGGCGCGTGCGAGGTTGCGGGCACCACAGACCAGAGGAGTACGGCCAAACATAAGAGTGTCGCAAACGCGGCGTTTACAACTGTCCTCAAGGTTTCCATAGGTTCTGCCCGTCTGCTCGTCTCTAGCGTGGTGCGTCGTGGCACGATCTTGTTCTATCCTCCCGGGGGGGATAGAACTACTTTATGACAAAACATCCAGTCCATGCAACCCATCCCGCCCTTGTCGCCCGGCTGAAACGCGCTGACGGCCATTTGCGCGCCGTGATCGAAATGATCGAGGCGGGCAAACCCTGTCTGGAGATTGCTCAGCAGATGCAAGCGGTCGAAAAGGCCGTGACGAACGCCAAGCGTGCGCTGATCCATGATCACATGGACCATTGTATTGACGTTGAAAGTTCCGAAACTGATCGCGCCGAGTTGCGGGCGATCGCCCGATATCTCTGAGGCCGACCATGCTCGATATTCTCTCCGACCGCACTTATCGGCACCTGTTTCTGGCGCAGGTCGTAGCCCTTCTGGGTACCGGACTCGCCACAGTCGCACTCGGCCTGCTCGCATTTGATCTTTCGGGCGACGCGGCGGCACTGGTCCTCGGCACAGTCTTCACCATCAAGATGGTTGCATATGTGGGCATCGCGCCCATTGCAGGGGCTTTCGCAGACCGCGTGCCGCGCCGGGCGCTTCTGGTGACGCTCGATCTGGTGCGTGCCGGTGTCGCCCTCGCACTTCCCTTCGTGACCGAGGTCTGGCAGGTCTATGTCCTGATCTTCCTTCTTCAATCGGCTTCCGCCGCCTTCACGCCGACCTTTCAGGCAACGATCCCGGACGTTCTGCCGGAAGAGGCGCGCTATACCCGCGCGCTGTCGCTGTCGCGGCTGGCGTACGATCTGGAAAACATCGTCAGTCCGACGCTGGCGGCGCTTCTGCTCGCGGTGATGTCCTACAACACGCTGTTCTTCGGAACGGTTGTCGGTTTCGCCGCATCAGCCCTTCTGGTTGTTTCGGTCGTGCTGCCGAGTCCCCGCCCATCCGAGCCGCGTGGTGTCTATGACCGCACTACGCGCGGCATCCGCATCTATCTGGCCACGCCCCGCTTGCGCGGGCTCTTGGCATTGAACCTCGCGGCGGCGGCGGCAGGTGCGATGGTGCTGGTCAATACCGTCGTTCTTGTGCGCGGCTCGCTCGGCCTTTCGGAAAGTGCTCTGGCCTGGACGATGTTCGCCTTCGGCGCAGGGTCGATGATCGCCGCGCTGGTCCTGCCGCGTGTTCTCGATGTGTTGCCGGACCGGCCCGTGATGTTCGGCGGAGCCGTGCTGATGGTGGCTACTCTGGTCGGTCTGGCATTGACGGTCCTTGGAGCAGGCCTTGGCTGGTCCATCCTCCTGACAGCCTGGCTGCTGGTGGGGTTGGGGTATTCCACCGTTCTCACCCCCTCGAGCCGGTTGCTGCGCCGTTCCGCCCACGCCGGGGACCGCCCGGCACTCTTTGCAGCGCAATTCGCGCTGTCCCACGCCTGCTGGCTTGTGACCTATCCGCTGTCGGGATGGCTGCTGACGGTCTATGGTGTCGTTCCCGCACTGATCGGACTGGCCCTCATCGCCGCCTTCGGAATGCTCGCAGCGCTGAAACTCTGGCCGTCCGGCGATCCCGTTGAGCTTGAGCACACCCACGATAATTTGCCACTCGACCATCCCCACCTAAGGGGACATCGCAGGCACAGCCATGCCTTGATCATTGACGAGAGCCATCCTCGCTGGGCCACGCATTTATAAATCGCAGCCAGAGACGAAGACTGGACACGGGCGGTTCGTTTTCATCTGTGCGGACATTCGTGCTTCGAGCAACATTCGTCAAACTGGGCTAGATCCGCGAATTCTCTGCAAGTTTGGCGGACAGAAGCGTTGGCTCTAACATAAACTGTCGGCCCCCCGACAAAGAGCACGGCTTAAGTTGCGACCCTCCACATCCGATACCGCCCCTGCCCCGTTGTCGCTTTACCCTTAAATCGGCTCTGCCTCAATCTGTGTGGCGGAACGGTAGCATTCTCGCCCGCAACAATTCTGGACCGGCTCGACCGTACATGGCGCGTTTGAGCGTCTTCAGGCGATTGATCTGACCTTCTGCTTGGCCGTTGCTCCATGGCATCTCGATGGCGTTTTTGACTGCATCGAAGTCCCGGTTCAATGTGCGGGCAAAGCGCACGATGGGCGCCAGATCGGTTTCGATCGCGTTGTCGATCCATGCTGGGAGCGGGTCTGCTTGGCGGCTGCGCAGGATGCCGTTGAACCGCATGGCGAGACTTCGCATCGTTGCGAAGGCGGGAGAACCGGCCTTGAGCGCGTCGACTTTCCGCGCTTGATCCGGGGTGAGCTTTCCGCGGGGTTTGATGCACAGCGCGGCTGCGATGACCGGGGAAATCGCGTGCCCCGTTTCCGGGTCCCGGACTGGCTTAAGGATTTCGTGCTCTACCTTGGAGTCGCTCCCTTGCTGTTCTGCTTTTCGCCAGCCCGCCAACAGACGCTGCAAATGCGACTGACTCCCCTCGTAACCGCGCTCTCGGATCAGACGGAACAGGGCGCTGCCAGTTCGAATGCCCTCCTTCCAGCTTTGGCTCAGGAACTCTTCAAAGTACCACGGCGATGTCGGCTTCAAAGCGGCCCGCCTGCGGTCCGGTGGTGTCTCGAACTGCAGCCATTTCGCGATGCTGCGACGCGGGAACCCTGTTCGCCGCCCGATCTCGCTGCATGAAAGCCCCTGATTTCGGAGCGCATGAATGGTGGCGAAAATCTCTTCCCGAGACGTCCTATGCGCCAGGCGTGACTTCAGAAGGCTGCCGGCTGCGGTGATGTTGTCGGCGTCGGACAGCAGCGCCCTGCCGGTCGCACGGCCGTGAAGGTTCATTTGCTCCTCGATGGCCTGCCGCAGGTTTTGTACGATATGGAACCGGTCAGCGACCTGCTTCGCCTGCGGTGCCCCTTGCCGTGCTGCCTGGGCGTAGAGACCGCAGCGATCTCTGCTGATCACTTCCACCTCGGGGTGTCGCTTCAGCCAGTTGGTGCAGCTGACGACATCTCGATCCTCAAGAATGTCGATCACCACGCGACGCTCCAGATCCACAATGATCGTGCCGTAGGTTTGCGATTTCCGCCAACTCCAGTCGTCGATCCCGATGACTGTCGGCGACTCGCCACTGTCTTGGGCACGGTTCTTCAGCTGCCTAAGCACCGTGTCATCGCTGACTCCAAGGCCCAAACGATGCAACAACCGCTCGGCTGGCCGTCCGCCGGTCGCATGCCCAAGATGGGTGACAATCTCCCCGACACGCGAAGTACGACGTGCAAATGGACGCGCAATCGAGGCGATTTGGTCTGAGAATGTCCGGCGTGGGCAAGCGGGTGCCTGACATCGCCAACGGCAAATTGCGAGATCAACCGTTACCTCGTCTCCATGCGCGGGATAATCCTGCAGCCGCCGACGCCGCCAGCCGTGACGTCGGCGTGAATGCAATCCACAGTCTGGGCAAATGCCGTTGGGAGCCAAGACGCCAGATACAATCCACCCGCCTCTTTCACTTCGCTCAACGCTTTGAACGGCAACATCGCTCCCGGGCGACCAGTGCTTCTTCGAACTCACAACTATACCTCCTGAATTTTCCAGTTTCAGGATAGTTCCGCCACACAAAGTGAGGCAGAGCCCAATTAAGGGCTACGCGACACCAATAGTTGAGAGCATTCGGTTGCGGGACATCACGCGTTCAGTGCCGGTGTTGAGCAAGGCAAAGCACCCGGTGCCATAAGTAGATTTCATCATGCCCGGTTCAAAACAGGCATTGCCGATCATTGCCGCCTGTTGATCTCCGGCCACCCCAAGGATGGGGATTTCTGCCCCTAACCACTGTCTTTGCACTTGGCCAAAATCGCCGTCGCAATCGCGTACCTGCGGCAAAATCTGACGCGGCACGTTAAAGAGATGCAACAGAGTATCGTCCCAGTCGTTGGCTTCGATATTGAAAAGCATCGTGCGCGCGGCATTTGTCGCGTCAGTCAAGTGCTGTCTACCGCCGGTCAATCGCCAGATCAGAAAACTATCTATTGTGCCAAAGGCAATGCGGCCTGCCACGGCTCTGGCACGCAACCCGGCCACGTTGTCCAAGAGCCAGGCGATTTTTGTGGCAGAAAAATAGGGGTCCAACAAAAGCCCCGTTGTCTGCGTCACATGTCGCTCGGCCCCGTCTGCTCGCAAATTGGCGCAGGTTTCGGCAGTCCGCCGATCCTGCCAGACAATAGCTGGATACACCGGCTCACCTGTATCACGATCCCATATCACGACGGTTTCACGTTGATTGGCGATGCCGATCCCGGCAATGCGGCTGGCGTCGATCTCAGCTTTTGCCAGACAGTCGCGCATAACTGTAAGAACGCTTGTCCAGATGTCGTTGCTGTCGTGTTCCACCCAACCCGACGCGGGAAAATGCTGCGGAAACTCATGCTGCGCAATGGCTACGATGTTTTGGGTCGCATCAAACAAGATCGCACGCGATGATGTGGTGCCTTGGTCAATGGCAAGGATATGGTCCGGCATAGATCTACGTCCATTTTTCTTGGTCTAGTGCGATCACGAGTTTGCTTGACGGATCTGGTTCTGCAGGGCATCGCCTGAACATAGCTGCGCGACGAAATCGGCGAGTCGCGACCTTTCAATCTTCGTCATCCGAAGGCCCAGTTTGGTCCGGCGATAGAGAATGTCGTCCGCAGACGTGGCCCATTCATCCTTAATAAGATGGCGCACTTCGGCCTCGTAGAGCCCCGCACCAAAATGCTCACCCCACCCATTCAAGCCAGTCGGCACGCCAAGAACATTGCGAACCTCGGTGCCATAGGCGCGGACGAGACGTTGGGCGGTGTAAGCGTCAAGCACTGGAAAGTCACGTTGAACCGCGTCGATCATATCGCGCACACGAGATAGCGAGAAATCACCGCCAGGCAGCGGAGCGGCATGTGTCCAAGGGGCTCCCTTGCGGCCCAACAGGGACTCAACCTGTGTCATGACAGCCTCGGCCAAGCGGCGATAGGTCGTCAGCTTGCCACCGAATATGTTGAGTAGCGGACCCATACCTTGCGACGTATCAGGGCGGACGACATAATCTCGCGTCGCCTCTCGCGCCGCCGACGCACCATCGTCATAAAGGGGGCGCACCCCAGAATAAGTCCAAACGACGTCCTCAGGCGTTACAGGTTGCCGAAAATACTGACTGGCCATATCGCATAAATATGTCAGTTCCTGATGCGTGATCTCTGGTTGCACATGAATGTCATCATGGTCCATGTCCGTTGTGCCAATCAGCGTGTAATCAGTTTCATAGGGGATCGCGAAAATGATGCGGCCGTCCGTATTCTGAAAGAAATATGTGCGATCATGATCAAACTTGCGCGGCACAACGATATGACTGCCCCGGACCAGCCGGATGTTGCGGGCATCGTTTTGGCCGAAGACAGTCTTTAGAACCTCGTCGACCCAAGGACCGGCACTGTTCACGATCAATGCGGCAGTGAAGGACTTTTGGCTGCCATCGTCGGACCGCGTTTCCACAACCCACTTGGTGCCGTCAAAACGGGCCTGCGATACAGCGGTATGACCGTTGATATCGGCGCCCTTGGCCAGAGCATCGCGTAGGTTCAGGATCACTAATCGGGCATCATCCACCCAGCAATCGGAATACTCAAACGCCTTGCGATACTTGGCTTTGAGCGGGACACCCGCCACATCCTGAGTCAGATCCACACTGCGCGTGGGCGGCAGAAGCTGGCGTTTTCCCAGCGTGTCATACAAAAAGAGTCCAAGCCGGATCAGCCACGCGGGCCGGCGCCCCCGCTGCCATGGCATTAGAACTGACAGGACGCGCGATACAGGCGTCGTGCCGTCAAACCGCATGTCTGCGTGATAAGGTAGGACAAATCGCATCGGCCAAGCGATATGCGGCATGGCGCGTAGCAGCACCTCGCGTTCCATCAGCGCCTCTCGCACGAGACGGATTTCCAGATATTCGAGATAGCGCAACCCGCCGTGAAACAGCTTGGTCGAAGCTGATGACGTGCCAGCGCCGAAGTCGCCCTTTTCACAGAGTATCACGGAATACCCACGCCCAGCCGCATCTCGGGCGATACCAGCACCATTTGCCCCTCCCCCAATGACCAGCACGTCATAGTGTGGGATCGTTTCTTCCAAAGAGAATTGAGACATAACCGTCATTCGGCGTCCTTAAGAGGCGAGAAAGTGGCATCCACTTCGGCCAGCACGAGCTCGGTATCGGAAGATTTGCACATTTCGACAAACGCAGCGCCGGGAGGTTCGTCTGTGACAACGACATCGATTTCCGTGACATCTGCGATCTGAACTGGGGCGCGGCGACCGAATTTCGATGCATCGCAGGCTAGTATACGAGTGCGGGCTTGACCCAAAATCGCCTTGGCCACTCGCACTTCGCGGTAATCAAAGTCCAACAACGTCCCGTCTTCGTCGATCCCTGAGGACCCGATCACCGCATAATCCACCCTGAATTGTTGGATCAGATCAATCGCAGATGCACCAACGATCCCGGCGTCGCTCTTGCGCACCATGCCGCCCGCGACGATCACGTCTATGCCCGAACATTCCTGCAAGATCAGCGCGACGTTCAGGTTGTTGGTGATGACCAAGAGGTTTTGATGCTGACGAAGCGCTAAAGCCACTTGTTCGACCGTAGTGCCGATGTTCATAATCAGCGACGCACCATCGGGAATCATTTTCGCAATGGTTTCCCCAATTCTTCGTTTTGCTTCGAATGAGATTTCGCGTCTAGCGTGGTAGCCAAGATTGACAGTACTCGTGGGGAACATGGCCCCGCCATGCACGCGCTGCAAGTGACTCGAATCGCATAAGTCATTCAAGTCTTTACGTATTGTCTGGGGTGTAACAGCGAAGTGTGTCGCGAGATGGTCCACATTCACGCGCCCCTCCTTCCTGGCAATGGCCAAGATATCCTGCTGTCGCGGGCTAAGATTATGCAGCATCGGCGCCTTCCTTACGTTCATTAGTCTGCGCGAACATTCGAAATTTATCAATACGAAAGGAATTGACTTTCGTATTTTCTTCGGCTTTCTTCAATCAGGTTCACGTTCGGAGGATTTGGAGAGCGTGATTTTGGAGGAATGACATGCTCAACAGAAACTTCGTTCGCAGCGCCGCCTTACTAGGCGCGCTTCTTACCGCCCAGATGGGTCAGGCTCAGGACGTGCAATTGCTCGATCCTTCCTTGCTGTCCCCACGTGGCGATCAAGTGATCGCCACAGATACGTTCAAGAAAGAAGCCCCCTGGACCATCGGTTTTTCGTGGCCGGGCGTTGGCAACACCTGGATCTTGCAGACGATTCAGGAAATTAACCACGAATCCGACATCACCGAAAACATCGGTGAATTAAAGTTTTCGGATGCAAGCTGGCAGCCAGCCAAACAGGTCGCTGATATCGAAGACCTATTGACCAGCGGCATTGATGCCCTGTTGATCCTGCCCATCAACCCGGATCTTGTGAAAACACAGATCGAAGCAGCCCGCGCCCGCGGTATTCCGGTTATCGTTTACACGCCCGAAGGCACGACGATCGACGCTGATGTCGTGTTCTATGGTGGTGGCGAGTTCTTTGGCAAAGTCGGCGGTGAATTCCTTGTCGATCGGCTGGAAGGCAAAGGCACGATCTGGGTATTCCGCGGTGTCGCAGGCAGCTCTGATGACGTGACACGTTACGATGGACTGATGCAGGCCCTTGAAGGTTCTGAAATCGAAATCGGCGCCGAGGTCTACGGCGATTGGAACTACGCGAAGTCCAAACAGATCTGTGAAAACCTTGTCGCATCCGGTCAGCCAGTAGATGGTATCTGGTTCTCGGGCGCTGAAATGACACGGGCTTGTCTGGATGTGTTCACGGAAATCGGAAAACCGCTCGTGCCGATGACTGGAGAGAATAACAACGGGTTCCTGCGGATTTGGAAAGATGCCGGGCTTGACAGTGCCGGCCCGGTTTTCACGCCGAGTATTGGTCCAGCAATGGTACGGGCTGCCGTGGCTTTGCTTGAAGGCAAGGAACTGTCGGCGGCTTACGAATCTGATCCCGATCCGATCACCAGCGCCAACTTTGACAGCCTCTATCGTGCCGACCTCTCGGATGCCTATTGGATGCCCTCAACGTTGCCCGATGACATCCTGATGGACACATTCAAACGCTAAAACGACAGCGACAGAGGGCACGGCGTGCCCTCTGTCAACGTGTGTCGAGAGGGATGATGCCTCCGTGATAGAATATCGTGATGTTACAAAAAGATTCGGTCCTTTCAATGCCCTGTCTGGGGTAAGCTTCACCGGGTGCGCGGGATCGGTTCATGCTGTGACAGGTGAAAACGGTGCGGGGAAATCCACACTCATGAAACTGCTTGCGGGCGTTCACGCCCCAAGTGCCGGTGAGATTTACATGGACGGAGTCCCGCTGCATTTCGACGGAGCGGACAAGGCGCGCGCGGCCGGGATTGCGACCGTGTTTCAAGAGTTGACCCTTCTCGAAAACCTGACGATCGCGGAAAATCTGTTTTTGGGTCGTGAACCACGCCAATATGGGATGATCAGTGGGTCGATGATGCGGCGGCAGGCGCGTGTCATACTCGACGACATTGGCATTGATCTGGACGTTGACCGGCTCTGCGGCGGCCTGACCGTCGGAGAACAGCACCTCGTCGAAGTCGCCAAGAGCGCTGTTATGAAATCCCAAGTCGTGATTTACGATGAACCGACAGCCGCGCTGGATGCCACCGGCGTGGAAAAGTTGATGGCGCTGATCGCCCGTCAAAAGGCGGAAGGTAAACTGATTTTCTACATTTCGCATCGAATGGATGAGATTTTTCAGATCTGCGACATGATTACGGTGCTGAAGGATGGCGAACACATGCGCACCTGCGCGACTGCCGAATTGACCCGCGAAACGCTTGTGTCGCTTATGGTCGGACGCGAATTAGGGGCACTTTATCCAGAACGCCCTGCCCTTCATTCGGATGCGTCGGCCATGTTGCGGGTTGATGAACTTTGGTTGCAAGGATCAAGTGCACCGGTGTCCTTTGCACTACGCCGAGGCGAAATCGCGGGCCTGGCTGGGCTAGAAGGGCAAGGCCAACGCGACTTGATCAGAACAATTGCCGGGTTTGAAGCGCCTGTATCCGGGGTGGTGCATCGTGCGGGACCAGGCGGCAGCGAAGTTGCGCTTCCCCATTCAATTGCGGGCGTGGTTCGCGCCGGAGTGGGATTTGTTCCGGAAGACCGCAAGAGCGAAGGTCTTTATCTCACCCTCTCAATTGAACGAAATATCGCGCTTGGAAACCTTCGGTCCAAGCCGCTTTGGTCCATCGCGCATCGCGACCGCACTGGGGTAACGAACCTCATGAAGGCGATGAACGTGGCGGCACGCAGTGCGGATCAGCCTGTCGGGGCCCTGTCCGGCGGGAACCAGCAGAAAGTCATGATCGGGCGTTGGATCAATTCGGGTGTCGACATCCTTTTGATCGAAGAACCGACGCGTGGTGTTGACGTTGGCGCAAAGGCCGAGATTTATCGTTTGTTGCGCAAGTTCGCGGCGGATGGAGGGGCTGTTCTGATCACCTCCAGCGAAATGACAGAGCATCTTGGGATCTGCGACCGCATCCTTGTTGTCCGCGAAGGCGCGATTGTTGCTGAGTTGGACGGGGCAACCGCAAAGGAAGAGCAAGTCGCGCGATATGCGCTGATGGGCAACACAGGAGCGAAGAAATCAGCATGAATTTATTGTTTGCCACGAATCCAAGAAGCGGTCTGGGCCTTGTATCCATCGGCCTGCCCATCGTGATGTTCCTTGTATTATCACTCGTCGCGCCCAAGTTTTTCTCCTTTGAGAATCTCGGGAATGTTAGCAACCAGATCACGGCGCTTTTGATCGTCACCTTGGGTCAGATGATTGTGGCTCTTGTGGCGGGGATCGACATTTCCGTTGGATCTGTTGTGAGCCTGACAAGCGTTATCGTCGTGTCGGTCGACCCCGAAATCGCCATTTCCATGGCTGTTCTCGCGGGGTTGGCGGTCGGTTTGGTCAACGGCTTCGGCGTGGTCGTCGCTGGCGTCCACCCATTGATTATGACTTTGGCGAGCATGACTTTTCTGCAAGGGTTTGCGCTTCTCATTCAAACCGGTGCGGGCGGCACGGTTCCCAGCTATATCCAAAGACTTTCCACTGGCACCTTTTTGGGCCTGCCGATGTCAATCGTCTGGTCGATCATCGTGGTCGCCATTGTGTCCTTTATCATCTACCGCACCCGCTTTGGCCTGCGGATGTTTGCCATCGGAGCCAATGCGCGCAACGTGGAACTCAGCGGCGTGCGCACGACTTGGCCACGCATCCTATGCTATGTTCTTTGCTCACTTAGCGGCGTTTTGGCAGGAGTGTATCTGACAGGGCGCATCGCAACAGGCGATCCGATGATGGGCCAATCATTCAGCCTCGACTCCGTTACAGCGGTCGCGTTGGGCGGCGTGCAATTGGCCGGTGGCACCGGAAGCGTCCTGGGGGCCGTTTTTGGCAGCCTCACGCTGGGTCTTATCACAAACGGGATGAACCTCTTGGGCATCTCCCCGTTCTTTCGCGGCGCATTGACCGGGCTGCTTCTCGTTGGAGCGATCAGCCTTCAACGTCGAAAGGCGATTGGCATATGACAACTCCAAGCACACACATTGATCGCGCAAACGCCCCCTCGCGAGTGAAAGTCATCGCGGCCAAATTGCCATGGTTTTACATCGCAGCTCTCGCTTTGGTTCTCATCGCAGGCTTGATCCGCCCCAACCTTATGCAGCCCTACCTGTTGCTCTTGATCCTTCGACAGGCAGCGCCTTTAGGATTGGCCGTTTTAGGGCAATCGGTCTGTATTCGCCTTTTGTCCCTCGACCTGTCTTTTGGCGGGGTTGCGATGGTCGTTGCCTTCTTGATGACAAGCGGCGCGGTTGATTTGTCAGTCGGCCCGCTGATTATTCTTTGCCTTGGGTTTGGCGTTCTTGTGGGTGCGGTAAACGCGTTTTTCATCACTAAGCTGAATGCGTCGGCGGTAATCGTGACCTTAGCAATGTCGATGGTGCTGGGCGGCATTGTGTTGGCCTTAGCGCAATATCGCTCTCCTGCTGACGCGCCCGATTTGCTGCGAAACTTTGGTCGCGCTCGCGTTGGCATGGTGCCTGTGGCTGTACTATGCTGGCTTGCAATAATGGCGGTCATGGCTGCGTTTTTGCGGTTCTCAACCTTTGGACGCTATGTCGATGTGATCGGCGCCAACCCGCGTGCCGCCATCGCTTCTGGCGTGCCTTATGTCAAAGTCATGTTTACCGGGCACATCATGTCCAGCCTTTTCGCCGTTATCAGTACGCTCTTTTTGCTCAGCTTTATCGGCGTCGGCAGCCTATCAATCGGGGCCGATCTCGCGCTGAATTCTTTGGCGGCGGTCATACTTGGCGGCGTGACGTTTGGATCAGGCAAGGGCGGCGTTCTTGGGCCGACGGTTGCGGCGTTTATGCTGATGTTCGCATTCAACTTTCTGACAAGCCTTGGGCTCGGTGAACCAGGAAAACAGATGGCTCAGGGGGCGATTATTGCAGCTGCGGCCATTGCCTATGCTGCCCGGGGCGCACGGCACTAATCACCAAACAACACTTACAGCGGAGGAAAGAGAAATGGTGGATATTCTGGAAGGTGCAGAGCCTTTTGCATTTGAGGGCAACGATATCGGCGTTCTTGTCGTTCACGGATTTACAGGTTGCCCGCAAAGCATGCGCTACTTGGGTGAAGAGCTGAACAAACGGTTCGGATTTACGGTCGTCGGCCCAAGGTTACCGGGACATGGCACAAGCGTTGACGACATGGCCACAACAGGTTGCGCCGACTGGATTGGTGAAGCCGACCGCGCGTTGAAAGAACTGGCATCACGGACAAAAAAGGTTTTCGTGACCGGCCTGTCCATGGGGGGCACGATCACACTCAACCTCGCCTGGCGCCACAAGGACATCGTTCAGGGGATTGCCCCGATTTCCGCTGCCTTTGGCGTGTTGAACGAGCCAATGGCCGAAGCGATGTTCTTGAACCCAATGCCGGACCGCTTGCCGGGTGTTGGTTCTGACGTAAAAGATCCGACCGTAACCGAACTTGCTTATACCGAGGTCCCCACATCCTGCCTTGGCGAGCTCACGAACCTCATCATGGGGACCAGCACTATGATGAAGGAAATCACCTGCCCGGCTCTGATCATTCAAAGCCGCGATGACCACGTTGTTCCAGCCCGGAATGCCGACCTGATCCTGGCCGAGATTTCGTCGGACGACAAACGTCTATTGTGGCTGAATGAATCTTATCACGTGGCGACTTTGGACAATGACAAGGACCTGATTGTTGATCAGGTTGGGACGTTCTTCCAGGCGCTCGCTGCAGCCTGACCGGCAATTAGATCGCATTGACAAATACGATACGGGCGCGGGATTGCGCCCGTATCAAAGTTGAAGCACCTTCAGCTTACGTTGGATGTCCCGTTCTTCTTTTGTCATGAAAACTTCCTCCACCCCAAATCAGGGAAATTACATTAAGTGTCCCGAGAGTCCGTACATCTCAACGGCTATCGTGGGCGAGGTTTGTTCCGCTGAGCTACTCCCCTTCGATTGGACAATATCTGGCGTAAGTTAAGCTACTCTTTGCACCCGCTGATTGGGTTGGGTTTCGTCTTTTCTCAGCCTATAGACCACGGCAGGTGGACTGGCGCCAAGGGCTGAGTGTGGGCGTTGGTGATTGTAGAAGGTCATCCATTTCCGGATGCCTGTCTTTGTGTCACTGTGCCCTAATTAATCAGATTCTGCGGATTCAGGGCATTTGGGGGCACTTTTGTACCCTTAATTACAATATATCCACAGGCTCCACGCCTCAGGATTTGACGCTACTTGAGAGCCTCCAGATTGCATCGGCGCGCGTCAGCAGCGCTTGACGATTTGCGTCCGGTCCGAGTTCGGAGATGGCCTGACGAGCTGCCTGCAGAGCTCGTTCGGATCCGCCTTGGCGGCTCGTTTCACGTGTTTCCTGCTTAGGCGCATGAACTGCTTCAGGTTGGTCCGGAAGCCGTCGATCAAGTTTCTCCGACAATCTACGGATCCGCTCGATCACCCGCCGATGCCGAGGAAAGGCGCGGCGCAATTCCCGGACCGCCCGATCGTTTCCTCGCAGGATGATGGCCGCCCCCAACAAGGGACGGGACATGCCAACACCGACTGCGGCGAGCGCCATCAACCTTTCGCGCTCGTTGGCGGAGATGACGGACGCTGAGCGGCCAAAGTCCTGCATCGATACGACATGCAGGGTCAAATCCATCCGGCGCAGCCGCCTGAGATCGTTCGTGGCGACAGCCGTTTTCAAAGCTTGCGCGCCGCGATCAGCGCGCGCAAGAAGCCGGTCTGATACGGCTTCGGTTAGCCGCTTCGTTGCGAGGGTCTGTCCACAGACCTCGCAGGTCATCGACCACGCAAAGCGCCAATGCCGAAGTACCAGATCGGGCGTTTTCTCCACGCAGGCCGAACAATACTGGAAGTCATGCGGCGACACGCATCGGGCGGATTGATGCATCTTGGCCAGAAGGGTCATGGCGGTGATCTCGTCCCGGGTCCGCTGAAGCACAGCACTAAGCCGCACCCAGTCCACCACCCGTAGGTCGCTCGCATGCTCAGGCACCCTACCCTGCCCCAAACCCAGATAGCCACAAAGCTCTGCTACCGAGCAATGATTGGCCTTCGCCAACCGACCGATCCAGCTGGTCAAGAGCTCATCGCGCACCGGCGGTGGCCGAAACGGTAGCGGTCTGACGTTCACCCGAATGCAGCAACGGGCTGGCGAGGAATGCTCCAGGCGTGCTTCGTCCATACCGGTTGCCAGGCCTGAACCGCTTCGTCCGTGATCCGCTCTTCTCCGGTCTCGATCGCATCGATAGCCAGGGACTTGATCATGATGAACACGCGCGAGGTGACGCCACCGGTCACTTTCAGGATCGTCCGAAGCGACGCCACCGTCAGACCCGAGCGTTGCTCAAGCGCCATCGCCGCGATCAATGTCTGGATTAGGCGAGAGAACTCCACATCATCTTCCCAAAGCGGCAGGTAGTGTTCGTCCAGACGTCGGGCCAGTTGGTCGTCTCCTCGAACCGCCTCCAGGGCTTCGTTCACACCGAAGACGACGAGCGAGGCACGGAGATCGTTGGCGAGGAACCGGAGCATGTTCAGGAAACGACGTTGCTCCCGGTAGCTGCCAGCAAGCAGATTGTGCACCTCGTCGATCATCAACATCCTAAGGTCCATGTCCCGAAGATGACTGAGCGCGCGCACCTCGAGCTCGGACACGGTATGCCGGCCCCACATCGGCGCCCCAATCGTCGCCAGGATGTGCTGATAGAAGCGTCTTTCGTCTGGTGCGGGCGGGGCCTGAACCAGCAGGATGGGTGTCTTCGTGACGCCCAGATCGGCATTGTACTGCGTTGGATATTTGCTCGCCATCCGCTTGGCGATCATCGTTTTTCCGATGCCAGAGCTTCCATAGACCATCAACCCCGGCATCCGGCTTTGCTGCGGCATTTCCATCAGGGATGTCAATCGGTTGAGAACGATGGTGGCACGGTCAAACGCAATCCAATGGTCGCCGCGAATACGGTCAATTCTTTCGTCTGGGGTCATTAAACTCATCAATCTCATAGGTTGGCAGATCAGGATTGCCCGTGTCGATCGCGAACATTTCGCGCGATGGATCGCGGCGCGGTTTGTGCCGGGGAAGCCGAGCACCTCTTTCGTTTTCCAAGCGGGCAGTCCGCGTCTTTTGGCGCGCCGCCTCGGCCAGCCGCCGTTGCGCGTCTATCAATTGGAATAGGACCCGCTCGTTGATCCGACCGCCATGTTTGTCCTGCCATTCTTTCCGCGCCCGCCGACTTTCCCAAAGCGATATCCGCGGGTGGCTGAGATCCCGATAGCGTGCCGGGATCACACGGCCGTCACCGGAGATGACCCAGACCTGCGACAAGTCTCGCGGATCGTATTTCACCTGCACCTTGCCCTGCCCGCGTCCGACCAACGACGCGAAGACGTCACTCCAGTAATGGACCCCGAAGAGCGTGATCCCGGTGCGCCCGAGCTGGCGCCACTCGAAGGGCAAGAAGCTCGTCCGAAAGGCTTCGACGTCAACGACCTGCCGCCCCGCAGTATCCCCGCCGAGGTCAGCCCAGGCAGCCAACGGCGTTCGGCCGAGGGCTTCGTGAACCGTATTGTGGTAGCGGCAGATTTCCAGATGAAGCCAATCCTCGAACTCGGTCAGTGTCAGGGCCGCGTGCTTCTCGCTGTCATAATCGCCCTTCTCGACGATTGAAGAATGTGTCGTCCCGGGCAGCACGTGAACGGCACCCATGGTCGTTCCGATCAACCGTTCGACATGGCCGCCATAGTGTTTGCCGCCAAGCGGACGATACTCGACGGCAATGCCCCAATCTTCGCAGGCCATTCTGAAGGAGTCGCTGTGGAATTCCTGCGCATTGTCGACGTGGATCGCCTTCGGAATGCCAGCCGTCGGCCAAACCAGCTCTTCCATTGTTCCAGGAACGTGCACCAATTTTCGGCGCACACAGTGATCGAGACACAGGGCGATCGACAAAACAGAGGGCTCATCGAAAGTGACATGTACCCCGAGAACGATCCGGCTCGCGACATCGATGGCCACCGTCAGATAGGGGCGCGCAAGCGGCAGTCGATTGACGTGATCGACCAACGTGATGTCCGAAGTTGTATGATCGATCTGAACGACTTCCAGCGGGGCTGAAACTTCAAGGCGGCCAGGACGCGCGGCAAAAACCTTGTCAGCCTCCTCTGCCCCGCGCCGTTTCCGGAAGACCACTCGCTGATCCATCGCGTCGAGACGGGCTTTGACCGTTTTCCGGGTCGGGGGCTGAAACCCCTTCGCTTCGCACTCGGCACGGATCTCGCGCCAGATGCGAAGAAAGCTCGAACGCTCACGAACCAGATAGTAGCGCTGCAGACTCTCATCGATGATGATTTCGACGTCTTGAGCGATCCGTTTCGACCCCGGTTTCGGCCCGCGACGGTCCAACTCCAACGCCGTGGCACGTGCATCGTTCTCTCTCAGACGCCGGTAGAGCGACCATGTATGGCTTTTCGCCAAGCCGAGTTCCCAAGCGGCGTCCCCTATAGCAGCGCTGATCGGCTCACCCCTCTTCTCGAGCTCCAGGATCGGCCGAAGAACCGCTGCACGATGTTTCGCAAGACGCTCGTTTACCACGCAAATCCCCCTCCCCAATAGATCGACACTTATCCATAGCTTAGACCGTACGGCAAATAAGGATACAGTATGCTAATTAACGGTACAATATGAAAATTAAGGGTACAAACCGCCATTGATTTCAGGGGGCAATTTCAGACACGATTCTGATTAATTAGGGCACAGCGACAGGAGTAGCCAACCAGGCCCTCCGCGTTACCTTTGTCATTACCCTTGCCGGGACGGCCGTAGCGATCACGGAACAGGTAATGTGACAGGAACCCGCTGAAGAGCGTCGCCCGCTTGCGCGTTCCGTCCGGCAGGATCTTCGCAACCAGGCACCTGTCGTTGTCGTAGAGAACCGAGACAGGTGCCTTGCCGAAAAAGGCAAAGGCGTGGACGTGGCCGTCGACCCAGGCCTCGGCGGTGGCCGCCGGATAGGCCCGCACGAAGCAGGCATCACTGTGCGGCAGATCAAAGCTTTCCAGGAGCCGAAGCACCTGAATGAACTCTCGGCGCCCTTGGCGGGCATGTCTCGCTTCCATTAGGCGACGCAGGGTTTGCAGCTCGTCGGGCATCTCCCAATCGACCAAAGGGGCGGCTTGGTCCAAGGCCCCGGGCTTCGTCTCCAGAAGGGCAAAGTAATGCACAGGGTCGAAGATCATTTGTTCGCGCTCGTAGCAGCGGGCGTGACGGGCGATGACCCCACCACCACAGCCGATTTCGACCACATCCACAAACGCACGGATCGTCACCTCCCGTAAGCCATAGGTGCTGGGAACCGAGTAATCATTGGATTTGTAGCGCACCAGAGATTGGGAGCTGACCCGGCCCGTTGCCTTGTGGCAGGCTTGGTAAGGCATTGCAGGGAGTGGCGACATGGCAGCCAGATCCCGCTTCAGCCGTTCCCCGATCGTCTCCCGGTGCCCATGCAAGACAGCCGACTGCCGTGTCAGACATTGTTCTTCGAGCCAGACATTGAAGCTGTCCAGATCAGGGAATTCCGGCAGCGGCACCATCAGGTTGCGCCGGGACCAGCCCACCAGACCTTCGACATTGCCTTTATCGTTCCCCTTGCCCGGGCGGCCGTAGCGATCATCAAAAAGGTAGTGTGACAACATCTCCGTGAACATCTGCGTCCGCCGACGCCGCCCTCCGGCTTCGATCTTCGCAACAAGGCAGCTGTCATTGTCATAGACCACCGAGAGCGGCACGCGCCCGAAGAACTCAAAGGCGTGAACATGCCCGTCCATCCAGGCTTCTGTTGTCGCCGCATGATAGGCCCGCACATAGCATGCATCGCTGTAGGGCAGGTCAAAGGCAAAAAAGTGGATCTTCTGTTCCACGCCCCCCAGGATGACAACGGCCTCACCGAAATCGGCCTGCCCGTGACCCGGAGGATGGGCGAGTGGAATGAACATCTCCCGCGCTTTTTGACGATGCCCCCGAACATAGTCCTTCACGGTCGTATAACCGCCGGTAAAGCCTTCTTCCTCACGGAGCCGTTCAAAGATCCGCTTCGCCGTATGGCGTTGCTTCTTCGGACGGTTCTGATCCTCCAGAAGCCATTGGTCAATTGTATCGGTGAAGGCTTCCAACTTCGGGCGCCGAACTTTCTGGCTCCGGCGGTAACCAGGGGGAGACGAATACGCGCACATCTTGTCGACCGTTCCACGGGCAAGGCCAAAATCACGGGCGATCGAACGTTTGCTGCGCCCCTCATCGAAATGCGCGCGGCGCACGGCTAAATATACTTCCACGGTGAAAATCCTCCGGCCCTCCCTGCAAAGACAGTGAGAGCAAAAGTGGACGACTTTTGCGCCGCCCGCCCCGGCAAAATACCGGCGCTACCGTGGCCTAATTTGCAACCGCCCTATACAAGGACATCCTGATCGCCGTCGTGGATGGGCTGAAGGGCTTCCCGCAGGCCATCGAAGCGGCCTTTCCCCAGACCCAGGTCCAGACCTGCATCGTTCACCTGCTGCGCCATTCCATGAGCTTTGCCAGCTACAAGGACCGCAAGGCCGTCGCCACGGCGCTAAAGACGATCTACACGGCGGTGGATGCCGACGCGGCCGAGGCCGCTCTGGCAGAGTTCGAGGAGAGCGATCTGGCTAGGCGGTATCCGGCCATCGCACCGAGCTGGCGCCGGGCCTGGAACGAGGTGATCCCGTTCCTCGACTACCCGCCCGAGGTGCGCAGGCTGATCTACACCACGAATTCCATTGAGGCATTGAATTCGAAGATCCGGCGCGCCGTCCGAACCCGCGGTCACTTCCCAAGCGATGAGGCAGCAGCGAAATTGATCTATCTGGCGCTCAATGCTACATCCACCGAATGGAAGCGTTCGGTGCGCGAATGGCACGCTGTCAGAAGTCAGCTTGCCATCATGTTCGAAGACCGCTTCCCAATGGCGTAAAAAAACGCGTCAGGCACAAAATTCGGCACAGTCTCGGGGTGGTTGGTTGGTTTGCGCCCGTTCGGCGCACGGACTGCCAGAATAAACCGTTCAAAGAACGCCCATTCCTCGTCTAACATCAGGTCTCGTGCCAAGCTGGTCTCCATCACAGATAACAGCTTGAATCACGGTCAGCACCCAATGGGAATCCCTTTTGTCAACACGGCCTAAGTCATTAAGGAATCCGATACGAAACCCAAAACTAGGCCTTTGAAAATATGACTCAGAAAAAGGCCGCATAGGGCCAACAAGAAAATTGTCCAAAAACAGGGTCAATGTCCATTTAAATTTCAGCAGAGATCAAAGGCTGATTAAGCCGCCCGCAAACTATGATTAGCATTTTAGTCGCCAGGAGATTTAGACACGGACAAGCTTTTTTGACTGTTCCAATTGTCCAAACTCTGCAGGTGCGCCATGATAACACCCATCAACCCACTGCGAACCCATGCAGCCAAAGTTACATCGTCAAGAGCCGCAAGTTTTTCGGCATCCACAACTTGAAGGTCTGTGACCGTACCAAGAAGTTTTCCACCTTCTTCAACTTTGTAGACTTTTGGAACCAAAATATCTGCGTCCTGTAATGGTTTAAGGAGCGCTTCTGTATTGATCAGTTCTTTTTGAAAATCTGTTAGGAAGGTGCGTGCTCGATCTACAGCACCACCTGTGGGAATTGACCCATCTTTAAAAAGAACCTCGCCATCCGCATTCGTGGAAATTCGGTCCTTCACAATCATGATAAGATATTCGCCCAATTCTTTCTTTTCACCCATGACAAATGGAAATCGGCGTATATGAGCGGGTATGTAGCGGGCCGACCACTGGTTTTCTTTGTCGAGATAAAGGTTACCATCTTTGCGATAGCCCATTTGAGCAACTGGCAAAAACCTACCTGATGTTGGAAAGAAGATTGGGTACTCACGACTAGCTTTAGTGATTTCACTCATAGCCAAGGGCGCGCCTAAAACATTTTTGGCAAACGCAAAGCTGTTAGAACGTTTCAATCGGTGGTCTGCATGCACTTTACTATCAAGCGCGACTACATTTTCAAACATGTGGATCTCCATTTACCAGCAGGTAGGATGAGTTATACATATCATATAAGCACTATAAGTATCAATCATACAGCGTTGAGATAAACAGTACAGTTGCGCATTTTTCAAGCAAGAAACGGTGGGAGATTCAGAGCAAGTTTCCTCTTCATCCCCCAGCTATCGTTTAATCTATTGAGTGGCCTGCTTGGCCATCAAAAACAATGTTACCATGTCTGGCAGTCCATTAACCGTTATATCGGCTTCGCCTTGCCAAGCTTCAATGCTCAGTGCTGTCTGGGGCCCAAATTTACCATCATCAGAGCCTGTTGGTAACTTACCATCTGCAATCAATATTTTCTGAACGCGACGTACAGTTTCTTCGTTTACTGAAACAGCTTGTCCATTATGGGACAATTGCACGAGTGGGCTGTTTTCAGTCAACTCTAGCGCAGAAAAACTCTCAACCATTGCAAACACCACGTTTTCAAAAAGCTGATCAGGATTATTGGCGCAAATGTTTTGGGCGAGGCTCACCATTGGAGAGTGAGACTTGACAGGGGTAATATCGTACAAGCCTTCTGCCATCCTGTTTTGAGCCGAAATAAAGCCCGATATCCATTCTGCTAATTGGGCTTTGGCTTGAGCAGCTTGCTCACCATTCAGAAGGGTCATGATCGTGTTGCAATCACGTGCGCCCCATCCGTAAACGGCAAATTCACCATCAGATGTTGCGGCCAAAGCAGGAGTAGCAATGCTTAAAGTGAGAGCTGTCGTAAGGGTTGAAAAGATGTTTCGCATGATCCCTGAGACGTCCTTATGTTTGTGTGATTTGGTTCTGCAGAACAAAAAAGGCCCCCGATAGACGGGGGCCTTTGTCTTTTGACCGTTTTTAGCGGTCTGTGCGTGTGACAGTGCTGGATGCAAAGTTACCGATAGAGCTCGCGGAGATGCTGTTGTTAGACACACCAACCGATGCGCTCACGACGCCGCCAGTCGAGAAGGAACCGATTGTGGCACCCGTCGCCAGCGACGTGATTGCACCACTGTTAGACTGTGCATTAAAGACTGCTGCGCTGGAGTCGTTTGCCGCAGTTGACAGAGATGCGAGCGTTACGCTGTTGGTTGCAACGTTACCGAAGGCTGACGCATTGATCGAATTGCCAGACACGGTTGCTGATGCTCCATTGAGAGCGAGACCCAATGTACCGAGTGTACGTGTACCAGAGGTCGTATTAACCTGGTAGTTTGTACCACTTGATGTCGCGTTGATTGCAGCCGCCTGAGACTGTTCATTGAAGACACCGAAGGAAGCATTAAGCACGCCACCAAGTACGCCAGCGGTGGAGTTCAAGCCTGCTGGGCTTACACCTCCAGTGACATTTGCACCATTCGCAACCACAGTGTTCTGCGCCACGTTACCACGCGCAAGTGCAAGAGTGCTGTTGCCCTCTACCATTGCAGTGCCAGTGTTCAAAGCTGTCGCGTCGGTTGTACCAGACAGGCTCACTGTCGTGTTCGTCGATGCTGAAGCGTCAACTGTGCCTGCAGAACCGTTGGTCTGGGAATTCATGACCAGAGCCGTTGAGTCTAGCGATGCAGTTCCGGCCCCACCGATGGTGATGCTGGAGTTGGTCGCCAGGTTGGCCGAGGCACGGGCTTCGGTCACATTGCCCGTTACACCAAGCGTGCTGCCTGATGCTGCCGCGCCGGAACCCGCTACTGTTCCATCCACTGTAGCGCTAGAGATGGTTACGGTGTTGGCTGTGTTGGTCGAGTCGATGGCGCCAGTGTTATCCTGGCTGTTTAAGACCAGATTACCGCCGCTTGCTGTTGTGAACGCGCCAGAGGAGTCAGCAGCGGCATTTGTACCAGCAGCTCCTGATACGATGTTAGCGCCAGACGTTGTCAGAGAGTTTTGCGCTTGGTTACCTGTAGCGCTGGACGCACTGACGTTGCCGGACAGCATAACGCTGCTGCCATTGATCCCAGTTGGCGTGGCACCACCGGTCACATCGACATCCACGACCACCGCGGATCCACCTGTGGCCGTGACAGCACCACTGTTGTCCTGCTCACTCAACAGCTCTGTCGCTGCATCCACGTTTGATGCATTCGCCCCAACAGACACGGCGTTCACCACAGAGTTGGCGAGAGCCGTTGCAGAAGAGACATTGCCAGCCAAGGACACTGTGGAGTTCAGAACGCCGCCACCTGAGCTCGTTGCGCCAGTATCAGATACATCAACTGCCACTCTGGACTGTGATGTCGTGGCTGCGACTGCAGCATCGTTATCCTGGGTTGATCCAAGCACATAGGCTGCAGTTGTAGTGCCACCATCAGTGAAAGATGCATCCGTGCCTGCACCCGCATCAATGCTGTTCCCATCAACTGTCAGCGTATTGCTCGCCACGTTGCTCCGAGCCAGAGCTGTGGTCTGATTACCATCAAGAGACACACTGCTGGATTGGATCGGGATGGAACCTGTGTTGCTGAGGGTGACATCGACATCTTGATTAACCGTCGACGACACTGTCGCAGCACTCGTGACAGCCTGGTTGTTCACCAGAACACCAGTGCGGTCCATGTTGGCCGTTCCAGCATCACCCAAGGTCAGTGTTTGCGTACCATTGTTGCCAGTTGCCTGTGCAATCGTGGAGTTGCTGCTGAGCGAGACGTCACTACTGATAATCTCGTTTCCACCAGTGCGTGTGACGTCTTGGTTGTAGACATCCGTCGTAGCCGAGGCTGTGACGTTTGCGGAAACCGACTGCAGAGAAGCCAATGCGTTGTTCGCGTCAGCCGTGAGAGTCGTCAGAGCAATCGTTGCATCCACCGCTCCGGTTGCTGTCGCGTTGGTCACATCCACTGTTGTGGCATTCGTCGCCACGTTCCCGTTCGCAACCGACTGGTTTACGTTGCCTTCCATCGCGAGTGAGAAAGTTGTGCCGCCAGCATTTGCAACAACATCCAGATCGGATGTTGTTGATACGGTTGCCGTCGACCGCTGAGCGCTCTCAAGTGCGGTGTCGGCGTCCGTATTGGTTGCCGTCAGGTTGACACTGTTTGTCGCCCGGTTTGCCGTCGCATAGGATTGCTGAAGGTTATCAGACACAGTTTGCGTTGAGTCTGCAACGACATCGATCTCCCCATCGCTGAGGATCGCAAATGTTGCAGCAACATCAGATGACAGGGCCGAGGCACTATCCTGCAAGCTTGCTGTCGCCAAATCGGCATTAGCGGGGGCAACATCAAAATCCGCAGCATTGATGCTGGTTGCCGTTGCCGACAAGCCGGTCACAGTTGTGGCCGTTGCAGAGGTTACGTTGGTCGCAACGTTACCCGTCACTTCGCCCACTGCCGTGTTGCCAGACACAGAAACGGTCGAGTCGGTAATACCGTCTCCGCCGGAGACCGACACAATCACACCAGCGCCGTTGACGACACCAGACGACCCAGAACCTGTAAAGCCTGCTACTGTGAAAGATTCGTCAGTATCGGCACCACCACCAGCGGTGGGGTCAATCAAAGTTAGAGAGGTAAGGATGCCAGTTATGTTGTATGTTCCAACAGGAGCAATAACCGTAGTGCTTCCAGCAGTTGCGGTCCAACCGAGGTTGTTCAGAGATGTAGCTTCCTCTGTTGTCAGGGCTTGATCGAACGTAATTGTTACAGGATTGATGGCAATTGTTACGACACCGGTACCACTATTATAGTTGATATCGGACGCGGTAGACGGAGCAGTCGCAGCATTCAAAGAAGTGAACCCCGCAACTGGATCGGACCCTGTGATGCCGATCTCTGCAGTTACAGATCCTGCAGCAGCGGTGGCCTGATAGTTTGCAACCGTGCCGGAAGCTGCAACGGTTGCAGTATTCGCATCACCCAACTGAACTGCGTTATTGGCGCTGTTCGCTGTTGCAACCGCACTCAACACGTTGTCATCAGATACAACTGTGGAGCTATCTTCAATGTCATTTCCGAAAGTCGTTCTGATGGTGTTTGATGTTGTCCCCCCAGAGTCTCTCTGGCTCGCCAAAATATCAGCTCCGGAAAGCTGTGTGGAGGCCGCAACAAAAGAACCTGTTGTCGTTTGAGCGCCAGTGGCTGCGACAATACTTGGCGCCGCCTCACTGCCCGATGTGATATTTGTTGCATCCACAACAACATTATTGCCGCTGGTCACGTTGCCACTGGCGGATGCAGACACGGTGTTTCCGGATGTGGAAACACTTGAGCGGAATACATCACTATCAAAAGCGGTGAGAATTGGAACACCGCCCGTACCAACAACACGTGCTGTCACGGTTGCATTGTCCGCAAGCGTCTGTTCGTTCGCGGCGGCAGCAATAACACCAGTGCCTGCACCAGAAGCTGTTCCAACCAGATTGTTGAACGAAAGCAAGATGCCGTTGTCAGCTGAGTTGGCCGTAGCAGACGCCGACATCCTGTTGTTATCCGTTATAACAGTGGAATCGTTCGCATCCTGCCCTGCTTGGGTCAGTATCTGATTTGCTGTCGTTTCTGCAGACACAACGGCCGTAGATGCCATCGACTGGTCATTGGTCAGTGCCTGACCTGCAGTAACCGAGTATTGGTCGGCCGCACCCGCAGCAGCACTGTTTTGTACAGTCCCAGCATTCGTTACAACACTTAGATTGTTGGTTGCACTTGTGGTTGAAAGTGAATTGGTTGCACTTGCACCCGTTGCAGCTGACGTAACCGCATTTGCGGTTGTACGCATGCTGCTATCATCAAGATTATCAGTGATATTAATAGCATTGGTGATGCTATTTGAAGTGGTTGCTGCAGTGACGGACCCATCAACTTCCTGCACGGAGCCCACGGCGCCTGCTGCACTCATCGTCGCGCCGGAGGTAAGCGACAGCGCGTTGCTGGTGGAAACACCCGTGGCACTTGCCGCCTGACGGTTGCCTGTTACTTCGAGTGTCGAGGTTGTAACAGTACCATCATCAAGACCAGCAACAACAGAACCGATGTTGTTTCCCGAGACTGTACCGGAAACAGTTACACCCGAATCAATTGTCTGTACGTTCCCGATGATGGAGTCGCCAGCTGCTGACAACTGTGTCTTACCATCTGCGGCGGTATCTGCGTCACTAATGACAGCAGCAGCACCTTCACCCGTGATGCTGCTTGCATCTAATGTGATCGATTGCGTGCTTACACTGCCTGTAGCACCTGCAGTCTGATCGTTGCCTGCAACAGAGATCGTAGTGTTGGTTACGTCTCCAGTTGCATTACCGTTTGAGTCAACACCGCTCTGGATTTCAATGGTCGAGCTTGTTGTCGTCGCAGAAATTGATGAAGTGGCAGTTGGTACGATTGTCTGCAAATTGCTGACGGCTGTTGAAGCCGTTATGCTTGCAGTTGTATCCAGGGAAGAAATGCTGCTTGTGGCCGAATTGCCAATTGTGGTTGATGCTTGATCACTGTTGGATACAGTAACTGTCGCGCCATCGAGGCCTTCAACAAGAGTTGTCGTTGCAGCCCCGCCTACGGTAGCGTCCAACGTCCGGTCACCATCGATTTCTTGCGAAGAGCTGACGATCAGATCACCAGCAACATCATTATCGGCTGCTGCCACCAACGAGGAGTCAATATCCAGGCTGGCTTGTCCAGCTGTTGCTTCCACAAGGTCAAGACCACTTGCCGCGGTGATGGTGGATGTCGCGTTGTTGCCGGTTGCTGCGGCTGTGATATCATTATTATCGGACAGGCTTGTCCCCGTCAGAGTGCGTATCCCAGTGCCTGTATTTTCAATAACAATAGAATGCGTATCAGACGATGAGAGCGCAGTAACATCGGCCTCAACTGACTGAAGCGTTCCAACAGCCGCTGTGTCTCCTGCAGTGCTTGGCGAGAACAACAATTCTGCAGCAGCTGTCGAGGAGTTCCCTGTGGCGGACGCAGTGGTCAGGTTGTTCGTCGCCGGTGCCGCTGCTGTAACGACATCAGCAATGGCGTCACTAACCGTGAGGCTGATATTCACATTGTTGTTGCTTGTTGTCGCAGAGGGCGTTGCGGTCAACTCTTGTACGTTTCCAGCTGTAAAGGTCGCTGATGTTACAATGGTTTCGCTCGCACCCATGTTGGTATCTGAGGTCGCCTGCGCCAAAGCGCCAGAGGCCCCAAAGGCAAGCAACAAGGCCGCTGTCGCCGTACTATTACGTAAATTTGATGTGAACTTCATTCTAATTTTTCCTCTGAACATACCACATCGTACTATCGGATATTTCTGCATCACTGTCTCTACCATGCACATGGTATAGCTGCTGATTACGGGTAGATTTGACGACATTTTTGGCTAGGGTATGACGCCAAATATGTTTTTTTGAGGGGCTTAGAATTGACTCATGTAATGGTCCTTGAAGACAACGAAGTGCTGCGCAACCGGCTATTTGCTATTCTAAAGCAGTCCGAAATTTGCCAAGAGGTAAAGGCAGCCGCTACCGTTGCGCGCTGTGAGGAAATACTGCGAGAAAGTCATATTGATATCCTGCTCGCAGACTTGCACCTGCCGGATGGCTCTGGCATCGACAGCATACGACTTTTCAAGCAGATCAATCCCAACGGTTTGGTGATCGTTATCTCTGCCTTGTCTGATGGAAAATCCATCATGGAGGCACTTGAATTTGGGGCGATAGGATATTTGCACAAAGACGATTCATCGCTACAGATTATAGACGCGATCAAAATGGCCATTGAAGGACAGTCGCCTATATCTTCATCTATTGCCTATGTTCTTGTGCGTCGCATTCAGGACGCAAGCTTAGCGCCGCTACCAGGGTCATCGGAACCAAGTTCAAAGCCCAATACCAACATTACAAAGCGCGAAACTGAAATTTTGGATCTGATTGCAAAGGGGCTGTCCTATGCTGAAACAGCAGGCGTACTAAACATTTCAGCCCAAACAGTCCCGGTGCATATCAGAAGTATCTACAAGAAACTGCATGCAAACAACAGATCTGAGGCCGTCTACGAAGCGCGGGCCATCGGAATAATAAAATGACAAAGAGCGCTTCAGGACTCGTCAGAAGAGTCGCATTCCTGATTTTGATTGTTCTTGCGCCCATCGCAATTTTTAACTTCCCAAAATATCTTACCCATGTTGCTGAATACGACCAGAAGGTCATGTTTTACACCAGCCTGGAAGGCGGGTCCAGAAGCGTACTTTTACCCCATTCCAGGTTCGAAAGTGATCCGCTCAGTGCATCTCCTCTCACGGGGTTTTTCACGGTCTCCCTGGGCTGGGAAGATGATAAATATCTTTATTTTCCATTTCACGTTGGGCGGCTAAAATTATGGCTAGGTAACAGTTTGATTTTTGACAGCGAAGTTAAGGATGGGTCAAAATCTGTCACGCAGCTATCATACGCACTGGTTGAGATACGCGCACCCAGCCTGATGAAACCACCAAACCAATATGGTGAAGTCAAAATTTCCTTTGAACTCACGCCTTCCCACAGAGGACTTTCTTCAATTTCGAACATTTACATAGGAAATGTAGATACGTTCAGCGTGCCAATTTTAAAAACAAGGATTTACTATGATACTTACCGAATAGGCTTGCTCGGCGCGCAGTCTGTCCTTCTTATCTTATTGATCATTTCATTTATTTTTCGAGCACTTGGCAGGGAAGCGATCGCGCCAATCCTTATTTTGACCTTTTTAGTATTTATGGGCATTGGATCTCTGTCTGGCATAATCCCAAGTCTTTTTCCTTTGAGTAAATTTGTATTATCTACATTACCTGTAATGGTTATTGCATTAAATGAGTATTTTGGCTATATTTACTCAAATAAACCGCCCCCAATATCTAGCTCCAGATTTTTCTTCCTGATTGTGATTTGTCTTTCCCCGCCCATATTGATGGTTTTTGGAATATTTGATGTTGCAACATATAACTTATTCTTTGCAGTGCCAGCACTTGTTCTTGGCCTATTCGCGTTTAGCGTTCAGGGCATATTAAGCTACATTAAATCATTGCGTATTGAGATCGGCTTTTGGGCACTGTCTTTGACAGTCATGTTCTCGGCCATTTTGCATGATTTCCTGTTCAGAATTGCTGTTTTGAACGTGGCTGGCGTAACGGCAATCTTGAGCTCTTCTCTTTTGGTTATAATACTCTCTGCGACATTCACCCAAGTCATTCTCCGTTCGAAAGAGCAATTAGCCAGCGCCAACAAGATCCTGACAGACGCGTTGGCAGACCAAAGTGAAACTCTTAAATCAGAGTTTGAGAACTCTGCGCGGCTCATCAAGGAAGCGACTGTAGCGACTGAGCAGACTAGGCTCACAAGAGAGCTTCACGATGGAGTACTTACCTATATGGGCATTATAAATGCCTTATCTGAGAAAGCTGTAGAGCCAACATTGCAGAAAATTAACCAATTGGCACGATACGCTGTAAACGAGATTCGTGTCATCCTTGAGGCAAGGCCAGCCGATCAACATTCTTTGACAATTGCCCTTGGGTCCCTTCGAGAACAAATGACTGATCCACTGCGCACTATTGGCGTCAACGTTGAATGGTCCAATCTAGCATTGTTGAATTATGGTAAGATAGATCCCAAAGTGCTGATGAATATCGTCCGTATCATTCAGGAAGCGATTCATAATGCTGTTGTACGCGCAGGTTGCACGCATCTTAGCGTGCTGGCACACAATAACGATGATGAATACAAGATAATTATTACAAACACTGGTGGACGACCCTTCTGTGAAGAACATCGACGCGGACATGGTATTGTTAATATGGTCAGTAGGGCCGCTTCTTTTGGTGGTGAGGTCACCATAAATTCAACCGAATGCGGTGCTGTGGTGACGCTGACCATCCCTCCCTCAGAGCAGCGGTTATGAAGTGCGTATTCCGGGATATTCGCCCACTCCTTTGATGCGACGCTGCGAGGCAATCCCAAGACCAGACCTGATTGGGGGCTTCAGCTAGAAGTTCAGGCTTTTGATAGACGGGAGTGCGCTGACGGCGGCGTTCGGCAACTTCGCCCTGCGCCGCCAATATCCGATACATCGCAAGCATCCGCCGAGGGCTGCAGTCAGGCTGGCTTGCTGTGTGCCATTCCCAAGGCAGAAGCTCGTGCAGGCGTGACATCAGCATGTCGGAGATGCGCGCGATGACGTCTGCGAGCCAGGCCTGCGGCTCGATATCGTTCAACTTTGCCGTGCCGATCAAGGAATACATGGCGGCGGCGCGCTGTCCGCCGCGCTCAGACCCGGCGAAGAGCCATGATTTGCGATTATGGAGACCTCTGCATAACCGAAAAAATTATCTATTCATGGGGTCCATCGGCGGCGGAAAGGCAGCCGCCATCGCGTACACTCTCGTCGAGACGGCCAAGATGAACAACGTCAATCCCGAAGCCTGGCTCACATGGGTCCTCCAGCGACTGCCAGATCACAAGATAAATCGCCTCGAAGAACTCACGCCGTGGAACTGGCTGACCGAAAAAGCCTGAAACCGCGCCTTAACCGGACGCATACAGCTCTGTTGCGAAGCCCCCTTTTTAACCGCCTCCAGCCCTTCGGTGTCTTGCGCATGCATGGTGCGTGGCCGCGCCGTGAGCTTGACATACCACAGCTTCCTGAGCTCCCGGCTCACGGTCGTTTCGTCAAGCGAGACCGCAAATTCAGCGTGAAGCCACTGCGCCAGATCGCTCAAGCGCCAACGCACAACCCCATGGATCGAAGGGGGCGGACCACTCTCCACGATTGTTACAAGCGCCTGGCGTTGGGTCTCGTTCAGTTTGGGCCGCTGGCCTGGTGCCTTACCATTAATCAGCCCATCCGCGCCCCGAGCATTGAACCGCAGGACCCAGTCGCGCACGATCTGCAGACCCACGCCCCCGATCCGCGCCGCATCGCCCCGACTGCCGCCATCGCAAATCTCGGCCAGCGCCAACAGCCTGCGGCTTTGGCTCGCGTTCTTGGTCTTCCGCGCCAGTCGCCTTAACCCTCTGCCCTCAAAATCCGCCCGTAATTCAATCGCTGTACCCATGGTCACGCCCTCCCAGACATACCATCATAGAGTCAGACTTTTGGTGTGTTGGGAATCCCCCGAGAGTCAGAACTTATGCAGCTTGGTCTTCCTCGATCTGTGCGGCGATCTCGGCTTCACAGCTACGATCGTGGGCCAGCGCCAGAATATCCACGATCATGCGACAGGCCTGCTTGTCGGATGTCTTCTCCAGCATCATGTCGAAGAGATCGCGGAAGGCTTGGCGTGGAAACAGCTGGTCACGGTAAGTCAGGCCCATCAGAGCCAGGGGCTTTTGACGCAGCGAGTGGAGATATGCCCAGAAGTTGGTGACGGCCGTCATCAGGCGGCGTTTTGAAGTTGCTTGATCCCGTCCTTGAACTCAACCCCCTGAATGACCTCGGGCAGCCGGCTTGGCCCGGATATTTTCCGCCACTTCTTCTTGGCTGACATCATCAACCTGAAGACCATGGCAAGGGCGGTTTTGCGGTTCAGGCATCCTCTGGTTTTCCGTGTCCAGTTGCGCACCGTGGCAAAGACGCTATCAATCGGGTTCGTAGTCCTGATGTGCTTCCAGTGCTCGGCTGGGAAGTCGTAGAAGGCCAGCAGTTCTGCGCGGTCTTTGACCAGTTTGGCGACGGCCGTCTCGTACTTCACGCCATAAGTTTCCACGAAGAGATCGAAGGCCGCGTTGGCCTCCTTCTTGGTCTCAGCCATCTATTACCCGGCAGGGCATGCTTGCATGCCCGAGAGGGCAGATATCCTGGAGATCAGACTTCGCCTTTTCGTGCAGCGCTTTTGGCATTGCGCCGGTGACATTGGCGGTCTTGTGAACCCAGCATCGTTGTTCGCGGGTCGTGGGAAAGACATCCCTCAGCGCGGTCCAAAATCCAAGCGCACCATCACCAATGGCGAGCTCCGGCGGCACCACCAGACCGCGCTTCTTCAACCCGTTCAGCAGGTCGCGCCAGCTGTCCGCGTTCTCCCGGAACCCGTCCATGATAGCCAGAACGTCCTTCTCGCCGTATTCATCCGCACCGATAATCACCAGCATACATTGGCGATCGCCGTCCAGACGCGGCGTGAAGTAGATCCCGTCCGCCCAGATGTAGACGTAGCGCTTGCCCTTGAGGTTGCGCTTGCGCCAAGTCTCGTATTCTTCCCACCACGCAACCTTCAGTCGTGTGATGGTCGATGAGGACAGCCCCTCGGCATCAGGGCCCAGAAGCGCCGCCAGCGCTTCGCTGAAGTCCCCCGTCGAGATGCCCTTCAAGTAGGCCTGTACGCACGAAGAGCCCATTTTCGGCAAGAGTTCGTAACCGTTGGAAAGTAAGAATAAATTTTGGTGGCTTCATGCTGAAGTTTACTGAAATTCAGTCTATCATACAATTAAAAATCAAGCATTATCAGCGGCTTGAAAACTGTGGCCGTTTTTGACCCCCTTCGTGCGTACAGGGCCAATTGCTGTCGCATCGAGCAGGTCTCGGCAACACTGACAAGTATCTGCCGTTCAATCTTTCAATCCTCACGCGGCCAAACCGCGTCTGGGCGCCACAAGATCTGATTGAGCAGGCGCGGCGTGTCCCGCCCGCAGGGCGACCGGGCGAGCAAACGCATTATTCCTCGCCGGGTTACTTCCTGCTTGGGTTAGTGATCGAAGCCGTCACCGGCCAGCCCTATCATCAGGCCGTGCGCCGCGAAGTCTTTGCGCCGCTAGGTATGGGTGCGACATTCGAGAGCACCTATGAATGGCGGGGCGAGTTCGAGACCCTGCATCACTACGCTGGTTGGATCGACCTGACCGATCACAACCCCAGTTTTGAATTTGCCGATGGCGGCTTTATCACAACCGCGCAGGATTTGGCGCGCTTTGGCATCGCAATGGGGCGGGGCGCACTTTTTGAAAATCCACAAACAATGCAACTGCTCCTGTCGCCACCCAACGGGGCGGACCCAACCCGACACTATCGCGCGCTCGGCCCGCGTGTGGACTTTACCGAAACCGGAACGCGACTGATCTTTCACAACGGGTCATGGGATGTCAGATTCAATGTCTCACCTGATGAAGACGCAGTCGCAGTTATCGCCTTGGGCCAAACCGGTGCCAGAACCCAGATGTTCTGGGATGCCGCCCGCGCGTTGCTGATAGGTCTATTCTGAAGCAGACGCGGCGGCACTCTGTTCGTGGCGAACCAAATTGTGCCTGGTTAATTATTAACTGGTGCGTCGAAATATTTACCAAGTGCCACACCAAATATGCCCACGGTGTCCTCTCGAACGCCCCCAGCGGCAATTAGACGACCGGCTTCCGGGCGAGCGCGTTCAACATCTCGATCAGGATCCATGCGCTTGGAGTTATGCCCGAAAGTTGGTGATGGGCTGAAGTAGGCGGCATATCATGGCGGTGTTGAAAGACGCCGTCAGTCTCAAAGAGAAAGGATATGCCACCATGGCCAAATCTACTGTTGTACCATTCGAACTGCCATCAGAATTTTCACCGGATCCGCTGACGGAGGTGATCCAGAATGGCGCGAAGGCACTTTTGCACACGGCGATCCAAGCTGAGGTGTCGTCGTTCATTGCAGAGCACGCGCATCTGCTTGATGAGGCCGGTCGCCAGCGTCTTGTGCGCCACGGGTTCTTACCCGAGCGCGAGGTGATGACCTTGCGCTTGTAGCTCGTCGTCATCTCGCGCCCGGCCGCGACAATAGCGCCAGCCCGATCGTTTTGCTCAAGAAGCTCTGCTTTTGACCCAGAACCGGCAAGATCAATCAGACAGTAATGCGCCACATCCGATACCGCCCCTGCCCAGTCACCTCGTGGATAAGGCCTCGCGTTTCCATCCAGGCAAGGTTGCGGTCAAAGCGCGACCTGGCTCCAGAGGGCACTCACTGGCAATGCATAATTTCCGTCACCGAATGACAGTTTTTCCTGACCGAGATAAAACACAATACCCTTGCAAGTCTTGGTGCGACCGGGCCCATCTTTTGCGAACCACTTTAAATGCTTGAAATCATCACTGCTGACGGAAGCAGATGATTTCACTTCAACGTTGACCAGATGATTGCCTCCATCGATCAAAATATCAATCTCGCGCTGTTCTGCACTGCGCCAATGATAAAGTCGGTAGTCGGCTTCCTGCATTGGCAAAGCGCGTTGCAATTCGCCTACGACAAAGCTCTCCAGCAATCCCCCCAGTGTCTGGGGCATATTATCTATTGCAAACGTCGCGTCAGTAAAACGCCGCAAGGCACAGGCTATCCCTGAGTCTACAAAATGGTACTTAGGTTGCTTGATTTCTCGCTTACCTTCACCTGATGTCCAGGCACCGAGTTTTGTAAGCATCGAAAGGCGCATAAGGATATCAAGGTACTGATCGACGGTTACACGTTGCAGCTTCGTCAGTTTTGCAAGTTCAGAGGTATTGATCTCCTGCGCTGATCGCGCGGCCATCTGATCAATCAGAATTCGCAAAGCATCCGGCTTTCGGACTGGCATAATGTCAGCGACATCCCGCTCGACCACGGCATCGATGTAATCGCGATACCCGCGTTGCCGCGATCGCAAGGGAAGTGTTCTCGTTTCTGGAAACCCTCCGGCCAAAATAAGATCGATATATTCGCTTCTTGCGAGCGGCTCTGGATCAGATATCTGCCCGAGGTTCGGATCTTTTTGCATCGACCAGTCCACTAAGCGACTAACTGGTGCGCTTTTGATTTCGGCAACCGACAAGGGCCAGAGTTTCAGCGTCCGCATCCTGCCAGCGAGCGAGTCAGCCACATCAGTGGTCGTAAATATGTTGGAAGAGCCGGTGAGAACAAATTGGCCTTTACGTCTATCCGTATCCACCACCCGCTTGATCGCAAGCGCCAACTTCTTAGACCGTTGGGCTTCGTCGATAATGAGTGGGGCCTGACCTAAATCCTGCATCAAGCTGGCAAGTTGTCCCTCTGGATCCACCTCAATAGCCGATAGGACCGCTGCGTCATCCAGCGTGATAAAGCGGCCATGTCCAAATAAGTCCCTGACAAGCGTTGTCTTGCCAACTTGCCTGGGTCCAATCAGATTCACGACGCGAGCTGACGCGATGGCTTCTTCCAGTTCGACAACGAGGTGTCTGGACAAGTATGTCTCTGTCTCAGTCATGGACCTACCGTCTCCTACAAGCCAGTGCGCGGCAGCCCATGCTAACAGGCTTGCCGCAGTCTGTGTAATAGAAACTCCACCATTTGTCTATTAGACATTCCACCATTTGCTCATTAGGCAGTCCACGGTTTGCTCACTAGGTGGGTCTTCTCTACTCACTCAGTTATCCCCGCATCCTCAAGCTGCTCCTTGTCCGGCAGATCCCGCAGGCTTTCCAGCCCAAACGCCACGAGAAATTGCTCTGTTGTCACAAATGTATAGGGCGCGCCGCGTCTTGGGCTACGGGGCCCGGTGGCGATTAGGTTCTGGGTATGCAGCCGCCCGAGTAGATCACGGCTGATCTCTTTGCCGAAGATGTCCTTCAGACCCTCGCGGGTTATCGGTTGATGGTAAGCGACCGCGGCCAGCACGGCCACGTCGAATGCGTTCAGGTCCAGATCTTGGCTGCCCACATCTGCTGCGGCCTGGATCGCCGGGGCATAGGCAGGCCGGGTTTGCAGCATCCATCCATCGGCAACCTGCACCACCGCATAGGGACGCTCCGCTAGATCGACAGCAAGGTCCGCGATCAGCAGATCAACCGAAATCCCCTGCCCGACCACACGCGCCAAATCCTCTCGCGGAACGGGTGACGCAGACGCAAAAAGCACCGCCTCAATGCGGCGCATCCACTCGCGCCAGCGCAGTTCTGGCGGAAGCTCGTCTAGTTCACGGTCGAGATCAGGCTCAGATCGGCGCTTTGCCATGTCAGACCCCATAGAGCCGGAAGGTGGGCCGCCCAGTCAACTCGCGCACCACGCCCAGTTCCACAAGCCGGTCACACAAGCGACGCGCCGCGCGGTCACTCATGAGAGAGGTCAACGCCGCCGAGGGCGACAATGCGTCGTTCGTCAGGAACAATTCGACGGCTTCCCCCGCCGCCTTCGCGCGCAGCTTTGGCACCATCATCCGCAGCCGCGCCGCCCGTCGCGCCAGATCATGCGCCATGCGGACTGCCTCCGTCGCCTGCGTCACGACGGCTTTGTGACACGCCAATCGCAATTCATCACCGCCTGCTCGCAGATATCGCCGCTTCAACCCGGCTGCAAAGACCGGCACGATATGGTCCCACCCCAGCGCCCGGACCAGCACTGCGTCCGCCATAATCAGCGCCGCGGCTTCCTCACGCGGAAACTCCCCCAACACCACCTCCAACACCCGTGCCGCCTGCCCCACCGGGGTGAGGCACCCTGCCAGCCCATCCTTTTCTAGTCGCCCTGCCTGCCCCACATCCAGCCAGACCGGAATGTGATCTGCCAATGGTGCGGGCAACGCTTTCACAAGCGTCGCAACCGAGAACTTGTGCCGCACGGCCCGCTGCCATTGCAAGGCCACTGTCCCGGCCGGACCGGGCACATCACCAGGACGCAACAGGCATAACTCATCGCGCAGCGCCCCTACCGCCTCAATGCGCCCCGCAAACCCCACACAAACCTCTGCGGCGTGCAGCGCCAGACGCGCGCGCAACAAGGCGTGGGGGACATCCGCGCGACCCACCACAAGATGCAGCGTGGCGAGCGCCGCCCCTGACAAAAACACCACATCTTCAAGGGTTTCCGCGGGCGCAGAGGCGACCCACGGCGGCATCCGGGGTAGACAGTCGTGACCGTCGGCAAGGTTTGGTTGGGTAAATGCCATGATGCAAGCCTATCTTACCACGGCGCTTTTATCCAGAAAATAGCAATGCAACCGCCGCATCTTTCTGTTCGCAGTAATGTCCAATAAGTTTGCATTATCGGACATGATGGGCTACGCTGCAGCACAGTCTCAAAAGCAGCAATTTTTCGGGGGAAAGTGATGTTGAAACGCGAGAAATCGATCTCAGCGTATCTGGACATAATCAAGATAACTCAGCACGCCGAGAGCGCGCAAAAAAAAAGCGATCCCATTGCCCTGCCCGCACATGTCGCGGGCTCTGGCACCCTCGACCGGCTGGTCGATACCGCCCGCGACTACGCCCGCGCGGCGGCCTCGGACAACACGCTCAAGGCCTACGCCAAGGACTGGGCGCATTTCACACGCTGGTGCCGGATGAAGGGTGCGGACCCGTTGCCTCCGTCTCCCGAGATGATTGGGCTCTACCTGGCCGATCTGGCGTCCGGTTCGAACCCCTCCCCTGCCCTATCAGTTTCGACAATCGAGCGCCGCTTGTCCGGCCTTGCTTGGAACTACGCGCAACGCGGTTTCACCCTCGATAGAAAGAACCGTCACATCGCCACGGTGCTGGCCGGGATCAAACGCAAGCATTCGCGCCCGCCACTGCAGAAGGAGGCGATCCTGGCCGAGGACATTCTCGCGATGGTGGTTACCCTTCCCTTCGACCTGCGCGGGTTGCGGGATCGGGCGATCCTGCTGATCGGCTATGCTGGGGGCCTCCGGCGCTCGGAAATTGTCAGCCTCGACGTTCATAAGGACGACACGCCGGACTCCGGCGGCTGGATCGAAGTCTTCGACAAGGGCGCCCTGCTCACCCTAAACGCCAAGACCGGTTGGCGCGAGGTGGAGATAGGGCGTGGCTCATCGGACCAGACCTGCCCTGTCCATGCGCTGAACCAATGGCTGCGCTTTGCGAAGCTGGATTTCGGACCGGTCTTCGTGGGCACGTCGCGGGATGGCAAGCGCGCGCTGGATGCCCGCCTCAACGACAAGCACGTTGCGCGCCTGATCAAGCGTACCGTCCTCGAAGCCGGTATCCGGTCAGACCTGCCCGAGAAAGAACGGCTGGCACTGTTTTCTGGGCACAGCCTGCGTGCAGGTCTGGCCAGCTCCGCCGAGGTTGATGAGCGCTATGTCCAGAAACAGCTCGGCCATGCCAGCGCTGAAATGACACGGCGCTATCAGCGCAGGCGCGACAGGTTCCGCGTCAATCTCACCAAAGCGGCGGGGTTGTGACCCCCCTGCCCTACCACAGTGCATTCAGCCTAGAACGGTTTCTCCAACGCAGCACCGGTCGGTGCAAAGTCACTGATGTTCCCGGTCACGACGATAGCGCCATGACGTAGCGCCGACGCTGCGATCATCAGATCAGCACCGTTATGGCCGATCTCGGCTGAGAGCCGTCCCCAGATGCGTGCATCCTCGGCCTCAAAAGCGAGCAGCCGGTCCGAGAATAGCAACACCGTCCGATCGAGCCACGTGCGGAGATCCCTGGCAAATATAGGGTCCCGTGTCTCCTGCTGGCGAATGCCGCGCTCGATTTCACCCAGCGTGATGACACTTAGAAAAAGGTCCTGCTCAGCTTTGCCGCGCAACCAGGCTGCCACTTGGGGAGCGCGGTCTGGGCGGCGCACGGCCGAGATGACGTTAGTGTCGAGAATATACATCAGAAGCTTACATCACGCGGTGCGGCCGAAGCGCGTGGCAAATCCCCACCGGGAAATGCCATCAGATGATCTGCAAAGCTCTCGCGCGCCTTCACCGCACCCTCCAGAAGCCGATGGTACTCATCTGAAGAAAGGACCACCACCGCTGGCTTGCCTCGACGCGTCACCTCTTGCGGCGTGCCGGCAAGTGCTGCGTCAACAACCGCGCTGAACTTGTTTTTTGCATCCTGAACAGTCCACATCGTTTTTCACCTAGCTAGCTATCTGTCTAGATAAATGGCCTCTCAACTTGCTCATGTCAAGGCGCACCCAAGCCAAAGGGTAATCAAGCGCACGGTTTTGGACGCTGGCATCCGGTCCGAGATTCCCGAGAAAGAGCGACTAGTGCTATTCTCCGGTCACTCGCTGCGCGCCGGTCTCGCCAGTTCGGCCGAAGTGAACGAACGCTATGTCCAAAAGTAGCTGGGGCACGCTTCAGCCAAGATGACCCGCCGCTACCAGCGCCGCCCTGACCGTTTCCGGTGGAATCTGACAAAAGCTGCAGGATTGTGACGCGGATCAGGAGCCTTCGTTCTTCAACGCCATCAGTGCCGCCACATGACGCGGCAGATCACAGCGAGAGTGCAGAACATCGACGATGACGACCTCGTCGGGCTGGTCCAAGAAAACTAGAAAATGCTCCCCTGCCCTAACGAACCGTAAGTCATCGGCCTCATCCACGAGGACTGCACAACTCCGGCTATGCGCCTGGCCGCTCAGAATCGCTTCACAGCGGTTAAGCAGTTCCGCCTCATAGTGCTCTGCTTGGCGCAGCCCGAAATTCTCGATCGTCCAGTTGGCGATCTCGGTGAGGCTGGCTTCCGCACGACGCGTCAGCCGGAAGGATCGGCTCATGAACGAGCGCGCGCAGTCGCAAAGGCCCGACGGATGGCATCTTTGCCGCTGCCCTCCGCAAGATCGCCCGCCTTGGCCTGCGCCAGGCCTTCAAGAAGACCCTTCCGGATCCCCGCCAGCTGTGCCTCTTCCTGCTCGAGCAGCCTCAAGCCAGCGCGCATCGCTTCGCTCACGTTCTGGTAGCGCCCGGATGCCACCAGTGCTTGAACCAGATGGTCCTGAGTTTCGGTCAGGACAACGTTGCGTGTCACCATGGGTAAGATCTCCTCGATTGGCAATATATGCCAATATACGATTTTGGTCAATGGAATCTGTTGTTGGTCCGCGATAAGCCCATGATTGAGCCTCCTCTCTCGCGTCGCTATCAATCGGTCGTTTAGTGGCGATACCTTAAACTGCAAACGGCCCGATTTTATGCCCCTGATAGGCTACGCCCGTGTTTCCACAGAGGATCAGACCCCCCTGCCCCAGTCTGAGGCCCTGCAAACTGCGGGTTGCGTCGAGATCTTTGAAGAGCACGCCTCGGGCGGCAATCGCGCGCGACCGGTGCTGGCACGCGTGCTCGAACGCGTCCAGAGCGGCGATACGCTGGTCGTTGTGCGGATCGACCGGCTTGCGCGGTCTCTGTCGCACTTGCTGGAGGTGATCGAACGTCTGGAGGCCAAGGGAGCTTTCTTCCGCTCCCTGCAGGACCCCATCGACACCGCTTCCCCACAGGGCAAGTTCACATTGCAGGTTCTAGGCGCCGCGGCCGAGTTCGAGCGGGCGCTGATCCGCGAACGTACCAAGGCGGGGCTGGCAAGTGCCCGTACTAAGGGCCGGGTCGGCGGGAACCCGGGCCTACGCGCCCGCGATCCAGCGGCGCTACGCAAAGTGCGGCGCGCGCGGCAAGACGGCTACATGGAGCGGCTGAACGAGACGGCTCAGGACTGGGTGCCACATGTCCGACGACTTCGACCCGATATGGCCTGGGAAGATGTGCTTCGGATCATCAATGGCCCCCTGCCCTACGACCGCCACTGGACGCAAAGCCGCCTTCTGCGCGCAGTGAAAGCCTATGTGCGCGACGGGTTTCTGCCCAATGAAGTGCTTGGTCGCGCTGGACGACGCGAAACCGACGACCGCCTGCCCGCGATTGTCGCTGGCATCAAGGGCGCGGACCCTGACATCACGCTCCAGGCGATCTGTGACCGACTGGAATCCATGCGCGAACGCACCCCGCGCGGACGCGCCAGCTGGCAGCCGTCGTCCGTGAGGATGCTGCTGGAACGCGCGGAGAAGTTGGGCTTGCTGAAGTGCGAGCAATAAACACAACCTTGCAAATCTTCCAACTCATGGAACAATTGCAAGGTTGCAGCCCGTTTTCTGGTCAGGTGAATGGATTCACGACGCGTAACTGATCTTCAACCAGCAATCCGTCGTGCATATCTTCGCTCCACAAAGTCGTGCATCCAGCAATAAGGGCGGCCGACACAATCATCGCGTCATAGACCGAAAGCTGGTATTTTTCTGCCAAAGCTCGGCCCACCAAATGGGTTTGCACAGACAGGTCTTCGACTTCACACAAGGATTGGACCCCTGCGAGAAAAGCGCCGGTCTCCTCCCAACTGAGACCGGCTTTCCTCCGGCAATTGACCATCGCTTCGTTCAGGACCTGCACACTGATCCGCGGCCCTTGCCCCAGGATGTCTTCCGCCCGATCCGCCTTTGGGCCGTCGTCAAGAAGGTAAAGGACGACATTTGTATCCGCGAATTCAGCGCTCATGCGCAGCGTCGCGGCTCAGGCGTGCGTCCTTGGATAGCTTTCCGCGAAACCGCCTTAGCCCTTGCAGGACTTCATCGGCGCGAGGTTGGCGCTGGACGAGCAAGGTACCGTCGTCCTTTATCAGATCGATTTGGTCACCCTCTTTGAGGCCGAGTTCGCGCACAAGATCGGCAGGCAGCCGGACCGCGAGCGAATTCCCCCATTTTGCAACTTGCATGGTGTCGTTCCTCCAAGTGGATATACGAGCCTGTATGTATATCATCTTGCCGCAATTGCCAAGATCAGCATGCGACGACGACGGCGAACGGGCTTGTGTTTCGACGGTGAGCTCACACAAGATGTGGAAAAAACTTGCGCGAATCCGACTCTTACGGCAATAGTCACGGAAACGAGGCAAAAAACGTCAATAACCGTGAACACGCCGAAGATGCGTAGCGCGGATCGAGAGGGCAG
>NZ_CP071705.1:0-72337 GCF_042192375.1 Pseudophaeobacter sp. TrK17
TTATTCCGAGCCGCGTTTTTTCACCCAGCCCAGAAAGGCCGCATCGGCCTGGCGCAGGCGTGGCCGCCCGGATCTGGCCCACATGGCGCGCCACTCGGCCTCCAGCCCGTAGACATCTGCCCCCGGCATCAGATCACGGGCGCGCTCCAGCGTGATGGCTTTCAGAACCGGCGCATCCAGAGCCCCCGGCTCGGTCACCGCGTGTTTCTGACTGAACCGGATCAAATCCCCCGGCAGCTCTTCCATGGCATAGTCCGGCAGCGGCTGCGCCTCTATCATGTCGCGGACCATCTTGCGAAACACCCGGCGCGGACTGGCGGAGCCGGATTTTTTCAGCAGGGTTTCCACCGAAATGGTCCAGGCGCTTTGGCGGCCACAGTGTTTGCGTGTCAGCTCATAGATGCGCCGCTCCAGCGGTTTGCGCAGGCGAAAGTAATCCCGGCTCAGCGTCAGCACCGATTTTGACAGCACCGCGCGAAACAGCCAGTCCGACAGTGTCACCGCCACATTGACCATACGCCCTGCGCCCTTCTTTGTACTGGGGGCTTTGCGTACAATCTCCCAGCTCTCGATCAGGCCAAAGCCAGAGGTCACCTCTTCGCCACCCGTCACGATATTGGTGGTGATGCGGGTGCCGGCCAGACGCTCAAAGCTCTCGCGCAGGCGCCGGTAGGCATCGCCCGAGGTCTCGCGGTTGGTGGCGATCAGCAGATCATGGGCCTTCAGATGCAGGGTGCGCGACAGTTGCCGCCCGGCATTCTGCGCCGCCATCAGCTGGCTGATACAGAAGATCAGGATATCCTTGTCATGGATCGTCGCCAGACCTTTGACCGATGGCACCACGGTGATCTCGGCGCCATTATGTTCGTAGTTCAGGATGCGCCGGTCCGGCCGCGTCGCCAGGGAAAACAGCGGATGCTCCATCGAGGCCAGATCGTTTTTGGGAATCGCATCAAAGATATCGCAGAGGAAAAAACGCCCCTCTGCGCCCCCCTGCGCTTCAGCTGGATATGCTCCGCCTGCCGCCGCCATAACTGCCCCGCCCGTTCTGCCTGCTGCCCCCTTGGGTTTTGCGTCTGAGTTGTCAGACTCCCGGGTGACTCGTTTTCGTGGTTTTGATTACGCCCACCCTAGAGTTATCCACATGGTTTCTCAACGGGGTTCCGGAATCGCTGCTTCGGGGGTTTGGAGTCAGTTCAACGGGGTTTCAGAGTCACTGCTGGCAAAAAATGTGGCCAAATGATCAGTAAAAAAAGGGCTTTGCGCCAGTCTCCCATGTCCTATAACTATAATATAACTCATAAATAACAGGGTAGAAAAATTTTCGCCCCCCAAAAGCCGCCGCTTTCCCCTCGTGCACAGGCTTGATTTGCTTAGAAAAAGAAAAAGGTCTGCGCATATTCTTCCCATGTGCCGCCTTTCGTGCTATCAGTCCATAAAGACGATACATGACCCTGCTGAAAGGCCAAAGCGCAGAGCAGGACAGGCAGCAAACGGACAGCAACGGGCAGAGGCGGCACAGCAGCATGGCACGAGATATCCACAAGGCAGGCTCCGGGCAGCCGCCCTATTTCAACATTGATCCAGATGCCGCCCTGGCAGAGCTCGACGCGCCCACCGGCACATCCGGTTTTGCCGCTATTGCCGAGGGCTGCGCCCGGGGCCGCGCCGATCTGTCCAGTCGCGGCATGAACGAGCAGGGACGCAAAGAGCTGCGCCTGTTCTCCACCTGGGAAATCACCCGCTACCTGATCCCCGTCGCCCAGGCGCATTTCCGTCGGGTGCTCAAGGCCAACCCCTCGCTGCCCCAGGGCCAGTCCGAAACCGAAGGCGGCGCCAAATGGTTCACCCTGGACGAGGTGTTGCTGCTGAGGGCGCATTTTGCCGCCCAGGGGTCAAAATCCAAAGACTACACCCCCTACCGGCCCAAGGGCCTGCCGGCCAAACTGGTCTCGGTGGCGAATTTCAAAGGCGGCGTTGGCAAGACCTCGACTGCGGCGCATCTGGCGATGTCGGCGGCCCTGGATGGCTACAAGGTGCTGGTGATTGATCTGGACAGCCAGGGCTCGATGACCTCGATCTTTGGCGGCCAGGTCGAGGATGAATGGCAAACCGCCTTTCCGCTTTTGGCCCGCCACTACGGCGAACATCTGCGCGCCGACAACCAGCGGCGTCTGGATCGCGGTGAGGCGCCGCAGCCGCTGGACGAAACCCTCTCGGCCGCCCTGGAGATGACCGCAAGCGATGTGATTCAAAGCACCCACTGGCCCAATATCGACCTCATTGGCGCCCAGCTCAATCTGTACTGGGCCGAGTTCCAGATCCCGGTCTGGCGCATGGCGGCGCGCTCCTGGAAGCTCTGGGACGCGCTCACCGACCGGCTCGAGGCGGACGGGGTGCTGGATGACTATGACGTGGTCTTTATCGACACGCCTCCCGCCCTTGGCTATCTGACCATCAACGGGCTGGCGGCCTCGGATATCCTGCTGGTGCCGGTGGGGGCCTCCTTTCTGGAGTTCGACAGCACGGGGCGGTTTTTTGACATGCTGCATTCCACCTTTGCCTCCATTGAGGACGGCGAGAACCTGGCCGCCCGCGCCCTGGGGCGCCCCGAGATGGGGTTTGAATGGGATGCGGTGCGCGCGGTGATCACCCGCTATGACAGCGCCCAGCAGGGCGAGCTGGCCGGGGTGATGCAGGCCTATATGGGGCCGGTGCTCAGCCCGCATAAACAGGATTACACCGCCCTGATTGGGCAGGCCGGCGAACAGGTCTCGGGGATCTACGAGGCCGATTACCGCGATTTCAACCGCGAGACCTATGCCCGCGGGCGCGAAACATTTGACGCCACCTATGCCGCCTTCAAACGCCTGCTGCTGGGGGTTTGGCGCCGGGCTGAGCTGGAGCGCGCCGCGGAGATGGCAGATGAGATATCGGGCGAGATGCAACAGCAGCGCACGCCGGCCTAAGGCTCTAACAAGATAAAACGCGCAGGGTTGGCGCGATGAGGAGATCAGCAGATGGCAAAACGCAAACGGCTTTCCCCGGCACAAAACAGCTATCTCTCTGGCGCGCCAGAGAGTAAATCCGCCCTGGCTGGCCCGCTGCCGACGCCAAGCCCCAGCGCCGCTCCCATTGCCCCCATCGCCCAGGTGGCAGGTGCAGCCTCGACCGAGGCGGCGCTGCAGGAGGTCACGCAGGTGCTGCAGCAGGCCCGCGCGCGCGGGTTGATGGTCGAAGAGATTGCCCTGGATCAGATCGACGAGACCCATCTGGTGCGCGACCGCATCGCCCAGGACGAAGACGAGATGGAAGCCCTGATGGGGTCTTTGCGGGCGCGTGGTCAGCAGACCCCCATCGAGGTGGTGCCGCTGCAGGGACGTATCGATGGAACCTCCTGGGGGCTGATCTCCGGCTGGCGGCGGCTTTCTGCTCTGCGCAGGCTCTACGCGGAGACTTCAGAGCCTGAATTTGCCACAATCAAAGCCCTGGTGATCCGCCCCGACAGCGCCGAGGCCGCCTATGTGGCGATGGTGGAAGAGAATGAAATCCGGGTCAACCTGTCCCATTATGAGCGCGCCCGCATTGCGGTGCGGGCCCTGAAGGAAGGGGTCTTTCCCAGTCAGAAAAAAGCGCTGCAGGGGCTGTTTGCCAATGCGCCGCGCGCCAAACGCTCCAAGATTGGCAGTTTTGTCACCCTGGTGGAGGCGCTGGATGCGGTGCTGTATTTCCCCACCGCCATCAGTGAAAAACTAGGGCTGGCCCTGGTCCGCCAGATTGGCGAGGATCCCGGCTTTGCGGCGCGGCTCAAGACGGCGTTGCAGGCGGCAGAGCGCCCCACTGCGGCAGAGGAGCTGGTGGTTTTGAACGCCGCGCTTGCCGGCGGCAAAGCGGATCAGGATGTGGCTCTAACCCCTACTGTAGAATCTCGAAGCACTGGGGGGGCTGCGGGGGGCAGTCAGCCTGATGCGGCGCCAAGAGTGCGCCAGGCCTCAGAGTCTATCGGCGCGCAGGAACGTGTCAGCACCCAGGTCACGGCCGGGCTGCGCATTGGTTTTCAACCCAGTGCAAAACGGATTGAGCTGAGCGGCGAGGCTGTGGATGCTGATCTGTTAGAGGCGCTGAAGGCCTGGCTCAAACAGCGCTAGGATCCGCTCAGGCCAGTCTCAAGCCAGCATTCGGCCAGTATCAGATCTCTCAAAAGGCACGCCGTGGCGTGCCTTTTTCATGTCTAATGCAGCGATTTGGGTCTTTGGTTGTACCTCCAAATGTTTCGCGCGCGAAACATTTGGGGTGTTTCTGCGGTTTTTGAACCGGGTGTTCGGCTGGGGATTTATCCCAAAATGAGGTGCCGGGGGTGGGTTCTGGGATTTGACATGGCGCGCCAAGTATGAGTTTTGGGCGGATGAAACGGAGCGGGGTCTGTCGCAGGGATAGGGCTGTGGGTCTCTGTACCAGCTGTGTCCTTTAGGAAAGATCACAATGACCTCGCAGACTGTCCCCTCCCCAGCCGCCTCGCCAGCCGCTTCGTCAGTGCCCTCGCCTGTGGCACCGTCACCGGCCCAAGCCTCTCTGCGCCTGGTGGCTGTGGTGGTGACCTATAATCGGCTGGACAAATTGCAGGCGACGCTGGCGCGGCTGCTGCAAAGCCCGGCCCAGGAGCTGGCTGCGGTGGTGGTGGTCGACAATGCCTCAACCGACGACACTGGCACCTGGTTGCAGAGCTGGCAGGCGGCGCAGCGCGATCCCCGGTTGGATATCCTCAGCAGTGCCACAAATCGCGGCGGCGCCGGCGGCTTTGAAATGGGCATGCGCCGCGCCATGGAACACCATCAGCCCGACTGGCTGGTGCTGATGGATGACGATGGCCGGCCGGCCCCGGATGGGTTGGCCAGCTTTCATCGGCTGGACATGCACCAGGGTGCACAGGATCCCGCGCAGCAGGGCTGGGATGCGGTGGCGGCGGCGGTCTATTTTCCGACCGGTGGCATCTGCGAGATGAACCGCCCCTCGCGCAATCCCTTTTGGCATCGCCGCGAATTCCTGCGCACGCTGTTTGGCGGTGGGCGCTCGGGCTTTCATGTGCAGCCCTCGGATTACCAGGGCGCCGGCATGCAGATCGATGTCACCTCTTTTGTTGGGTTTTTTATCTCAGCCGCTGCAGTGCGCCGCCAGGGCTACCCGGACCCGGATCTGTTTATCTACGGTGATGATGGTCTCTATACACTGGAGCTGACCAAGGCGGGGGGGCGCATCGGCTTTGAACCTGCGGTGCGCTTTGAACATGATCTCAGCACCTTTGTGGCCAAGGATGGCGCTGAGGGGGCCCAACGGGGCCGGTTTATTCCGCTGTGGAAGGTCTATTATTATCACCTCAATCTGTTGATGCTGTATCGGCTGGCGGCGGGCTGGCTGTTTTGGCCAGTGCTGTTGGTGATTGTGCCCAAATGGCTGTCAAAGCTGCGGCTGCATCCGGGGGAGCGGCGCGCCTTTCTGCGGCTGATCAGCCGCGCCCCCAGGGGCGGCTGCTGCACATGGGTGATGCTATCGATCCGGGTGTCGCTCTTCATCAGGGCGTCGCGCAGGGTTGCGCCGCCGCATTTTCCAATATGCACCAAGACGGTCTGTGGCTCTTGTGTGTGCTCCTGCGGTGGTTCGAGCCCCTGTTGGGCGGGATCGGTCTGCATCATCAAAAAGGTCCTGTCGGCGCTGTATCTGGCCAGTATCCGGTCTGTATCTGGTCTGGGTCTGATCCTAACCTGGGTCTATTTCTAAAGCAGTCGCCCCCTGCTGGCGAGAGGCGGGGTTATTTTTGTGGCTGGTGATCCAGGGGTTTGCGCAGCACCTGGTCGATCTGGTCGGGGGCATAGGGCAGTTGGAGAAAGGCAAACAGCGCGGCGTAGCGCTGGGGCTGGGCGCACCGCATGGGCGGAGCTGTCCCTTGCCTCCTGCCTGCCGCTTTGCCCCCGCCGGAAGGTGTCGCGCAGGCCTTCGATGGCGCGGTAAAGATGATAGAGCGTCGCCCGGTTTTCACCGCGGATGCAGACACCACCGCAGTGGTTCAGCAGGCTCAGCAGCCAGTCGCGCAGATGGGCGCGGGCCTCGGCAAGGGCCGGGGGCGATCTGTCCGGGCGCGGCAGATCGCCAGCGGCCAGGTCGGCCAGGTCGGCCAGGTCGGGCGGGACGAGGGGCAGCGGCTCCTGGCCCTGCAGAAAGGTCTGATTGAGCCAGGCACAGGCCGGGCGGGCATTGGCATCGATCAGGGCGGGCAGGCTGGGGTCCGAAAACCCCAGCTTGGGCAGCGCCTGCACCTCGGGGGTGATTTCCAGCCGTTCCAGCAACAGATGGCGCGCGGCGCCGGGCCCCTGTTCATCCAGGGTCTCATTGAGGCTCAGCACCCAGGCGATGACGGCGGCGGTGGCGGCAGCCTCGGCGGCTGTGGCGGCAGAGCTGCCAAAGCGGCGCACCAGCATATTTTCGGGCCCCACCAGATTGAGAAACGGTTCCAGCTGTTTGCGCGCCGGGTAGAAAAAGCTCAGCGGGCTGGGCAGGGCAGAGAGCCGGTCACCATTGCCGCGAATGCGCTGTTGCAGGGTGGAACAATACAGATCCGCCGGCTCGCGCAGGTAGGCCAGCAGGGTGATGCGCGAGAAACTGCGCCGCAGCCGCTGGATCAGCAGGGTGGGATCACTCAGCCCGGAGAAATGTTCGCTGGAGATCAGGGTGAGCGGCGGGCCTGGATCTGCGCCTCAAAGCGCTGCCAGCAACCCTCGCTCCAGGCCTTGGCCGCAGCCAGACTGGGAAAGCGGTGGCGCAGGTCCGGGGTCATTTGCGCGGCGTCGGTCAGCGCCAGGGTCTGCAGCGCGAACTCGGGCATATGGGGTTCGTCAAAATAGTAGCAGCCCTGCCGCCACAGCTCCTCTGGGTTGGCGCGCAGGGAGGCCTGGATCGAGGTGGAGCCGGTTTTATAGGGGCCGATATGGACCACGACATGCATGTTGTACCCTAGCCTGTTGGAGATTGAAGAGGGGCGCCGGGGGCCGCCGACGGGTGGCGCGCGGTGGGATCGGGGGGGGACGCGGCTGTGTTTGAACTGGCCTGGTCTGATTTGGCCTGGTCTGAACTGGCCGCATCTGCCGCGGCAGGCGCTGTCTTGGCAAAGCGGTTGAGCAGGGCTTCGACCCGGGAGATCATCACATCATCCCCCACCGGCAACCGCTGGTCAAAATGCGCGTGCGGCTGGGCCTGATCGGGGTCAAACGGCGCGCGGTCGGCGCCAAGATAGGCCCGCGCCACCCGCCGATTGCCCGCGGCAAAGCGCCGGATCAGGTTTTGCTGCGCCGCCAGGGACAGCAGCCCGGCGCGGGTGCGTTGCAGCGCCCCGGCCCCAGTTCCGGCCTGGGCGATCTGCGCCAGGGTCATGGTGATCCGGTGCTGCCCCTTGCTGGGGGCGCGATAGAGATTGCGCAGCCGCAGATATTCCAGCGCATCGGGGGGCAGAGAGACCTTCTGCAGCGCCGCCTGCTGTGGCAGCACCAGCTGCGGCTGGCTGTGACATCCCAGGGCGCTGAGAAACTGGCTGAGCAGGGTCTGGGAGCTGCCGGATCTGTCATAGAGCCGCACCTGCAGGGCCTGGGCGCCAAAGGCCTCGCTCCAGCGGCGCAGCAGCCTGTCATTGTCGAGAAAGAACAGCCCGTGTTCGCAGATATAGCTCTCTATGCTGCGGCTCTCGCGGGTTTTCAGATCCTTGACCAGCTGGTTGTAGAAACTTTCGAGATAGTCGGGGGGGCTGCGCATGTAAAACAGTACCCGCACCCGGTAGTGCTGGCTCAGCCCCTGCAGCCGCGAAAGATCCTGCAGCCATTCAAAGTTTTCGGAACTCAGCAGAATATGGTCGGCGGGGCTGGCCTGAATTTCGCGCAGGAGCGCAGGCCAGTCGCCTAACGAGTCCAGCGGCTGATGCCGCAGTGCCGGGTCGCGCAGCTGCAGCGCCAGCGGGTGGTGGCCGGTGAAATAGCGCCCGGATTTAGGATAGAGCAGCCCGGCGCGCGCCAGCAGATCTTCATTGGCGGCCACCGCGTTTTGCAGCGTGGTGGTGGCGGTCTTGTGGGACCCGATATGGAAATGCAGTGTCTTTTTCATATCATGGGTGGCCTGCGGAAAATCCTGATAAAAGCAACCTTTGCATGTTTTTGAGTATGGCAACACATCTTCAAAGTATCAAACCCCATCCCAAGCCTCTGCCTCAGCTCTCTGGCCGGGACGCTGCAAGGGGGCCGTGAAAGCACGGCGGGTCAGGGGCCAGCGCCTGCGCAAGGGAAGCGCAAGGGAAGGGCAAGGGCAGAGTAAAGGTCGCAGGGAAAGCTGGGGCAAAAACGGGCGCCGGGATCCCGCCGTCGGGTGGCGCAAGGCTTGCACTCTGGCGACCCGGATCGTACCCCGGTAAACAGACCCCAGTTTCCCCGCGCCAGGGGGGGCGAGTCCCGGGGGGGCAGGTAGAAAAGGAATGCGGATGAAACGAGCGCTTATTACCGGTGTAACCGGCCAGGACGGATCTTATCTGGCGGAGTTCCTGCTGGAAAAAGGCTATGAGGTCCACGGTATCAAACGTCGTGCCTCGTCGTTCAATACCCAGCGGGTGGATCACATCTATGAAGATCCCCATACCGACAATGCCCGCTTCAAGCTGCATTACGGCGATCTGACCGACAGTTCGAACCTGACGCGGATCCTGTCGGAGGTGCAGCCCGATGAGGTCTACAACCTTGGCGCCCAGTCCCATGTGGCGGTCTCGTTTGAGAGCCCGGAATATACCGCCGATGTGGATGCCATGGGCACATTGCGCCTGCTCGAGGCGATCCGCTTTTTGAAGCTGGAAGGCAAGACCCGGTTTTATCAGGCCTCCACCTCGGAACTCTATGGTCTGGTGCAGGAGACGCCGCAGACCGAGACCACGCCGTTTCACCCGCGCAGCCCCTATGCGGTGGCCAAGATGTATGCCTACTGGATTGCGGTGAACTACCGCGAGGCCTACGGCATGTATGCCTGCAACGGCATCCTGTTCAACCACGAGAGCCCCCGGCGCGGCGAGACATTTGTCACCCGCAAGATCACCCGCGGCTTGGCCAATATCGCCCAGGGGCTGGAGCCCTGCCTGTATATGGGCAATATCGACGCGCTGCGCGACTGGGGCCATGCCAAGGACTATGTGCGGATGCAGTGGATGATGCTGCAGCAAGACGCGCCCGAGGATTTTGTCATTGCCACCGGTGTGCAGTATTCGGTGCGCCAGTTTATCGAATGGTCAGCGGCGGAACTGGGGATCACCCTGGCGTTCAGTGGCACCGGTCTGGATGAGATCGCCACCGTGGCGGCGATCACCGGTGACAAGGCTCCGGCGCTGCGGGTCGGCGATGTGGTGCTGCGCATTGATCCGCGCTACTTTCGCCCCGCCGAGGTGGAAACCCTGCTGGGCGATCCTGCCAAGGCCAAGGCCAAACTGGGCTGGGTGCCAGAAATCACCGTGCAGGAAATGTGTGCCGAAATGGCGGCTCATGATCTAAAGGCGGCGCAGCGCGCAAGGGTGCTGAAGGATCACGGCTACAGTGAACCCGTCGCGCGTGAGGATTGATCCCATGAGCGCAGAACAGGGCCGCAAGGCGACGATGCTTTTGACCGGCGGTGGTGGCCTGGTGGGGCGCAATATCCAAGAACACGCCCGGGCGGCCGACTGGACCATTCTGGCGCCGCGCAGCGCCGAGCTGGATCTGACCGATGCCGCCGCGGTGGACGCCTATCTTGCCAAACACCAGCCCGATCTGGTGGTGCATGCCGCAGGCCGGGTGGGGGGCATCCAGGCCAATATGGCCAATCCGGTGGCCTTCCTGGATGAAAACACCGCCATGGGGCGCAATATCATCATGGGCGCTTACCGGGCCGGGGTGCGCGGGTTTCTCAACCTGGCCTCGACCTGCATCTACCCCCGCGCCGCCGAAAACCCCCTGCGCGAAGACATGGTGCTGACCGGCCCGCTGGAACCCACCAACGAGGGCTATGCCCTGGCCAAGATCATGGCGCTGCGCCTGTGCGACTATATCCGCCGCGAGGATGCGGGCGCCCAGTACAAAACCCTGATCCCCTGTAATCTTTACGGGGCGCATGACACATTTGACCCCAAACAGTCGCATCTGCTGCCGGCCATCATCCACAAGGTGCATCAGGCGCAAAAAACGGGCGAGACCAGCGTCGAGATCTGGGGCGATGGCACGGCCCGGCGCGAGTTCATGTTTGCCGCGGATCTGGCCGATGCGGTGCTGCGCGCCGCCGCCGATATGGACAGCCTGCCGGGCAGCATGAACATCGGTCTGGGCCAGGATCATAGCATCAATGACTATTACGCCACCGTGGCCGAGGTGATTGGCTGGACCGGTGATTTCAGCCATGATCTGAGCAAGCCGGTGGGGATGAAGCAGAAACTCTGCGATCCCGCGCGCCAGCAGGACTGGGGCTGGCAGGCCCCGACCCCGCTGCGCGACGGCATTGCACAGACCTATCGTCACTATTTGGAAAGCGGATACGCATGAGCCCCATTTACCCCCTCGCCACGTCTTCCTGGGATCAGGCGGAACAGGATGCGCTGCAGCGCGTCATCGACAGCGACATGTATTCCATGGGCCCCGAGGTGCGCGCCTTTGAGGAAGAATTTGCCGCGCATTTTGGCAGCAAACATGCGGTGATGGTCAATTCCGGCTCCTCGGCCAACCTGCTGATGCTGGCGGCGCTGCGCTATACCAAAAATGACGATCTGCGGCTGATGCCCGGCGATGAGATCATCGTCCCCGCCGTCAGCTGGTCGACGACCTACTATCCGCTGCAGCAGTACGGCCTGCGGCTGAAATTTGTCGATATCGACCGCGCCACCCTGAACTATGACCTGAACGCCCTGGAAGCGGCGATCAGCGATAAGACCCGCGCCTTGATGGTGGTGAACCTGCTGGGCAACCCCAATGATTTTGCGGTGCTGCAGGCGCTTTGTGCGCCGCGCGGCATTGTGATGATCGAGGACAATTGCGAATCCATGGGCGCCAGTTTTGACGGCAAACAGGCCGGCACCTTTGGGGTCATGGGCAGTTTTTCGTCGTTCTTCTCGCACCATATCTCCACCATGGAAGGCGGCATGGTGACCTGCGACGACGAAGAGCTTTATCATGTGATGCTGTCCCTGCGCGCCCATGGCTGGACCCGCAACCTGCCAAAGTTCAACCATGTCACCGGCGAGAAATCTGAGGATCCCTTTGAGGAGAGCTTTCGCTTTGTGCTGCCGGGCTACAATCTGCGCCCGCTGGAGATGTCCGGGGCGCTGGGGCGCGAACAGCTGAAGAAACTGCCGGATCTTATCAAAGGCCGGCGCGCCAATGGCGCCTTGGTGCAGGCGCAGCTGGGCAACCACGCCAAATTTGCCATCCAGCAGGAAATTGGCTGTTCCAGCTGGTTTGGTTTCTCATTGGTCATTCGCGAAGGCTGCGGGCTTGCCCGCGCCGATCTGGTGAAACAGCTCCTGGCCAAGGGCTTTGAGTGCCGCCCCATCGTGGCGGGCAATTTTGCCAAGAACCAGGTGATGCAGTATTTCGACTATGAGATCCACGGCAGCCTGACCAATGCCGATTACATCGACGCCAATGGGCTGTTTGTGGGCAACCACCACTATCCCATCCCCGAGGCCGTTGCGGCCCTGGCCGAGATCTAGCGCAGCAGCCATTCCTCCACCTGCTGTGACAGCTGCCGCATGCGCTGCCAGCGGGCGGCGCAGGGCTGACCCCGGCGCAGGCGCAGTTTGCCCATCAGCCCCACCAGCGCCCACTCCGGGCGGCTGCTGCGGCGCTGATAGGGGCGGGTGGGGTCATAGCTGGGGTCTTCCTGGCGCTGGCCATCCGCGTCCAGCAGCAGGGCGCCAAAGCCATCGCGCTGCCAACGTCCTTTCCAGCCGCCCATATCATCGTCGCCAATCAGCGCCGGGGCGGCGCTGATCACGCCGATGGGCTCTTCTCCGGCCTGGGCGGGGCGGATGCACGCCCCCTGCAGCACCACGGCCAGCCCGCGCCGATCTTCGCCTTCCGGGTTGCCATCGCCCCATTCAAACCATTCGGCATAGTCAGCGCCGCCCCCCGACCAGGCGCCGTCACAGGCGCCATTGCCATCTGACCCCAGCCGAAAGGCCGCGCCACTGCCATCGCCGGCCAGCAGATAGTCGGCGCCGCTGCCGGCAATCTCCACATGGGCCGTGGGGCTGGCCGTGCCAAAGCCGGCATTTCCGCTGGCGGTTAGCGCCAGGGCGGTGGCCCAGCTGCTGCCATCGCTGGAGAGCTTGACGCTGAGGTCGTCATTGCCCAACAGGCCGATCTCGGCGCGGCCGGACCAGTTGGATTGAAACAGCGCTGCGGCGGTCTCAGCCGGGGCGGATTTATTCAGCTTCATCTGATGGCCGGCGCCGGCATGGCTGAACAGGCTGGCCTCAGCGGCCACCGCCAGCCGGTTGCTGCTATCGGCGCTGGTATTGACCCCCACCTGGGCCAGGTTCTGGGTCTCGGCGGTGAATTGCTGCCAGGCGCTGCCCTGCCAGATCCGCAGCTCAGCGACATCAACCCCCCAGGCGCGCCAGCCGATTTGCGGTGCGATGAACAACCAGCCTTCGCCCTGCCAGATTGCCAGCTGTGCGGCCTGTCCGGCCCAGGCCCCGGTGGGCAGCGCCCCCAGGGCATAGGCATCGCCTGGGCTGGGGGTGAGCGGCGGGGTTTCAGCATCAAAGGCGCTGACCCGCAGCTGCACCAGCGCGTCCAGCAGCTGCAGGGCTTCATTATGGGTCACATGTTTTTGCGCCTGCGCGGCCAGCAGATAGGGCAGGGCGAGGATGGGCGAGGTCTCGGACATGGGGGCTTGGGCTCCTGTGGGGCTGCGGCAGGCGGCAAGAAAACTGCGCGCCAGCATCGGTCCTGCGGATCAAAGCCGCGCTAAGGGCGCGTCCGCAGGGGCGGCAACAGCCCCCCGCAAACCTGTCAGATCCCGGCAGATCGGGGAAAATCCGGGGGACAGCGGCGGAAACAAAGCGCCCATTTTGCCGCGATCGTTGCCCAAATGAACAAAGAGTGACGGAATTTTCCCCGCAGGACCCGGTCTTAGGGATTGTCTTCAATCTGTAAACAATCTCCGCCGTTCTGCCGCATTCTGATCCCGATCCCTGCCGCGACCGCATGGGAGCTTGGCCTGGGTTTTCCAGACAGGCCGGGAGTGTGGGACATGGAATTTAAGTTTCAGCAGCGTTTTCAGACAGGCAGCGATCGCTTTGATGCGGATCTGCGCGATCTTGCGGTGGTGCAGACCGAAAGCGGCAGCTGGCTCTATGCCAGCAATGGGATGAATGGCGGGCTGAGCCTTTATCGTCTGGATGGCAGCGCCGCGGCACCGCAGCTGGTGCAGCGCTACTGGCATGAAAACGCCAGCCTTGGCACTGGCGGGATCAGCTATAGCGAAATCGGTGGCAGCCTGCGGCTGATCCAGCAGGCCAGCAGCTCGGGGGCCTTGTTGTCATATGAGATCGGTAGCAATGGAAACCTGGCCCGGCAGCAGCAACAGGGGCTGGAGAGTGGATCTACTGGTGGGCTGGAGGCGCTGGTAACGGTGCCGGTAGAGGCGGGCCAGAATGGGGGGCACAGCCTGGTCTATGGCATCAATGCCGCAGGCGAGCTCAAGGGCTGGCAGCTGGATGCATCGGGACAAAACCTGGGCGCGGTGGCCAGCAGCGGTGCCTCCGCCGCCTATCACCTGCCCGGACACAGCGCGCTGGAGATCAGCGCCGATGGCGATCTGTTGTTTGCGCTGGATGCCATGGGGCAGGGGGTGCGCAGCTATCGGATCACCACCCAGACCGGGGCGCTGCAGGCGGCGGATAGCTTTGGCATGGCAGAAGGCCTGCCGGTGTCGGCTCCCAGCGCGCTGCACAGCTTTCAGGCCTATGGCGCCAGCTGGCTGCTGCTGGCCGCCTCCGGGACTGGATCGCTCAGCCTGTTGCGGGTGGCGGCAGATGGCAGTCTCGACCTCAGGGATCAGCTCAATGATACGCTGGCCACGCGGTTTGGCGGCGCTGCGGTGCTGGAGGTGGTGCAGGTGGGCGACCATGTGCTGGTGCTGGCGGCGGGAGCGGATGATGGCATCAGCCTGCTGCGGCTGCTGCCTTCGGGGCAGCTGTTGCATGTGACCAGCCTGGCCCATGCCCAGGGGCTGGGGCTGGAAAATGTCACCGCGCTGGAAACGGCCGTGTTAGGCGACCAGCTGGAGATCTATGTCACCTCCGACACCGCGGGCGGTATTTCCCGGTTTAGTCTCGATCTTTCGACCCTTGGGGTGGTGCGCAGTCTTGATCAGGGCACGCTCTGGGGCAGCGCCGGGGATGATCTGTTGCAGGGCGGCACAGGCCAGCCGGGGGCGGCAACGGGGCGGTGACCCTGAATGGTGGCGCCGGCGATGACATTCTGGTGGCCAGTGGCGCTGGCAGCCGGCTGAGCGGCGGTGCCGGGGCTGATTGCTTTGTGGTGGGCCCGACAGCGGGGGTGGTGACGGTGACAGATTTCCGTCCCGGCACCGATCAGCTGGACCTGTCGCTGTTCGCTGGCCTGTACAGCCCGGCGCAGTTGCAGGTCGACAGCCTCTCCGGGGGGATGCGCCTGACCTTTGGCGACAGCCAGATCGTGATCCTGCGGGCCGGCGGCGGGGTGCTGAGCCTGACGGATCTCTGGCCCGATGGGCGCTTTGCGACGCCGGACCGGATCACCCCGACCGAGACCCCGGAGCAAGACATCCAATATGGCGGCGGCACAGCAGATCAGCTGGGCGGTGGCACCGGGGCTGACCGGATGCAGGGGCTGGGCGGCAATGATGTGCTGCTGGGCCGGGGCGGCAATGATGAACTGTTGGGCGGCGATGGCAATGACACCCTGCGCGGCGGCTGGGGCGCCGATACCCTGGAGGGCGAGCTGGGCGATGACATGGTGCTGGGTGGCGGTGGCAATGACCGCCTGTGGGGCGGGCCTGGGCGCGATGATGTGCAGGGCCACAAGGGCGATGATATCCTCTGGGGCGGCGCCGGCAATGATAAGCTCAAAGGCAATGCCGGGGTGGATCTGCTGTATGGCGGCGCGGGTAATGATGACCTGCGCGGCGGCACCGGCGATGACCGGCTCTGGGGCGAGGCAGGGGCCAATCTGCTGATTGGTCAGGCCGGCGCCGACAGCCTGTTTGGCGGCGCTGCCAATGATACCCTGAAGGGCGGCGCCGATGCGGATTGGGCCTGGGGCTATGACGGGGATGATACATTCCGGGGCGGCCGCGGCCGCGACCACCTGTTTGGCGGCAATGGCAATGACAGCCTGTCGGGGGATATCGGCGGCGACTGGCTCACCGGTGGCGCCGGCGCTGACAGTTTTATCTTTGGCCGCAAACACGGGCGCGACGTGATTACCGATTTCACCCCAGAGGAGGACGTAATTGGGGTCGACTCCGGCTCGGTGCAGAATAGGGCGGTAAGGCTTTAAGCGTTCATTCGTCGCCACCGATACTCGCCGGTGAGGATAATATGTGCCCAGCCGAGGGGTGAGATGTGTGCGAGAAGATATGCTGGCGTATCCAACCCTGCTTTTCTCCGCTGCGCGACGGCGACACCAAGCCGTTTTGTATTCCAAAAGATAATGATGGCGGTGAGCAGGTTCAGCCCTGCAATGCGGAAGTGCTGGCCTTCCGTGTTGCGGTCTCTGATTTCACCCTGCCGCCCAATCCGTAGGGCACTTTTCAGAGCATGGTGCGCTTCACCTTTATTTAGTCCAATGTTGGCACGGCGCTGCATATCCGTGTCGAGCGCCCATTCGATGATGAAGAGTGTTCGCTCGACACGTCCGATTTCGCGAAGGGCAACGGCTAGGTCATGTTGCCTCGGCCGGGCCGCCAGTGTCTTCAGGAGCTGACTGGGCTGCATCCTGCCGGAAAGCATTGTCGCAATGCAGCGGAGCACATCTGGCCAGTTAGCGATGATGGTGTTTTCCCGGATTTTGTCGCCCACCAAGTCCCTCAGTTCAGCCGGAACACTTCGGCGATCAAAGACATGCAGCCGTTTTGACGGCAAATCCCTGATGCGCGGAATGAACCGGTATCCAAGCAGTGATGTGGCCGCGAACACAAGATCGGTGAAGCCCCCGGTATCAGCATATTGTTCTTTGATCCGCTTGCCGGTCGGGTTCATCAGCAACCCATCGAGTATATATGGTGCCTCGTTCACCGTTGCTGGGATGACCTGCGTGGCAAAGGGTGCGTATTGATCGGACACATGGGTATAGGCTTTCAGGCCGGGTTCATTGCCGTATTTCGCATTGATCAGGTTCATCGCCTCGCCCTGGCGCGTGGTGGGAAAGAATTGCCCGTCACTGGAAGCAGTTTCACCGGCACCCCAGTGCTTTGCCATTGGTAACTGTGCTTGCGCTTCGAGCACGGTGGCCAACGCCCGATTGATGGCCTCGCTTTCTACATGCCAGTTCGAAAGTCGCGCCAGTTGGGTGAAACTATGTGTGCTGCTAGCCCCAGCCATCTTGCTCAACCCGAGATTCAGGCCTTCTGCCAGAACGACGTTCAGCAATCCGAGCCTGTCTTTGCACGGTGCCCCGGTGCGCAGATGGGTAAAGGCGTCGGTGAACCCGGTATCGTTGTCCACATCCATAAGGATGTCCGTGATCCGCACCTCTGGCAGGCGGCGATAAAGATCAAGGATGAGGCTGTCGGCCTCCGCGGGTACATCAGCTTCGAGCCGGTCGACACGTAATCGGCCATCCTCGATGACACTGCCAGGCAGAGTTCCATTTTTGACCGCCATGACAAGCCTGTGCAGCCCGTCTTCCAACCGTTGTTTTCGATCAGCGATCCAGACTTCCGGCTCCAATGGCATCGACAGCCCCATAGTCTGAGCGGCCTCGACCGGAACCAGGGCCTGTTTCAGGTCGCTGTAGCGGCGTGAGTGAGCAAGCCAGATATCCCTGGATCTGAAGGCCTCGCGCAGATGGAACAGAACTGCGACGACCCATAGCCGGTCCCTGTTGTTTTCCGGATTCCGCAAGTGGCCTCGCCATTTTGACTGCGGTTTGAGAAATGGCGCAGACCGGCTTGGAATATCATGCTTGTCGCGGATCACATCTGCCGCTGCGAGCAAGGGTTCGGCCACGCTGGCGCCGGCGATATCCAATGCTGCCAGCATTCGCGGGGCATAGAGCTTGAAGCGATGATAGCCCTTCTCGACATAGGCCAGCGCATCCGCCTTAACGGTTTTCCCAAGCGTTCCGGCATTCGCGACGAGGTTTTCCAGCATGCCCCACCCACAGGACGCATCCACTGCACTGGCGATAGCCGCGTCATCGCCTTTTGCCAGCAGCAATGTCGTGCCCAAGGTCTCGAACCCCGCTAAAGTCGCTGCGATCTCTGATTGCGCCTCTGCAACACGGGCACCGCAAATCCTCTTTGCCTCTCGCCAGATCGACCCCACGATCCGGTCATGCGTCTCGACCACAGTGTCTGCGATGGCAGCAGACCACTCCACGATGCAGGTGGCAAGGATGGCCAGACGACGATCACTCGTGATGTCCCGCAGCCCATCCGTGAAATATCGTTCGCCTTGGCGGCGTAACTGCATGACCCGGTGCGCCGGAATACCGTCCAAGATTGCTGGCGGTAACGCGATCCGTTGCAAAAATTCCAAACGGTCGAGCTGGCGGTTGAGATCGGCAGAGTTTTTACCCACCTCGAACTGTCGCAACCAGATGAACCGGCTGACCCGCCCATCCACCTCTTCGGTCAACAGATTGTCGAGTTGGGTACGCATTTTCGCATCGAGACGAGCGGCAATGCTGGCCTCAATTCTACGTTCAGCGGCGACCAACGCATCAGCGCAGTGGCGTTCGATGACCGAAGTTCCCGGCAGAATGATCTGCTGTCTGCGGCATTCTTCTACGAAGCCACGCAACAGAGCCTGACTGGATTGCGCCGCTTCAGCATTTCCGTCCAGCCAGCGCCGCATTTTCTTGGCGCGCTTGCCCGAAAACATCTTGTAGCCGTATATCTTTCGCAGAGCATCCAAATGTTCCCGGCGAGTCTTTTCCCGCGCGGCATATGGCAAGAGGTCATCTGGTTTTAATCCGAGTTGTGCGGCCACAAAGCGGGAAACAGGTTCAGGGATGACTTCACCAGCTTTCAGCAAGCGACCCGGATACCGAAAGGCACAAAGCTGAAGCGCAAAGCCGATCTGGTTGTCAGATCGCCGTCGAGTGCGGATGTGCTCGATATCTTCATCATCCAAGGTGTAGTGCTTCAACAGCGAAGCTTCATCGGTGGGAAGATCAAAAAGCGCCGCGCGCTGTCGCGCGGTCAGAACCGCTCGGTGTGCCATCGGATTGTTCTTTCTATATGGGATGGAGTCTTATGAAGTAGGCATAGTGAGACCATCCGCTTGTCATGTCTTTTTCAATGTCTCAATATGACAGTCGCAAGACCTCTTAATTTATTCGAGACCCCATGGCTAAAGTCGGATACGCGCGTGTCAGTTCAGTCGGGCAATCACTGGATGTCCAACGTGAAAAGCTCACTGGTTGCGACAAGCTCTTCGAAGAAAAGCGCAGTGGCACAACTGATGCTCGCCCTCAGCTGAAAGAATGTCTGAATTACGTTCGCGACGGTGATCAGCTCATTGTCACGCGCATCGACCGGCTGGCGCGTTCAACGCTACACCTGTGTCAGATCGCCGAGACGCTGAAACAGAAGGGCGTCGATCTGGTCGTACTCGATCAGAACATCGACACGTCAGACGCGACCGGGCGGCTGCTGTTCAACATGCTCGGGGCCATCGGTCAGTTCGAAACCGAAATCCGCGCCGAGCGTCAGATGGACGGGATCAAGAAGGCCAAGGATCGAGGCGTTCAGTTCGGAAAACGCCCCGCTCTTTCAGAAGATCAGATCGCTGAGCTTCGCCAACGGCGCGCAGCCGGAATGCTGATCAAAGATCTGATGGCCCATTACAGCCTCTCAAAGGCCACCATCTACCGCTATCTCAGCGAAAAAGAGACCTGAGCTCAACTCCAGAGCCCCAATCCGGCCTTAACGCCCTATTCTGCACCGAGCCGGAGTCGACCCCAAGAGCGACATGCGTTTTGCCCGTGCCACTTGGCCCCAGAGCGATCACGTTCTCGCGCCGCTCGATCCATCCGCAACGGGCGAGGTCCAACACCCTGGCTTTGTTCAGGGCGGGGATTGCCTGGAAGTCGAAACTGTCCAGACTTTTGGGCGCCGGGAACTTCGCCGCCTTGACCCGTCGCTCCACCATACGCCGCTCCCGATCGATGAGTTCCAATTCGATCAATCTGTGGAGGAACTGGATGTGATCCTTCCCCTCGGCGGCGCACTGTCGCGCCTGCTTCTCGTATTCGCGCAATACGGTGGGCAGTTTGAGCTTCTTGAGGTGATGGGCCAGCAGAAGGTCCGGGACTTCCGTCATGCGGCTCCCTCCGACAGGAGCGCCATGTAACTCGCGGCTTTTGTCGTCTGAACCGCAGTCCGGGGAAGATAGGGGTAGAGGGACAGATCGAGCCGAGCGGGGCGGCGCTCCACTTGGCACAGGACCAGATGCTTGATCGCATCAAAGGCGATCGCCCGCTTTTGCAACGCCACCCGCACCGCCGCGCACAAAGTCGGCAGATCAAAGCTTTCCAGGAGCCGAAGCACCTGAATGAACTCTCGGCGCCCTTGGCGGGCATGTCTCGCTTCCATTAGGCGACGCAGGGTTTGCAGCTCGTCGGGCATCTCCCAATCGACCAAAGGGGCGGCTTGGTCCAAGGCCCCGGGCTTCGTCTCCAGAAGGGCAAAGTAATGCACAGGGTCGAAGATCATTTGTTCGCGCTCGTAGCAGCGGGCGTGACGGGCGATGACCCCACCACCACAGCCGATTTCGACCACATCCACAAACGCACGGATCGTCACCTCCCGTAAGCCATAGGTGCTGGGAACCGAGTAATCATTGGATTTGTAGCGCACCAGAGATTGGGAGCTGACCCGGCCCGTTGCCTTGTGGCAGGCTTGGTAAGGCATTGCAGGGAGTGGCGACATGGCAGCCAGATCCCGCTTCAGCCGTTCCCCGATCGTCTCCCGGTGCCCATGCAAGACAGCCGACTGCCGTGTCAGACATTGTTCTTCGAGCCAGACATTGAAGCTGTCCAGATCAGGGAATTCCGGCAGCGGCACCATCAGGTTGCGCCGGGACCAGCCCACCAGACCTTCGACATTGCCTTTATCGTTCCCCTTGCCCGGGCGGCCGTAGCGATCATCAAAAAGGTAGTGTGACAACATCTCCGTGAACATCTGCGTCCGCCGACGCCGCCCTCCGGCTTCGATCTTCGCAACAAGGCAGCTGTCATTGTCATAGACCACCGAGAGCGGCACGCGCCCGAAGAACTCAAAGGCGTGAACATGCCCGTCCATCCAGGCTTCTGTTGTCGCCGCATGATAGGCCCGCACATAGCATGCATCGCTGTAGGGCAGGTCAAAGGCAAAAAAGTGGATCTTCTGTTCCACGCCCCCCAGGATGACAACGGCCTCACCGAAATCGGCCTGCCCGTGACCCGGAGGATGGGCGAGTGGAATGAACATCTCCCGCGCTTTTTGACGATGCCCCCGAACATAGTCCTTCACGGTCGTATAACCGCCGGTAAAGCCTTCTTCCTCACGGAGCCGTTCAAAGATCCGCTTCGCCGTATGGCGTTGCTTCTTCGGACGGTTCTGATCCTCCAGAAGCCATTGGTCAATTGTATCGGTGAAGGCTTCCAACTTCGGGCGCCGAACTTTCTGGCTCCGGCGGTAACCAGGGGGAGACGAATACGCGCACATCTTGTCGACCGTTCCACGGGCAAGGCCAAAATCACGGGCGATCGAACGTTTGCTGCGCCCCTCATCGAAATGCGCGCGGCGCACGGCTAAATATACTTCCACGGTGAAAATCCTCCGGCCCTCCCTGCAAAGACAGTGAGAGCAAAAGTGGACGACTTTTGCGCCGCCCGCCCCGGCAAAATACCGGCGCTACCGTGGCCTAATTTGCAACCGCCCTATACAGTTCACGGACCGCTTGTTCGGAATGCGTAAGCGCTCTGCGACAGGGAAGCACGAGTTTGACAAGCTTTGCGCCGAGCTGGGCATCGAGCATCGCCTGACCCCACCGAAGTCGCCGCAAACCAATGGTATGGTCGAACGGTTCAACGGACGCATCGAGGATGTCTTGCAAGGCCACCATTTCAAATCAGGCGAAGATCTCGAACAGACCCTCGAGCGCTACGTATGGCTTTACAACCAACAGCTACCACAATCAGTCTTGGGCAGCAAAACGCCCTTGCAGGCCATGAAAGACTGGTACAAACTCAAACCAGAGCTGTTCAAGAAAATTCCTTACCAGCTTACGGGACGTGACACCTAATAAGTAATCAAACGTAACTCCCAAGTACTCCAGAGGATATCGGGTTTTGGGTTACTCTGGCGCCGTTAGAGCCGCGCGATGATCTGTTGTGGTGATAGGGTGAGTGTTTCGAGGATATTGCCCCCGTGTTTTCTGACCGTCGAGATGACGGATCTGATGTCAGCGAAGACCTGAGCACCCTCGAGAGTGCGGAAGGTTCCCGAAATTTTCATGCGCAACTTCATCATGCGCAGGTCCTGTTCGGCCTGATTGTTGGTGAAGGGCACTGTGAAGTCCGCAAGGAACCTCAGAACGTCATCGCGGTAGTCACGCAAGCGGACCAAGAGGTTGTGGCCTGGCCGTTTGGCTTCTCGGCCTCGCGCGCCAGGGAGTCTCACCAGCGGGGCTTGTCGCTCATGGAAGGCGAGGCCCTCGGTGAGGATTGCCATGTATTTGGTGATGATGCCCTGATAAACCGACGCCGAAAGTTCGGTCTCACCTCGGCCTTGAGCAGCACACTTGAGTTGATTGGCGCTGGTGAGCAGCGCGCTCATTGCACACGCCCACGGCTCCTTTTCGATCTCTTCGATAGCCTTGAGTTCGCGTAAATGATGCGCCCCGCACAGGGCGTGAGTATCCACCCCACTCATATGGGCGTAATAGGATTTCCAGTGGTCATGAACAATTGTCCCGCCGGTCAGAAAGGCTGGAACAGCACCGCGCTTGGCGCTTATGCGATAATGCGTGAAGGCGTGATCGCTGATTGAGTGCAGCCAGTGCAGCTTACCAGCGACACGAAGTCCGGTCTCATCCAGATGCCGAACGCCGCCTTCAGTGAGCCGGGCCAGAATGTGTTCGACGACGCCACCCAAGGTGCGCGCTGCGCCGTTCACCCAGTTGGTCACGCTGGCCGCGCACAGGCTGGTGGCACCGAACAAATCGCGCAGGAGTTGGCAGACCCGATCCTCGGGGATCAGCTGCTGAACATTGCAGTAGACCGCCGCCGCTCGAATGCGCTGACCGTATTGCACGTGTGCATTCACGCCATCGGGAAAGGCCGCGGTCGCCGTAGTGCGGCAATGGCCACAACAATAAATCGCTGCCTCATGCTCTGTGACCTCCAGGCGTGGTGGCGGCACGTCAAACACCTGACGTCTCTCAAACCCCTTGATCATCCCCGCCGTCAGGGCGCGCTGACACCCGCCGCACTGCGCAGTTTCATGTCGCTCCACAAAGTCGGGCGTTGCTGTCTGGCGTAATGTGTCGCCCCGGTGGCCAGCTTGGCCACCACTTTTCTTACCGGACTTACCACGCAGGCTACGCGGTGCCGGCTTCTTCAACCCATCACTCGAAGGCGGCTTGCTACTATTACTGCTGTTCTTGGCCAACTGCCTACGCAAATCCGCATTCTCTTGCGCCATACGCGCCAATGAGGCTTCCAACTCGGCGATCCTGCGTAGAGCCGTGGCGAGGAAGTGTTCAAGGGTAGAAACTTGGTCCATTTCACCACTGGTTCAGAGAAATCGGCGCAGCGCCACGAAATTCAGACCACAACAGAAAATTCATGCGCCAAATAGCCAGCGGGACCCACATCAAAACTGACAAAAACCCGTTGGCCCCTGGGGTGCTTGGGAGTTACAAGATTTGAATGGTTTTTGCGCTTCATTTGCCTTCTGGATCTCGTCATTGAAGGGTTCAGGTTGACATTCCAACTTTTGTATTTACGTTTCTACATAAGGTACTTAGAAGGATGTGAGCCATGGGAATGACAACGATCAACAGCCGAACGTTCAACCAAGACGCAAGTGGCGCAAAGCGGGCTGCGCAGAAAGGACCTGTGTTCATCACGGACCGGGGCAAACCTGCGCATGTGTTGCTCAGCATAGAAGCCTACAGACGGCTTACGGGACGCCAAGAAAGTATCCTTGATTTGCTCGCCGATCCAGAAGCGGCAGACGTAGCTTTTGAACCGGATCGCTTGGGTCGCCTCACACGTCCCGCTGATTTGTCCTGATGTTCATCCTCGATACGAATGTGGTGTCCGAGCTGCGCAAGGCAAAAGCAGGGAAGGCGGATGCCAATGTCGTTGCGTGGGCCGAGGATCAAGACCCGTCAGCGCTGTTTTTGTCAGCCATCACCCTCTTGGAACTTGAGATGGGCGTCCGGCAGATGGAGAGGCGTGATAGCACGCAGGGCGCCGTTTTGAGGTCTTGGATGGCTGATCGGGTGCTTCCAGTGTTCGAGGGGCGCATTTTGCCCGTGGACGGGCCTGTAGCGCTTTGCTGTGCGGCTTTGCATGTTCCTGACCCCCGCAGTGACCGAGACGCCCTTATCGCCGCGACAGGGATCACCCACGCCATGCCCATCGTCACACGCAATGTTGCGGACTTTGAGCCGACAGGTGTGCAGATCATCAACCCTTGGGAGCCGATGAAATGACAACAAGCATCCCGACAGCACCCACTTCAAGTCAAAGGAAGCTATCATCGAAGGCATCCAGCGCGGGCTTGCAGATATCAAAGCTGGCCGGACGGTCAGCAATGAGGACGCAATGGCATCCGTGCGAAAGATCATCGACGCTGCGGCGGGCGATGTTGTCCTCACACTCAATGCCCGTTGTGCTGTGATTTCGTTTTACTGTTTACGCCCAATTTGTGGGGAGCCGAAAGGAGTAGGTCCTGAAATGATGATGTGCCCGTATTGTGAGGGCGAGCGCCCCCACAACCCTGACAATTGCCCCAACTGCGGGGAAAGTCCGCCTCCACCTCCCCCCAAGGCAAAGCCAAAGCCAGAATTTGTCTTTCGCAGCACCCGAGGGCGACATGAACCGAAAGCCTGAGAAACCTTGCCCTGCTTGTGTCTAACTGTTCCGTCCCTGATGATCACATTGATCCTCGCCGATTGGCGCTTTTTATGGCACGCTCGCTGCTGAGGGAGATCCGAGACGGAGGCACAGATGCTTGTTCGACTGCATAGCGAGGCGACGACCACCCCGAAAATCCGCGCCGAGATCCAGGCCAGCAATGAGGCTGCATGGGTTCTGGCTGACCGACACGGGATTTCGGAGCAGACGGTGTATAAGTGGCGTCACCGTGACAGCGTGGAGGACAAAAGCCACACGCCACATCGCCTTCAGACAACCCTGACACCTGCGCAAGAGGCCGTGGCAGTATCTCTGCGCCAGACGCTGCTGCTTCCCCTGGATGATCTTCTGGCGGTGGTGCGGGAGTTTTTGAACCCAAATGTATCTCGCTCGGGGCTGGATCGTTGCTTGCGTCGGCACGGGGTGAGCAACCTGCGTGAGCTGAAGGGCAAGGCCCCCAAGCCCAAGCACAGCACCTTCAAGGCTTACGAGCCAGGCTATATCCACATCGACGTCAAATACCTGCCTCAGATGCAGGACGAGACCAAGCGTCGTTACCTCTTCGTCGCCATCGACCGTGCCACACGGTGGGTCTTCATCCGTATTTTCTCAGCAAAATCTGCAGCTAACGCCAGGCGCTTCCTCCGGGATCTGGAGCGCGCCTGTCCTCTCAAGATCCGCACAATCCTGACAGACAACGGTAAGGAGTTCACGGACCGCTTGTTCGGAATGCGTAAGCGCTCTGCGACAGGGAAGCACGAGTTTGACAAGCTTTGCGCCGAGCTGGGCATCGAGCATCGCCTGACCCCACCGAAGTCGCCGCAAACCAATGGTATGGTCGAACGGTTCAACGGACGCATCGAGGATGTCTTGCAAGGCCACCATTTCAAATCAGGCGAAGATCTCGAACAGACCCTCGAGCGCTACGTATGGCTTTACAACCAACAGCTACCACAATCAGTCTTGGGCAGCAAAACGCCCTTGCAGGCCATGAAAGACTGGTACAAACTCAAACCAGAGCCGTTCAAGAAAATTCCTTACCAGCTTACGGGACGTGACAGTTATGGCAAGATACAGATGTATGTTGAAGAAAAATCCTTCGTACATCATAGAATGAGATCATGGTACGAAGTTTCAAAGATCAGATTTTTATAAATCTGGTGCAAAAATATGAGGTTACAATGGGCAAACGAAATTTTATGAAGATATTAACTTCAACAGGCGTTGCTGTCGCGGTGATGACCTCTCCCACATTTGCCAATGGTCTGCTAGAAAACCGTCCATGGCAGTTCCAGACTACTACAGATAAAGCAAACAAATCAGCTGTTCTAGACCTTATCGAGAGAAAAAAAGGCGGTTATTATGATGGTTTTGGAACAGTCCAGAACATCGATGCGAGAACCTATATTGGAGCGCAGTTCAATTGTAGCAACAACGCCCAATCAACAGGTAACCTTGCTGACAACAGTCAGGCTGGGCCAAGCACGTCAGACAACAGCGCATCAAACATCTCATCAGACAGCACCGGCAACAGTGACACAACATCATCAAATGCAACGGGCAATGCAGCAGGGACCGGTACAGTCGGAGCCGACTTGGCAAGTATGACCGGATCCCAAGACAACTCTGGTACCATTGCTTCTGGCGTCGACGGCAGCTCAATCGGCGGCTCCGGTGCGGTTTTAAACGGATCAACCAATCAGGATCTGTCGAACAACCAAGACAACTCCGGCAATCAAGCGTCTGGCGTAGATGGCAGCACAGCTTGTAACACCACCACAGGAGATATTTCTGGTGGGAGTATAGTTGGTGGTTTTGCAACTGGGGCACTAAATGCACCTCCTGCACCATAAGTTGAGCCTGAATTAATGAAAATAGAAAAGCGCATAAAAATGTCTCATTATACAAAATTAATCACGGCGCTTACACTAGCGGCTGCAACAGCGGGTTGCGCAGTCCTTCCAGAGGATATGCGTCGGGAAGTTCTCAATGAAGGGGACGTTCCTCTCTTGTTGAGTTCCAGACCCACCCCAAACAACACGCCGCTTACGACAAAGTTGAGCTGTTATGGGGAACACCTTGCGGCAGCCAATAAGGGCCATATCGCAATCACTGTTGGCGACATCCGGGATTATACGGGTAAGCAGAACGATCAAGAAGGCTTCCTGGTCACTCAGGGCGGCGCCCTTATGGCATATACTGCATTGGGGCATCTGGTGCCTGGGATTTCTCTATATGAGCGATTTGATACTAAGATTGCTGATGCAGAGCTTGCTTACACCAGCAATCGCCAGCTAGGCGACGGGAAACTGCATGAAACGACGGATCCGCAGACGGGTGAAACCAGCGAGGTCCCATGGAAGCCGTATTACGGCGGCAGTATCTTGCAATCCGATTATTACATCGTGGGTGGTATCACTGAGTTGAATTTCAACATCCAATCAGGTGGCGCTGAACTGAATGTAAACAACATTGGCGGAAAAGGCCGCGTCTACACGATGAATGTAGGCATTGATATGCGGATCGTCGGCAGCCAGACACTGAAAGTGTACGATACGGTCTCCGTTCAGAAGCAAATCACTGGCTACGAAGTTGGGGCCGAGGTTTTCCGCTTCTTCAATAACGATCTCTGGGACGTATATGCTGGAGCTAAGAACCAAGAGCCACTGCAATTGGCAGTGCGCATGGCAATTGAGAGCGCCATTTTGGACCTGCTCCCGAGCGTCACGAATGTGACCCCAAACGATTGTCAACCTGCTGTACCCTTGGTCGTCAACGATGACTATGTGTTCCGTCCCTGATGATCACATTGATCCTCGCCGATTGGCGCTTTTTATGGCACGCTCGCTGCTGAGGGAGATCCGAGACGGAGGCACAGATGCTTGTTCGACTGCATAGCGAGGCGACGACCACCCCGAAAATCCGCGCCGAGATCCAGGCCAGCAATGAGGCTGCATGGGTTCTGGCTGACCGACACGGGATTTCGGAGCAGACGGTGTATAAGTGGCGTCACCGTGACAGCGTGGAGGACAAAAGCCACACGCCACATCGCCTTCAGACAACCCTGACACCTGCGCAAGAGGCCGTGGCAGTATCTCTGCGCCAGACGCTGCTGCTTCCCCTGGATGATCTTCTGGCGGTGGTGCGGGAGTTTTTGAACCCAAATGTATCTCGCTCGGGGCTGGATCGTTGCTTGCGTCGGCACGGGGTGAGCAACCTGCGTGAGCTGAAGGGCAAGGCCCCCAAGCCCAAGCACAGCACCTTCAAGGCTTACGAGCCAGGCTATATCCACATCGACGTCAAATACCTGCCTCAGATGCAGGACGAGACCAAGCGTCGTTACCTCTTCGTCGCCATCGACCGTGCCACACGGTGGGTCTTCATCCGTATTTTCTCAGCAAAATCTGCAGCTAACGCCAGGCGCTTCCTCCGGGATCTGGAGCGCGCCTGTCCTCTCAAGATCCGCACAATCCTGACAGACAACGGTAAGGAGTTCACGGACCGCTTGTTCGGAATGCGTAAGCGCTCTGCGACAGGGAAGCACGAGTTTGACAAGCTTTGCGCCGAGCTGGGCATCGAGCATCGCCTGACCCCACCGAAGTCGCCGCAAACCAATGGTATGGTCGAACGGTTCAACGGACGCATCGAGGATGTCTTGCAAGGCCACCATTTCAAATCAGGCGAAGATCTCGAACAGACCCTCGAGCGCTACGTATGGCTTTACAACCAACAGCTACCACAATCAGTCTTGGGCAGCAAAACGCCCTTGCAGGCCATGAAAGACTGGTACAAACTCAAACCAGAGCCGTTCAAGAAAATTCCTTACCAGCTTACGGGACGTGACAGGTAGTAATAAATGAAAATCGCCAACAAGGAAAAAATAGCATGAAATTCACATCAAAAAATTTACGTAATAGTACGGCGACAGCGGCCTTGTTGCTTGCCTTTGGGGCCTCTGGCGCTTTGGCGCAGGCGACCTCAGATACCAACATGGGTGCGAGCGAAACCATTGTAACATCAGCGACCTTTACAGCTGGAAACGTACAAGAGTTGACCGCAACGCCCTCTGCGACAACAAGCAACAACAATGTGAATATCAGCCTCACGGTTAGTGACGCCATTGCTGATGTCGTTACAGCAGCGGCACCGGCGACGAACAACCTGACCACTGCGTCCGCCACAGGGAACTCCTCGACAGCTGCTGCAGAATTGTTGTTCTCGCCAAGCACTGCAGGAGACACAGCGGCTGTTGGAACGCTTCAGTCAGTTGAGGCCGATGTTACTGCGCTCTCATCGTCTGATACGCATTCTATTGTTATTGAAAATACAGGCACTGGGATACGCACTCTGACGGGGACAAGCCTGTCCGATAATAATGATATCACAGCCGCAGCAACCGGCAACAACGCGACATCCACCATCACCGCGGCAAGTGGTCTTGACCTTGTGGAAGCAACAGCTGGACAAGCCAGCCTGGATATTGACTCCTCGTTGGTGGCAGCAGCCGATAATGATGTTGCTGGTGATCTGATCGTCAGCTCTTCGCAAGAAATCGATGGTGACCGGACGTTGGACGCTACCGTAGGCGGGGCTGCAACGACAACTCTTGTTGAAGGCCTCGATGGCGCGACAGTTACTGTATCCAACAGTGATCAAGCATCAACCACAATTGGCAATTCGGCCACAAGCAGCATTTCTTCCCTGGATACAACTGCAAGCATAACGGCTTCAACAGCCGTCAGCAATTTGCAGACAATCGTACCAACTGCCACTTCATCAATTTCTGCGACGACAACAAGCTCGACCATTGAAATCCAGAGCGGTGTTGACTCAAACGGTAATGCAACTGGAGACGTAACCAACACTACGATCTCTGTTGCAGGCAACGATCAGACTGCAGGTGCTACAGGCAGTGTAAGCACGCAATCGATCACATTAGATGCAAGCAGCATCACGGGTGAAGGTGCTGCTGCTGTCATTAGTGACGCAGATACCGCCGCAGATGGTAAGACACAGTTGTCAGCAGCTGGCGACTCCATCATCGGGAACGTACAGACAATTGATTCGGGTGTAACTGTTTCCGGTACAGTCTCGGGAAACAACATCGGTTCTGTTGTTGCTGGTCTTGATGATGGTACTGTTACAACCTCGACACTCGAAGTAACAGGCAACCGTCAGGCGGCAAGTGCCACGGGTGTTTCCACCAGCAACGCGCTGTCGCTTACCTCCGGCGCGACGATGAGTGCAGCAGGCGCCGTGGGCTCCGTGCAGGAAGTTGATGGGTCCGTCACTGCAGCAACCACTTCAAATAGCATCACCAATGCTATTAATATCACTGATAATCTTGATGATAGCAGCATGCGTACAACCGCAAATGCGGTTACGTCAGCTGCAACGGGTGCAAGTGCAACCAATTCACTTTCAACCACAAGTGCAACCAACAATCTAAGTGTTGTAACGAATGCTGGGACTGTACAAAACAGTGCTGCTGCGGGTGCGGCCGACCAATACTCGGTTACTGCAGGTCAGGCACTGACCAATGACCAGTCGATGGCATCTACGGCCGTTGTGTCTGCAGAAACGACAGCAAATCAGATACTGACCCAAGCAGGGCAGGATGCGAACGATTCCACTGTTATAACGGATAACAACAGGATGTCGGCGTCTGCTACGGCCAACTCAGCTGACAACGGCATCTTGCTTTCGTTCAACAATCTGGTTGGAACAGCTTCTGGTGCAGGCACTGGTGTTATTGCTGCCGCCGCGAACGAACAGACGCTTGCGGACAATGCAACCGTGACAGCACGTGTTGTTGGTACGGGCGGTGTTCCAATTCTCACCGCTTTTGATAGTGATGTATTCCGCTCAAGTGTTTCCACATCCGGAAACACCGTGTCTGCATCCGCCAGTGGCAACGTGACCAGCGGCAATAATGTTGTTGTGGATGCAACAAATATCACATCGGGCAGTGAGGCGGCGCCAAGTATTGTCGCAGCCACTGGCGCTCAAACGACAACAGGTTCTTTTGTTGCGGCCTCCACACAGCTTTCCGGAGCTGATATTTTGGCGAGCCAGAGAGACTCTGGGGGGACAACATCAAACACCATCAGAACGACTTTCGGAAATGACATTGAAGATAGCTCCACAGTTGTATCTGATGACAACGTGTTGAGTGCGGTTGCAACAGCGAACAGCGCCAATAACGCAGTTCAGTTGGGTGATGCGAATACTGCAACCGTTGCAGCTTCCGGCACGGTTGCAAACTATCAGGCCACCGCTGCTGCAGGATCTGTAACTGCAGAGATCGGCATCACAGGGTCCGATCCAGTTGCGGGGTTCACTTCTTTGAATGCTGCGACTGCTCCGTCTACCGCGTCCGATATCAACTATAATAGTGGTACCGGTGTCGTAACAATTGCCATCAATCCTGTAACAATTACGTTCGATCAAGCCCTGACAACAGAGGAAGCTACATCTCTGAACAACCTCGGTTGGACCGCAACTGCTGGAAGCACTACGGTTATTGCTCCTGTTGGAACATACAACATAACTGGCATCCTTACCTCTCTAACTTTGATTGACCCCACCGCTGGTGGTGGTGCCGATACTGACGAATCTTTCACAGTAGCAGGCTTTACAGGTTCTGGGTCGTCTGGTGTCGTCAACGGCGCTGGTGTGATTGTGTCGGTCTCCGGCGGAGACGGTATTACCGACTCGACCGTTTCTGTGTCTGGCAACACGGCAGTGGGCGAAGTGACGGGTAACGTTGCGACCAACGTAACCTCTGCAACGGCCACAACTGTGACCGGCTTGTCGGCAACGGCAACCAGCATCAATGCTGCGGATTTTGATGTTGCCCCCGCTAATGCCGATTTGGCGACAGCAAGCTTGCAGGATAGTGCCTCGGCCCTGTCATCTGATGTTGCTGCAACATTTGCGATCCTCAGCGATGGGGAGATCGATGTCGTTGCAGACTCAACGCAAACTGTGTCTGATAACCTTCAGCAATCCTATGCGACGGCAAACCGGGCGACAAACAGTGTCAACCTGACGGCAACCAATACGGACGCCGACACCGCACTTGAGAGCGCTCAGCGGTCGACGGCAACCGTATCAACAACATCCGATCTGGATGTTGTTGCAAATGCTGGCGGCACAACTTTCTCACTCGCGATGGAAGGCAACGTAAACCAGTCGGTTGCGAACGGGAACGTGGCGACGAATGCCACAACAGTGGATGTGACCAACGCGACAGCAACCGGAGCGGTGGATGCAACGATTGCTCTGACGACTCTCACGGCTGACGCGAACAACGCATTGGCTTCTCTGCAGTCGGTTTCCGCAAACGTCACAGCCTCGGCTACGACGGATGTCTACAACCAAGACGTCACACGCACTGGTGGAAACGAGATTATCAGTAGTGACGTCTCGCTCAGCAGCAACTCCACGATTGCACAGGCAACTGGCAACAATGGTACGCAAACACTGACCTTGGGTGATGCTGGAACGGCCAACATGGACCGCACTGGTGTTCTGGTGAACAACCAGGCTGTCACGAGTGCTGCGACAGTGTCGTCGACGGTTAATCAAGATGTCGATGTCACCCTCAGCAACACAGGTTCCATCCCGATCCAATCCAGCAGTGTGTCTCTTGATGGTAATCAGACCACAGCTCTGGCTCGGAGCAACGTGGCGAGCAATACGCTGACAGTTGATGGGAACAGCATTGATGCGGGTGCAGGCACGGATGCATCTTTCACTGATGGTGGCACTACAACTGCAGCCTATGTGCTTGGATCAACCCAGGATAACGATGCTGCAGTCGCAGCCACGACATCACAGTCCAGAGTGGCAGTTGATGTATCTGATACTGGCGCAACGAGCTCAGGTGGCGGCGTTCTGAACTCCACAGTGTCCTTGGCTGGCAATGTCTCTTCTGCAACGGCTCTCGCCAACTCTGTGGTGAACGCCGTGTCTGTTGGGGCGAATGCATCAAACGTGGATGCAGCGACAGAGCTGTTGAGTGAGCAGGACAACAGTGGTGCTGTCACGGCCACAGGTGGATCCGCGGTGGTCGTGGATGTCGATGTGACCGGTGGTGCCACGCCAACTGGGATCAATGGCAGCAGCGTTATGCTGTCCGGCAACGTCAGTGCGTCCAGCGCTACAGGTAACCAAGCGCAAAACTCTCTGACAACGTCTGGCGCTAACATCGTATCAGGAGCTGCTGGTACAAATGCCGCTGCTGACTCCTCTGGCGCGTTCACAACAGCAAGCGGCGGTAATCTGGTCTTAAACAGCCAGGATAACACTGGCGCCATCGACTCGACCAACACAGCCAACACCGTAACCATCTCTAGCGCTACAGTGGATGGAACAGTAGCGGGTTCCGGCGCGGCAGCATCAGGCAGCACGCTTGGTGTAACGGGCAATGTGACCGAAGCCCGTGCCTCGGCCAACCTGGCGACCAACTCCAGCATCACCATCGGTGGGGCCGGAACTGCATCGCTAGACTCAACGGCTCTGGTCATGAATTCCCAGACCAACGGTTCTGCAGGCACAGTTGACGCTTCAGCATCGACGAACACGACAGTGAGCCTGTCTGGTACAACCGACGCGACAGCTTTGAACACTGGCACTGCAATGGTAGAGGGCAACAGCACTCTTGCACTTGCGCGTGGTAACGTGGCGCAGAACACTGTGGTTGCGAATGGTGCAAATGTCACTGGAGGTGTAAGCCCAGCAGGCTTGAACTCCACCGCTGGCGTACTTGGTGGCGTGCTTAATGCTTCCTTCGGTGTCTTCAATGAACAGTCTCAGGCGGCTGCAATCAACGCGACATCAAGTGGTACAAACTACCAGGTTAATACGACCTCTGGTACACGTACACTCGGTACATTGGGTCTCGCTCTCAATGGAGCATCAGCAACCGTGTCTGGCAATTCGATCAATGCGTCAGCCTTCGGTAACGTTGCAACCAACAGCGTAACGCTCGCATCTCTGTCAACTGCGGCAAACGACTCCAGCGCAGCAGTCTTTAATGCACAGTCTAACAGTGGTGCAATCACGTCGCTGGCGACGGGTGCCACAATCGGTTCCTTCTCGACTGGCGGCGTCGTGAGCGCATCGGTTGGTGTGTCTAACAACAGCATCTCCGCGAGCTCTATCGGTAACTTTGCATCCAGCACTGTCACACGCACAGACCGCTAAAAACGGTCAAAAGACAAAGGCCCCCGTCTATCGGGGGCCTTTTTTGTTCTGCAGAACCAAATCACACAAACATAAGGACGTCTCAGGGATCATGCGAAACATCTTTTCAACCCTTACGACAGCTCTCACTTTAAGCATTGCTACTCCTGCTTTGGCCGCAACATCTGATGGTGAATTTGCCGTTTACGGATGGGGCGCACGTGATTGCAACACGATCATGACCCTTCTGAATGGTGAGCAAGCTGCTCAAGCCAAAGCCCAATTAGCAGAATGGATATCGGGCTTTATTTCGGCTCAAAACAGGATGGCAGAAGGCTTGTACGATATTACCCCTGTCAAGTCTCACTCTCCAATGGTGAGCCTCGCCCAAAACATTTGCGCCAATAATCCTGATCAGCTTTTTGAAAACGTGGTGTTTGCAATGGTTGAGAGTTTTTCTGCGCTAGAGTTGACTGAAAACAGCCCACTCGTGCAATTGTCCCATAATGGACAAGCTGTTTCAGTAAACGAAGAAACTGTACGTCGCGTTCAGAAAATATTGATTGCAGATGGTAAGTTACCAACAGGCTCTGATGATGGTAAATTTGGGCCCCAGACAGCACTGAGCATTGAAGCTTGGCAAGGCGAAGCCGATATAACGGTTAATGGACTGCCAGACATGGTAACATTGTTTTTGATGGCCAAGCAGGCCACTCAATAGATTAAACGATAGCTGGGGGATGAAGAGGAAACTTGCTCTGAATCTCCCACCGTTTCTTGCTTGAAAAATGCGCAACTGTACTGTTTATCTCAACGCTGTATGATTGATACTTATAGTGCTTATATGACATGTATAACTCATCCTACCTGCTGGTAAATGGAGATCCACATGTTTGAAAATGTAGTCGCGCTTGATAGTAAAGTGCATGCAGACCACCGATTGAAACGTTCTAACAGCTTTGCGTTTGCCAAAAATGTTTTAGGCGCGCCCTTGGCTATGAGTGAAATCACTAAAGCTAGTCGTGAGTACCCAATCTTCTTTCCAACATCAGGTAGGTTTTTGCCAGTTGCTCAAATGGGCTATCGCAAAGATGGTAACCTTTATCTCGACAAAGAAAACCAGTGGTCGGCCCGCTACATACCCGCTCATATACGCCGATTTCCATTTGTCATGGGTGAAAAGAAAGAATTGGGCGAATATCTTATCATGATTGTGAAGGACCGAATTTCCACGAATGCGGATGGCGAGGTTCTTTTTAAAGATGGGTCAATTCCCACAGGTGGTGCTGTAGATCGAGCACGCACCTTCCTAACAGATTTTCAAAAAGAACTGATCAATACAGAAGCGCTCCTTAAACCATTACAGGACGCAGATATTTTGGTTCCAAAAGTCTACAAAGTTGAAGAAGGTGGAAAACTTCTTGGTACGGTCACAGACCTTCAAGTTGTGGATGCCGAAAAACTTGCGGCTCTTGACGATGTAACTTTGGCTGCATGGGTTCGCAGTGGGTTGATGGGTGTTATCATGGCGCACCTGCAGAGTTTGGACAATTGGAACAGTCAAAAAAGCTTGTCCGTGTCTAAATCTCCTGGCGACTAAAATGCTAATCATAGTTTGCGGGCGGCTTAATCAGCCTTTGATCTCTGCTGAAATTTAAATGGACATTGACCCTGTTTTTGGACAATTTTCTTGTTGGCCCTATGCGGCCTTTTTCTGAGTCATATTTTCAAAGGCCTAGTTTTGGGTTTCGTATCGGATTCCTTAATGACTTAGGCCGTGTTGACAAAAGGGATTCCCATTGGGTGCTGACCGTGATTCAAGCTGTTATCTGTGATGGAGACCAGCTTGGCACGAGACCTGATGTTAGACGAGGAATGGGCGTTCTTTGAACGGTTTATTCTGGCAGTCCGTGCGCCGAACGGGCGCAAACCAACCAACCACCCCCGAGACTGTGCCGAATTTTGTGCCTGACGCGTTTTTTTACGCCATTGGGAAGCGGTCTTCGAACATGATGGCAAGCTGACTTCTGACAGCGTGCCATTCGCGCACCGAACGCTTCCATTCGGTGGATGTAGCATTGAGCGCCAGATAGATCAATTTCGCTGCTGCCTCATCGCTTGGGAAGTGACCGCGGGTTCGGACGGCGCGCCGGATCTTCGAATTCAATGCCTCAATGGAATTCGTGGTGTAGATCAGCCTGCGCACCTCGGGCGGGTAGTCGAGGAACGGGATCACCTCGTTCCAGGCCCGGCGCCAGCTCGGTGCGATGGCCGGATACCGCCTAGCCAGATCGCTCTCCTCGAACTCTGCCAGAGCGGCCTCGGCCGCGTCGGCATCCACCGCCGTGTAGATCGTCTTTAGCGCCGTGGCGACGGCCTTGCGGTCCTTGTAGCTGGCAAAGCTCATGGAATGGCGCAGCAGGTGAACGATGCAGGTCTGGACCTGGGTCTGGGGAAAGGCCGCTTCGATGGCCTGCGGGAAGCCCTTCAGCCCATCCACGACGGCGATCAGGATGTCCTTGTATAGGGCGGTTGCAAATTAGGCCACGGTAGCGCCGGTATTTTGCCGGGGCGGGCGGCGCAAAAGTCGTCCACTTTTGCTCTCACTGTCTTTGCAGGGAGGGCCGGAGGATTTTCACCGTGGAAGTATATTTAGCCGTGCGCCGCGCGCATTTCGATGAGGGGCGCAGCAAACGTTCGATCGCCCGTGATTTTGGCCTTGCCCGTGGAACGGTCGACAAGATGTGCGCGTATTCGTCTCCCCCTGGTTACCGCCGGAGCCAGAAAGTTCGGCGCCCGAAGTTGGAAGCCTTCACCGATACAATTGACCAATGGCTTCTGGAGGATCAGAACCGTCCGAAGAAGCAACGCCATACGGCGAAGCGGATCTTTGAACGGCTCCGTGAGGAAGAAGGCTTTACCGGCGGTTATACGGTAATCCCCCCATTTTTAATTGGGTCCAGCCGTAGAATTCACGCAGCCGTTTTCAGTTTCATGGCGGGTGTCATGCCGCCGATGCCCATGTTGGGTCGCTCGTTGTTGTAAGTCCAGAGCCATTGTGTTGCCTGGTCCTGTGCCTCCTCGATGGTTTCGAAGATGTATTGCCCCAGCCATTCGCCACGAACGGTGCGGTTGTAGCGCTCGATATAGGCATTCTGTTGGGGCTTACCGGGCTGGATATATTCGAGCCGCACATTGCGTTTCTCAGCCCATTCCATGAGCTTCCCGCTGACGTATTCTGGGCCGTTGTCCACACGAATAGCTTGGGGCTTTCCGCGCCACTCAATGATCTGGTTCAGCGCACGCACGACACGTTCAGCAGGCAGCGAGAAGTCGACCTCAATAGCCAGTCCTTCGCGATTGAAGTCATCCAAGACGTTTAATGCCCTGATCGACCGGCCATCCGCCAGCTGATCCGCCATGAAGTCCATGGACCAAGTTTCATTTGGTCTTTCAGGCACAGCCAGTGGTTCCGGCTTGTCCCGCTTCAAGCGTTTCTTCGGCTTGATACGCAGGTTCAACGCCAGCTCACAGTAGACCCGGTAGACACGTTTATGGTTCCAGCCATAGCCCTGCACGTTGCGCAGATACAAAAAGCACAGGCCGAAGCCCCAGGTCCGCTTGTTAGCCGTCAAGCGTTCAAGCCAATCTGCGATCTCTTCGTTGTCATCGCTCAGCACAGGGCTGTATCTATAGCAGGTCTCGCTGATCTCGAACGCACGGCAGGCCAGAGCTATGCTGACCCCATATTGCGCAACTGCATTCATGGCCATCTCTCGCCGATGAGACGGCCTTAACGCTTTTTTCCAAGCGCTTCTTTCAGCAGGTCGTTTTGCATGCTCATCTCGGCATACATGCGCTTCAGACGACGGTTCTCTTCCGCCATATCCTTCATCTCGGAAATCAAGGACGCGTCCATGCCGCCAAACTTGGCCCGCCATTTGTAAAAACTCGCGCTGCTCATTCCGTGCTCGCGGCAAAGCTCAGAGACCGGCACACCGCCCTCCGCCTGCTTCAACACTGCCATGATTTGCGCGTCGCTAAATCGTCCATTCTTCATCATAAATCTCCTCAGATATCTTGCCGAGAAAATTCTACTTTGGAACACCACTATTTTTAGGGGGGATTACCATACGACCGTGAAGGACTATGTTCGGGGGCATCGTCAAAAAGCGCGGGAGATGTTCATTCCACTCGCCCATCCTCCGGGTCACGGGCAGGCCGATTTCGGTGAGGCCGTTGTCATCCTGGGGGGCGTGGAACAGAAGATCCACTTTTTTGCCTTTGACCTGCCCTACAGCGATGCATGCTATGTGCGGGCCTATCATGCGGCGACAACAGAAGCCTGGATGGACGGGCATGTTCACGCCTTTGAGTTCTTCGGGCGCGTGCCGCTCTCGGTGGTCTATGACAATGACAGCTGCCTTGTTGCGAAGATCGAAGCCGGAGGGCGGCGTCGGCGGACGCAGATGTTCACGGAGATGTTGTCACACTACCTTTTTGATGATCGCTACGGCCGCCCGGGCAAGGGGAACGATAAAGGCAATGTCGAAGGTCTGGTGGGCTGGTCCCGGCGCAACCTGATGGTGCCGCTGCCGGAATTCCCTGATCTGGACAGCTTCAATGTCTGGCTCGAAGAACAATGTCTGACACGGCAGTCGGCTGTCTTGCATGGGCACCGGGAGACGATCGGGGAACGGCTGAAGCGGGATCTGGCTGCCATGTCGCCACTCCCTGCAATGCCTTACCAAGCCTGCCACAAGGCAACGGGCCGGGTCAGCTCCCAATCTCTGGTGCGCTACAAATCCAATGATTACTCGGTTCCCAGCACCTATGGCTTACGGGAGGTGACGATCCGTGCGTTTGTGGATGTGGTCGAAATCGGCTGTGGTGGTGGGGTCATCGCCCGTCACGCCCGCTGCTACGAGCGCGAACAAATGATCTTCGACCCTGTGCATTACTTTGCCCTTCTGGAGACGAAGCCCGGGGCCTTGGACCAAGCCGCCCCTTTGGTCGATTGGGAGATGCCCGACGAGCTGCAAACCCTGCGTCGCCTAATGGAAGCGAGACATGCCCGCCAAGGGCGCCGAGAGTTCATTCAGGTGCTTCGGCTCCTGGAAAGCTTTGATCTGCCGCACAGTGATGCCTGCTTCGTGCGGGCCTATCCGGCGGCCACCGCCGAGGCCTGGGTCGACGGCCACGTCCACGCCTTTGCCTTTTTCGGCAAGGCACCTGTCTCGGTTCTCTACGACAACGACAGGTGCCTGGTTGCGAAGATCCTGCCGGACGGAACGCGCAAGCGGGCGACGCTCTTCAGCGGGTTCCTGTCACATTACCTGTTCCGTGATCGCTACGGCCGTCCCGGCAAGGGTAATGACAAAGGTAACGCGGAGGGCCTGGTTGGCTACTCCCGCCGCAACTTCATGGTGCCGATCCCGCGGTTTGCGTCCTGGGACGCGTTCAACGCCGATCTGGAGGAGCAGTGCCGCAAACGCCAGTCGGATGTCCTGCGGGGGCAATCCGAGACCATCGGAGACCGGCTCGCGCGGGATCTGGGGTCTGATGCCGGAGAGTGCAGGATCCTACGCTCTCATGAGCGTTTTCAGGTCTCCTGACACTATTAAACTACCCCGCTGACACGGGTTCGTCAAAGATATAGCCTGTGCAAGCGCTGGAGACGGTGGCCGAACCGATGATTGTCATGCTCTCATCCGCGGATTGGTTACCGCCTGACCAAATTCGATACGGGTTACCTCTCTCTAAGAACGGATATGTTTCCCAACGTAGTCCGAGGATTTCCCTATCAATGGCCACCGTCTCCAGCGTACTGCACAGGCAGTATGAGCCGCCGCATTACGCGGGCAACGGCGTCTTGCGTGCGATGTCCCACATAAAGCCCGCGAGTTCGCGCGCGATGGCTGCGAGCACGCGCGGCTGAGGTTTGCCAGTGTTCGACAGATGGCGGAACCGCTTGCAAAGCCGCGTCTGCGCCTTCCAGCCGATGTCCTTGATCTCCTGTGGCAGATGCGCTGAACGCTTCAGGAACGGCTGCCCCTCCTTGGGTGGGTGGCGATAGGACCATCCCGCTTCGACAAGCATCGTACGGGCTAAGGCGTTCCCAGTCTTTGTCAGGCGCCCGCGCCGCGTCGTGTTGCCGCTGGAATGCTCGCTTGGGACCAACCCGAGCCAGGCCATAAGCTGGCGTGGATTTTCAAAGCGGGTGATGTCGCCAATCTCTGCAACCACGGTCGCTGCGATGATCGTGTTCACGCCGCGCAATGCGCGAAGGCCATCGACGACAGGGGCGAAGCGCCACGTCTGAACCGCTTCATCGATCGCTTGATCCAGCGTCGCAACGCGGGTCTCCGCTTGGTCGACAGCCCGCTTCAACTCCTCGAAGGCCAGCTGCTGGTGCGAGAAGCGGAAGCGGCGGAGTTCGGCCAGCCAACGGCGGTGGCGCTTCGTCCAGTAACTGCCATTCTCGTATCGCAACCCATGCCGAAGCAGGAAGCTGAGCAGTTGCTGCTTAGCCACCTTCACGGCATCCATCGCCTGCTTGCGGGTGCGGATCAGGTCGCGCATGGCTTCCTGCTCCTCATCCGGCGTCCAGATCGCCGTCAGCTCACCGGCGCGCCACAGCCGTGCCAGCATTTCAGCGTCCCGACGATCAGTCTTCACCCGATCCCCGGCCTTGCGAGGGATCATCGCAGGCGCGACAACCGCGCATTCAAACCCGAGCTTGGTGAGATGACGATGCAGACCGTAGCCGCAGGGGCCCGCCTCGTAACAAAAGCTCGGCGTACTTCCCGCAGCCGCCAGCTGCTTGGTTAGCCGCAAAACAGAATCTGAAGTATGCGCGATCGTTCCGAAAAACCGGATCTCACCACCGCGACCATCCTCCGCAACCGCAACCACAATCGTGTCTTTGTGGACGTCCAGCCCAACGTAAGTGGTTTTGTTCATTTGCATTCTCCTTTCGAACTACTTCGTGTTCGTCAGGAAACCACACTTGCGGCCCGCGCGCCGCAAAACGCTCATCTGGTCTAAGCGCTGAGAACTCGTTTCCCGTAATCGCGTAGATTGCCGTTCGGATCGACATATCTGTAGAGCGTGACTGGTTTCACCCCGAGATCTTTGCAGAGCTCTGAAACCGATGTGTCGCGGCTGGCCATGGCAGCTTGGGCCATGCGGACCTGCGTCTTTGTCAGCGCAAACTTGGGTCCATCCCAACAAAGGTACGTAACCCACCACAGGATTTAACTACGTTTGGTGGGCTTCGGCATGGTCTGCGCGTAGCTGTTTGATGCGATCTGTTGGGAAGTATCGGTAGAACGCTGTTCGTCCGATCTTGAGCTGATCGATTACATCTCCGATGAACGGGTAGTTTTCAGTGTCTTTGAGCATTGCCTCGGCATGTTTGATGGTTTGCTCATTCATAGCCCTTGGCCGTCCACCCCGTCGCCCACGTTTTGCAGCAGCCTTAAGACCGGCACGGGTATTTTCGACAATCAGTTCCCGTTGAAATTCATCAAAGGCAGCGGTCATGTGGAAGAACAACCGCCCTTCGGGTGTGCTGGTGTCGATATTCTGGGTAAGTACTTTCAATGCGATGCCACGTTCCGCGATATCTGCGGCGGTTTTGATGACTTGCGTCAGGGATCGCGCCAAACGCGATAATTTCCACACAACCAGAGTGTCGCCTTCCCGCAGATATTCGAGGGCTGCTTTGAGTTGGGGACGTTCCCGGTGAGAGCCGGATGCTTTCTCTATATAGATTTTTTCACAACCCGCAGCCTGCAATGCATCCATTTGCAAAGCAGGGTTCTGATCCATGGTTGAGACACGAGCGTATCCGATGAGCATGATATTTGTTCTTAAAACCTATTTACGCAACTGTATCGGAACTCGCGTTTCAGAACAAGGAAACTGTGTATGATTAACTAGCTTTAATCCCGTTTTGCATTCTGACGTGTTGGCATTCCAAAAACGACGGTTTTCAGAACATCAATTTTTTGGAGTGACCATGGCCAGAATGCGGATTCTTACCGCCAGTGAACAAGACGCGTTTGATCAACCACCCGTCTTTGATCACAAGGAACGCAAGCAGTTCCTGACTCTCCCCAAAGGGCTGATGGATATCGCAAAGGGCCTGCGCACGCCTGATAGTCAGATCGGCTTCCTGCTGATGTGTGGGTATTTCAAAGCCACAAAGCGGTTTTATCAGCCCCAGGATTTTCGCGACCGTGACATTGCAGCAGCAATACACCAGTTGAAATTGCCCGAAAGCGCATTTGAACCGACCCAATATACGGAGACAACCCGCCTGCGTCACCAACGTCAAATTCTGGATTTCCATGGGTTTCCGCCGTTTGATCAAAGTGCGAGCTATGCCCTCGCTACCGAGGTTGCGACAATGGCACGGATGCATCTCAAGCCGCGTCTGATCTTTGATCGCTGCGTGGACTTCTTGATCCAGCACCGTGTGCAGGTGCCATCCGCCTATCGGCTGAATGATCTAATCCGCGCCGGTCTGCATGACCGCAAAGCAGAGCTGATTGCATTGATGGACAGTCAGTTACCCGCCGAAGCGCGGCACCTGCTCGATGATCTGTTCACGGCTCCAGACGATCAGAACCGGTATCGCCTGACCCTTCTGAAGAAACTGTCGCAATCGACCAGCCCCTCAAGAATCAAAGAGGCCGTGGCCGATTTCGAGGTCCTGTCAGAGTTGCATGATCGGCTGGACGCCGTTCTCTCAATACTTGACCTTGGCACAGCCGGTATCCGGTATTTTGCAGGCAGTGTCCTGCGATCGGAAATCTTCCAGATGCAGCGCCGGGAGCGAAACGACCGTCACCTCCATGCAGCCGCCTTTGTCGCCCATCAGTTCTATCGCTGTCAGGATAACATGATCGATCTCTGGCTCAGCGTGATGGCGTCGTTCAAGTCAGCGGCGGCTCGGGACTATCAGGAAGCCCTGGTGCAAGAACGCAAGGATCAGCAGCGGCAGATCGGCATTGTCATTGAGGGTCTGGAGATATCCGTCTTCGGTGTTCTGCGGGATATCCGCAGCGTCATGGCCGCTGCCAACCTGTCAGACGCAGAAAAGATCACTGCAACGCAGGCCCTTCTCGATCAAGGCAAGACAGACGATTTCAACCGGCTCAAGGATGATCTGGCCGCAACTACCAGTGAATCCGGTTGGCATGACATTCTGGAAGCGCGATCCGTGAAGCTGCAAAATCGCCTCAGTCCCTTGCTGAGGGCACTCACCTTCATGCCATCCAGTCGGGCGGCAGCGCTGCTGGAGGCGGTTGATCACTTCAGAAACGATAGGGATTTGTCCGCCAACCACGCGCCAATGGGTTTTCTCGACGCTGAACAGCGGGCGGCGGTTATGCGAGGTGATGGCTCTTTCCGGGTATCGCTCTACAAGGTGTTTCTGTTTCAGGCGGTCACCGCTGCGATCAAGTCCGGTGATCTGAATGTCAAACGCTCCTACAAATACCGGCCCATGGACGCCTATCTGATCGACAAGAACCGCTGGTACCGGGAAAAGGCCCGGCTGTTGGAACGCGCCGGTCTGACGGAGTTTGCTGATCCTGAACCCATTCTGGCGAGGCTGAATGCGGCACTCACGGAACAATACAAAGCAACCAACGGTCGCGCGGCGGGTAATCCTCATCTCAAACTGCGCAAAGACGGTACATTCCACATTGCCACCCCGGCGCTTGATGCCCGCGACACTGATCCATTGGGCGATCTTTTTCCGCAGCGCCATGACGTGGCACTCGCGCAGGTGCTGGAGACCGTCAATAATCACTGCAGCATGCTGCGGTCATTCGAACACTGGCAGCAAACCCATGTACGACAGGCTACATCGCATCCCGCGTTGCTGGCTGGGATCATGGGACTGGGCTGCGGGATCGGCGTGCGCAAGATGGCACGGATATCGTCCAGCGTCACAGAAAGCGAACTGGATCACACCGTGAATTGGCGCTTCTCACTGGAAAACATCCGGGCGGCCAATGATGCCGTGCTCAAGGCCATGGATGGAATGGAGTTGCCGAACCTTTATCGCCAAACACGGGATCAGCTCCATACCGCAAGTGACGGTCAAAAGTTCGAGGTGCGCGGCGACAGCCTGCATGCCAGCCGATCATTCAAGTACTTCGGGCAAGGTCAGGGGGTCAGCGCCTATACCTTTGTCGACGAGCGCAACTTCCTCTGGCATTCCTTGATGATCAGCGCCGCAGATCGCGAAAGCGCCTATGTGATCGACGGGCTCATGCACAACGACGTCGTGAAAAGCGATATTCATTCCACCGACAGCCATGGGTACACGGAAGCTGTCTTCGGGCTGACCCATCTGCTGGGGTTTTCATTTGCCCCACGTATCAAAGGCATCGGCAAACAGACCCTCTATATCTTCAAACCAAAAAACCAGGCCGATCCCGACTGGGTCATCCGACCGGATAAGACCATCAATGAGGACGCCATTCGCGACAACTGGGATGATCTTCTGCGCCTCGTGGCCACCATCAAACTCAAGGAAAACACCGCCTCCGATATTTTCCGGCGGCTGAACTCCTACTCGCGCCAGCATGCCTTATACCAGACCTTGAAAGCCTTTGGACAGATCATCAAATCTCTCTTCATTCTGCGCTATGTCGATGGGCTGGCGCTCCGACAGGCCATCGAGAAACAGCTCAACAAGGTCGAACTCGCTAACCGTTTCACCCGCGCTGTGGCAGTCGGAAACCCACGCGAATACACCCAGACCGAAAAGGAAGAACAGGAGATCGCAGAGGGCTGTAACCGGCTGATCCGGAACTCCATCATCTGCTGGAATTATCTTTACCTCACCAGACAGGTCGAAAAGGCACCGGACGCCGGGGCCAGGGAAAATCTGCTGCGCCTGATTGCAGCCCACTCCCCCATGTCATGGGCTCACATCAACATGCTCGGCGAGTACGACTTCTCAGAAGAAAAGCTCCGCGACACGCTCGGTATCCTGCCCCCGAAAAAAGCAGCGTAGAAATGAAGTGAAAACAGGAGGACCAAAATCAACGAAAAGCGCATGAATGCAGGTCAACGCAGAAATTCCTGTGGTGGGTTACGTACCTTTGTTGGGATAGACCCAGTATTGCTCCGCCGTTCACAGGATTCGCCATCTGAGATATTGCGCGCAACAGGGGTGCTGAGTAAGCTGCTATCCGCACCTGTCCAGATCAAGACGGGCTTTCAGATAGAGTTCGGAGGTTATGGGTTTCAGGGTTTCAGGGTTTATAGAAAAGCTGTTGATGAGAAGGAAACTCGGTCCTACTGAAGGCCCCTCTCATAGAAATTATGTGGCTCGCCCTGTTTTGCGGGCTAACGTCCTCCGGGAATTTTCTTGGGAGAACGAAAATATTCTTATCCTGGGGCGGGAAACTGGACTTCACGATCTGGCAAAAGAACTAGCCTCGCTCGGCGCCTCTGTGTCATTCCGCTTCTTGACGCAATTACAGGAACTCTACCAACTCCCGCTGGAGCAATATTCCACAATCATCATGAGCGATAGGTCTGATGGCCAGCAGTGTGATGTTATCGACGTTGGCGGTATTCTGAGACGTGCAGATTCCACCCTCAGGCTTGTGTGGGCATCAGAGCAGTTCAAATTGTCTGCGGTTGCCACTACAATGGATGGTCGATTTTGCGATGTACAGTTGGCGCTTCCTGCATCTCCGGCTCATTTGGAAGTCTTCCTGAGATCACCCCTGCGCTGACCGCCTTCTATAAGAGCTGCGTGCCTGCAATATTGGTGGGCCTCATGTTTGCGCTTTAGATTTGGGGCCGTGAGAAGCTGCTGCGTGATCGAAAATAAGCGGGGCATGATTTGATCGACACCTTCCATCACCTTTGCCTCTTTCCTGGGCGCATCAAGCATTTGGCATTTCGAAAGGATGAGAGGCGTATGATGTTCATCAAGATTTTGGCGAGCGTTCTCTACCAAAATATCGATAATCCCGACAGCGAGTATTCTGTCGACTCCTGCTGCCATGAGGCTTGCGATAACATTGGTCCAAGCGGCGGAGTTCTCTACATGCTTCATGCGCAATCAGCTTTCCTTGTTCGAGGCTTAGAAAGCTGTATAAATCTGGCGTAAACAAGGCACCTATAGGGCATTTGATAGGCAAGATGGGGAGAGATGAAGTGGTCCTTGGACATGTAATCCTAGGCATGGTGCTCGGCATGATTTTTGCTGCGATCAGCCTCTTTCTTGGGTCGTCACTTCTGTGGGCGCTTGTAATGTACTCCGTTGTGGGAGGGGTCTGATGCCGGAGAGTGCAGAATCCTACGCTCTCATGAGCGTTTTCAGGTCTCCTGACACTATTAAACTACCCCGCTGACACGGGTTCGTCAAAGATATAGCCTGTGCAAGCGCTGGAGACGGTGGCCGAACCGATGATTGTCATGCTCTCATCCGCGGATTGGTTACCGCCTGACCAAATTCGATACGGGTTACCTCTCTCTAAGAACGGATATGTTTCCCAACGTAGTCCGAGGATTTCCCTATCAATGGCCACCGTCTCCAGCGTACTGCACAGGCAGTATGAGCCGCCGCATTACGCGGGCAACGGCGTCTTGCGTGCGATGTCCCACATAAAGCCCGCGAGTTCGCGCGCGATGGCTGCGAGCACGCGCGGCTGAGGTTTGCCAGTGTTCGACAGATGGCGGAACCGCTTGCAAAGCCGCGTCTGCGCCTTCCAGCCGATGTCCTTGATCTCCTGTGGCAGATGCGCTGAACGCTTCAGGAACGGCTGCCCCTCCTTGGGTGGGTGGCGATAGGACCATCCCGCTTCGACAAGCATCGTACGGGCTAAGGCGTTCCCAGTCTTTGTCAGGCGCCCGCGCCGCGTCGTGTTGCCGCTGGAATGCTCGCTTGGGACCAACCCGAGCCAGGCCATAAGCTGGCGTGGATTTTCAAAGCGGGTGATGTCGCCAATCTCTGCAACCACGGTCGCTGCGATGATCGTGTTCACGCCGCGCAATGCGCGAAGGCCATCGACGACAGGGGCGAAGCGCCACGTCTGAACCGCTTCATCGATCGCTTGATCCAGCGTCGCAACGCGGGTCTCCGCTTGGTCGACAGCCCGCTTCAACTCCTCGAAGGCCAGCTGCTGGTGCGAGAAGCGGAAGCGGCGGAGTTCGGCCAGCCAACGGCGGTGGCGCTTCGTCCAGTAACTGCCATTCTCGTATCGCAACCCATGCCGAAGCAGGAAGCTGAGCAGTTGCTGCTTAGCCACCTTCACGGCATCCATCGCCTGCTTGCGGGTGCGGATCAGGTCGCGCATGGCTTCCTGCTCCTCATCCGGCGTCCAGATCGCCGTCAGCTCACCGGCGCGCCACAGCCGTGCCAGCATTTCAGCGTCCCGACGATCAGTCTTCACCCGATCCCCGGCCTTGCGAGGGATCATCGCAGGCGCGACAACCGCGCATTCAAACCCGAGCTTGGTGAGATGACGATGCAGACCGTAGCCGCAGGGGCCCGCCTCGTAACAAAAGCTCGGCGTACTTCCCGCAGCCGCCAGCTGCTTGGTTAGCCGCAAAACAGAATCTGAAGTATGCGCGATCGTTCCGAAAAACCGGATCTCACCACCGCGACCATCCTCCGCAACCGCAACCACAATCGTGTCTTTGTGGACGTCCAGCCCAACGTAAGTGGTTTTGTTCATTTGCATTCTCCTTTCGAACTACTTCGTGTTCGTCAGGAAACCACACTTGCGGCCCGCGCGCCGCAAAACGCTCATCTGGTCTAAGGGCTGAGAACCCGTTTCCCATAATCGCGCAGATTGCCATTTGGGTCGACATATCGGTAGAGCGTGACCGGTTTGACCCCCAGTTCCTTACAGAGTTCAGGAACTGACGTGTCGCGGCTAGCCATAGCGGCCTGGGCCATGCGGACCTGCGCTTTCGTCAGCGCGAACTTCCTTCCACCCTTTCGGCCGCGGGCGCGGGCCGCTTGGAGCCCCGCCATTGTGCGTTCGCGGATCAGCTCGCTTTCGAATTCGGCGAGAGCGGCAAAGATGCCGAATGAAAGTCGTCCTGCCGCAGTCGTTGTGTCAATCTGCGCGCCTTGCCCAGTGAGAACCTTGAGGCCGACGCCACGCTCGGACAGCATGCTAACGGTTTTGACAAGGTGGTGGAGGCTGCGACCCATGCGGTCGAGCTTCCACACGACCAGAACATCGCCCTTGCGCAATGCCTTGAGGCAGGCCTCAAGACCGGATCGGTCATCCTTCTTTCCAGATGCCAGGTCCGAATAGATCTGGCCTTCTTCGACCCCTGCTCCGATCAAGGCGTCTCGCTGTAAATCGAGGGACTGGCTGCCGTCGGCTTTCGAGACCCGTGCATAGCCGATCAGCATGTTTCACAAACGTTCGTTTGAGACGATCTGGAAAACGACGCGCTTTCAGCCATCCGAACAATTCCCTATTCAGTATCTTAATCATCAATACGCAAACCATATGTAGAAAGCAAAAGGAACATGGCGCATCGTACTATCCTCACCGAGCGTCAGCGCTCAGTACTTTTTGATCTTCCGACCGATGAAACGGCGATGTTGCGCCACTACACCCTTGCGGACGACGATCTGGAAATCATCCGCGCCCGCCGCCGCCCCCACAATCGTTTTGGGTTTGCTCTCCAGCTTTGCGCATTGCGCTATCCCGGTCGGTTGTTGACCCCGGGCGAGGTCATTCCAATGGAGATCACGCGCTTCCTGGCTGCGCAGCTTGGGCTGAAATCAGACGATCTGGCTGGATATGCAAGCCGCGAAGAAACGCGTCATGAACATCTGGCGGCCCTGCGGGATCTCTATAGCTACAAGATGTTCACTGGCCGAGGATCGCGCGACCTGAAGGCCTGGCTGGAGAGAACAGCCGAAACTGCCCGGTCGAACGAGGACTTGGCGCGGCGTTTCGTGGAACAATGCCGGGCGACCCAGACCATTCTACCAGGGATCACGGTTATCGAACGCCTTTGCGCGGATGCACTCGTTGCTGCAGAGCGACGGATCGACGCTCGGATTGCCGACCGGCTGGATGATGAGATGTGCAGTCGACTTGACGCCTTGCTGACGGAAATGGCGGACGGTTCTGTCACCCGCTTTGTCTGGCTGCGCCAGTTTGAGGTGGGCCAGAACTCGGCCGACATGAACCGGCTGCTCGGCCGGTTGGAATTCTTGCAGACCATGGCCGTGGACCGAACCGTCCTGTCGGGTGTGCCGCCCCACCGTATCGCGCGCCTCCGACGGCAAGGTGAACGTTACTTCGCCGGAGATCTGCGGGATATCTCCGGCGACCGCCGCCTTGCCATCCTCGCGGTCTGCGCTCTGGAATGGCGCAGTGCCATTGCCGATGCCGTGGTCGAAAGCCATGACCGGATTGTGGGGAAGACGTGGCGCGAGGCGAAACGCGTATGCGATGCTCGGGCAGATGACGCCAAGGCTGCTTTGAAAGACACCTTGCAGGGCTTCTCAAATTTTGGATCAGCTCTGCTGGAAGCACATGAAGATCAGGCCTCCCTGATCGAGGCCATTCAAAACGCCGGAGGCTGGTCATCGCTGAGGGGGCTTGTTTCCACCGCCGCCCAACTGACTGACACATTGGCGGCTGATCCACTGGCACATGTTGTTCACGGGTATCATCGCTTCCGACGCTATGCGCCGCGCATGCTACGGGCGCTCGATATTCAGGCGGCACCGGTGGCGGAACCGTTGCTTGCCGCCGCCGACATCGTCGCGGGTACGGAAACGACGACTACCCGGCCACTGACCTTTCTGCGCCGGGCTTCGAAATGGCATCGACACTTGAATCACGACGATGGGAACCGGCTTTGGGAGGTGGCGGTCCTGTGCCACCTGCGCGACGCATTCCGTGCCGGCGACATCTGGCTCACACATTCCCGCCGATATGGCGATCTCAAGGACGCGCTTTTTCCGACAGAAGTTGCCACGGCCACGCCAAAACTGGCCATGCCGTTTGAACCGGAGCTCTGGCTCGCGGATCGAAAATCTCGCCTGGCAGATGGCTTGGAACGACTGGCCCGCGCCGCCAGGGCGGGTGCCATTCCGGGAGGTTCTATCGAAGGTGGCGTGCTCAAGATCGACCGTCTGACGGCGGCTGTCCCCGAAGAGGCCGATGCCATGGTGCTCGATCTTTACAACCGCCTGCCGGAGATCAGGATCACAGACCTCCTGCTCGAAGTGGATGACGAGATCGGCTTTACCGAGGCCTTCACCCATCTGCGCACCGGCGTTCCATGCAAAGACAGGGTCGGCATGTTGAACGTGCTGCTGGCTGAAGGGCTGAACCTTGGCCTCAGCAAAATGGCTGGGGCCACGAACACCCATGATTATTTCCAGCTCTCGCGCCTGTCGCGCTGGCATGTGGAAAGCGAGGCGATGGCACGCGCCCTGGCCATGGTGATCGAAGGTCAATCTGCCTTGCCGATGGCCCGGTTCTGGGGCGCAGGGCAGACCGCTTCGAGTGACGGGCAATTCTTCCCGACCACGCGCCAGGGCGAGGCGATGAACCTGATCAACGCCAAATACGGCCATGAACCCGGTCTGAAAGCCTATACCCATGTCTCCGACCAGTTCGGCCCTTTCGCCACCCAGACCATCCCGGCCACGGTGAACGAGGCCCCTTACATCCTGGACGGCCTGTTGATGACAGACGCAGGTCAGAAAATCCGCGAACAGTATGCCGACACGGGCGGCTTCACCGACCACGTCTTCGCCGTCACCGCCCTTCTGGGCTTTCAGTTCATCCCGCGCATCCGGGATCTGCCATCCAAGCGCCTTTACCTCTTCGATCCGAAATCCTGCCCGAAAGAGCTGACGGGCTTGATAGGCGGCAAGGTCAGGGAACCTGTCATCAGCTCGAACTGGCCCGACCTCCTACGCGCAGCGGCCACCATGGTTGCGGGCGCGATGCCGCCAAGCCAACTCTTGCGAAAATTCGCGGCATATCCCCGACAGCATGAACTTGCGGTAGCATTGCGCGAAATCGGCCGGATCGAACGGACGCTGTTCATCATCGATTGGCTGCTGGATGCCGACATGCAACGCCGCGCCCAAATCGGCCTGAATAAGGGCGAAGCGCATCATGCGCTGAAAAACGCCCTGCGCATTGGTCGCCAAGGTGAAATTCGCGATAGAACAACCGAGGGACAGCACTTCCGAATGGCCGGGCTGAACCTGCTCGCCGCTATCATCATTTACTGGAACACCAAGCACCTTGGCCAAGCTGTCACGGCGCGCCAACGCGACCGTCTGGGTTGTTCACCAGATCTGCTAGCGCACATCTCGCCACTCGGATGGGCCCACATCCTTCTCACCGGTGAATACAGGTGGTCAAAAAAATGATCAAACCGCCTTAGACCAGATGAGCGTTTTGCGGCGCGCGGGCCGCAAGTGTGGTTTCCTGACGAACACGAAGTAGTTCGAAAGGAGAATGCAAATGAACAAAACCACTTACGTTGGGCTGGACGTCCACAAAGACACGATTGTGGTTGCGGTTGCGGAGGATGGTCGCGGTGGTGAGATCCGGTTTTTCGGAACGATCGCGCATACTTCAGATTCTGTTTTGCGGCTAACCAAGCAGCTGGCGGCTGCGGGAAGTACGCCGAGCTTTTGTTACGAGGCGGGCCCCTGCGGCTACGGTCTGCATCGTCATCTCACCAAGCTCGGGTTTGAATGCGCGGTTGTCGCGCCTGCGATGATCCCTCGCAAGGCCGGGGATCGGGTGAAGACTGATCGTCGGGACGCTGAAATGCTGGCACGGCTGTGGCGCGCCGGTGAGCTGACGGCGATCTGGACGCCGGATGAGGAGCAGGAAGCCATGCGCGACCTGATCCGCACCCGCAAGCAGGCGATGGATGCCGTGAAGGTGGCTAAGCAGCAACTGCTCAGCTTCCTGCTTCGGCATGGGTTGCGATACGAGAATGGCAGTTACTGGACGAAGCGCCACCGCCGTTGGCTGGCCGAACTCCGCCGCTTCCGCTTCTCGCACCAGCAGCTGGCCTTCGAGGAGTTGAAGCGGGCTGTCGACCAAGCGGAGACCCGCGTTGCGACGCTGGATCAAGCGATCGATGAAGCGGTTCAGACGTGGCGCTTCGCCCCTGTCGTCGATGGCCTTCGCGCATTGCGCGGCGTGAACACGATCATCGCAGCGACCGTGGTTGCAGAGATTGGCGACATCACCCGCTTTGAAAATCCACGCCAGCTTATGGCCTGGCTCGGGTTGGTCCCAAGCGAGCATTCCAGCGGCAACACGACGCGGCGCGGGCGCCTGACAAAGACTGGGAACGCCTTAGCCCGTACGATGCTTGTCGAAGCGGGATGGTCCTATCGCCACCCACCCAAGGAGGGGCAGCCGTTCCTGAAGCGTTCAGCGCATCTGCCACAGGAGATCAAGGACATCGGCTGGAAGGCGCAGACGCGGCTTTGCAAGCGGTTCCGCCATCTGTCGAACACTGGCAAACCTCAGCCGCGCGTGCTCGCAGCCATCGCGCGCGAACTCGCGGGCTTTATGTGGGACATCGCACGCAAGACGCCGTTGCCCGCGTAATGCGGCGGCTCATACTGCCTGTGCAGTACGCTGGAGACGGTGGCCATTGATAGGGAAATCCTCGGACTACGTTGGGAAACATATCCGTTCTTAGAGAGAGGTAACCCGTATCGAATTTGGTCAGGCGGTAACCAATCCGCGGATGAGAGCATGACAATCATCGGTTCGGCCACCGTCTCCAGCGCTTGCACAGGCTATATCTTTGACGAACCCGTGTCAGCGGGGTAGTTTAATAGTGTCAGGAGACCTGAAAACGCTCATGAGAGCGTAGGATTCTGCACTCTCCGGCATCAGACCCCATCCTGGGCGCGCAGCTCGGCGATCTCATGTGTTTTTTCGTGCAGCTGGTGCAGCGCCTGGGCCATCAGGCCGATTTCATCGCGGCGCTCCAATCCGGGGACGGTGCCATCAAAAGTATCAGTGCGCATGGCTGACAGCGTCTTGATGATCGCCGCCACCGGCCGCGACAGGCGCGACAGGGCCAGGAAGATGACAATGGTAATGATCACCAGCACGAAGCTGGAAAGCGCCAGGTGGCTGAGAATGGCGTTGCGCAGGGGCTCGGCGATGGAAGACGCGGGGAGGGTGACTTCCAGGTGTCCCAGATCCTGCGGTTTGCCGAAGCCGGTATAGACAATCTTCTGACTGGCGCGCAGGTCATTGGCTGCGGGACTATAGTCGGGGTTTGCCTGGGCAAAAATCTGGGTGCCGCTGGTGTCAAAAACCTGCATCTGCGCCACCCGTCCTTGGCGCAGGATATCCTGGACCAGATTTTGGATCTGGGCGGGGTCGTCATAGTGCATTGGCTGTGCCAGGGCTGCAGCGGTAAACCGCAGCACCAGATCGCTCTCGTGCTCCAGGGTGGCCATAAAGAGCTCTTTGTGATCCAGCACCTCATGCACAATGCTGAAACATTGAATCAGGAAAACCGGAAGCAGCATGCTGAGCAACAGGCGGGTGCGGAAAGATGTATTGGCAAAAAAATTCATTTCTTTGCGGAGCCCTGTCCCTGGTTTGACCTGGTCCCTGTGGGTGGCCTGGCCTTTGTGCGTGGCACTACTTCCCCCCGTCGGCGAACCAGTGAGGGCAGCAGTCAGAAAGCGAATACCCCACATGGAAGGGGGCTTTGGTGTGATAATCTGCAGGCGGAGTGTGACAACAGATCGTTAAATGAGCGTATGGAAGGGGGGAGAAACGCGCCTCTTGGGGGGATGGTTTTGCGTTTGAAAATGTAAAAATTGACATAAAGGATCAGGCATAAACCGCCGCTCTGGGCTCTACAGTGCAGCCCCGGAGCTGGCAGCAGCGCTCCAGTCTGTGCGCCAGTTTGCGGCCCAGTCTGCGGCCTCTGCCGGGCAAAGCTGGGCCTGGGTCATTGGCTGCAGCCAGAGATCCCCAGAGATGACTATACATGGGCGCATGAATGGCCTATACGCGGCCAATTGCTGCCGGGGCCCTGGCCTTTCGAGCGGCAGACCTGGTTTGGCCTCCCGCCCCAATAGAAAAGCAGATCATCTTGAAACAGACATTAGCTCTGGCGCTTGAGCGCCGTGGATATTCCTCTTTGACCCCTGTACAGGAGGCGGTCTCTGATCCTGCCCTTGCCGGGGTCGACCTTCTGGTTTCGGCGCAGACCGGGTCGGGTAAGACCGTCGGGTTTGGCCTGGCCATTGCCGATACAATTCTGGGCGCAGAGGATAAATTTTCTCCCGCCGCGACGCCACTGGCGCTGGTGATTGCCCCAACCCGCGAGCTGGCGATGCAGGTCAAGCGGGAACTGGCCTGGCTGTATGGTGAGGCCGGCGCGGTGATGGCCTCCTGTGTGGGCGGCATGGATATGCGCGATGAGCGTCGTGCGCTGGACCGCGGTGCCCATATCGTGGTGGCGACGCCCGGGCGTCTGCGCGACCATATCATGCGCGGCTCCATTGACCTGTCTGATCTGCGCGCCGTGGTGCTGGACGAAGCCGATGAGATGCTGGATCTGGGCTTTCGCGAAGATCTGGAATTCATTCTGGGCGAAAGCCCCGATGAGCGTCAGACATTGCTGTTCTCGGCCACCGTGCCGCCGGCCATTGCAGGCCTGGCCAAAAGCTATCAGCGCGATGCCCAGCGGATCTCGACCGTGGCAGAGAAAAGCCAGCACAGCGATATCGAATATCAGGCGATGTCTGTCGCTGCGCGCGATGATGAAAACGCCATTATCAATGTGTTGCGCTATTTTGAATCGCCCAATGCCATTGTGTTCTGCAACACCCGCGCCATGGTTAACCGGCTGCTGAGCCGCCTGTCCAACCGTGGCTTTTCGGTGGTGGCCCTGTCCGGTGAGCTGTCCCAGGCCGAGCGGAGCCATGCGCTGCAGGCGATGCGCGATGGCCGTGCCCGGGTCTGCGTGGCGACGGATGTGGCGGCGCGCGGTATTGACCTGCCGAACCTGGATCTGGTGGTACACGCCGAGCTGCCCAACAGCCACGAAACCCTGTTGCACCGCTCGGGCCGGACCGGCCGGGCGGGACGCAAGGGCGTCAGCGCCCTGGTGGTGCCACCTAAATCGACCCGCAAGGCCGAGCGCCTGCTGAAGATGGCCAAGCTCAGCGCCACCTGGGACACTGCGCCCTCGGCGGAGATGATCAAGGAACGGGACGGCGAGCGCATGCTGGCAGATCCCGCCTGGAGCGAGGCACCGGCGGCGAGTGAAGAACCCATGGTGGCCAAGCTGGCCGAAGAGTTTTCACCGCAGCAGTTGGCCGCGGCCTATCTGCGGCTGTGGAATGCCGGTCGCTCGGCACCAGAAGAGCTGTCGGCGGCCAATGCCAAGCCCGAACCGCGGGCGCCCTTTGGCCCCAGTACCTGGTTCTCGCTGGACACCGGCCGCGACAAGGGCGCCGATCCGCGCCGTCTGCTGCCGATGCTGTGCCGCGCTGGGGATATCACCAAAAGCGATATCGGTGCGATTCGGATCCAGCAGGACGAAAGCTTTGCCGAGATTCGTGAGGCCCAGGTCGCGGGCTTTCTGAAATCCATGGGGTCCGAGATGGTGCTGGATGACGGCACCAAGGTGACCCAGCTGGCCAGTCCGCCCAATTTGCCTGCCGGCCGTCCTGGGGGGCGTCCCTCTGGCCCCGGTAAATCTGGTCCCGGTAAATCTGGTGGCTACCAAGGTAAGCGCGAGGGCGGCCCCCGCGAGGGCGGCTACAAGGACAAGAAACCCTATGGCGGTGACAAGGGCGGCGACAAGCCGCGCGGTGAGCGTTCTGGGGGCGATCGGTTTGAGCGTCCCGAACGTAAAGAACGGTCGGAACGGCCGCGGCACAAGGCGGCAGCCCCGCGTGAACCCAATGCGGTGGTGAGCGAAGTCAGCCCACGCAGCAAGCCCGCTGCAAAACCGGCGACCAAACAGGCAGCCAAACCAGCGGCAAAGGCAGAGAGCAAGCCGAGCTATCGCGCGGGCGCGGGCGATCCCGGCAAGAGCTGGCGCAAAGAGGGCGGCAAACCCGGCGCAAAACGCAGCGGCCCCAAAGGCCCACCGCCGCCCAAAGGCAAGGCCAGCAGCAAAAAGAACCGCGCCCGCACGGCAGAAGCCAAAGCCGCCAAGGGCGGCGGCGCCAAACCCCGGCGCCCCAAAGCGTAAGGGCAATGGTCTGTTTGTAAATAGAAAACGCCGCTGAGGAGCTCTCCTTAGCGGCGTTTTTCCGTTTTGGATCTTCGTAAAAATGGGGCGCTGCCCCCGGCCCTTTTGGGCCTCCCCCGAGGTATTTTGGGTAAGATGAAATCTGGCAGCTTCGGCCCTGATGCGGCCCTGGGGTCAGCTGGTTGCGGCCTCAACGGCGGCGGCCACCTCGGTTACGGTGGCATTGAGGAGGGGCTCGTTTTCGCATTCGGCCATCACCCTGATCAGTGGCTCGGTGCCGGATTTGCGGATCAACAGGCGGCCCTTGCCCTCGAGTGCGGCTTCGGCGTCGCGGATTGCGGCCTGCACTGGTGGGCTGTCCAGCGGGGTCTGGCCGGCCGCAAAGCGCACGTTTTGCAGCAGCTGTGGCACCGGGGTGAACTGGGTGAGCAGATCTGAGGCGGGTTTGCCGGTTTCGACCATGGCGGCGAGCATATGCAGCCCGGCCATCAACCCGTCGCCGGTGGTGGCGTGATCGCTCATCACGATATGGCCGGACTGTTCACCACCCAGGTTGAAACCGCCGGCCCGCATCCGTTCCACCACATAGCGGTCGCCCACAGCGGTGCGTTCCAGCCGCAGCCCCTGGTCTGCAAGGTGACGTTCGAGACCGAGGTTGGACATCACCGTGGCAACCAGGGCATTGCCCGTCAGGGTTCCGGCCTTGGCCCAGCGGCCAGCCAGCAGGGCCATCAGCTGATCCCCATCGGCGACGCTGCCGGTCTCGTCGATCATGATCACCCGGTCGGCGTCGCCATCTAGACAGATACCCACATCGGCGCCATGGGCCACCACCGCTTCGGCGGCGGTTTGTGGCTGGGTCGAGCCGCAGCCGAGATTGATATTTCGTCCATTGGGGGAGACGCCCAGAGGCACCACCTCGGCGCCCAGCTCCCAAAGTACCTCGGGCGCGGTGCGGTGGGCGGCGCCGTTGGCACAGTCCAGCACCACCTTGAGCCCATCCAGGCGAATGTCCCGCGGCAGCGAGGATTTCACCCGCTCGCCATAGCGGAACCGGGCATCATCGATGCGTTTGGCATGGCCGATGTGCTGCGCCTGTGCAGGCTCCACACCGGCCGCGAGCAGGGCTTCGATTTCCATCTCCGCCTGATCCGACAGCTTGAAGCCGTCAGGGCCGAAGAACTTGATGCCATTGTCTTCGGCTGGGTTGTGGCTGGCAGAGATCATCACGCCCAGGTCGGCGCGCATGGAGCGGGTCATTAGACCCACGGCGGGGGTTGGCACCGGTCCCAGCAAAAGCACGTTCATCCCTGTTGAGGTCAGCCCGGCTGTCAGCGCGTTTTCAAACATATAGCCTGACAGGCGGGTATCCTTGCCGATCACCACCCGGTGGACGCCCCCCGCCTCGCGGCGAAAATACCGCCCCACGGCGGCACCGATGCGCAGCGCCATATCGGCGGTCATTGGATGGATGTTGGCGGTGCCCCGGACTCCGTCCGTGCCAAATAATTTGCGCATTTAAATATGTCCCATAAATGTTTGCTCGCATTGGCCAGCGGTATTGTGGCCAGCATTATTGTGGCTGGTGTTACCGCAGCCTGTGTCACTGTCACCAGGTCCTAAGCCTTTGCCTGTAGCATAAAGCAGGTGCCGGGCAGCGCCAGAGAAGCGCCTGGTATCTGCGCCAGACAGGCAAGATCCTGCAGGCGTGCCAGCCCAGGTGGCGGTGCTTTGGGGTCACCGTCTGCAAAAGGCTGTGCGATCCACTGACGCCGACCGAAGACAGCAAAAGGCGGGCCGTCAAGAGGCCCGCCTTTTGAATATCTCTAGCCAGATCAAACTTCAGTACCAGACCCGGACCGGGGACCGGGGACCGGGGAACGCGCAGTCAGATTCAGAAATCGGCAGAATTACGCGCTAGTCTTCTGTGGTGGTTATGGTTGTACCGGTTGTGCCGTCTTCGTTGGTGACGGTTGGGTCAATTGCGGCGGTATTATCGAGTGCATCATCGACGGCAAAAGCAGCTGTGGAGGTTGCTGCTGTCAAAAGCAGGGCTGCAAGAATCTCTTTCAAAATCCAAATCTCCTTTGGAACGTTCGTTAGAATTACTCTATGCGAGCTGGACGAAAATTTCAACGCAAGGCATAGAGCTGAATTGCTTGACGAATGGTTTTTAAGCGAAAATTAGCGTGAAAATTCTCACTCTGTGACACAAACGCCTAGTTCGAGAGGTCGCGAATGCGCAGATAGTAGCGGCGCTGACCCCCATGGGCGGCACTTTCCGCCTGTCGTTTGATGGCACCGGCGCTGCCGAACTGCTGGTGGACCAGGCGGGCAATATCACCATTCCCGGCCATCTGATCACCACCGGCGGTGGCGGCGCCTGTACTGTGGCCGATCCCTGTGACGCGGTTTTTGACCCCGAGGCCTATCAGGTGCCCTCGATCGAGGATCACGCCGCCGAGATGTGGGCCAACAAGCACCTGCCAGCGGTGGGCCCAACCGGTCCGAATATCGCGGTCAATGTTTCGGAAAAGATGCTGCGGATGCTGAACGAGCTGGAAACCGCACATATCTATATCGAACAGCTGAACAGCCGGATTTCAGAGCTGGAAACCCGCCTGAACGAAGGCTGAACGCGCCCGACCCAAGAGGGGGGCTACGGGCCCTCCTCTGTGTCCCGCCCTCTGTATTCCTGTAGCCGTCGCAGCCCGGAAAGCGCCATTTGGCACGGGCTTTTGTGGGGTCCAGCGATGGCAACACAGGGGCCCCAAAGGGACCTGAGGGGGACAGATCGTAGCAGGATGACCTGCCGCCGCGCCCGACCGATAAATATTAAAGAGAGACCCCATGAGCGCAAACCCTCAGCCTGACACCTCTGATCGGGGCATCATCGCTGCGCTGCACAGGCAGCTTGGCATTCGTTTTGGCACCCGCTTTGGGCTGATGTTGCTGCTTCTGGCGCTGCTCTGTGTGCTGTTCTGGACCGGGTCGCGCTATCCGGCGCTGAATGAAAAGCTGATGATGTCGGGGGCAATCCAGCTGGAAGACCCCCTGAGTTTTGAGGCAAAATACCCGCTGACCGAGGCCATGAGCATCCCGGAGAGGGTGTTTTATTCCACCCTGAACTGGATCAATACCAATAAGAAGGGGATGACATTTGGCATCCTCTTTGCGGCCGGCTTTATGACCACGCTGGGCTATCTGCGCCGCCGCAGTCTACAGGGGGGCTTTGCCAATTCCGTGCTGGGGCTATTTCTGGGCGCGCCGTTGGGGGTCTGCGCCAATTGCGCCGCCCCCATTGGCCGCGGGCTTTATGCCTCGGGGATGCGGGCCGAGACGGCGCTGTCGGCCATGGTGGCCTCACCGACGTTGAACTTTGTGGTGCTGACCATGCTGCTGGCGCTGGTGCCGTTTTATATGGTGGTGATCAAGGTGGCCCTGTCGCTGGTGGTGATCCTCGCGGTGGTGCCGCTGCTGTGCCGCCTGCTGCCAGCTGCGCAGCAGGCAGAGGTCTCTGCCGCCACCGCCTCCGTGCCGCCAAGCTGGAGCGCCGCCGAACTGGCCGCAGGTGATCTCGAGGCTGGTAATCTGGAGGCGGGCGCCCCCCACCGCGAGGGGCTGATCCGCGCCTTCTGGGAGGTGATCAAGGCCTATCTGGGCAATCTGTGGTATATTGTGCGGATGACAGTGCCGCTGATGCTGGCGGCAGGATTTCTGGGCGCGCTGGTGGGCACATTGCTGCCCTCCGAGATGATTACCACCTTGCCCTTTGGCCTCGGGATCCTGCTGCTGGTCGCCCTGGTGGGGCTGTTCATGCCGGTGCCGATTGGCTTTGATGTGGTGATGTGCGGGGTGTTGATCGCCAGCGGGCTGGCGCAGGGCTATGTCATGGCGCTACTGATGACCCTGGGCAGTTTTTCGGTCTATTCCTTCTTTATTATCAATCAGATGCTGGGGCTTCGCATCGCTGCCCTGCTGGGAGCGGCAATTGCCAGCCTTGGCATTCTGGCCGGCCTCGGGGCGCAGAGCTATCACAATTGGCAAAGCCAGCGCGCCCTGGAGATGCTGTTGTAAAGCGCGGCGCCACAGGCGGTTCAGCCCGCCTCCACAGGCAGCCCGTCTGCCGGCCTGTCAGACAGCCTGTTCTGGAGCGCCGCCCAGGCGGCAACCCTGGATGCGGATCCGCTGCCGCAGGTAACCAGTGCAGATTCCAGTGCGATCCAGATCACCACCACGCCCTTTGCACCGCGCTCAGCCGCCGCCGAAACCCTGTTCACCCGCGCCGAGGCCAGTGAATTTGGCATTGATAAACCGCTGGAATTCTCCATGCGCGATATGTGGCCGCCCTTCTGGGAGGGGCGCAGCCTGTCTTCGGGCGATATCGACGGCGATGGCGACATCGACCTGGCGGTGGCCTCCACCGAGGCGGGGCTTTATCTGTATAGCAACGACGGTCAGGGGCAGTTTTCCCGGGTGGATCTGGATCTCGGACCGCTGGCGGACCTGCAGGTGTTTAATGCGGTGCTGGTGGATATCGACAATGACGGCTGGCTGGATCTGTTCCTGGCCAGCTACCTCAAGGGCAATTTCTGGTGGCGCAACCATGGCGGTGCCTTTGGCGCCACGCCGCTCAGCCCGGTGCAAAACCAGGCCGAGACACCGCTTTCCATGGCGCTGAGCTTTGCCGATCTGGACGGCGATGGCTATCTGGACCTGGGGCTCGGCAACTGGGCGGCGGGCTGGTACCGGCGCATTCCGGGCGAGGAGTCGCGCAACCGGGTGGTGTTTAACCCCGATGGCGCCCTGAGCGGCCAGAGCTTTCATGAGTTGCCCGGTATTCCCGGCGAGACCCTGTCGCTGTTGTTCAGCGATTTTGACGGCGACGGCGCCCAGGATCTGATTGTCGGCAATGATTTTGACATCCCCGATTACTTTTATCGCGGCGATGGCCAGGGCGGTTTGCAGATGGTGACCCAGCCCGAGGGGCTGATCCCCCACACCACCACCACCATGGCGGTCAAGGTGGCGGATCTGTTCAATGACACCCGCCCCGAGATCTATCTGGCACAGATTGCCGGTCGCTCCTCCGGGGTCTCCGAGCGGTTGAAGATGCAGCCGCTGGCGCTCTATTGCGATGCCATTCAGGACGCTCAGGCCCGGGCCACCTGCCAGCAGAACATGGCGATCAAGGACTGGTATAAATCCGGCAACCGTTTTGATCCCTCTTATGCCGGGCGCTGCCAGCCTCTGTACGCTGATCCCGGCGCCGCAGGTGGTGCCGCGGGCCTATTGTGATCTGCATTTCAAGCCCAGCCGCCAGCCCCTGGCGGAAGAAATCGCTCTCAGCCATCCGCAGATCCTGCGGGCCAATGTGCTGCTGGACTGGCAGGGCACGGCCTATGCGGATACGGCGGCGGCCCACGGGCTTGAGGTTGGCGGCTGGAGCTGGGACACCAAGGTGGCGGATTTTGACCAGGACGGCTGGCAGGATCTCTATATTGTCAATGGCACCTGGGTCCCCAATGAGGTCTCGCCCTCCAATCTGTTCTTTCACAACATGGGCGACGGCAGCTTCCGCGAGGCCTCGGGCGAGATGGGGCTGGAGGATTACCTGATGACCGCCGCCGCCACCCAGTTTGATATGGATGGTGATGGCGATCTCGATCTGCTAGCCCGCCTCGGACTGCCTGCCCGCATCGCCGATGACATCCGCCGCTTTGTCACCCCGGGCGCTGGCTGCAACGGGATCCGCCGCTGGACCCGGTGGGCGACCCGCTGCTGAGCGCCGATCAGCTGGCGGATCTGCCGGGGCTGTCGCCCCGCGCCTATGCCCGCCTGCGGCCTCTGATCACCGCCCTGCCCGGCGACAGCCGGTTGAACGTGAACACCGCCCCCCCTGCGGTGCTGGCAAGTTTTCTGCCCGATCTGTCCAGCGCCGTACTGGCCCAACTGCTGCGCCAGCGCGACCGGGACGGTTTTGCCCCGGAACAGCCCGCCAACCAGGGGCAGCTCTGCCAGACCCGGCACCTTTTGATTGACCCCGCCCGAGCCATTTTCCAGCAATCCGCCCAGCATGATCACATTGCCATCGCTGACCAGCGCCGTGGTCGACAGCGACCGGCGCGAGGTGATCTCGCCACCGGAAGCGGCGGTGGAATTGGTCAGGTTAGAGACTTCCTGCTTGATCACCATGCGCACGGTGCGGTCGGCATTGATCTGCGGCGTCACATTCAGAGTCAGGCCAATATCCTGGCGTTCGATGGTCTGAAACGGGTTATCAACCGAGCTGCTATCGCTGACGGTGGAATAGCTGCCCGTGACAAAGGGCACATTCTGCGCCACCACGATCTCGGCCTCCTGGTTGTTCAGGGTCAGGATCGAAGGCGTCGACAACAGCCGGGTGGAATTCACCGAAGCAATGGCGGTGATCAGCCCGACAATGCCATCGCCGCCTGCATTGCGTTTGGCACCGCCAAAGACGCCGCCCGATCCCAGTGTTGCGCCACCGCCATTGGAAACCGAGGAAATCAGATTGGTCAGGCTGGAGCGCCCGGGCAGATCAAACTGGGCGCCGCCCACCAGGGCATTGTTCAACACCGCGCCAAACTGCACCGACAGATCCGACAGCCCCTCGACCGACATTTCAAAAATCACCGCCTCGACCAGCACCTGGGTGGGGCGTTGATCCAGATAGCGCACCATCTGCACGATATCGTCAATACGTTCCTGTGGCGCCGAGACCAGCAGCGTATTGGTCTGCAGCTCGGGCACGATGCGCACCGCGGCCTGGGTGCCAGATTCGCTGTCACTGTTCAGGGTGCGCATCACCACATCCGAAATCGCCGCCGCATCGGCGTAGTTCAACGCCTCGGAACCAGAAATCAGCAGCGCGTTTGACCGGCGATCAACGCTCACCGAAGAGCCCTCGGGGATCAGATCCATCGATTGCACCACCTGCAAGACCTCAGCCGCATTGGCGTTTTGCAGCCGCAGGATCTCGATTGGGGGGGCGGCACGGGGCTGGTCCAACCGTTTGATCAGCCGGGTAATCCGATTGAGGTTGGCGCTGCGATCCGAAATGATCAGCCGCTTGGCGCCAGGCACCGGGGTCATCACTGCCTCGGCCGGCAACAGTGGTCGCACCACCTCAATGACCTCTTGCAAGGGCTCCTCTTTCACCGGAATCACCCGGGTTTCAAAGCCGCTGGGCAAGCCGGCGCTGCCGCCCGAGGACAGCTCCCGCGCCACATTCATCGGCACGATGCGATCCGCCCCCGCCCCTTCAATCAGGGTCAGCCGGTTCAGCTCCAGCACCGACAGGAAGACCTCAAACAAATCCTGCGGCGACATCTGATCTGGTGCCAGCACCGTCACTGTGCCGCGCACGCCGGGGTCCAGCACAAAGCTGCGGCCGGTGGCTTCAGAGACAATTTCGACAAAATTGCGCAGGTCGGCATCGCGCAGATCCAGCGTCACCTGGGCCCGCAGCGGCTGCACCAAAACCAGCAACAAGGCCCCGTACGCACGAAGGGGTTCAAAAACGGCCACATTTCATGAGAGTGCTGTTGTGCGCTTGATGCGGTCGATTGTTGCGACACCGACGTTGAAGTCGCGCGCGATGGCACGAATGGATTTTCCCTCTTTGAGCATGGCCCTGACCTGATCCTGCTGGTGTGGTGTCAGCTTCAGCTTGCGTCCGAACTTCACGCCGCGTTTCTTTGCGGAGGTCCGTCCTTCTTCTGTGCGTTCATTGATGATGTTGCGTTCAAGTTCAGAAAGTCCAGCAAAAACAGTAAGTAAGAACTTTCCCATGGAGCTTGTTGTGTCGGCCCAGGGTTCCCGCAGGGAGCGGAATGATGCTCCGACGGCCTCTACCTTCTGGGTAATCACGAAGAGATCACTGGTTGATCGGGCCAGACGGTCGAGGCTGGTGACGACCAACGTATCACTGGGCTGTAGGGAAGCGATCATCTTTTCAAGCTGAGGCCTGCGCCGGTCAAACCCCGTGATTTTTTCCTGGAAGATCGTGTCACAACCTTCGCTCTGGAGGTGTTCGATCTGACTTTCTAGGTTCTGGCCAGTCGTCGAGACCCTCGCGTACCCGATCAGCATGGATTTTGCCCGGATTTAAGGCGCCATATACGGAACAAATATACGGATTTTACAAGGCGCTGATTTTGCGCACAAAAAAGGTCGTTCCGTTTGTTATAAGTTTCGGAACGCATCATGCTGCCATCCTCATCTCTTCGAGGGGAAGGCGCGTATCCATATCGAGATCAAAGACACCATATGGGTTGAAGTGGCTGTGCGGCAGCGGGTTCAGCGCTGCCATGTCGCGGGCGGTCATCTTTTCGCGCCAGGGGCGCTCACGAAGTACCTGCTGGATCATGAGCGTATTCACATAGACCATCGCCGCTTGCAGCAGGTGCAGGCTGAGGACAGAGATTTCATGATCGTCACGACGGTTGGACACCAGCTCATTACCATTGCCGTAGAAGATGAAGTCGTTCACCCCGTTCCAGCGCTCTATGACATTGAGCCCGGAATGGATTTCGCGGCGCAGCTCCGCGTTGCCGAGATACCGGCATAGAAAGATCGTTTTGACCGCCTTGCCCAATTCCAGAAGTGCCGAGAACACTGGGTGCGTTTGGCCCCGTGTGAAGCGGCGGAGGATGGTCTCCGCATCGGCTGTCCGCAGCTTGAGGGCAATCGCAAGGCGGATCATCTCATCGTAATGCCGCGCGATCAGATCCCAGTCGATGGGTCGGGCCGTGCAAATCGGCTCAATATTTGCGAAGCGGCGGTCGGCCTGCTTGTCTGCGCGGGAGAGTTTTTGGCCGGCGATACCTCTCAGGCGTGGCATCAAGTCGAAGCCAAGAAGGTGGCAAAAAGCAAACCCCACGACGCTTTGTCCGTGAGTATCAACAAACTGGCGGTCGATATCCAGGTCCGTGCCGTGGTGCAGTACGCCCTCAATCATGGACGCAACCTCGGAAGACGAGACTTGTTTCAACTGTGAATGGACACAGGTGGCCTGCTTATCGACATGCCAATAGATCATTACACCACGCCCGCCATAGCGCTGATGCCACTCGGTCATCAGGTTCTGGTCCCAGGATGCCAGTTGCGTGGAATCCGAGGCGCAGCTCGTACCCGAATCTCCCCAGATATCGGAGCTGCGAATGCGGTAGGTGGCATCTGCAATCCGGCGGGTTGCATCCTGCAGTGCTGTTTTGTGAATGAAGCGTTGCCGGATGTAGAGCAACTCCTTGTAGCTGACCTTATGGGGGCCCGCCGCAATGGCCTTGAGCCCGATATTTGTCCCGATCCGAACAGGGCGAGCAAGAGACGCCGGGAGACCTCTTCCTGCGGCAAGTTCTGCCGAGACCCCGCTGCACGGAACAGCGGCGTGAACTCTGTGCGCAGATCGACTTCCTTCAGCACATCCAGAAGGCTGGTCATCGGCCACCGTCGGCCAAGCTCCGCTTTAAGGTCTTCCAACCCCACAGGATCAGTCTGTGGACTCAAGGGACGCAAGGATAGGCGCGCGCCTCCGGCCCGAGCCTTGAGTTTGACATCCCTGTTGGCCGGGAAGCCTTGATCAAAGGCGCTCAGGGCCTCTCTCATGCCGTCTCGCAACGCCTGGACAAACTGAGCCGCACTCTGGGGCTGATCAAGCAAGTCGAAGTAGTGCGCGCGGCGCGTATCAAAATCGGCTGGTAGATCTTGGTCCGGATCGCAATATCGCTTTGCACCCTCTATCCAGATTTCTTTTGTCCGCAGCTTCTCACGCAGAGTCTGAAGGACACATATCTCGTAGTTGATGCGATTGACGCGGACCACGTCTCCAGGGCCCACCTCGAGAACAATGTCTCGCCACTTGGGGCGAATAACACCGTCGATCGGAACCTCCTCCTCAGCATAAAATTGTGGCTTCCGGTCCGATGGCTCCGTCAATACGGCAAGGGCGGCCAACAACGGCTCGGCACTGGTGCTGCTCGTCCGGAACGTCAGTGCTCTCAAGATCACTGGCAGGACGCGCCGGTAATGCCGCGCATAAGAGCGGCGGATTGTATGATGCACGCGGGTCGTGAATGAAGGCGTGTCTGCCTGGTAGGTTTTCGCCAGCTCACGGATCGTCTCACGCGGGACGACCGGGTAGATGACCTGCGGGATGTCGCCTTCCGGCTGCCCATCGACTGCGAGCACGATCTTGCCCAAAACCGTGTCTTTGCTTTCCGCCTTCCGAAAGTCAGCGACATATTCCTTGATCACCTTACTCTCAGCGCGCGCAGATATCTTGTGGATGATGCTGATCACCAAATCGCCCAGATCATCTGTCAATTCTGCGGCTCTGATCGCGCAAAAGCAACTGAGCAGGGCATGCCGTACAGCCTCGGGACGGCGGCGCATGTCCCAAGCATCTTCGCTGGCGGCGCGGCGAGCCAGGCTGGCGATATGGTCTGGATGAATGCCCTCCAAGAGATGAGGCGGTAGGCCGATGGCACGAACCATCTCTAACCGCGCCACAGCATCCTGAACGGCCTGTACGCTTGCCCCGCCTGGACCTCGCGCAAGCTGCGCAAATCGCGATGCGGCCTCATCGGTCGTCAGCAAAGCATCCAAGGCGTGTTTGTGCGCCAACGTCAGCCGCCCTGAAATCTTGGCGTATTGCCTGTGATCGAACTGGCGTTCCGATTGAGCCATCAGCTTGTCCAAGCGCGATTGCTCTGGTCGGATGAAACGATTGGCTAGAAACCACGCTGTCATCCGCTCATCAAGCGCCGACACCTGCGGCGCGTTCGGCAAGACCTCAACCACAAGCCATTCCACAAATTCGCCAGAAGCGGCTCGATCAAATCGCCGCAGCCGCAAATGATCCGAAACCAGACGGCGATACCGGCGATCCGAGCGCTCTGGTACATCTGATGGCAGCGGACCGTCATACTCGATCTGTTCCGCCAAAAACTGCACAACAGCCTCTGGCATGGCATCCATTCGGTTAGGAAATCTGGCATGGCGTTGGAAAAACTTCAGGTAGTATCCGAGTACAAGCCGTTTCGGCCCAGGCAACCCCTTCAGCAGCGGCTGCTCTGAGGGTTGCAAAACCCAATGTAAACGCAGGGCCTCTGCTGACCAAAGCTGTTCCATGCACGCTCCAAGTTAATTTATATCGGAGCATATATACGGATCAGTCCGCCATATCAACTCAAAATGCACAACCAGAAAATGTGGCCGTTTTTGACCCCTTTCGTGCGTACAGGGCCAACAACAGCGCCGCCGCCCCCAGCCAGAGACGCACACGCCAGAAAAAACCGATCCCCGTCGGCTGTCTAGCCCAGCAGGCCTTCCAGATAGTGGCCATAGTCATTTTTTGCAAACAGATCTGCCCGCGCCTTGAGCCCCTCACGATCGATCCAGCCCTGTTCAAAGGCGATCTCTTCCGGGCAGCCGGTCTGCAGCCCCTGGCGCTCCTGCAGGGTGCGGACAAAGTTCCCCGCCTCCAGCAATGAGCCATGGGTGCCGGTATCCAGCCAGGCATAGCCCCGGCCCATGGTCTCAACCCGCAGGGCCTCTTCGTCCAGATAGCTCTGCAGCAGATCGGTGATCTCCAGCTCACCGCGGGGAGAGGGCTGCACCGCACGGGCCCGCGCGGGCGCGGTGCCATCCAGGAAATACAGCCCCGTCACCGCATAGTTGGAGGGCGCCACCGCGGGCTTTTCAATGATCTGGCGGGCGCGGCCCTCAGCGTCAAAATCCACCACCCCATAGCGTTCGGGATCGGCCACGTGATAGCCAAAGACGGTGCCGCCTGTGTCTTGCGCATCCGCCGCCGCCAGCAGTTTGGGCAGGCCATGGCCAAAGAAGATATTATCCCCCAGCACCAGCGCCGACGGTGCCCCGGCCAGAAACGCCTCGGCCAGAATAAAGGCCTGGGCCAGGCCATCGGGCGCGGGCTGCACCACATAGGTCAGCTCAATCCCCCACTGGCTGCCATCGCCTAGGGTGCGTTTGAACTGTGCCTGATCCTGCGGTGTTGTGATCACACAGATCTCGCGGATCCCCGCCAGCATCAGCACGCTCAGGGGATAATAGATCATCGGCTTGTCATAGATCGGCAACAGCTGTTTTGAGACGCCCATGGTGATCGGATACAGCCGGGTGCCAGAGCCCCCCGCCAAAATGATGCCTTTTCGATCCGCGCCGGGCTTGCCTGCACTCATAATGCCTCTCCTAAATCGTTCAAAACACCCCTGAGCCCCAGCCGCCAATCGGGCTGAGAAATGTTAAAAACAGTCTCTAATGTGGTGCAATCCAATCGTGAGTTCAGCGGCCGCGCCGCCGGGGTTGGATAGGCGGAGGTGGCAATATCCGTCACCTCACAGGTCATCCCGGCCTGGGCAAAAATCTCCGCCGCAACCCCGGCCCAGCTCACCTCAGGCAGGCCCTGCAAATGGTAGGTGCCGGATTTGTTCCGGTCCGCCCGCAATTGCCGCGCCATCTCCAGGCAGGCGGCGGCAATGTCGCGCGCCGGGGTCGGCGCGCCGATCTGGTCCCCGACAATACTCAGATGATCCCGCTCCGCCCCCAGGCGCAGCATGGTTTTGACAAAGTTATGGCCATGGGCCGAAACCACCCAGGAGGTGCGCAAAATGGCATAGCGCCCGCCGGCAGCCGCCACCGCCTCTTCGCCCGCCAGCTTGGAGCGCCCATAGGCATTGATCGGCGCCACAGCATCGCTTGGCTGCCACGGGGTCGTGCCGCTGCCATCAAAGACATAATCCGTCGAGACAGTCACAAAGGGAATGTCCAGCTCGGCACAGGCCTGGGCCATCGCCGCCGGCGCTGCACCGTTCACCGCCTGGGCCAGCGCGTCTTCCTCTTCGGCGCGGTCCACCGCCGTATAGGCGGCAGCATTGATCACAGCGACAGGGGCATAGTGCCCAATAGCCTCGGCGCAGGCGGCGGGATCCGACAGATCCACCTGGGCGCGACCCAGACAGGTCACCCCATCCAGCAGCGCCAGTTCCCGCGCCAACTGACCGGTTTTTCCAAACACCAAAATGCTCATGTCCTGCGCCCTATTTTCATCTTGCTGTAAATACCTCCGCCGGAGGCCGGCTTTCCAGCTGGAAAGCCGCTACTGCCCTGTCCCCGGGCCCGTCCCCAGCCGCTGCCCCACACCATCGCGGGTCTGCAGGGCGCGCCACCAGGCCTCATTCTCCAGATACCACTGCACCGTGCGCTGCAGCCCTTCCTCAACCGTCACAGAGGGACGCCAGCCCAGCTCCGCGCGGATACGCGAAGGATCAATTGCATAGCGCGCATCATGGCCCGGGCGATCTGTGACAAAGGTGATCTGATCCTGGTAGGACAGGCCATCTGCACGGGGGCGTTTTTCATCCAGAATGGTGCAGAGGGTTTGCACCAGTTCCAGATTGGAACACTCATTCTCACCGCCAATATTGTAGCTGCGTCCCAGCTGGCCCTTTTGCAGCACCAACAGCAGCGCATCGGCGTGATCTTCCACATAGAGCCAGTCGCGCACGTTTGATCCATCGCCGTAGATCGGCAGCGCCTTGCCCGCCAGGGCGTTCAGGATCACCACCGGCACCAGCTTTTCCGGGAAATGGAAGGGGCCGTAGTTGTTGGAACAATTGGTCAGCACCACCGGCAGCCCATAGGTCTCGGCCCAGGCGCGCACCAGATGGTCAGAGGCCGCCTTGCTGGCGGAATAGGGCGAGCGCGGATCGTAAGCCGTCTCCTCAGTAAACTGCACCTCAGGATCGGCAGGAAGCGAGCCATAGACCTCATCCGTCGAGATGTGATGAAAGCGGAACCCCTCTGGGCGGCCACATTCGGTCCAGTATTTGCGGGCGGCCTCCAGCATATTAAAGGTGCCGGTGATATTGGTCTCGATAAAATCGCCAGGCCCATCAATCGAGCGGTCCACATGGCTCTCGGCGGCCAGATGCATCACCGCATCCGGGGCATGGGCGGCAAAGATACGGTCCAGCGCCGCACGGTCGCGAATGTCTGCCTGCTCAAAGGCGTAGTTGGGATGATCCGCCACTTCGGCCACATTCTCCAGGCAGGCGGCATAGGTCAGCGCATCCAGGTTCACCACCCGATGGCCATCGCCAATGGCGCGACGCACCACCGCCGAGCCGATAAAGCCGGCCCCGCCGGTCACCAGAATTTTCATGCCAGCGCTCCCTGCCAGACAAAGGGGCTGTCAAAATCCGCCAGTGCAGGCGCCGCTGCGTCCTTTTCTGACAGCAGCGGCGGGCCGTCAAAGCCCCAGTCCACACCGCAGCTGTCCCAGGCCACCGCGCCATCGCAGTCCGGCGCGTAGTAATCTGTGCATTTGTACAGGATCTCGGTCTCGGGTGCCCGGGTAATAAAGCCATGCAGGAACCCCACCGGCACCAACAGTTGTTTGCCATTTTCCGCCGTCAGCTCGATGCCAAACCACTGGCCATAGGTCGGCGAGCCCTTGCGGATATCCACCGCCACATCAAACAGCGCCCCACGACCGCAGCGCACCAGTTTGGCCTGGGCATGGGGGGGCGCCTGAAAATGCAGCCCACGCAGCGTCCCCAGCTGCATCGACAGGGAGTGATTGTCCTGCACAAAATCCAGATCAATCCCCTGCTCTGCCAGGTGCCGCCGGCTCCAACATTCGCTAAAAAATCCGCGCGCATCGCCAAACCGCTGCGGCACCAGGATCTTCAACCCCGGCAATCCCGTCTCTTCAACCTGCATCTCTTACCCCGTCACCTCGTCCAGTCCGCCCTCTCCTCACAGGTGCCCCTGCCCCTGGGGGCAAACACATCGGCACTGCGGCAAAGGTTATCCAAATCTAGTACACCATAGAATCCAGCTTCGCTATGACACAACCATGTCTCCACAATGGCAAGCCAGCCTCCATCGCCGCCAATACCTCCCCTGCCGGCTTGCACCCCGCCCCATTCCCCGGCAAGCATGAGGCCAGAAATTTTTCCGCAGATTTGCCCGCAGATTTTCCAAGGTATGGCCCATCATGAAATTCCTTTTTGTCCATCAAAACATGCCCGGCCAATATCGCGAGCTGCTCACCTGGCTGGTCCAACAGGGCGGCCATGAGATCCTCTTTCTCACCCAGCGCCGGGGGCTGCGGCTGCCGGGGGTGACAACCGTGACCTACACCTCCCACCACCAGCCCGCCAAAGACGCCTATGGGCTGTCAAAAGACTGGGAGGCGGCGGCAGGGGCCGGGCTTGGCGCCGCCCTGGCGGCCCGGCAGCTGGAGCGCGACCAGGGCTTTAAGCCCGACATCATCATCGGCCATACTGGCTGGGGCGAATTATTGTTTATGAAAGAGGTCTGGCCGGATGTGCCGGTGATCGGCTTTTTTGAATATTTCTACCGCACCTCTGGCGGCTTGGTTGGCTTTGACCCGGAAAACCCCGCCAATGATCAGGCCGGCTTTTTTGCCCAGGCGCGCAATACCGTGCCCTATGCCAGTATCGAAGCGGTCGATCAGGGCCATACTCCTACCCTGTGGCAACGCGACCGCTTCCCGCCGTCTTTCCATGACCGCATGTATACCTGCCACGATGGCATTCGCTGTGATCGCTTGCTGCCCGATGCCAATGCTTCGGTTGGCTTGGGGCGGCTGGAGCAGCCGCTGACCCGCGACGACGAGGTCATCACCTATGTGGCGCGCAATATGGAACGCGCCCGCGGCTTTCACATCATGATGCGCGCCCTGCCCCAGATCCTGGCCACCCGTCCCAAGGCGCGGGTTTTGATGATCGGCGGCAACGAGACCTCCTACGGGGTTGAAAGCAGCCATCCCAAAGGCCTGCGCGGCGAAATGGAAGCGGAACTTGGCGACAGCGTGGATTGGAGCCGGGTGCATTTCCTCGGCAAGGTGCCCTATGAGGATCTCTGCCGTATCCTGCGCATCAGCCGCTGCCATATCTACCTGACCATGCCCTTTGTGCTCAGCTGGTCGCTGCTCGAGGCGATGTCGATGCAGGCCACCGTGGTGGCGGCAGATGTGGCCCCGGTGCGCGAGGCGGTCACCCATGGGCAGACCGGCATGTTGGTGGATTTCTTTGACCCGGGCGCGCTTGCGGATCAGGTGGTGGATGTGGTGGCCAACCCCAGGGACTACAGCTACCTCGGTCCAGCGGCCCGCGCCCATGTGCTGCAGCATTACGATTTCCTCAGCCATTGCCTGCCCGAACATATCGCCCAGATCAACGCCCTGGTGCCTGCCGCCAAACGGATCCAGATCTAGAGCGCCCGGCCTTGAACAGGCATCACCTGTTCGCGGCCTTCGCCTGCAGCTCAACGCCAAAAGTGATGCGCGATACCTCAGGTGAAAGGCCGAGCACTTTGGTCAAATGTTTCGCGCGCGAAACATTTGATGCTCTCCGGCGGGGGGCTTTCCCTTTGGCTGAAAATATCCTGGGACCATGCGCGCCGTGGCGCCAGGGGGCTTAGCCCCCCCTTTCAACAATAGAGTC